>JAEWOI010000001.1 GCA_023460935.1 Actinomycetes bacterium
AGGTTCTTCGCGTTGCATCGAATTAATCCGCATGCTCCGCCGCTTGTGCGGGCCCCCGTCAATTCCTTTGAGTTTTAGCCTTGCGGCCGTACTCCCCAGGCGGGGCACTTAATGCGTTAGCTACGGCACGGAACCCGTGGAATGGGTCCCACACCTAGTGCCCACCGTTTACGGCGTGGACTACCAGGGTATCTAAGCCTGTTTGCTCCCCACGCTTTCGCTTCTCAGCGTCAGGAAATGTCCAGAGAACCGCCTTCGCCACTGGTGTTCCTCCTGATATCTGCGCATTCCACCGCTCCACCAGGAATTCCGTTCTCCCCTACATCCCTCAAGTCTGCCCGTATCGAAAGCAGGCTCAGGGTTAAGCCCTGAGTTTTCACTTCCGACGCAACAGACCGCCTACAAGCTCTTTACGCCCAATAATTCCGGACAACGCTCGCACCCTACGTATCACCGCGGCTGCTGGCACGTAGTTAGCCGGTGCTTCTTCTGCAGGTACCGTCACTTTCGCTTCGTCCCTGCTGAAAGCGGTTTACAACCCGAAGGCCGTCATCCCGCACGCGGCGTTGCTGCATCAGGCTTTCGCCCATTGTGCAATATTCCCCACTGCTGCCTCCCGTAGGAGTCTGGGCCGTATCTCAGTCCCAGTGTGGCCGGTCGCCCTCTCAGGCCGGCTACCCGTCGACGCCTTGGTGAGCCGTTACCTCACCAACAAGCTGATAGGCCGCGAGCCCATCCTTGACCGTCGGAGCTTTCCACCCCGGTAGATGTCTGCCAGGGTCGTATCCGGTATTAGCAGCTGTTTCCAACTGTTATCCCAGAGTCAAGGGTAGGTTGCTCACGTGTTACTCACCCGTTCGCCACTGATCAGGAGAGCAAGCTCTCCGTCACCGTTCGACTTGCATGTGTTAAGCACGCCGCCAGCGTTCGTCCTGAGCCAGGATCAAACTCTCCGTTGAAAACTATCGGTGATGGGCTTTTATGCCCGGCTACCGTCAACTTCGGTTTGACACTGACAGGATCCATTGCTGGATCTATCAATAATCAAAGGAATCCGTTCCAGGATTGCGCTCGGCTGTTGCCTCGCACTCCCCTGGGACGGGGTTTGTTTGCACTCTCAAGGAGTGCGTTATTGTGCATTGACTTTTAAGCACGCTGTTGAGTTCTCAAGTTTCGGGTGCGCACCTCGCTTTGGCTTTCACCGCCGCTTGGGGCAACTCGTCTTACTTTACTTGGCTCGAATCTCGGTGTCAAACCGGGCTTCTTGCCGTCCCCCACCCGCGACGAACCTCGGACCTTGGCGGGCCCTGGCATGGGCGCACACCGTATCCGTGCTAGTCAGTGGTGGTTTGGCGCCCCGATCCGTCCGTTCCAGACCTTGGTCTGTCTCGTCCGTGTCACCGGCAGCGCTCGATGAACATTACGCAGTCGTCGGCCCGGAATCAAATCGGCCGGACGCCCGGGCGTGTCGTCCCCGGACACACCCCTCGGCTAGCGCTCGATGGCCAGTGCGCCGACCGTGCGGCGTCCCCGCCGGACGACCACGTACTGGCCGTGGAGGAGGTCTGTGTCGCCCAGCCTCGCCTCCGGGTCGGTGACCTTGGCGTTGTTCAGGTACGCCCCACCCTCCTCGATGGCGCGCCTGCCGGCCGACTTGGACGCCACCACGCCGGCGGCTGCCATCACGTCCACCACGCTGGGCAGTTCGTCCCCGACCCGCAGCGGCGGGCTGCCGAGCTCGGCCACCACGGCCCGCAGCGTCGGCTCGGGCAGGCCGGCGAGGTCGTCCCTGCCGAAGATGGCTGCGGCAGCAGCAGCCGCGGCCCTGCGCTCCTCCGGCGAGTGCACGAGGTCGGTGATGTCGTCAGCCAGCGCGCGCTGCGCGGCCCGCAGGTGGGGTGCGGACTCGGTCTGCCGAGCCAGCTCTGCGATCTCGTCCTCCCCGCGCGTGGTGAAGATTTTCAGGTACTCGACCACCTTGGCGTCCTCGGCGTTGAGGAAGAACTGGTGGAACGCGTACGGGCTGGTCATCGCCGGGTCCAGCCAGACAGTGCCCGACTCCGTCTTGCCGAACTTCGTGCCGTCGGCCTTGGTCAGCAGCGGGGTGGCCAGGGCGTGCACGCGGGCACCGTCCGCACGGCGGATCAGGTCGACCCCAGCGGTGATGTTGCCCCACTGGTCCGAACCGCCCGTTTGCAGGGTCACCCCATGGCGGCGGTACAGCTCCAGGTAGTCCAGCGACTGCAGGAGGACGTAGGAGAACTCGGTGTAGGAGATTCCCGACTCCAGCCGTGCCTTCACCACCTCCCGGTCGAGCATGCGGTTCACGCTGAAGTGCTTGCCGATGTTGCGCAGGAAGTCCAGCGTGGACAGCTCTGCGGTCCAGTCGTAGTTGTTGACCACCGTGGCCGCCGCCGGGCCCTCGAAGTCGACGAAGCGGCTCACCTGGGCCCGGATGCGCTCCACCCACTGGTGCACGACGTCCTTCGGGTTGAGGTTCCGCTCGCTGCTCTGCTTCGGGTCGCCGATCAGCCCGGTCGAGCCGCCCACCAGCAGGAACGGGCGGTGCCCTGCGGCCTGCAGGCGCCGGGCCAGCATGAGCTGGACCAGGTTGCCCATGTGGATGCTCGGGGCCGTGGGATCGAACCCGACGTAGAACGACACCGGCCCGGACGCGAAGGCCGCAGCCAGCGCCCCGGGATCGGTGGAATGGGCGATGAACCCCCGCCAGGTCAGTTCCTCAACAACACCAGTCACGATCGGCAAGCCTATCGAGCGCCCGCCCGGGGCCACGCCGGTGGCACCGGCGTGGCCCCACTGGCCCGGCTCAGCGCCCGCCCAGCACGTCCCGGCCGAGGATCCGGCGCAGCTCGCCCGCCTGCTCGAAGGCGACCGAGTGCCCGGCGTCCGGCAGCTGGTACCACCGCTTGCGTGGCGCGTCGAGGGCGTCGAACCACTGCCTGGCCGGCGCGGTGCGGGCAGCCAGCTCGTGGTCGCCGCACATCACGTACACCGGCACCTGCAGCCGCGTGGCCGACCGCCTCAGGTCAACCTGCTGCAGCTGCGGGTAGAGCACGGCGAACATGTCCATCAGCCCGCGCAGCACGTTGACCTTCTCCACCGCCGAGTACTCCTGGCCGAACACGCCGAGGGGACCCACCCCACCGCGCTCGGCCCGTTCGCGGTACGACCGCGGCGGGGTGTAGCCGCCTTCCAGCAGCCCGTAGTGGAACATCACGAAGCCGTAGGTGAGGGGGTCGGCGTAGGGCGGCTCCCCGAACCGGCGCAGGTCGTCCGCCAGCGGTCCGTTGCCGGTGCGCTCGGCGTGGGCGAGCAGGTCGGCGTAGATCCGCTGGTCGGTCTCCAGCGGGTCGACCATCTGCCCGCTGGTCACCACGGCCGTGAACCGCCCGGGCGCCGCCTGGGCGGCCAGCACGGCGAGCAGCGAGCCCCAGGACTCCCCCAGCAGCACCACCTTGTCCGAGCCGTAGCGCTGCTGCAGGTGGCCGGCGAGTTCGACCACGTCCGCCACCGCGCGGTCGAGGGTCAGGGAGCCCGGGTCGAGCGCCGGATAGGACTTGCCGGTGCCCCGCTGGTCCCAGCCGACCACGAGGAAGTCACTGGTCAGGTCCTCCAGCAGCACGCGCGAGAACGCCAGGTCGCTCTGGCCCGGGCCGCCGCTGAGGTAGAGCAGGATCGGCAGGTCGGCGGAGGCGCCTCGAACCTGCAGCCACTGCTCGTGGCCGCCGAGCTGCACCGGCACCAGCTCCGAGACGCTGCCGGGCAGCCGCCGTCCGTCGGTTCCGGTCACCGGTGCTGACGAAGCCGGCCAGGCGAGCGCCCCGGCCAGCAGCACCAGCGAGGTCGCCGCAGCGACCAGCGCCACCGTCCCGCCGCGGCGGCGGCCACCCGGCCTGCGCAGGCCGGCGCCCCAGGCGGCGCCCACGAGCATCGGTAGCACGACGAGCAGCCCGGGCAGCACCCGGCCCAGCAGGAAGGCGAGCCAGCCGAGACTTGTGTCCAGGCGCACCGGGCCCGCGGTGGGCCCGGGCTGGCCCCAGCGCGCCGCTTCGGAAGCGGCCAGGTGGACCAGGGGCACCACCAGCAGGGCCCAGCGCGACCGCGCGGCCAGGCCGGCGACAGCACCGGCCGCTGCGGCGCCGGCGAGCAGGGCGATCGCCCCGGCTTCGGTGACCGGACCGCGGGGAAGGAGGACGCCGGCCAGCCAGCCGGAGGCCAGGCCGGTCACGACGGCGAGAATCCAGCCGGATCGAACAGGGGCGTCCTGCGCCTGCTCCGGCTCTGCAAGCATGGTGTTCAGCATGGCCTCCAGCCTTCCGGCCGGGCCCGGGCGGCGTCATCGCGCCGAGGGACGGTCCTGACCACCTGCGCGCGGCGGACCACCACGCCGGAAGTCATCCTCAAGACCGATGGGGCCGTACCTCCCGCGGCCGTTGTGGGGCCACTTGGGGGTGGCTAGGTTGCCGCTCATGGGGATGGATTGGCGCGCGCTGGCAGCGCTGGACCGGCGTCGGCCCTGGCTGCTCGACGCCGGGCTGGCCCTCGCCCTGTTCCTCGGCGCCGTGGCTGCCACCGCAGCCCGTCCCGGGCCGTTGCCCTGGTGGGCGCGCACGCTGCTGCTGGCCGCCGCGGCCGCCCCGCTGGCGTGGCGAAGGGTGGTCCCGCTGGCCGCCCTCGCGCTCAGCGTGCTGGCGGTGCTCGTCCTGCTGGTGCTCGGTGAGAGCACCGCCGTCATCGGCTCGGGGCTGTTCCTCGGCGCCTACACCGTCGCGGCCACCCGCCCGCTGCGCGCCACCCTGGTCGCAGCCGCAGGATGCATGGCGCTGCTCGCCGCTGTCGGCCTGCTGCGGCCCGAACGGATGGGTCTTGGCGAGACCGCGACCAACCTTGCCCTGTTCGTAGGAGCGTTCACCCTTGGTGCCGCCGCCCGCAGCCACGGGCGCACCAGCGAGCTGCTGGCCGAGCGCGCCGAACTCGCCGAACGCGCCCGGCTGGAGGACGCGCGCAACGCCGTGACGGAGGAGCGGTTGCGGATCGCGCGCGAGCTGCACGACGTGGTCGGCCACTCCCTCGGCGCGATCGCGCTGCAGGCGGGCGTCGGGGCCCATGTTGTCGACACCGACCCGGCGGAGGCGAAGGCAGCGCTGCTGGCCATCTCGGAGCGGAGCCGGGCCTCCCTGCAGGAGATCCGCCAGATGCTGGGCGCGCTGCGCGAGCAGGACGAGGAGCTCCAGTCCAGCCCGGGGCTGGCCGACGTCGACCGGCTGGTGGCCCAGTGCCGCAGCGCAGGGCTGGCTGTCGACGTGGCTCGCTCGGGTGAGCCCTGGCCGCTGCCGGCGGCGATGGACCTGACCGCCTTCCGGGTGCTGCAGGAGGCGCTGACCAACGTCCTGCGGCACTCGGGCACCCGGACGGCACGGGTCGGGATCAACTACGGAAGGGACTCCGTGGAGCTGAGCGTCGCCGACGACGGCCGCGGCGACACCGGCGCCGGCTCGGGCCACGGCCAGCTCGGCATGCGCGAACGGGTGGCAGTGTGGGGCGGGAGCCTGCGGATGGGCAACCGCGCCGGTGGTGGCTACGAGGTGGTGGCCACGCTGCCACGGGCTGAGGAGGCCGGATGATCCGAGTCGTGATAGCAGACGACGAGGCGCTGGTGCGCAGCGGGCTGGCCGTCCTGCTGCGCCACGAGCCGGACTTCGAGGTCGTGGGCGAGGCCGCGGACGGGGAGGCCGCGGTGGCGCTGGCCCGCAGCCGCAGGCCCGACGTGCTGCTGATGGACATCAGGATGCCCGGGCTGGACGGGCTCGCCGCCACCCGCCGGATCGTCGCCGACCCGCTCACCGCAGCCACCCGGGTGCTGGTGCTGACCACCTTCGACCACGACGAGAACGTGTTCGCAGCGCTCCGGGCCGGCGCCAGCGGGTTCCTGCCCAAGGACACCGAGCCGGCCCGGCTGCTGGAGGCGCTGCGGGTGGTGGCCTCCGGCGAGGCGCTGCTGGCGCCGCGCGCCACCCGGAGGCTGATCGAGGAGTTCCGCCACCGCGTGCCGGCCTCGACCACCGCAGGCGACGCCGCCCTGGCCCGCCTCACCGAGCGGGAACTGGAGGTGCTGCGCACGCTGGCGCAGGGGCTCTCGAACGCGGAGATCGCCGCGCACCTGCACGTCAGCTACGCGACGGTGAAGACCCACGTGAGCCGGCTGCTGACCAAGCTGGACGCCCGCGACCGCGCCCAGCTGGTCGTGTTCGCCTTCGAGCACGGGCTCATGGGGCAGCAGGGCTGACCGGTCCCGCGGCTGCCACGGCCGCCCGCAGGTCGGTCAGCTGGGCCGCGACCGCCACCGGGGCTGTGCCGCCCCGGCCGTCGCGGGAGGCCACCGAGCCTTCCGCCGTGAGCACCTCAAGCACGCCCGGGCCCAGCTCGGGTGAGATTTCGGCGAGCTGGTCGGCGTCCAGTTCGAACAGCTCCAGGCCCCGCTGCTCGCAGTAGCGGACGCAGGCCCCGGCGATCTCGTGCGCCCTGGCGAACGGCACCCGGTTGCGGACCAGCCAGTCGGCGACGTCCGTGGCCAGCGCGAAGCCCCTCGGGGCGAGCTGCGCCATCCGGTCGGGATGGAAGGTCAGGGTGGCGACCATCCCGGTGACCGCCGGCAGCAGCACCCGCAACTGGTCCAGCCCGTCGAAGACCGGCTCCTTGTCCTCCTGCAGGTCGCGGTTGTAGGCCAGCGGCAGCCCCTTGCAGGTGGCCAGCAGCCCGGCGAGGTTGCCGATCAGCCGCCCGGCCTTGCCCCGGGCCAGCTCTGCGACGTCGGGGTTCTTCTTCTGCGGCATGATCGAGGACCCGGTGGACCACGCGTCGTCCAGCGTGGCGAACCCGAACTCGTGGGTGCACCACAGGATGACGTCCTCGGCGAGCCGGGACAGGTCGACCCCGACCTGCGCCAGCACGTAGGCCTGCTCCGCGACCAGGTCGCGCGCGGCCGTGCCGTCGATGCTGTTCGGCACCGACCCGGCGAAGCCCAGTTCGCCGGCGACCAGTTCGGGGTCGAGGCCGAGCGACGTGCCGGCCAGGGCCCCGGAGCCGTACGGGCTGAGCGCCAGCCTTGCGTCCAGGTCGGCCAGGCGCTGCAGGTCCCGGACGAGGGGCCAGGCGTGGGCCAGCAGGTGGTGGCTGAGCAGCACGGGCTGCGCAGACTGCAGGTGCGTCCGCCCCGGCATGATCGCGCCGAGGTGGGCCTCGGCCTGGTCGGCCAGGGCATCCGCCAGGGCGCGCAGGTCGGCGGCGAGCTCGGTGTTGGCCTGCCGCAGGTAGGCGCGGATGAGGGTGGCGATCTGGTCGTTGCGGGACCGGCCCGCGCGCAGGCGCCCGCCCAGTTCCGGCCCGACGCGGGCGATCAGCCCGCGTTCCAGCGCGCCGTGGACGTCCTCGTCGGTCGGGTCGGGCGCGAAGGCGCCGCTGGCGACGTCGGCCTCGAGGGCCGCCAGGCCGGCGACCATGCGCTCCGCCTCGTCCCCGGACAGCAGGCCCGCGGCCTGCAGGGCGCGGGCGTGCGCCCTGGAGCCTGCGAGGTCGTGGCGGGCCAGCCGCCAGTCGAACTGGGTGGAGCGGCTGAGCTCGAACATCGCCTCTGCCGGGCCACCGGCGAACCGGCCACCCCACAGCCGTCCCGCGTCGGTTCCGGACATGGGTCTCCTTTCAGCACCTGGTGGGCTCACGGACGATCAGCCGGCGCGCAGGCTGAGAAAGGCCTCAGCCAGGGCCGCGCCACCGTCGGGAGCGCGAGTGACGATGACCACTGTGTCGTCGCCGGCGATCGTACCGAGGACGGAGTCCCAGCCGACCTTGTCTATGGCCGAGGCGAAGAACTGCGCTGCCCCCGGCGGGGTGCGCAGCACGGTCAGGTTCGCCGAGCCCTCGGCGCTGAGCAGCAGCTCCCCGGACAGCCGGGTCAGCCGGGCCAGCGCGGCCGGGGTGCCCGGAGCGTGCTCACCTGCCAGCAGTGCATAGGCCAGTTCCCCGCTCGCCGTGCGCACCCGGACGGCTCCCAGCTCGAGCAGGTCCTTGCTGAGCGTGCCCTGCGTCACCGTCATTCCCTCCGTGCCGAGCCGGGCCGCCAGCTCCGTCTGGCTGCGCACCTGCTCGCGCTCGATCAGCTCCGCGATCCGGGACTGCCGCGCACTCTTGGTCAGCGGCGTGCGTGGCTCGCTCATCCGCCCGCTCCGTCCAGCAATGCCGGGAGGGCGGCGACGAAGGTGTCCAGCTCTGCGTCCCCGATCACCAGCGGTGGCGCCAGCCGGAGCACGTCTGGCCGCGGGGCGTTCAGCACGAAGCCTGCGGCCAGCGCGGCCTCGGCCACGGCCGGGGCGACCGGACGGGACAGCACCACCCCCCGGAGCAGGCCGCGGCCCCGCACTCCGGAGACCAGCGGGTGGCGCAAGGCCGTCACTGCTGTCGCGAGCCGGTCGCCGGCAGCGACCGTACGGGCCAGCAGGCCGTCGCGTTCGATGATCGAGACCACGGCCAGTCCGGCGGCGGCCGCCACCGGGTTGCCACCGAAGGTCGTGCCGTGCGAGCCGGGGCCGAGCAGCGATGCCGCAGCCCCCGTGGCGACGCAGGCCCCCACCGGGAAGCCGTTGCCGAGTCCCTTGGCGAACGTGACGATGTCGGCCGTCACGCCAGAGGCTGCGCTGGCCAGCCAGTCGCCGCAGCGGCCGATCCCGGTCTGCACCTCGTCCAGCCACAGCAGTGCGCCCACCGCTGTGGTGAGCTCGCGCGCCCGGGCGAGAAATCCCGATGGTGGCTCCACCACGCCGTTCTCGCCCTGGATCGGCTCCAGCACCACGGCTGCCACGGTGTCGTCCAACGCAGCGGCCAGCGCATCTGCGTCGCCGTAGGGCACGAACGTCACCTCTCCCGGCAGCGGCTCGAACGGCTCGCGGTAGGCCGGGTTCGCGGTGAGGGCCAGGGCGCCGAGGCTGCGGCCGTGGAAGGCCCCGGTCATCGCCACCAGCCGCTTCCTGCCGGTGCGTCGGGTGAGCTTGAAGCCGGCCTCGTTCGCCTCGGTCCCTGAGTTGGTGAAGAAGACCCTGGCCTCCAGCCCGGGCGAGTTCGCCGTGACGAACCCGGCCAGCCGCTCGGCCAGCGCGATCTGGGTCGGGGTGGCGAAGAAGTTCGAGACGTGGCCCAGCGTGGCCAGCTGGGCGGAGATCGCGCCGAGCACCTGGGGGTGGGCGTGGCCGAGCGAGTTCACTGCGAGCCCGGCCAGCAGGTCGAGGTAGCGGTTCCCGTCCGCGTCCCAGAGGTGCACCCCCTCGCCGCGCACGAACACGCGCTTCGGCGGGCCGAAGGTGTTCATCAGCGCCCGGCTGTACCGGGCGGTGAGGTCGGCCTGCCCGCCGGCGTGGCTCACGGTCATCGGCCAGCCTCCGCCCGGTCGCGCAGCACCATCGTGCCCACGCCCTGGTCGGTGAAGACCTCCAGCAGCAGCGAGTGCGCGACCCTGCCGTCGATCACGGTCGCCTTCGGCACCCCGGCGCGCACCGCCGCCAGGCACGCCTCCATCTTGGGGATCATCCCCGACGCCAGCGATGGCAGCAGCGCTTCCAGCTCCGCCGCGCGGATCTCGGTGACCACCTCCGTGGAGTTCGGCCAGTCCGCGTACAGCCCCGGCACGTCGGTCAGCACGACGAGCCGCTCCGCGCCCAGCGCCGCTGCGATCGCCCCGGCTGCGGTGTCCGCGTTGACGTTGTGCACCTGGCCGTCCTCGTCGGGAGCGACAGTGGCCACCACCGGGATCCGTCCGGCCCCGATGAGGTCGAGCACGGCCTGGGGGTTCACCTCGGCGACCTCCCCCACCAGGCCGAGGTCGATCTCCTCCCCGTCCAGCTCGAGGCCCTTGCGCTCGGCGGTCAGCAAGCCGGCGTCCTCACCAGAGAGGCCAACGGCGAGTGGCCCGTGGGCGTTCAGCAGCCCGACGAGTTCCCGGTTCACCTGGCCCATCAGCACCATGCGCACCACGTCCATGGCCTCGGGGGTGGTGACCCGGAGCCCACCACGGAACTCGCTGTCGATGCCGAGCCGCTGCAGCATCGCCGAGATCTGGGGGCCGCCGCCGTGCACCACGACCGGCTTCACCCCGACGGTGCGCAGGAACACGATGTCCTGGGCGAAGGCGCGCTTGAGGTAGTCGTCGACCATGGCGTTGCCGCCGTACTTGATCACCATGGTCTGGCCGACGTAGCTCTCCAGCCACGGCAGCGCCTCGATCAGGATCGCTGCCTTGTCGACTGCTTCGATCATGTGGAGTACTCCGCGTTCTCTTTCACGTAGTCATAGGTGAGGTCGTTGGTGAGGATGGCCGCCGAGGCCTCCCCGGCGTGCAGGTGCACCTCGACGAGCACCTCCCGGCCCGCGGTCAGGTCGACCTCCGAGCGGTCGGCGCCCAGCTGGCCGCCGGCGAACACCAGCACGCCGTTGAACGCGACATCGACCAGCTCGGGGTCGTAGTCGGCCGGGACCGTGCCGGCCGCCGCCAGCACCCGCCCCCAGTTCGGGTCGTTGCCGAACACCGCGCACTTGAACAGGTTGCTGCGGGCGATCGCCCGGCCGACCGCCAGTGCGTCCGCCTCCGACGCAGCGCCCTCCACCCGCACCTCGATGTCGTGGGCGGAGCCCTCGGCGTCGGCCAGCAACTGCCTGGCCAGGTCTGCGCAGACCCCGGTGAGGGCCTCGGAGAACTCCGCCTCGGCCGGGGTGACGCCGGACGCCCCGGAAGCGAGCAGCAGCACAGTGTCGTTGGTCGACATGCAGCCGTCGGAGTCGACGCGGTCGAAGGTGAAGCCCGTGGCCACCCGCAGCGCGGCGTCCAGCTGGTCAGCCGTGACGACGGCGTCGGTCGTGAGCACCACCAGCATCGTGGCGAGGGCCGGGGCCAGCATTCCGGCGCCCTTCGCCATGCCGCCGATGCTCCACCCCTCCGGCGAGGTGTGGCTGGCCTCCTTCACCACCTTGTCCGTGGTGAGGATCGCCTCAGCGGCGCTCGGCCCGCCGGAGGTGGACAGGTCCTGGGCGGCCAGCTCGATGCCGGTCAGCACCTTGTCCATCGGCAGGCGCACCCCGATTAGGCCGGTGGAGCAGACCGCGACGTCCTGGGCGGCGCACCCGACCTCGGCAGCTGCCCACTCCGCCATCTGCCTGGCGTCATCGAACCCCGCCGTGCCCGTGCAGGCGTTGGCCCCGCCGGAGTTCAGCACCACCGCTGCGAGGCGGCCGTCCGCCACGGCCTGCCGGCTCCACTTGACCGGCGCCGCGGTGAACCGGTTGGTGGTGAACACCGCCGCGGCGTGCGCGTCGGGCCCGGCGTTGACCACCAGGGCGAGGTCCGGGCGGCCGGAGGCCTTCAGGCCGGCGATGACGCCGGCAGCGGTGAAGCCGGACGGCTTGGTGACACTCATGGGGCTACTCCGATCGTGGTCAGGCCGAGAATCTCCGGCAGCCCGAGGGCGAGGTTCATCGACTGGATCGCGCCGCCGGCCGTCCCCTTGGTGAGGTTGTCGATCGCTGCCACCGCCACCAGCCGGCCCGCGTCGGGGTCCACCGCCACCTGCACGTGGACGGCGTTGCTGCCCACCACGGACTTCGTCCGCGGCCACGAGCCCTCCCCCAGCAGCTGGACGAAGGGTTCGGCCCCGTAGGCCGCGGCGTAGGTCGCACGGACCACGTCGACGGGCATCCGCCCGACGAGCGGGGCCGTCACGGTGGCGAGGATCCCCCGCGACATCGGCACGAGCACCGGGGTGAAGGAGAGCCGTGGCTCCCGCGCACCCAGGAGGGTGAGGTTCTGCAGGATCTCCGGGACGTGGCGGTGCACCCCGCCCACGCCGTAGGCACTGACCGAGCCCATCACCTCCGAACCCAGCAGGTCGGGCTTGAGTGACCGCCCGGCGCCTGAGGTGCCGCTGGCGGCCACGGCCACGACGTCGGAGCAACTGACCAGGCCGCCGGTCACGGCCGGCAGCAGCGCAAGGGTCACCGCCGTCGGGTAGCACCCCGGCACGGCGATCCGCCTGGCTCCGGCCAGCAACTCGCGCTGGCCGGGCAGCTCGGGCAGCCCGTACGGCCAGGTGCCGGCGTGCTCGCTGCCGTAGAACCGGCGCCACTGGCCGGCGTCGGCGAGGCGGTGGTCAGCGCCGGCATCCACCACGAGCACGTCCGGGCCCAGTTCCGCTGCGAGCTGCGCGGACGTACCGTGCGGCAGCGCGAGGAAGACCACGTCGTGCCCGGAGAGGTTCGCCGGGGTGGTTTCGGTGACCAGCCGCCCGGCGAGTGGCTGCAGGTGGGGGTGGTGCGCGGCGAGGACGGTTCCGGCGTTGCTCCCGGCGGTCAGGGCGCCCACCTCCACTTCCGGGTGGGACAGCAGCAGCCGAAGCAGTTCACCGCCGGCGTAGCCGGTGGCGCCAGCCACCGCAACCTTGAACGTCATAGGAATGACTATGCCGCATTCGGAATGAATATTCCAGCTTGGCGCCGCCCGGTTGGGTTAGCATGCTGGACGTGCCAGTAGCCGCGGTAGGGATCAGCCACCACCTGGTGCCGCTGGACGAACTGGCCCGACTGAGCCAGGTGGCCGAGGCCATCGTCGCGGGCATGGACGGTTGTCCGACCCTTTCCGGACACGTGCTGCTCAGCACCTGCAACCGGTTCGAGATCTACTTCGACGCCGAGGCGTTCCACCAGGGGCTGGAGGCTGTGCTGGACGCTGCCCGCTCGGCCCTCGAGCCGGCCGACCGGGTCCTGGTCGACCAGTTCGAGGTGTACCCGGGTGAGGCGGCCGTGCAGCACCTGCTCGAGGTTGCCGCCGGGCTGGACTCGATGGTGATCGGCGAGGCCGAGATCATCGGCCAGGTCCGGGAGGCGCTGGCCCGTTCCGGCGACCGGGCGAGCGCCAGCCTGCACCGGCTCTTCCACGCAGCCCTGACCACCGGCAAGGCGGTCAGCACCGACACCGACCTGGGCGCGGCCGGGCGCTCGATCGCCACCGTCGGCCTCGGTCTGGTGGAGCAGCGGCACTTCCCGCTCGCCGGACGCAGCGCGCTGATCATCGGTACCGGCAGCTACGCGCGCGTGGTGGTGGCGGCCCTGCTCCGGCTCGGTTGCACCGCGTTGTCCACGTACTCGCCCACCGGCAGGGCCGAGCTGTTCGCAGCCACCCACCCCGTTACCGCCGTTTTCGGCACCGGCCTGGCCGATGCCATCGCAACCACCGACCTGCTGGTCACCTGCAGCGGCGGCGAGCGCCCCGGCGGCCTCCCGGTGCTGACCGCCGCGCAGCTGGCCGAGGCCAGGGCCGACAACCCGGCCCTGCTGCCCGTGCTCGACCTGTCCCTCGCGGGCGACGTGGCGGCTGATGCGAGCGCGCTGCTGAGCGTGGACCTGATCGACCTGGAGGAGATCGGTGCCCACGCCCCGACGCAGCAGGCCGCAGCCGTGCTGGCCGCGCGGGACCTGGTCGCCCGCGGCGTGGACACCTACCTGCACCTCGAGCGGGGCCGGGCGGCCACACCGGCAGTGACCGCGATCCGCACCCACGTCAGCCAGTTCATCGAGCGGGAGATCGAAGCCGCAGCCCGGCGCTACGACGCCGAAACCGCAGCCGCCGTTGCCCGCTCGTTGCGGCGGGTGTCCAACGCGCTGCTGCACACCCCGTCCCTGCGGGCTGCCGAACTGGCCCGCACCGGCGGGCTGGCCGACTACCAGCGGGCGCTGCGCACGCTGTTCGGCATCGACGTCGAGGCCGACGCGTGAGCGCCTCGCGGCCGGTGCCGCCGCTGCTCGCCGCCTACCGCGGCGAGGCCGTGACGCGCCGCCCAGTGTGGTTCATGCGCCAGGCGGGGCGCTCGTTGCCGGAGTACCGGGCGATCCGCGAGGGCACCACGATGCTCGGCGCGTGCCTCGACCCGGAACTCGCGGCGGAGATCACCGTGCAGCCGGTACGGCGGCACGACGTGGACGCGGCCATCTTCTTCTCCGACATCGTCGTGCCGCTGCGGCTGGCCGGCATCGGGGTGGAGATCGTGCCGGGCGTGGGGCCCGTGATCGACCAGCCGGTGCGGACCGCCGCCGACCTCGCCCGCCTGCCCGAACTCGACCCGGCAGCCCTGGCGCCGGTGCGGGACGGCGTTGCGCTCACCGTGTCGATGCTGGGCGAGGTGCCGTTGATCGGCTTCGCCGGCGCACCGTTCACCCTGGCCTCCTACCTGGTTGAGGGACGGCCCAACCGCAGCCTGCCGGCAACCCGGGCCCTGCTGGCCACCGAGCCGGCCGTGTTCGACCGGCTGCTGGGCTGGGTGGCGGGCCTCACCGCCGCCTTCCTCCGGGCCCAGGCCGGAGCGGGGGCCGCGGCGCTCCAGCTCTTCGACTCCTGGGCCGGACGGCTGTCCCCGGCCGAGTACGCCACCGCCGTCGCGCCGCACTCGGCCGCCGTGTTCGCTGCCGTGGCCGACCTGGGGCTGCCCCGCGTGCACTTCGGCACCGGCACGCGCGACCTGCTGCCGGCGATGCTCGCTGCAGGGGCGGACGTGATCGGGGTGGCCACCGACATCGGCCTGGACGAGGCCAGTGCGCTCCTCGGCGGAGCTGTGCCCCTGCAGGGCAACCTCGACCCGGCACTGCTGGCGGCTGACTGGCCAACCCTCGAGCGTGCCGCCCGGGACGTGGTCAGCCGTGGGGCGGCCGTTCCCGGCCACGTCTTCAACCTTGGCCACGGCGTCCCGCCGGACACTGATCCCGACGTCCTCACCAGGCTGGTCGAGCTGGTGCACTCGATCCCACCGCAGGAGAAGTGAAGATGCCCCACCCCGCCACCGTCCGCGCGGCCGCCCAGCACGGCATCGGCTCGGTGAAACCGGACGGCTGGGCCTACGACCGGGCGCCCATGATCGTCTACTGGGAACTGACCAACGCCTGCGGCCTCGCCTGCCGCCACTGCCGCGCCACTGCCATGCCCGACCCGGCTGCGGACGAGCTCACCACGGGGCAGGCGATCGCGGTGCTCGACCAGCTGGTCGGCTTCGGGGGGCCGGGCGAGCCGTTGCCCCACGTTGTGATGACCGGCGGCGACCCGCTCCGCCGCGCCGACCTCGAGCTGCTGGTGCGGGAGGCGCAGCAGCGCGGCATCGGGGTCTCCCTCGCGCCTGCGGTCACCCCGCTGCTCACCACCGAGCGGATCAGGTGGATGAAGGCCGCCGGCATCCAGGCGATCTCGCTCTCCCTCGACGGCTCGACCGCGGAGTACCACGACGGGGTGCGGATGGTGCCGGGCACCTTCGACGCCACGCTCGCTGCGCTCGACACCGCGGCCGAGGTGGGCCTGCCGGTGCAGGTCAACACCCTGGTGACCTCGAGCACCGCAGCCGACCTGCCGGCTGTGTACGAGCTGCTCAGCCGCCACACCCTGATGCAGTGGAGCCTGTTCTTCCTGATCTCGATCGGCCGGGGAGCGCAGTTGCAGGAGCTCTCGCCGGGCGAGGCGGAACGTTGGCTGCTGTGGGCTGCCGGCGTCAACCGGGACGCGCCCTTCCGCGTCAAGACCACAGAGGCCATGCATTTCCGGCGGCTGCTGGCCACTCCCCTGCTGCGCGCCGGGAAGACCAGGGCGGAGATGGAGGCGCTGCCGATGTCGCGGGCCTTCGGGATCCGTGACGGCAACGGCATCGTGTTCATCTCCAACCGCGGCGACGTCAACCCGTCCGGCTTCCTCCCGGTCGACGTCGGCAACGTCAAGGAGCGCTCGCTGGTCGAGCTGTACCGGGAGTCGCCCCTGATGCGGTCGCTGCGCGACCCCGACCAGTTCAAGGGCCGCTGCGGGATCTGCGAGTTCCACGACTGGTGCGGCGGCTCACGGGCCCGGGCCTTCGCGTGGACCGGTGACCCGCTGGAGTCCGACCCGCTTTGCCCGTACCAGCCGAAGCCCGGCAAGTGAGGCTGCTGGTAGTCGGCGGTGGCATCACGGGCCTGGCCGCAGCCTGGGAGGCCGTGAGCGCGCTCGCTGCGGACGTCCTGCTGGTGGAGTCTGCCGACCGCCTCGGCGGCAAGCTGCACACCGAAACCGTGGACGGGCTGCTGATCGAGCACGGCCCCGACTCCTTCGTCAGCTACCGGCCCGCTGCGCTGCAACTCGCGCAGGAGCTGGGCCTGGGCGATCAGGTGATCGCAACCAGCGGCCGGCGCAGCGTCTTCCTCCGCGCCCGCGGGCGGCTTCGCCCGCTGCCTGCCGGGATGGGCATGGTGCTGCCGAACCGGCTCGGCCCCTTCGTCACCACCGGCATCCTCTCCCCGGCCGACAAGCTGCGGGCCGGGCTCGACCTGGTGCTGCCCCGGCGGCTGGCCGCGGGCCAGGACGTCGCCATCGGCGCCTTCCTGCGCGCCCGGCTCGGCGACGGGGTCGTCCGCCGCTTCGCCGACCCCATGGTGGGCGGCATCTACGGAGCCGGCGTGGACGAGCTGAGCCTTGACGCCGTGCTGCCCTCACTGCGCAGCGACGAGGCCGCCCACCGCAGCCTCATCCTTGCCGCCCTCGCGCAGGGCCGGCGGGCCCGCAGCAGCAGCGGCCGCGGGCCCGGATCGCCGTTCCGGACCCTGCGCCACGGGCTCGGCAGCCTGACCGACGCCCTGGGAGCACGCCTGGCCGCGGCCGGCGCCGACCTGCGGCTCGGCACCACAGTCACCGGGCTGGTCGCCCTGGCCGGCGGCGGCACCCGGGTGAGCCTCTCGGACGGCACGGTCGAAGCCGTGGACGCCGTCGTGCTGGCCGGCGGCGCCACCGGCTCGGCGAAGCTGCTCGCAGGGCCGGCACCGGAGTCGGCGCGCGCACTCGGCCAGGTGCCGCTGGCCAGCTCCACCGTGGTCACCCTCGCCTACCCGACCTCCGCCCTGCCGCGACCTCTGGAGACCCACGGCTGGCTGGAGGCCGACCCCGCCCCGATCAGCGGAACCACGGTGAGTTCTGCCAAGTGGGCCGGGCGCGCCCCGGACGACGTGGTCCTGATCCGCGCCTTCGTCCCCGAACGACTCGGCCCGGTGGCAGCTGCGCCGGCGGACGAGCTGCTGGCGAGGGTGAGCGAACATGTCGGCGGGGTCCTCGGCGTGAGGAGCGGCCCGGTGCTCACCCGCGTGGCCCGCTGGCCGTCGATGATGCCGAAGTACACCGTGGGGCACCTGGCCCGCGTCGCGGCCGCGGAGGCCGGGCTCGCGCACCTGCCCGGCTGGCGGCTGGCCGGCTCGGCCCTGCACGGCGTCGGCATCCCGGACTGCGTCTCGGACGGCAGGCAGCAGGCCCGGCTCGCGCTCGCCGCCGTCGCGGATAGGGTCGCTCCATGAGCCAGAACGAGCCAGCTGTCGAGGTCCACTACACCTGCTACGCCGTCTTCGCCAGGCGGGAGCCGGCACCGGAGCAGGTGGCTGAGGCCACCTCCGAGCTGGTCACCCGGCTCGCTGCCAGCGGTGTGACCACCCGCGGCCTGTACGACGTCCACGGCATGCCGGCCGACGCCGACCTGCTGGTCTGGCTGCACGGCCGCTCCGCCTCCGACCTGCAGGAGGCACTGCGGCTGTTCCAGCGGGAAGCCTTCGCCGACGCGGTCGAGCTGGTCTGGTCCGCCTTCGGGGTGCACCGCCAGGCTGAGTTCAGCCGCGAGCACGCGCCGGCCTTCCTGCTGGGGGTAGAGCCAAGGGAGTGGCTGACCGTCTACCCGTTCGTCCGCTCCTACGAGTGGTACCTGCTGCCGGAGCAGGAGCGTCGGGCCCTGCTGGCGGAGCACGGCGGGATGGGCCGCGACTTCCCCCAGGTTGCGAGCAACACCGTTGCGGCCTTCGCGCTGGGTGACTACGAGTGGCTGCTGGCCCTCGAGGCTGCCGAACTGACCGACCTCGTGGACCTGATGCGGCACCTGCGCGGCTCGGGCGCCCGCCGGCACGTGCGGCTCGAGGTGCCCTTCTTCACCGGCCACCGCGTCGAGACCGCCGACCTGCCCCGGGTGCTGCGGTGACGGGTACTACCTTGAAGTACGACGCCTGGGTCCTCCTGGGTTTCGGTGGGCCTGAGGCCGAAGCAGAGGTCGTGCCGTTCCTGGAGCGGGTGACCGCCGGCCGCGGCATCCCGCCGGAACGCCTGGTGGAGGTGGGCCAGCACTACTTCACCCTCGGCGGAGCCAGCCCGATCAACCAGCAGAACCGGGCACTGCTCGGCGCGCTCACCGCTGCCCTCGCCGAAGCCGGCATCAACCTCGATGCCGTGCTGGCCAACCGGAACTCCGCACCCTTCGTCCCGGACGTGCTGGCCGGCCTCGCCGGACGGGGGCACCACCGGCTGCTGGCCGTGGCCACTGCCGCCTACTCCGGCTACTCCAGTTGCCGCCAGTACCGGGAGGACGTGGGCCTTGCGCTCGCGGCCGGCCTGGA
The DNA here is from genome assembly GCA_023460935.1 of Actinomycetes bacterium. Taxonomy (GTDB): domain Bacteria; phylum Actinomycetota; class Actinomycetes; order Propionibacteriales; family Propionibacteriaceae; genus Propionicimonas. The sequence continues at coordinate 18,481 of JAEWOI010000001.1, forward strand.
GCTGGAGGTGCTCAAGCTGCCACCGTTCTTCGACCTGCCGGGGTTCACCGGTGCGATCACGGAACTGCTGCTCGACAGCCTCCCGCCCGACCTCGACCTGGCCGAGGACAGCACCCGCCTGCTGTTCACCACCCATTCGATCCCGGAGGTGATGGCCGCCTCAGCCGGGCCGGACGGCGGCGCCTACGTGGCCCAGCACCGTTGGGTGGCCCAGCGGGTCGTGGACGGCATCGCGGCAGCCACCGGGGTGCAGAAGCCGTGGGAGCTGGTGTTCCAGTCCCGCAGCGGACCGCCGTCGGTGCCGTGGCTGGAACCCGACGTGAATGACGCCCTCGCCGAACTTGCCGGTGCGGGCGCGACCGACGTCGTGCTGGTGCCGATCGGCTTCCTCTCCGACCACGTCGAGGTCATCTGGGACCTCGACACCCAGGCGCGGGAAACCGCGGACGGGCTGGGTCTGCGGCTGGTGCGCACCCCCACCGTCGGCACGCACCCCGCGTTCGTCGCTGATCTCGCCGGCCGCATCGCCGCCGAGCTGCGCGAAGGCTCCCCCGCTGCCGGGCCCGGCCAGTACTGCTTCGGCGGCTGCTGCGCGAACCCGAGGAGTTCCGCGCCGGTGGCACCGGGCACCGCGAGGGAGCCGGTGCGGTGAGGCTCCGGCTGGCCACCCGGGGCTCAGCGCTGGCCTGGACCCAGTCCGACCGGGTCGCCGACCAGCTCCGCGCGCAGGGCCACGACGTCGAATTGGTCCGGGTGACCACCAAGGGCGACGTGAGCTCGGCCCCCCTGTCCAGCCTGGGCGGGACGGGAGTGTTCGTCGGCGCCGTCCGGGCGGCAGTGCTCGCCGGCGACGCCGACCTCGCCGTGCACTCGTTCAAGGACCTGCCCACAGCACCGGCCCACGGCCTGGTGCTGGCAGCGGTGCCGCTCCGGGAAGACCCGGCCGACGCGCTGTGCAACCCGGCCGGACTCGGCCTGGCCGACCTGCCCGCCGGAGCGCGCGTCGGCACCGGCTCGCCGCGGCGCGCGGCCCAGCTGCTCGCCCTGCGTCCCGACCTGCGGGTCGTCGACCTGCGGGGCAACGTCGAAACCAGGCTGCGCCGGGCCGGTGAAGACCTGGACGCCGTGGTGCTGGCCGCTGCCGGGCTGCGCCGCCTCGGGTTGGCCGACCGGATCACCGAACTGCTCACCGCGCCGGACTTCCTGCCGGCGCCGGCCCAGGGCGCCCTCGCCGTCGAGTGCGCCGCGGACGCGCCCGCAGGACTGCGCGCTGCGCTCGCCCGCATCGACCACGCAACCAGCCGGTGCGCAGCGCTGGCCGAGCGGGCGGTCCTGGCCGGCCTGCAAGCCGGCTGTGCCGCACCGGTGGCCGCGCTCGCGGAACCGACCGAGGACGGGCTCGTGCTGCACGCAGCCGTGGTCGCCACCGACGGCAGCCGGCGCCTCACTGCCACAGCGAGCGCATGCGGGCAGGACCCCGCCATGGCCGCCAGCCTCGGCGCGGAGGTGGCCGCCAGCCTGCTGGCAGCCGGCGCGGGCGCCCTGGTGGACCTGGGCGCGAGCAAACCCCGGCCGCTGGCCGGGCGAACCATCCTGGTGCCCGACCGGCTGCCTGCGGGCCTGGCCGAAACCCTGGCCACCAGCGGCGCCGAACTGGTCCGGACGGCCTTCACCCGCCAGGTGGCACTGCCACCGGGGCCGCTGCAGGCGGCGCTCGGCCAGCCCTGGGACTGGGTGGTGGTCAGCTCCGCAGCGACCCTGCGGGCCCTGGTGGAGGGCGGGCTCGACCTCGCCGCGCACCGGCCGGCCGGCGCAAGGGTGGCAGCGGTCGGACCGGCAACGGCTGCAGCGCTGACCGCAGCCGGCGTCGAGGTGGATCTGATCGCGTCACCGGGTGGCGGCCGCGCTCTGGTTGAGGCCTTCCCCGCCGGCCCGGGCCGGGTGCTGCTGCCCGGTGCGGAGCGCGCCTCTGCTGACCCGGCGGTAGGCCTGGCGGCGAAGGGGTGGGAAGTCCACCGGGTCGCGGTCTACCGCACCGTCGGGGAGGAAGTGCCGGCGGACGTCGTTGCGCGGTGGCACTCCGGCGGGATCGACGCCTTCCTGGTCACAGCCGGCTCGATCGCCGAAGCGGCCGTTGCGGGCTGCGGCCTGCCCGGGCCAGGCGTGGTGTGCATCGGCGAGCCCTCGGCGGCCCGCTGCCGGGAACTCGGCCTGCGGGTCCTGGCTGTGGCCGCCACCCCGGACGCCGGCGGCCTGCTGGAAGCACTGCTCGCAGCACTGCCGGCCGACCAGTCTCAACCCTGGACCTAGAGTCTGCGGTTCGCCGGACAAGTCGACGCCGTCCTGACGGTGACCTCAGGCCCGCGCTCTGGAATGCTGTTGCGCCATGGACTTCCCCCACCCCAAGGCTCCATTCTCCTCCTCCCGCCGCTGGCTGGCCGGCCTGGTGGCCGCTCCGGTCGCGATCGCCGTCCTGGTCGGACCGGTGCCACCGTCGGTCGCCATCGTGCCGGCAGAGGTGGTGCCGAGCGCTCCGGCAGCGCTCCTGCCCGATCCGGCGATCCTCTCCGCGAAGCTGAAGAAGGTCTCCACCAAGGGCATCGGCAAGGTGGGCGTGATCGTCACCACGACAGACGGCCAGGTGCTGGCCGGGCGGTCCGCGGACACCCCTCTGACCCCTGCGTCCACGATCAAGGTGGTCACCACCATGGCCGCGCTGGACAGCCTGGACGCCGCCCGGCGGTTCGTCACCCGCACCGTCCACACCGGTGACGGCCGCGTGGTGCTGGTCGGCGGGGGTGACCCGCTGCTGACCGACAAGGCTTCCAGCTCCACCTACAAGAAGGCTTCGCTGCAGGCGCTGGCCAAGGCGACCGTGGCCAGTCTCAAGGCGGCCAAGCTCAAGCGGGTCGCCCTGCGCTACGACCCAACCCTGTTCAGCGGTCCCACCTTCAGCCCGTACTGGAAAGCGCGCTGGAAGGGCTGGGAGGCGAGGGTCGCGGCCCTCGAGATCAACTCGGGCAAACTGAGCAACGGCCGGGCTGCCAGCAACCCCCCGCGCACGGCGGCGCTGGCGTTCGCCAAGCGGTTGAAGGCTGCCGGGATCAAGGTGAGCTCCGTGGCGTTCGGACGGGCCGGGTCCGGCGGCACCGAGCTGGCCCGGGTCGAGTCAACGTCAGTGGCCAGGATCGTGCGTCGCACGCTGCTGGTCAGCGACAACGTGGCGGCGGAGACGCTGTCCCGGCACGCAGCGATCGCCAACGGCCGCGCCGGCAGCTTCACCGCGGCGGCTGCGAACCTCAAGGCGTGGCTGGCCAGCCGCGGGCTGTGGACGAGCGGGCAGAAGGTGCTGGACGGCAGCGGGCTCGCCCCGGGCAGCAAGCTCACCCCCCGGAACCTCGCCGGGGCGATCCGGCTGGCCCTGGCCGACCAGAAGTTCACCACCGTCGTCGACGGCCTGCCGGTGGCCGGGGTGAGCGGCACCCTGAAGAACCGGTTCGACGACAAGTCCGAGCGGGCCGGCCGCAAGGTGGTCCACGCCAAGACGGGCACGCTCAGCGGGCTGGCCGGGCTCACGGGCTACGTCACCACCCGCGACGGCGCCCGGCTGGTGTTCACAGTGCTCGGCAACCAGGCCAGCAGCTACTACCGCGTCTACGACTGGCTGGACCGGGAGGCAGCCGTGATCGCCGGTTGCGGTTGCCGGGGCTGAGGACTCAGAGCAGCGGCACCAGGTCGGCCACCGACTCCAGCACGAGGTCGGGCCGGTAGGGGAAGAGTTCGATCTGCTCCCTGCTGGTCACCCCCGACAGCACCAGCAGCGTGAGCAGCCCGGCCTCCATGCCGGCCACGATGTCTGTGTCCATGCGGTCGCCGATCATCGCCGTCGTCTCCGAGTGGGCTTCGATCCGGTTCATGGCCGAGCGGAACATCATGGGATTGGGCTTGCCGACGACGTAGGGGCGGCGGTTGGTTGCTGCGGTCACCATCGCAGCCACCGCGCCGGTGGCCGGCAGCAACCCGGTGGGCGACGGCCCGGTGGTGTCGGGGTTGGTGACGATGAACCGGGCTCCGGCGTTGATCAGCCGGATGGCGTTGGTGATGGCTTCGAAGGAGTAGTTGCGCGTCTCGCCGAGCACGACGTAGGCCGGGTCGGTCTCGGTCATCACGAAACCGGCGTCGTGCAGCGCCGTGGTGAGCCCCGCTTCGCCGATGACGAAGGCGGTCTTCTCCCCCGGCTGGCCCTTGAGGAACGCACCGGTGGCCATGGCGGAGGTCCACAGGTTCTGCTCCGGCACCGGCAGGCCGGAGCGCGCCAGCCGGGCCGCGAGGTCTCGAGGGGTGTAGGTGGAGTTGTTCGTCAGCACGAGGAAACGCCGGGAGGTGTCCACCCAGCGCTCCAGCAGCTCGACGGCACCGGGCACCGGCTGCTCGTCGTGCACGAGCACCCCGTCCATGTCAGTGAGGAAGCACTCGATGTCACGCAGGTTCGGCATGCCGCCAGTCTCTCACCTGGCGTGGCGCGCTCAGCCGGTCGCCCGCGACTGGGCGTCCAGCAGGTCACCCAGCCGACCCACCAGGCCGAGCACGTCGTGCACGCCCTCCGCGCTCTCCCCCAGCCCCGACAGCACCCTCGCCACCATCGGCTTGCGCAGGCCGCTGGAGTTGAGCAGGCGGGAGTCGGCCAGCAGCGCCGCCGGCTCCCCGTGGCGGATCGTGCGCCCGGCTATCACAGCGAGCGACTCAGCCCAGGAGAGGGCGAGGTCGGGGTCATGGGTGGCCACCACCAACGTCACCGACTCCTCAGCCAGCACGCTGAGCGCTGCGAGCAGCTCGCTCCGGCCGCGCGCGTCCAGGCCCTCGGTGGGCTCGTCCAGCAGCACCACGGCCGGCCGGCTGGCCACAACGCCGGCGAGGGCCACCCGCTTGCGTTCGCCTTGGGAGAGCTCGCCGACCACCCGGGAGGCCAGCCGGTGCAGCGACAGCAGTTCGAGCGCCTCGTCCACCCGATCGCGCACCTCGCCCGCCGGGAGCCCGAGTTCGGCCGGGCCGGCCGCCACCTCTTCGAAGACCTCGCGGTCACGATCGACCGGCTGGTCGCCGACGAGCCGCACCAGCCGTTGGTGGGCCCGCAGCCCGTCGTTCGAGTAGTCCAGGCGCCGGCCACCGACCGCTACCCGGCCGGCATCGGGCTGCCGGTCACCGGCAAGGCAGCGCAGCAGCGTGGTCTTGCCCGAGCCGTTCGCGCCGAGCAGCACGGTTCGGCTGCCGGCCCTGACGTCGAGGTCGGCACCGGCCAGGACAGGAGCGTCGCCGTAGCCGACGCACAGCCCGGAGACCGAGACCGAGACAGGTGGTGGGTGGTGCACGACCGCTGCGGGGGTCGTGGCGGAACTGACCGACATTGGGTTCCCTCTCCAGGATCGTGGCCCAAAGGAAACGCCGTGGGTTGCGTGTCTGGCTTCCCCCGCAGGGGTACACAGTGGCCCGTCCGCACCGGATTCGCACCGGCTTCCGCAGGTCCCGCGGCCCTTCGATCATCCCACCAAACGGCCGGCTTCGCGCGGAGTTCCCGCAATGCCCGGCCCAGGCGTGTCTGCTCGCCCGGATGGGACACAATGGCGGGACGCCCGTGCCGGTCCGGGGACCTCGCCCCGACGGTGGCCGGCCGGCCGGAGAACCAGAGGAGTGGCGGATGACAGTGCTGACCAGGCGACCGCGGCGGCTGCGGAGCAACCCCGCGATCCGGCGGCTCGTCGCAGAGACCAGGGTGCAGCCGGCGCAACTCGTGCTGCCGGTGTTCGTGGCGGATGGCCTCGCCGAACCGCGGCCGATCGGCTCACTGCCCGGCGTCGTGCAGCACACCCTCGACTCGGTGCGGGCCGAGGCCGACCGCGCGGTCGCCGCCGGCCTCGGCGGCATCATGCTGTTCGGCGTGCCGGACCCCGACGACAAGGACGCCACCGGCTCGGCGGGCTACGCAGGGGACGGCATCCTCAACCGGTCGATCACAGCCGTCCGGGATGAGGTGGGCGACGACCTGCCGGTGTTTGCGGACACCTGCCTGGACGAGTTCACCGACCACGGCCACTGCGGCGTCCTGGACGCGGCTGGCGCAGTGGACAACGACGCCACCGTTGAGCTCTACGTTCGCCAGGCGGTATCCCAGGCCCGGGCCGGCGCGCACTTCGTCTCACCGTCGGGAATGATGGACGGCCAGGTGGCGGCGATCCGGGCCGGGCTGGACGCGGCCGGGTTCTCCGGCGTCGGCATCCTGGCCTACGCCGCGAAGTACGCCTCGGCGTTCTACGGGCCGTTCCGGGAGGCGGTCGGCTCGACGCTGACCGGCGATCGGCGCGGCTACCAGCAGGACCCGGCGAACCGGCGCGAAGGGCTGCTGGAAGCCGCCCTCGACGAGGCGGAGGGGGCCGACCTGGTGATGGTGAAGCCCGCCGGGCACTACCTTGACGTGGTGGCTGACGTGGCCGCGGCGGCCCGCGTGCCGGTGGCCGCCTACCAGGTGTCCGGGGAGTACGCCATGATCGCTGCGGCGGCGGAGCGGGGCTGGATCGACCGCAGGGCAGCCCTCACCGAGGCTGCCACCTCCATCGTCCGCGCAGGTGCGGGCATCGTGCTCACCTACGCCGCCCTCGAGCTCGCGGGGTGGCTGCGATGAGTGGCAACGACGTGGCCTTCGACCGCGCCCGTGCGGTCATCCCCGGCGGTGTCTCCTCGCCCGTGCGGGCGTTCGGGTCGGTGGGCGGCACGCCGGTCTTCATCAGTCGCGCCGATGGCGCGCGGCTCTACGACGTGGACGGCAGGGAGTACCTCGACCTCGTCGGGTCGTGGGGCCCGGCCCTGCTCGGTCACGCCCACCCCGAGGTGGTGGCAGCGGTACAGGCAGCCGCCGCCCGCGGACTGTCGTTCGGCGCGCCCACCCCGGCAGAGGCCGAGCTCGCCGAACTGGTGCGCGCCCGGGTGCCGCTGGCGGAGAAGGTGCGCCTGGTCTCCACCGGCACCGAGGCATGCATGACGGCGGTCCGGCTGGCCCGGGGAGCCACCGGCAGGGACCTCCTGGTGAAGTTCGCTGGCTGCTACCACGGGCATTCCGACGCCCTGCTCGCCGCGGCGGGCTCTGGCGTGCTCACCGCGGGGCTGCCCGGCTCAGCCGGAGTGCCGGCTGCGGCCACGGCGCAGACGCTGGTCGTGCCCTACAACGACCCCGAGGCGATCCGGACGGTGTTCGCCGAGCGGGGTGCGGAGATCGCGGCCGTGATCACCGAGCCGGCTGCGGCCAACATGGGCGTGGTGCCACCCGAGCCGGGCTTCAACGCGCTCCTGCGGGAGCTCACCGCCGCCAGTGGTGCGCTGCTGATCTACGACGAGGTGCTCACCGGCTTCCGGGTCTCCCCCGCCGGCTGGTGGGGCCTCGAGGGCGGGGTGGACGCCGACCTGTTCACCTTCGGCAAGGTGGTCGGCGGCGGGATGCCCCTGGCTGCGATCGGCGGGCGCGCAGAACTGATGGACCTGCTCGCACCGGTGGGACCGGTGTACCAGGCCGGGACGCTGTCGGGGAACCCGCTGGCGACCGCTGCGGGCGTCGCAACGCTGCAGCTGGCCGACGCCGACGTCTACGCGCGGGTCGATGCCGCCGCTGCCGCGCTCTCCGCCGAGGTGGCCGCGGCGCTGGCCGCCGCCGGGGTGCCGCACAGCCTGCAGCAGGCGGGCTCGCTGTTCAGCGTGTTCTGGGGCGTTACCGACCCGGTGGTCGACTACGCGGCAGCGCAGCGGCAGCACGTCGGGGCGTACCGGGCATTCTTCCACGCCATGCTGGACGCAGGCGTTGCCCTGCCGCCGTCCGCCTACGAGGCCTGGTTCCTCTCCGCGGCGCACGACGACGCGACGCTGGAGGCGATCACGGCCGCGCTGCCGCGTGCGGCAGCGGCTGCCGCGGCTGCACTGGCCGGCTGACTCAGCCGGCCGTGGCCTGCCGCCACGGCCCGGTCGTGGCCGTGGTGCCATCGAGGGTGAAGGTGACGCGGTACTCGTAGCGCTCGCCCGGTGCGAACGAGCAGGTGCCGTCGCCGAGCGATATCGCGCCGCTGCGGCAGCGCACGTCGCCGGCCGTCGCCTGGGGCGAGGCGTAGCTGCGGCCGTCCTCGGCCCCGCCGATGCCGAGCTTCCCGCTGGCCGACGAGCCCCAGCAGTACGCCTCCCCACCGCTGACGAGGCAGGAGTGGCTGCCGCCGGCGGAGAGCGAGTCGACCTCGGCGCCGTCCAGGGCACCGGCCACCGCGACCCTCGCAGCGAGGGGTGCCGAACCGGAGGTGGCCCCGTTGCCCAGGCGCCCGTCGGCTGCCGAGCCCCAGCAGAAGGCTGCGTCCCCTGCAATGGCGCAGGTGTGCGTGGCGCCGGCCGAGATCGAGGTCACGCCGGTGAGGTTGCCGCCGGCGGTCACCACCCGGACGGGGGTGTCGGTGTTACCCAAGGTGCTGCTGTTGCCGAGCTGCCCGGACGAATCGAGACCCCAGCACCAGGCCCCCTCACCCTTGACCGCGCAGGTGTGGGCCGTACCCGCGCTGATCGCGCTCAGGCCGGAGTTCGTCATGCTGCCGTTGCTGACCTTGGCCGCCGAGGAGGTCTGGCTGGAGCTGTCGTTGCCGAGCTGGCCGCTGGAGCCGAGGCCCCAGCAGAACCCGACGCCACCGCTGACCACGCAGCTGTGGGAGCCGCCGGCGGCCACGTCGGACACTGTGCCGTTGGTGAACACCGGCACCCAGTTGCCCAGGCAGGCACCGAAGAAGGGGATCCCGTTGCAGCGTTCCGAGTCGGCGACCTTCTGCGGGGCGCGGACGTCGGTGGTGCTGCTGCCCCCGTTGCCGAGCTGCTGGCGCTCGTTCTCGCCCCAGCAGTAGACGTCGCCCGCGGTCACCCCGCAGGTGTGCTTGTCCCCTGCGGAGACCGCGGTGACGCCGTCGGCGACCTTCTGGGCATCGAGCCGCCTGCTGTCGCTTGAGTTCAGGCCGAGCTGGCCGGAGGTGTTGTCGCCCCAGCAGTACAGGGCCTGGCCGTCGGTGAGCGCGCAGGTGTGTTTGCCGCCAGCGGTGACCTCGGTTACCTGCGTGCCGGACGGCAGCCCGATGACCGCAACGGGCAGGGCCTGGGCTGTGGTGTTGCCGTTGCCGAGTTGCCCCTGGTCGTTGAGTCCCCAGCAGTAGAGCTTGCCATCGAGGATCCCGCAGGAGTGTGCGGTGCCGGCGGCCACCTTGGTGAAGTCCTTGGTCGGTGCGAAGCCGCCGCGGTCGGTCCAGCTGGTGTCCGGCGTCACCGCGACCGTGCGGGCGTTCTCACCGCTCGTGGTGCGCCGCTCGACGGTGTACTCGACGTAGGACTTCCCGGGCTCGCTGGCCTCTGCCCAGTCGAGCTTGATCCCGCCCGCCACCGGGGTGCCGTCGGCGGGCAGGCCCGGCCTGGTGCTCGTGGTGGTCTGGACCCACGCGCTGTAGGGAGCGTTCCAGGCGCCGATGGAGTAGCGCAGCCGGAAGTAGTACGACCTGTCCTGGACCAGCGAGCAGGTGCTGTCGGACAGGCGCACCGAACCCTCCGGGCAGGCGCCGCCGCCAGCCACCACGTCGGCGGGGGTCTGGTTGGCTGAGGTCGCGTTGTCACCGAGCTGGTAGCTGCCGCCGAGACCCCAGCAGGCCACCGGGATGCCGTTGCCGCCCGCGCAGCCGAAGCTGCTGCCAAGGCTCACCGTGGTCACGCTGCGCCCGCTGAGCGAGCCGCTCACCGCCACCGGCGAGGACTGGTTGCCGGTGACGCCGTTGCCGAGCCCGTAGTTGGCCCCGGCCCCCCAGCAGTAGACCTTCCCGCCGTTGACGGCGCAGTTCGCGGCTGGGCCACTGGCCACCGCTGTGGTGCCCGTGCCCAGCCCGCTGACCGGTACCGGCGTCGCGGAAGTGGCCACCGCGCCGTTGCCGAGCTGGCCGGAGGTGCCGAGCCCCCAGCAGAACGCGCGCCCGTCCGCCACCGCGCAGGAGTGGTTGCCTCCGGCGGAGATCGCGGACACCGCGCGCCCCATCAGGTGCGCGGAGGTGTCCACCGCCACCGGCACGACGCGCTGGGTCGAGGTGCCGTCGCCGAGCTGGCCTGAGCTGTTTGCGCCCCAGCAGAACGCGCGGCCGTCCGCGACGGCGCAGGAGTGGTTGCCCCCGGCGGAGACACTGCTCACCGTGCGACCCTGCAGCGCGCTGCTGGCGTTGACCGCCACCGGCGCCGGAGCATGGTGGGAGGTGGTGCCGCCGTCGCCCAGCTGCCCGTTGCCGCCGGCGCCCCAGCAGTAGGCCTTGCCGCCGGTGACGGCGCACGCGTGCGCCGTGCCGGCCGAGATGCTGGTCACCTGGGTGAGGCCGGCGACCGATAGCGGGGTGAACTGGTTGGGCTGGCCGGAGATGCCGATCTGGCCGCTGTCGTTCTTGCCCCAGCAGTAAGCCTTGCCGCCTGCGACGGCGCAGGTGAAGTCGGTGCCGGCGGTGATGGCTGTGACCGTCCGCCCGGCCAGGTCCCCTCCGGTGACGGCCTTGGGCGTGCGCGCCACGGTGGAGTCGCTGCCGGCGCCGAGGCCGAGACCGCCGCCAGTGCTCGTTCCCCAGCAGTAGACCACTCCGCGAGCGATGCCGCAGGCGTGGGTGGCACCCGCCGCCACGGCGGTGAACTGCAGGGGCTTGCTTGTGGGGCTGGCGCCGGCCACGGCCTGGGTGAAGCTGGTGCCGGTGCCGGTGGTCGCAACCTGACCGGCGCCACTGCCAGTGGTGGACCATTCGAGCTGGTACTGCGGCGTGGCCCAGCGCCGGGTGGGCTCCGAGCTCGCCCAGTCGGCGGTGACGGTGCTGGCGGTGGCATCCAGTTCGGGCGCGATCGGGTCAAGGGTGGCCGCGGTGAACGTCGCCCGGGTGACCTCCGCGTCGGTGTAGCTGGCCAGGGTGGCCTGCTGCTGCCAGACCAGGCTCAGCGCAGCGACCAGGCCCACGGCGAGCAGCCCGATCCGCCGGCTGCCGACCCTGCGGGGCACCGGGAGGTAGCGCAGACCCCTCCTCACCGCGCTACCTCCCGGCCGGTGTCCCGCCGGCGCCCGCCGGCGAGCCGGGCCACCACCAGCCCGGTACCGATTGAGGCCCCCCCCAGGGCCAGGGTCTGGAGCACGCCGCCGGCACCGGTGTCGGCGAGCTTGCCTCCGTTGCCGCCGTCGGAGCCTGCGCTCACCAGCTCGCCGCCGCCCCAGGCGGCGAGCCGCAGGGTCGCCTTCACGTCCGCTTCGTGCCGGTTCAGAGTGGCCCGAACCTGCACCCACACCGGCGTGCCGGCGTCGGTGGTCGCGAACTCCCTGGTGCCCTCCCTGGTCAATGGCACGAACGCCTGGTCCAACGGGGCGTCGACGACCCAGGCCTCCGCGGCACCGGCGCAGTCCTGGCCAACCCAGCGCTGCGGGCAGGCGAGCACGTCGACGTCGATGGCGTCCGCCGCCACGGCCTCTGGAGCCAGTCCGAGACCGATGTGCACCGCACCCTCCAGCTCGGCGCGGGTGGCGATGCCGACCTGCCACAGCACCGGCCGGCCGGGGACCATGGTGGACATCGCGACCTCGTCCGACACGACCGTGAGCAGCAGGTGGCGCCCCTCCACCAGCCGGTCCACCTCGTCAGCGCGCGCCTCGGTGGCGTTCAGCAGCGGAGCGGCTGCGACGACGGCCGCCGCCGCCACGGCGGCCGCCCTTCGCGCCTGGCGGGGCCAGAACGCCCAGGTGACCAGACCCCCAGCCACCAGGGTGAGCAGGCCCATCAGTCGCGGGTCGCGCAGGTCGGAGAAGTAGCGCGCCACGCCCGGCACGGATGCGACCACCACCCTGGCCTCGGACACCACGTAGGGCTCCGGGTCGTCGGTGTCGTTGGCGTCCCCTCGCATGGTGATCACCCGGGCCGACGTGGATCCGGCCATCGGCTGCACCCCGGTGATCCGGTGCGTGATCGGCAGGGCGTTCTGCCGCTGCACGGTGGTGACGTCCCCAACCTTCAGCTCTGCCGCCGGCACGAGCCGGACCAGGGCTGCGGAGCCGGCGGGGATGGTCGGAGCCATTGAGCCGGTGGAGAACAGGACGATAGAGAACCCCCACAGGTGGGCGGCGACCGCAGCGAGGAGGCTCAGCAGGCCGAGACCGCCCAGCGTCCACAGCAGCAGGTCCACCAGAACGGCACGGAACCCCGGCCAGCGGCTGGCGCCGCGGGCGCGCACGGGCGCGTCCTCGACAGCCCGCCGGGCTTGGGTTCTCGCCATTCGAGTGGTCCTCCCAGGTTCGCCGAGTCCCGGCCGGGCCGAGCGTGCTGCCCGGTCCGGCCGGTTCGGGGGGATCAACTACTTCGAGGTCGCCTGGAACTGCCAGGTGCCGATGCCGGTCTGGCCCTGGGTCAGGCCCGAGCCGGCGGTCACCTTGAAGCAGAGGAAGGCGGTCGCGCCGGCGTCGTTCGCCGTGGTGCCCTTGTTCACCTCGAAGGTGACCGCACCGGTGGCGGCGCCGACCGCGGAGGAGGCCACCAGCGGAGTGCCGGCGGCAACCGCGGCGTCGTTGCAGGTCATCGAGGTGGTCTTGACCAGCTGGTAGGTCAGGTTGCTCACGTCGCCGGACTTCGTCGCGGTGATGGTCACGTCGGCGTTGTTGGTGGTGCCCTTGACCAGCTGGATCGCGAACGGCGCGTAGACCACGTCGTTGGGCGTCAGGTTGTCGAACGGCGCGTTGAACGCAAGGGCTGCCCCCGGGGCTGCTGCGTTGTCGGTGAAGGTGGTGCCGTTGGTGCTGCCCTGCAGGTTGAACTTGCCGGTGGTGAAGGTGGCGCTGGCGAACTCGGAATCGTTCCACGACGCCAGAGTGGCCATCGTGCCGACGCCGAGGACGAGGCCTCCAGCCAGGATCGCGGCGACCTTGCGGCCCCTCTGCCGCTTGGTCTCGGTCGGAATGGTGTTAGCGGTCACTCCCGTGCCCTTTCTTGTATCCCCTAATGGACGGATGAGTAGCTACACCATATCCACCGAATGCAGTTGCACCCAGCCGGTACTGAACTCAGATGGCCACAACACTGCGTTGTGTTGATCCGGGTTAAGCGGAGTGGCGCGCCTGTCCCGGTGGGTAAAATCCCTTGTCACCCGGTAGAGGGTCACCCTCTCGTGGTACCGGTCACCCGCGCGGGGACATTAACCGAATGCAATTGGTCACCCATTTGGGGACAGCGCGCAAGAATTCTCACGGTCACCCATTGGGGTACTTGGGCGCGGTGCTTTGTCCCCCGAAAGGGGACATGGCGGCCGAAGGCCGTCCCCCGTTGTGGGGACAGCCGCGAGCCGGTGGGTCAGAACGCGCGCAGGACCGCGCCGCAACGCTGGGCAGCCAGGGCCACCGCTGCATCCCGGGCCTTGGCCGTCTCCGCCTCGGTCAGCGTGCGGTCGGGCGCCCGGAAACGAAGGGCGAACGCCAGCGACCGGTGCCCGGGCGGCACCTGGCCGCCGGTGAACACGTCGAACAGGCTGATGGACTCCAGCAGCTCCCCCGCGCCCTCGGCGAGCGCCATGCGAACCGCCTCGGCACCGACGCCGTCCGGCACCACCACGGCCACGTCCTCCTTGGCCACCGGATGAGCCGAGACGGGCACGATCGAGCCCCGCCCGGGAGCCAGGGCCACCAGGAGGTCGAGGTCCAGTTCGACGGCCGCGGTGCGGGTCGGCAACCCGTAGGCCCTGACGACCTCCGGGTGCAGTTCGCCGGCGTGCCCGACGAGCTGCCCCGCGCACCACAGTTCGGCACAGCGGCCGGGGTGCCAGGGCGCCGTAGCGGCCGGCCGCCGTTCGATCAGGGCACCGAGCGCGGCCGCGGCCACGTCGGCGAACGCGAACGCCTGCTGCCAGCCCGCGGGAATCGCTTCCCCCTGCCAGCCCGGGCGTCGCCACCGGCCGCACAGCACGGCCGCCAGGTGCCTCGGCTGGCGCGGCAGCGCAGCCTCGATCGCGGCCAGCTCCGCTGCGGAGGGCCGGCCGGTCACCGGCGGGATGGGGGCAGCCACAGGCTCGTCGCGAGCGAGGAACACGCTGCCGGCCTCGAACAGGGCGAGGTCGTCGTTGCCGCGCGAGGTGTTGCGGGCCACGGCTGCGAACAGCCCGGGCAGGATCGAGGTGCGCAGGTAGGGCGCCGTCTCCGCCAGCGGGTTGGCGAGCCGGACCAGCGCCCGCCGCTGGTCAGCCGGGCCCACACCCAGGCGGTCGAGGTCTTCCGCTGCCATGAACGGGAACGTCAGCACCTCGACGAAGCCGGCGGCGGTGAGGCTGCGGTGGATCGCCCGGCGCGACCGCTGGCCGGCGCTCAGCCCGCGTCCCACCGGAGCCGTGGGCACCACGGCCGGGATCTGGTCGAAGCCGACCTTGCGCCCAACCTCCTCGACGTAGTCGTAGGCGTCGCGCAGGTCCGGCCGCCAGGTGGGCGGCACCAGCTCGAGAACTTCCCCCGTCTCGGTCACCGCACAGCCGCTCGCGCGCAGGATCTCAACCACCCTCGCTGTGGGCACGTCCACGCCGAGGATTCGGCCCGGCAGCGCGGGGTCGAGCGAGCGTGCAGGCGGCGTCGGCACCGTACCGGCCACGGTCTCAGCTTCGGACAAGCTGCCGCCGGCGAGCTCGACCAGCAGCCGGGCGGCGAGGTGGGCAGCGCTGTAGGCCGCGGCCGGGTCGACTCCCCGGTGGAACCGCTTGGACGCCTCGGAGGGCAGGTTGTGGCGCCGCAGGGTGCGGGCGATCGTGGTCGGCTCGAAGTGTGCCGCCTCGATCACCACGTCCGTTGTGGTGGCGCGCAGCTCGGTGGAGGCACCACCCATCACCCCGGCCAGGCCGATCGGGCCGCTGTCATCTGTGATCAGCAGGTCGTCCGGGTCGAGTCCACGGTCGACGTCGTCCAGCGTCAGCAGGCGCTCGCCGGCCGTGGCCTTGCGCACCACGATCGGGCCGCGGAGCAGGCCGGCGTCGTAGGCATGCAGCGGCTGGCCGGTCTCCAGCATCACGTAGTTGGTGATGTCCACCGCGAGGCTGATCGAGCGCATCCCGGCCAGCACCAGCCGGCGGGCCAGCCAGCGCGGCGTCGGCAGGGACGGGTCGATCCCGGTGACCGTGAGCGCGACGAACAGCGGGCAGGCCGGATCGGCCAGCTCCACCGGGTAGCCGGCAGCCAACTGCTCCGGGGTCGGCCGGTCGACCACGTCGCGGAACGGCAGGCCGAGGCTCTGCCCGGCCTCCCTGGCCAGGCCCCGGATCGATAGGCAGTAACCCATGTCGGGACTGACGTCGATGTCGAGCACGTCGTCGCGCAGGTGCAGCACCCCTGCCGGGTCGTCCCCCGGCCGCAGCCTGGTGCCGTCGTCAGCGAACTCGGGCAGCACGATGATGCCGGTGTGGTCGTGCCCGATGCCCAGTTCGTCCTCGGCACAGATCATGCCGTCGGACAGGTGGCCGTACGTCTTGCGGGCAGCGATCGCGAACCCGCCGGCGAGCGTGGCGCCGGGCAGGGATACCACCACCAGGTCACCGACGGCGAAGTTGTGGGCTCCGCACACCACGCTGCGGCAGCCCCCGGCGAAGTCGGGGTGCGGCTGGTTGTGCTCGGCACCGACGTCCACCTGTACCCAGCGGATGGTCTTGCCGTTGGACTGCGGCTCGTCGGCGTAGGCGAGCACCCGGCCCACCACCACCGGGCCGGAGATGTCGGCGCCGACAGCCTCGACCTTCTCGACCTCGAGCCCCGCCCGGATCAGCACCTCGCCGAGTTCGAGCCCGGTCATCGAGGCTGGCAGGTCGACGTGCTGGGCGAGCCAGCTCAGGGGCGCTCTCATCGGGCCACTCCCTTCAGCGACCGGCTGAACCGGACGTCGCCCTCGACCATGTCCCTCATGTCGGCAGCGTTGTTGCGGAACATCAGGGTGCGCTCGATGCCCATGCCGAAGGCGAACCCGGAGTACACGTCGGTGTCGATGCCGCAGGCCGCGAGCACCCGCGGGTTCACCACGCCGCAGCCGCCCCACTCGATCCAGCCCTGGGACTTGCACGTCCGGCAGGGCGCCTCGGGGTTGCCGAGGGACGCTCCCCCGCAGACGAAGCACTGCAGGTCGACCTCGGCGGACGGCTCGGTGAACGGGAAGTAGTGCGGTCGCATCCGGGTGCGGATGCCGGGGCCGAACATGGCCTGCGCCAGGTGGTCGAGGGTGCCCTTGAGGTGGGCCAGCGAGATGCCCTTGTCCACGCACAGGCCCTCGATCTGGTGGAACACCGGCACATGGGTGGCGTCGAACTCGTCCGCCCGGTACACCTTGCCCGGACAGACGACGTAAATCGGCAGCTCCCGGTCCAGCATCGAGCGGATCTGCACCGGAGAGGTGTGCGTGCGCAGCACGACATGGTGCTCCACCGGCTCGACGAAGAGCGTGTCGGTGGTGCCGCGCGCCGGATGCTCCGGGCCGATGTTGAGGGCGTCGAAGTTCAGCCACTCCCCCTCCGCCTCGGGACCCTCAGCGATCTCCCAGCCCATGTCGGTGAACACGTCGCCCATGAGGTCCATCAACGCCGTGATCGGGTGCGACGCCCCTTCCGGCCCGAGTTCTGTCGGCAGGGTGACGTCGACCCGTTCGCCGGCCAGCCGCTCGGCGAGCTCGGCTGCGCCCAGCTCGGCCTCCCGTTCGGCGAGGGCCCGGTTCACCTGTGCGCGCGCCGCGCCGAGACGCTGCCCGGCTTCCTTGCGTTCCGGGCCGGGCAGGGCGCCGATGGCCCGGTTGGCCAGCGCCAGTGGTGAGCGTTCGCCGGTGTGCGCGAGCCGCGCCGCCTTCAACTCAGCCGTGGAACCCGCCGCGCGGAACGCGGCCAGGGCTGCGCCCACGAGCTGGTCGAGGTGGTTGGGGCCCAGGTCCGCGGATTCGTCTGCGGGCATGCTCTGGTCTGCTCCTCGGGTCAGTTGGACGCGCGCTGCGCGCTGGCGCTCGCGTAGAGGCAGACCGCAGCCGCGGTCGCCAGATTAAGGCTCTCGGCCTGCCCGTAGATGGGCACGGCCACGGTGTGGTCGGCGAGGGCGAGGTGCTCCACCGGCAGCCCCCAGGACTCGTTGCCCATCACCCACGCCGTGGGCTTGTCCAGGTCGGCGTCCAGGTCGGTCAGGTCGGTGCCGGCGGCACCATCGGTGGCGAACACCTGCATCCCGGCCTCGCGGCAGGCTGCGATCGCCTCGGCGAGGTCGACCCCGACCACGATCGGCAGGTGGAAGATGCTGCCGACGCTGGCGCGCACGGTCTTGGGGTTGTAGACCTCGACCGAGTCAGAACTGAGGATGACCGCGTCGGCGCCGAACGCGTCCGCGCACCGGATCACCGTGCCGGCGTTGCCCGGGTCGCGCACCTGGGCACAGATCACGACCAGCGAGACGTCCTTGCGACGGTGCTTCTTCTTCGGCTTGTCCGACTGCTTCTTCCGCCTGCCCAGCGCGGTGTGCAGCGGCACGTCGATCGTCCTGGCCACCGCCACCACGCCCTGCGGGGTGACGGTGTCGGTCATCGTCGCGAGGTTCTGCTCACTGACGCCGTAGTAGTCGACTCCGGCGGCCTTGGCCAGGTCGAGCAGGTCGGAGTTGTCGATCGCCGCGTCCCAGCGGAAGTAGACCGCCTCCACCACGCCCGGTAGCCGGAGCGCCTCCCGCACCGCCTGGCGGCCCTCGACCAGGAACTTCGAGGTCTCCTGGCGCTCCTGGCGGCGCTGCAGCGCCCGGGCGGCCCTCAGCACTGCCTGGGACGGCTCGGGTAGTTCGATCGAAGCGACGGGCATCGTCGGTTCCTCTGGCGAGTGTCGGGACGGTTTCGGCCGGGCCCTTCGAAGGGCCCGGCCGGGAACCGGACGGGTCAGGCGACCGCGGCCGGCTGGTTGGCCTTGGCGATCTCGACCAGCGCTGCGAACGCCGGGGTGTCGCTGACGGCGAGCTCGGCGAGGATCTTGCGGTCCACCTCGACGCCGGCGGTCTTCAGGCCGCTGATGAAGCGGTTGTAGGTGATGCCCTCCGCGCGGGCGGCTGCGTTGATCCGCTGGATCCACAGTGCCCGGAAGTCACCCTTGCGGGCGCGACGGTCGCGGTAGGCGTAGGTGGCCGAGTGGAGCAGCTGCTCCTTGGCCTTGCGGTACAGCCGTGAGCGCTGTCCCCGGTAGCCGGAGGCAGCCTCCAGGACTTCCCGGCGCTTCTTGTGGGCGTTGACGGAACGCTTCACGCGTGCCATGGCGGTTACTCCTCAGTCTTCGAATCTAGGGTGCGGACGTCACTTGGCCTTGTAGCCGCCGAGCAGGCGACGGGCCTTCTTGGCATCGCCCTTGGCGACGACCTTGTCGCCGTCCAGGCGGCGGGTCTGGCTGGTCGGCTTGTGCTCGTTGAGGTGCATCTTGCCGGCCTGGCGGTGCATCACCTTGCCCGAGCCGGTCACCCGGAAGCGCTTCTTGGCACCCGAGTGGGTCTTCATCTTCGGCATAGTGTCGTCCTTCTCTTCTTCTTCTCTACAGGTCGATGTCCGGGTCCATGTTGTCTGCCGGACCCCGCTTCTTCTTCGGCGTGGCTGCCGCCGCTGCCGCTGCCCGCAGCTCGGCCTCCTGCTGGCGCTCTGCCTCGGCGTTGGCGGCCCGGTCGGCGGCCCTGGCAGCCTTCGCGGCCTCCACCTCGACGCGGGCCTCGGTCTTCTTCCGCGTGGGCGAGAGCACCATCAGCATGTTGCGGCCGTCCTGCTTCGGCGCGGACTCGACGTAGCCGTCCTCGGCCACGTCGTCCGCCAGCTTCTTCAGCAGGTTGAACCCGAGCTCGGGCCGGCTCTGCTCGCGGCCACGGAACATGATGGTGATCTTGACCTTGTCCCCTGCCTTGAGGAAGCGCACGACGTGACCCTTCTTGGTCTCGTAGTCGTGGCTGTCGATCTTGGGCCGGAGCTTCATCTCCTTGATCACCGTGTTGGTCTGGTTGCGGCGCGACTCGCGCGCCTTCTGGGCGGTCTCGTACTTGAACTTGCCGTAGTCCATCAGCTTCGCCACCGGCGGACGGGCCATGGGCGCCACCTCGACCAGGTCGAGATCGGCCTCCCGCGCCAGTCGCAGGGCGTCGTCGATCCGCACGATGCCGACCTGCTCGCCGGCAGGGCCGACCAGGCGCACCTCGGGAACATGGATGCGATCGTTGATCCGCGGTTCAGTACTGATTTGTCCTCCAAGAGAATCGGTGGTGCCGTTGATCGCCGCAGACCGAAAAGGGCCTCCGCGCACGCGGAGACCCTGAAAAGGGCTCCGGCGCAGATCGCGCCGGATCCGGTACCGACCCGCCGCCGGAAGCGAACGGGTGGGAGTTCAGGACTCCACTTCGCGGACGCGCTGCCTGACGGCAACGGTCGATCGCGGACGATTCTACCCCGAAGCGTCCCCGGGCGACGAATCGGCTGCGAACAGCCAGCCCCAGCCCCCGTCGGGCAGCTCCACCAGCCGCCGGCCCCGGGCCAGCTCGGTGAACAGCCCGGCCTCCAGCACCAGCGGGTCCGGGCCGGCCAGGTCCACCAGGATGGCTGCGACCTGCTGCTCGGCCGCGGTGACCGACACCTCGTCGAGCCGGCACGGCACCGGGCGCGCGTCCGCCCGCCAGGCCACCAGGGCGTCCAGGCCGGTGAACACCGGCATGCCCTTCTGCCCGTCTGGGGTGGCGAGCTGCACGGCGTGCATCGCGGCGTGCCGGCCGGGGTCCGGGCCGGTGCCGCCGTCGTCACCGACCGCGACGATGGGCGCGAGCAGGCGGGCGGTGCACAGCCCCGCCACGGCCCGCAGGTAGGCGTCGCGCCCGTCCCGTGCCTGGCGCAACAACTCGCGCACCTCCGGGTCGGGGTCGCCCCGGTCGCCGGCGTAGGCCGCGCTGGCCTGGCCGAGGGTGCTCATCGTTGTGCCCCCGACCGGCGCCAGGCTGCGGCCAGGGCTGCCACGCCGGCTTCTGCCCTGGCCCGGTCGGTGCGCTGCAGGCCGAGCAGCGGCCGTTGCTCCGGCTCGCCGTCGAGCAGCACGTAGGCCCACGGGTCGTTCTCCGTGAACCGGAAGCCGCGCACCTCCGCCCACGGCAGCCGGTGCGTGCGCAGCCCGTTGCGGAACGTGAGCCCGTCCTCTTCGAGGCGGACGTAGCTGAGCCCGAGGCTCATCATGAACACCACCATCACCACGACGAAGAACGCCAGCGTGAGCAGCTGCGGGCCGGTGAACTGCACCTGGATGGCAGCCGGCAGCAGCGCCCACCCGAGCCAGGCCGCCCCGAGCAGCACGGCGGAAAGCAGGACGGCTGTGGCCAACGCCCGGCGTGGCCGGAACACCCGGGGCTCCACGGCTACAACCGGCAGGCGTGGATGCTGGTCACCAGGATCGCGTCCGCCCCGGTGTCCCACAGCTCGTCCATGATCTGCTGCGCCGTGGCCGCGGGGATCATCGCCCGCACCGCCACCCAGCCCGGCTTGGCCAGCGGGGAGACCGTCGGGGAGTCCAGCCCGGGAGTGACCTCGCAGGCGGCGGCCAGCCGGTCCTCCGGCACGTTGTAGTCGACCATCAGGTAGTTGCGGGCGGTGAGGACGCCGCTGAGCCGGCGCACCAGCAGGTCGAGCCCTTCCGGAGCGCCGGTGCCCCGCCGCTGGATCAGGATCGCCTCAGACTCCAGGATCGCGTCGCCGAACAGCTCCAGGCCGGCCCGCTTCAACGTGGTGCCGGTCTCGACCACGTCGGCCACGACGTCCGCCACACCAAGGCGCACCGAGCTCTCCACCGCACCGTCGAGCTTGATCAGGCGCGCGCTCACCCCGCTGGCCGCGAGGTGCGCCTGCACCAGCCCGGGGTAGGACGTCGCGATCCGCTTGCCGGCCAGGTCGGCGACGGTCATGGTCGAACCCCCGGGCGCAGCGAAGCGGAACCGGGTGCCGCCGAAGCCGAGCGCCAGCACCTCATCGGCCTCCGCGCCGGAGTCGAGCAGCATGTCCCGTCCGGTGATGCCCAGGTCGAGCGTGCCCTCGCCGACATAGACCGCGATGTCGCGGGGGCGCAGGTAGTAGAACTCGACGCCGTTGGCGTCGTCGACGAGCACCAGTTCCTTGGCGTCGGCCCGCTGCCGGTAGCCGGCTTCGCGCAGCATGCCGCTGGCGGCCTCGGCCAGCGACCCCTTGTTGGGTACCGCGATCTTCAGCAGTCCGTTGTCCACGTTCGTTCCTCCGCGAATCACAGGTACTCGTACACGTCGTCAAGGTCGAGCCCGAGCGCGATCATCAGCACCTGCAGGTGGTAGAGCAGCTGGCTGATCTCCTCCGCGGCGGCGCTGCGGTCCTGGTACTCCGCAGCCATCCAGACCTCGGCGGCCTCCTCGACGATCTTCTTGCCGATCTCGTGGACGCCGGCGTCGAGCGCGCGCACGGTGCCCGAGCCCTCCGGCCGGGTGGCGGCGCGGTGGCGCAGCTCAGCGAATAGGTCTTCGAACGACTTGCTCACGAGCGCGCAGCCTACCCGCAGCCCGGCACGGCCCGGATCAGAGCGAGACGCCCAGCAGGGCGTCGGCCACCTCGCGGACCAGACCGGGAGCCGCGGTGTCGTTCCCGCCCGAGCCGGCCCAGGCGTCGATCGCGGCCAGGGCAGCCGGTGCGTCCAGGTCGTTGCGCAGCGCGGCCCGCACGAGTTCGAGCGTGGCGCCCGCTTCGGCGCCGGCTGGGGCCTGCACGGCCCGGCGCCACCGGGCGAGCCGGTCTGCGGCCGCAGCGAGGACCGCCGGCGAGTAGTCCCAGTCGGAGCGGTAGTGGTGCGCCAGGAGGGCCAGGCGGATCGCCATGGGGTCGACCCCTTCGGCCAGCAGGCCGCTGACGAAGACCAGGTTCCCCCTGGACTTGCTCATCTTCTTCCCGTCCAGGCCCACCATGCCGGCGTGCAGGAACACCTTGGCGAACGGCTCCCCGGTCGCGGCGCTGGCCTGCGCAGCGGTCATCGGGTGGTGCGGGAAGGCGAGGTCCCGCCCTCCGGCCTGGACGTCGAACTCCGCACCGAGTGCGTCCAGCGCGATCGCTGCGCACTCGATGTGCCAGCCAGGACGACCCCGACCGAGCGGTGAGTCCCAGGCGGGCTCCCCTGCGCGTTCCTGCCGCCAGACCAGGCTGTCCAGGCGGTGCCGCTTGCCGGGCCGCTCCGGGTCGCCGCCCCGATCGGCGAACACCTGCTCCGCCTCCAGCACCGAGATCCCGGTGCCGGCCATCAGGTTGCTGGTCGTGGTGACCGAGAAGTACCAGTCCGGGTAGCGGGGGTCGGGCACCTGGTACACCGCGCGCTCCTCGCGCAGCCTGCCGACCAGGCCGGTGACGAGGTCGAGGGTCTCCACCACGCCGGTGAGCCCAGCCGGCGGCAGCACCCGCAGCGCCTCCATGTCGTTGCGGTACAGCTCGATCTGCTGCGCCGCCAGCTCGCGCCAGTCCACGCCGGTGGCGGCCGCACGCTCCAGCAGCGGGTCGTCCACGTCGGTGACGTTCTGCGCGTACCGGACCGTCAGCCCGGCGTCCAGCCACGAGCGGTGGAGCAGGTCGACCGCCACGTAGGTCGCGGCGTGGCCCAGGTGGGTGGCGTCGTACGGCGTGATCCCGCACGCGTAGAGCCTGGCCTCGCCCGCAGCCGGACCGGCCGGCTGGAGCCGGCCGCTGAGGGTGTCGTGGACCAGCACCTGCCCGCTCCCGGAGCCGGGCAGCCTCGGCACGTCCACCGACTTCCAGGCACGCATGGGCGGCAGCCTACCCGGCGCGGGCTAGGGTGAGTCCGCCGCTTGAAAGGGGAACCCATGACCTGGTGGGAAGCGATCGTGCTCGGAATCGTGCAGGGACTCACCGAGTTCCTGCCGATCTCGTCCAGCGCCCACCAGTCGATCGTCGGGCAGCTCTTCTTCGGCGGCCACGACCCGGGCGCGGCCTTCACCGCCGTCACCCAGCTCGGTACCGAGACCGCAGTGGTGGTCTACTTCGCCAGGGACATCTGGCGGATCATCCGGCACTGGTTCGCAGCCCTGTTCGGACGCATCCCCCGCGACGATCCGGACGCGAGGCTGGGCTGGCTGGTGATCCTTGGCTCGATCCCGATCGTGGTCCTCGGGCTGCTCTTCGAGGAGGCGATCGACAACTCGCTGCGGAACCTCTGGATCACGGTCGGCATGCTCGCCGGGTTCGCCCTCGTGCTGTGGCTGGCCGACCGGTCTGCCCGCAACGCCTACGAGCTGAAGCAGCTGACCTGGGTGGACGGGATCGCGCTCGGCTTCGCCCAGGCGCTCGCGCTCATTCCCGGGGTGTCCCGCTCCGGGGCCACCATCGCCGGCGGGCTGATCCTCGGCTACAAGCGGGAGGCTGCCACCAGGTACGCGTTCCTGCTCGCCATCCCTGCCGTGTTCGGCTCGGGCATCTACAAGCTCAAGGACATCCCCGGTGACCCGACGCTCGCCTGGGGGCCGACGATCGTGGCCACGGTGATCTCCTTCGGTATCGCGCTGGCGGTCATCCACTGGCTGCTGCGCTACGTCAGCAAGCACAGCTTCTCGATCTTCGTCTGGTACCGGCTGGGCGTGGCCGCGCTGGTCGCCGGGCTGCTGCTCGGCGGTGTGCTGCAGCCCTAAGGTGGCCTCGTGCAGCGTCGGTCGGTTGGCAGCAGCGGGCTCAGCGTCTCCAGGCTCGGCCTGGGCACCCTGACCTGGGGCCGCGAGACGCGCCTCGAGGACGCCCGGCCGCTCCTGCGCGCCTTCGTCGCGGCCGGCGGGACACTGCTCGACACGGCTGCCGGCTACGCCGGTGGCGACGCGGAGCGGATCATCGGCAGGCTGCTGCGCAGCGGTGACGTCGACCGCGACGGCCTGGTGATCGCAACCAAGGCCGGCTTCGGCATCCGCGACGGCCAGCGGGTGGTGGACACCTCCCGGACCGCTTTGCTCTCCGACCTGCGCGACTCGCTGCGGCGGCTCGGCACAGACCACCTGGACATCTGGCAGCTGCACGCCTGGGGCCAGGCGCCGCTGGAGGAATCCCTCGCCGCCATCGACACCGCGGTGGCAGCCGGGGACGTCCGCTACGCCGGGGTGTGCAACTTCGTCGGCTGGCAGACGGCGCAGGCAGCCACCTGGCAGGCAGCCTTCCCCGGTCGCACGCCGGTCACGTGCGCCCAAGTGGAGTACTCGTTGCTGGCCCGGCGGGCCGAGGTGGAGGTGGTTCCGGCGGTCCGTGCGTTCGGGATGGGCCTGTTCCCCTGGTCACCGCTTGGCCGCGGGGTGCTCACCGGCAAGTACCGCACCGGCCGGCCCCGCGGCTCGCGGGGCGCTTCGGAGCACTTCGCCTGGTTCGTCGAGCCCTACCTCGAGCCGCGGTCGCGCGCTGTGGTGGACGCGGTCGCCACCGCTGCCGACGGCCTGGACCTCAGCCCGGCGCAGGTGGCGCTGCTGTGGGTGCGCGACGCCCCGGGTGTCACCGCTCCCCTGCTCGGCGCCCGCACGGTTGCCCAGCTCGAGCCCTACCTCGCCTGCGAGGAGCTGGAGCTGCCGGCGGAGATCATCGCTGCCCTTGACGACGTCTCCGGCGGGCCCAACGCTATGCGGGAGGGCTACGAGCCGACGCTCGCGGGGAACTGAGGAGGACCGATGCCGAACTCCGGTGGCCGGCGGCTGGAGCCGGCCTCCGTCGCCGAGTGGCACGACTGGCTGGCCGCGCACCACGACAGCGGCGACGGCGTGTGGGTGGCTGTCCCCCGCCGGTCCGGGGACGGGTTCGGCTACGAGGAACTGGTCTGCGAAGCGCTGTGCTGGGGATGGATCGACGGCCAGGCCAGACCGCTGGACGGCGCGCGTTACCTGCAGTGGTTCACCCGGCGCAAGCCGAACAGCCCCTGGGCGGCCAGCAACAAGGCGCGCGTGGCGGACCTGGAGCGCCAGGGCAGGCTGCAGCCGCCCGGCATCGCAGAGATCGAGCGCGCCAAGGCCAACGGGATGTGGACGGTGTTCGACTCGGTGGAGGCGCTGCTGGAACCGGCGGAACTCGCCGCAGCGCTCGACGCCGAGCCCACCGCCCGGGCCACGTGGGTCGGCTACCCCAACAGCGTGAAGAAGCAGGCGCTGGCCGCCATCGCGCTGGCGCGGCGCGCCGAGACCAGGACGGCGCGGATCGCGAGCCTGGTGGCGAAGGCTGCCCGCGGGGAACGCCCGGCGTAGCGCCGCAGCCCGGGGCCTGCGGCTCTGGACTCCACGACGCCCCGGGGTCGATGATCGAGGCGTGCGGCCGGCGCGGGCGGCGCGCCGGCCCGATCCGGATCGGAGGACACCCATGACCGGAACTGTGGCGCGGATCACCGAGATCAGTGCGCGGTCGGACACCAGCTTCGAGGACGCCGTCCGGGTGGGCCTCGAGCGGGCGGCGGCGACCCTGCGGAACGTCAGCGGCGCCTGGGTCAAGGAGCAGAAGGTGGAGGTCAGCGACGGCACGGTCACCGCCTGGCAGGTGGTGATGGAGGTCACCTTCGTCCTCGACTGAGGTCCGCAACCGCAACCGGCCGGGCCGGTGAGCGAGGCCCGGCCCGGGGCGGGCTGGACCCCGCTACCTAGGATGAGGCCGTGGACTTCTCCTTCGCGCTGACGCCCGACCTGGTCGCGGTCTTCCTCACCCTGTTCGTGCTGGAGCTCGTGCTCGGCGTGGACAACGTGATCTTCATCTCGATCCTGGCCAGCAAGCTGCCCCGCGAACAGCAGGCGCGGGCCCGCAACCTCGGCCTCACCCTCGCCATGGGGATGCGGGTGGGCCTGGTGTTCC
Organism: Actinomycetes bacterium; assembly: GCA_023460935.1. Classification (GTDB taxonomy): domain Bacteria; phylum Actinomycetota; class Actinomycetes; order Propionibacteriales; family Propionibacteriaceae; genus Propionicimonas. Next base: position 44,391 of record JAEWOI010000001.1, read on the forward strand.
TCGCGGGCTGGATCATCACGCTGAAGAACGACGTTGTGCAGGCGTTCGGCATGGGCTTCTCAATCAAGGACTTCATCCTGATCGTCGGCGGGCTGTTCCTGGTCTACAAGGCGGTGCACGAGATCCACCAGAAGCTCGAGGGGGTCGAGGGCGAGCACGGCGAAGCCGGCGGCAAGGGGGCGACCTTCGGCTCGGTGATCACCCAGATCCTCGCCCTCGACATCGTCTTCTCGCTGGACTCGGTGATCACAGCGGTCGGCATGACGGAGAACATGATCGTGATCGTTGCGGCGGTCGTGCTGTCCTTCGGGATCATGCTGTTCGCTTCCGCCTACATCTTCGCCTTCGTCAACCGCCATCCGACGGTGAAGATGCTGGCGCTGTCGTTCCTGCTGCTGATCGGCGTATTCCTGATCGCAGAGGGCTTCGGGGTGCACATCGACAAGGCGCTGATCTACGGCCCGATGGCGTTCGCGATCTTCGTGGAGGCGCTGAACCTGGCGGCCGCTGCGCGCAAGGCCAAGCGGGAGAGCGCGCGCATCGCCGCCGTCCGGCTGCGGCCGACCTACCCCAGCGTGGACGAGTCGGTGGCGGTGGCGGCAGCCATCTCCCGTGACCCCCAGGCCGGCTCGGTCGGCCTGTCCCGCCGGCCGGTGGAAGGCACCGCAGGCGAGGAGGACCAGCGCGCAGGCCTGGGCTGAGCCGGCCGTCGCGGTCAGCCCAGCGCGTCGGCCCGGTAGCAGGTGGTGCGCAGCGGATAGTCGAAGCTGGCCCGTCCGGCCGTGTGCGGGTGGGACTCGAGCAGCCGTAGCACCCCGACGCGAACCTCGGCCTGAACGGCCGGCGTTGCGGTCAGGTAGGCGCTGCGCGAGCTGACCATCGCGACCAGTTCTGCGGGCGTCATCGCGCGCACGCGCTGCCACTGGCGCCGCTCGAACGCGGTGAACCCGGGCACCTGGACGACTGCGTCGTCGTCCACCATCTGCTCGGCCGGGGAGGGGCCCATCACCTCGGCCAGCGCTGCGATGAACGGGTGGCTGCTGTCGCGGGTGTTCCAGATGAGTCCCAGCCGGCCGCCCGGACGCAGCACGCGGGCGATCTCCGGCCCGGCGGTGGCCGGGTCGAACCAGTGCCAGGCCTGGCCGACGGTCACGGCCGCCAGGGCTGCGTCCGGCAGCGGGATCCGATCGGCGCTGCCAACGGCGGTGCGCACCCCGGTGTTGCGGGCCAGCATCTGCGGGTCGGGGTCAACGGCAATCACCTCGTGCCCAAGCCGGACGAGGGCCCGGGTGAGCTTGCCGGAGCCCGCGCCGAGGTCGCAGACTGCACCGGCGACGCCCTCGCAGAGCCAAGCCACGTGTTCGTCCACGTACTCGGGACGGCCCAGCTCGTAGGCTGCGACGTCCGCCCCGAACGAGGTGGCGCGCGCCGCCGCCGGCATCAGGCCCGGTCCAGGAAGTCGTCCAGCACGCTGCAGCCGAACTGCAGCGACTCCACCGGCACGCGCTCGTCCACGCCGTGGAAGAGCGCCACGAAGTCCAGCTCGGGTGGCAGGCGCAGCGGCGCGAAGCCGAAGCAGCGCACGCCGAGCCTCGACCAGGCCTTCGCGTCGGTCCCCCCGCTCATGATGAACGGCACGGCGAGCGCTTCCGGGTCGTTGGCCTGCAGGCTGGCGGTCATCGCGTCCACCAGGTGGCCGTCGAAGCTGGTCTCCACGGCGATCTCGGAGATCGCCACCTCATAACGCACGCGGTCGCCGATCAGGTCCGTGATGGTGTCGTAGAACTCCTGCTCGTGGCCGGGGAGGAACCGGCCGTCGACGCCGGCGGTGGCCTGCCCGGGGATGACGTTCATCTTGTAGCCGGCACCGAGCATGGTGGGGTTGGCGGTGTTGGTCATCGTCGCGCCGACCATGCGCGCGATCGAACCGAGGCGGGCCAGGGTCGCTTCGGCGTCGCCGGCGTTGATCTGCACCCCCAACGCGTCCTCGACGGCGTCGAGGAACTGCTGCTGGGCCGGGTGGATCCGCACCGGCCACTGGTGGTTGCCGATCCGGGTGAGCGCGCCGGCGAGGTGGGTGATCGCGTTGTCGTCGTTGCGCATCGAGCCGTGCCCGGCGGTGCCGCCGGCGATCAGGTTCAGCCAGGCGATGCCCTTCTCCGCGGTCTGGATCAGGTAGAGCCGCTTCGCCCCGACGCTGAGGGAGAAGCCGCCGACCTCACCGATGGCCTCGATGCAGTCGGCGACCAGTTCGGGATGGGTCCTGGCGAGCCACGTGGCGCCCAAGGGGCCACCGGCCTCCTCGTCAGCGGTGAACACCAGCCGCACCGGGCGCCGGGGCGCGCGTCCGGAGCGCATCCGCTCCCGGACGACGGCGAGCACGATGGCGTCGAAGTCCTTCATGTCGACCGCGCCGCGGCCCCAGACGTAGTCGTCGATGACCTCCCCGGCGAACGGGTCGACGCGCCAGTCCGCGGCGATCGCCGGCACGACGTCGGTGTGCCCGTGGATCAGCAGGGGCGGCACCGAGCGGTCGCAGCCCTCTGGCGCCCAGTCGGCGACGAGCGTCGTGCGCCGCGGCTCGGACTCGTACAGCTCGCTCGCGATGCCCACCTCGTCGAGCTTCGTCGCGAGGTACTCCGCGGCCTCACGCTCGCCCTTCGCCCCCTCCGGGCCGAAGTTGGAGGTGTCGAAGCGGATCAGGTCGCTGCACAGGCCGGTCACCTCTGCGGCCGCGGTCATGGGCTCCATGGGCCCATCCTGCCATCGGGCCGGGCGCCCGTTTCGCCACGCTGCGGCCGATTCGATATAGTGCTCTGGCTGTCCGGGGCGACCCGGAAGGCACACCCTGTCCGGGTGGCGGAATAGGTAGACGCGCTAGCTTGAGGTGCTAGTGCCCTTTATCGGGCGTGGAGGTTCAAGTCCTCTCTCGGACACCACCTGAAAGTGGCTCTGACCAGGTAAAATGGTCAGAGCCACTGTCGTAAGCGGGCCTCTCCCGACATCCGCACGACATCTCCGGTGCCGGCGCCGCGCCAGCCGAGGCCCAAGGTCAGCTGCCGTGGCTCGCCCCTCACTTCACGGATGCACAAATCCCGATCCACCAGGGTGCCCTCGGCTACACCCAGCACCCCGGGAGGCCAGGAAAGACCTCTCAAAGCTGGAAGGTGTGGATCGGGGACTCAACGTCCCATACGTGCAATCCATCCGGACGGCGGCGTAGGACCGCACCGTAGCTCAATTCTGCGGAACGTCCTTCTGGCCGCGAAGATCAGCAGCTCGGGCCGCGGAGTCCTGGGTGGTCTTCCATCGATGCAGCAGCGCCGCGTCCACCGCGGACAGTAGGACGCCCAGGCCGAGGACGATGCAGAACACCCCGCCGATCTGGAGGATGCCGCCGATCATCTGCCAGCCGTCGTTCCCGACTCCGATCAGTGCAAGGGCTTTCACCAGCTCACCGGCCAGCACAGCGCACAGGCCACTGACGATGAGCCCTGCCGACCTGGTCGGCTTCTCGTATGTCACGGTCGATCCCTTCAGTTGTGGCCTTTGAGGTGAACCTACGCCCGCCGCTTGCTCCTGGATGGCCTTCGCTGAAGCGAAGGGCTACCTCGTACAGCGCGACATGACCGGAAGCATGGCCAGGGCAACCGTGCTGTGCAGCATGATCGCCGGTGGCAGAAGTTGAGCCGAACCTTCATCACCACCCCATGGCGGCGGATTCGTGCCTTCAGTGGTCGGTCTTGATGACCTGAATGGTGCAGCGCGGGCCGGTGGACTTCGCGAGTCGCCGGTCGCCGGTCAGTAGTGGGGCCTGGAGCGCCACGGCAGACGGATTTGCGCAGTCGGTGCCTGGTCGCGACAGTCCCGCGACGGAAACGGCATCCAGCGTGCAGATCCGAACCGCGCGCGGGCTGCCCGGGGTCATACGCACCGGCCGGACTGCCCACCGGCAAGGGGTGCGTTGGTTTCGACAGGTTCAACCAACGATCAGGCTCAACCAACGATGTGGACTCGGAGAGGGTTGTTGCCGGGTGTCGGGAAGACGTTGCAGGCTGTAGCCCTCGACCAGGCGGAGGGCTGCACATGGGCAAGTTGATCTACGCTGCCAACACCTCACTCGACGGTTTCCTCGAGGACGAGTCCGGGGCGTTCGACTGGTCGGAGCCGGACGAGGAGGTACACGCGTTCTGGAACGAGCACGAACGCCAGATCGGCACCTCGCTCTACGGGCGCCGCATGTACGAGACGATGCGGGTCTGGGAGGACGACGACTGGCTGGCCGGCGAGCCGGAGGTCGTGCAGGAGTACGCGCGGATCTGGCGGGAAGCCGACAAGGTGGTCTACTCCGCCACCCTCGCCGAGGTCACCACCGCGCGCACCAGCATCGAGCGCCGGTTCGACCCCGAGGCGGTACGGCGGCTGAAGGCTGAATCCAGCACCGACCTGAGCATCGGCGGTGCCGGGATCGCGGCAGAGGCCTTCCGGCACGGCCTGGTGGACGAGTGCGTGCTGCTCCTTTGTCCCGTCATCGTCGGCGGCGGCAAGCCGGCTCTGCCCCGCGGCGTCCGCCTCGACCTGGAGTTGCTCGACCATCGCAGTTTCGCCAACGGCGCGCTCTACGTCCGCCACGCCGTGCGGAACAACTGATCGCGCGGTTGCGCCACGATGGGGTCATGAGCTGGACCGCACCCGAAGTGACCCGCGAGGAGTTCCCCCTCGACCTGCCCGAGCGCCCGGCGCTCGAGGCGTTCGTCAACTGGCACCGCCAGACACTGCTGTGGAAGCTCTCCGGGCTCACCGGTGAGCAACTGGCCAGCCGCCCCATCCCCAGTTCGAACCTCAGCCTCCTCGGCATCGCCAGGCACATGGCGGAGGTGGAGCGGCACTGGTGGCGGCACCGGGTGGCCGGGGAGCAGGTGGCGAGCCTCCACGTCGACGACGCCGAGTGGGACCAGGTGGACCCGCGGCTGGCCGCAGCAGGCTACGAGGTGTTGCTGCAGGAGTGGCGCGCGGTTGACCGGACGGCTGCCCGCTACGAGCTGGACCACACGTTCGACCGCCGCGGCGAGACCTGGTCGGTCCGCGGGCTCTACCTGCACCTGATCGAGGAGTGGGCCAGGCACAACGGCCACGCCGACCTGCTGCGCGAGGCGATAGACGGCGCCACCGGCGAGTAGCCGGCCGGCAGGCACGCGGAAGGGGCCGCCCCTGGTGGGACGGCCCCTTCCGGCGGCGTCACTCGCCCGGCAGCAGCACGCCGTCGAGCACGTGGATCACGCCGTTGCTCGCGGTGATGTCGGTTTGCACGACGTTGACGGTGTTGCCCGCGCCGTCGGTGAGGCTGACCTTGCCGTCGTCGACGTTCACGGTGAAAGTGCCGCCCTGCACCGTGGTCACCTGCTCGCCGTCCATGCCGGCGACCTGGCTGGCCATGACCTCGCCGGGAACCACGTGGTAGGTGAGCACGCCGGTCAGCGCCTCCTTGTCCTTCAGCAGGTCGTCAAGGGCACCCTCGGGCAGCTTCGAGAACGCATCGTCGGTCGGCGCGAAGACCGTGAACGGGCCCTCCCCCTTCAGCGTCTCGACCAGCCCGGCCTCGGTGAGTGCGGTGGCCAGCGTGCTGAAGTCGCCCGCAGCGACGGCGGTGTCGACGATGTCCGGCGCAGCCGACTCGCTCATCGTCGGCGCGGGGGTGGAGGCAGCGGAGGTCGCCGGCACGGAGGCGGCGGGGCTCGCCATCGTGGGCGAGGTGCAGCCGGTGGCTGCCAGGCCCAGGCCTACGATCGCGGCCGCGGTCAGGAAGGTCTTCATGGTGGGTCCTTTCGGTCGGTGTTGCTTGCTGACCCCACTTCCGGCCGGGACGCGCCATCGGATGCGGACCTACGCAGGTCTGCGTAGATCCGGGAATTCCCGGGCCGCTGCTGCATCCAGGGCGTGGTCCGACGGCGAAGAGGGGACGTGCTGCGCGCCCGTGCAGCCTGAGCGAAGGGACACACCATGAAGCTTCGAAGCAAGCTGGCCCGCCTGGGTGCCGGCGCCGTCGCCGGGATCGTGGCGGCAGGTCTGGTCGCCGCGCCCGCAGGGGCGACCACCTCCGGCACCGGCGAGCGCAGCCTCGCCGCGGTGCTCACCGCTGACGGCAACACCTTCGACCGCAACTGGTACGACTACGACATCGTCACCGAGGCGGTGCTCGCCGTGCTGGCGGCCAAGCCGGGCAGCCCGGTGGGCGTACTGGCGGACGGCTCGGTGCCGCTGACCGCCTTCATCCCCAACGATCGTGCCTTCCAGGTGCTCGTGCACGACCTCACCGGCAAGTGGCCGCGCACCGAGCAGAAGACCTTCGACCGGCTGGTCGAGGCGGTCGGGGTGGACGCGGTGGAGAGCGTCCTGCTCTACCACGTCGTGCCCGGCGCGACGATCAGGGCCAGGGACGCGGTGAAGGCCGACGGCGCCAAGCTGGCCACCGCGCTGGAAGGTGCGGCGATCACCGTTGACGTGAAGAGCAAGTGGCTGCGGCTGATCATGCTGAAGGACCTCGACCGCAACGACCGGAACCCGTGGATCAACCCGCGGGCGTTCGACATCAACAAGGGCAACCAGCAGATCGCGCACGGCATCACGCTCGTGCTGCGACCGGCCGACCTCTGACCAGATAACCCCCGGCCCCTCCCCGACGGCCCTCGCGGGAGGGGCCGGGCCCACCTATGCTCAAGTCGTGCCGAGCGACGCCGCCCTCCCGCAGGAGGACCTGGCCGTCCGCCTGCGTGCCGGGGACGCCGACGCGCTCGCTGCGGTCTACGAACGGCACTCCCGGCTCGTCCACACCCTCGCGCTGCGTGCGCTGGGCAACCACCACGACGCGGAGGACGTCACGCAGCAGGTCTTCGTCGCGGCGTGGCGCGGCCGCCACAACCTCGACCCGGGGCAGGGTGCGCTCGGCGCCTGGCTGGTGGGCATCACCCGGCACGCCGTTGCCGACCTGCTGGCCCAGCGCGCGCGCAGCGTCCGGAACCTGCGCGCCGTGGCCGACCAGCCGACGGGCCCGGCGCCGCCGGAGCTGGACCGGACGGTGACCGATCGGGTGGTGGTGGCCGAAGCCATCGCCTCGCTCGGCGAGCCGCGGGCCACGATCGTGCGGCTGGCATTCGCGGACGAGGCCACGCACGAGGAGATCGCCCGCCGCCTCGAACTGCCGCTCGGTACGGTGAAGAGCCACATTCGGCGAGGGCTGCTGCAATTGCGACAGAGCATTCAGGGGGTGAGAGCAGATGCATCCTGACGACGAGGCGCTGGCTGCCATCGCCCTCGGCGAGGCCGTCGAGCCGGACGCGCGCACCCACGTCGCCGGCTGCGCCCGCTGCCAGTCGGTCGTGGCGGAGCTGGCCGAGACCCTCGGGATCGCCAGGGAAGCCGCGACCGAGGAGCTGGTCGCACCCCCTGCGTCGGTCTGGCACGCGATCTCCGCGCAGGTGTCGGCGGGGCCAGGTTCGGGCGCCGGGGGCGTGACGGTCGTGGCCACCCCGCCCGCCGATGTGCACCCCCCGGACGGCTCCGGCGGCGACGAGCTCGCGCAGCGCCGCCGGCCGCGGCTGGGCTGGCTCGCCGTGGCGGCAGCGGTCGGCGTCCTCGCCGGGGTGCTGGGGACGCAGGTGCTCCCGCGGGCGTTCGGGCCCAGGCCACAGGTGATCGCCCAGGCGCAGCTGGACACCCTCGACACCGGCACCAGGGGCGGTGCGGCCGAGTTGTTGTCCAGCCGGGGGCCGGCGCTCGACTTGCGCGTCCAGGTGGACCAGCTGGACCCCGGGGACGGCTACCTCGAGGTGTGGCTGATCAACTCAGACCTCAAGCGCATGGTCTCGATCGGGGTGCTGCCCGGTGAGGCCACCGAGCAGGACTTCCGCGTCACCAGGCGCCTGATCGACGCCGGCTACGTGATCGTCGACATCTCCAGGGAACAGTTCGACGACCGCCCCGAGCATTCCGGCGACAGCCTGCTGCGGGGCAGCCTGGCGTGAGCCTCAGCCGTCGATGACGGCCACCAGCTCGTCGAGGAAGGCCGGCAGGTCGGTGCCCCGGTGCACCAGCCGGTGCACGCTGTCCCGCTCGCTGAACACCTCGACCAGCTGCTCGAAGACGGTCTGGAACGCTGCCCGGTCGCTCTCGGAGAAGGCCACCATCACCACCACCTGCACCCGCGACTCCCCCCACGGGATGGGCCGGTCGGCCATACCGACCGCGATCGCGGTGCGGGTGGCGGTCATGCTGAGGGCGTGCGGCACGGCCAGCGACTCGGTGAATGCAGTGGACGACATCCGCTCGCGCTCGATGCTCCGTTCGACGTAGCCCTCGTCGATGACGCCTTCGGCGATCAGCAAGGCGCCCAGCCGGCGGATGATCGCCTCCTCGCCGGCTTCGGGATCCAGGTCGCGCACGAACGCCGTGGCGGAGAAGTACTTCTCCAGGTCGGCCCGCAGCCGGGCGAGCCTGCGGGTGCGGCGCACCCGCATCGCCGCGGCGTGCACGCGTTCGACGTCGGCGTCGGTGAGGAACAGCGGGATCATCACGATCCGCTCGCTGCTGCGGGGCGGGGCGATCGTGGTCAGGATCAGGTCGGAGTCCATTCCGGCCCAGTCCGGGTCGGAGCGCGTCTCCACCCGCACCACCTGGATGGCCCGGCCGAGCGAACGGTCGACGCTGGAGCGCAACAAGCTGTGCAGGTCGTGGTAACCGGGGCAGACGATCGTCGCCGTCGGCGGGGCGTCGTCGGTGCGGTTGCGTTCGAGCCGGGCGCCGACGTGGATCGCGATGTAGGCGATCTCCTCGTCCACCAGCGGGATGCCGAGCCTCTCCTGCAGGCGGTTCGCGATGTAGACCGCCACCTCGAAGATCATCGGGTATGAGGCCTTCAGGGTCCTCGTCATCGGGTTGCGCGACCAGGCCGCCCCGGCCACCCGCTCAACGAGGTTCTGCACGTGCAGGATCAGTCGCCACGTGAAGTCCTCGCCGGACAGGTCGATCAGAAACTCGGCCGAGGCTGCGGCGCACGCGTCCAGCACCGCCTGCTCCACCGCGGGCTCCACCCGCTCCCTCGCCAGCGCCTGCACCGAGTCGAGCCGGGGCGCAACCACGCGGCTCAGCACGACGGTGGTGAGGAACTCCCGGTCGCCACCGCCGAACCGCACCCCGAAGTGGCGCAGGGCGAGGTCGTCCAGCACCTCGCCCACGGCGCGTTCGTCCTCGCGGAGGCTGCCGCTGCCGGTGGCCAGCAACCGTCCACGGGAGATCCGGTCGGCCGCGATGGCGACGTGCATCAGCACGTCGGCGATCGCATACTCGTTCACGAAGTAGCCCAGCCCGCCGAGGGCGTCGACCAGTTCCGCCTTGAACCGCCCGTACGCCTCTGCCCCCACCGACCCTTCCCCGAGCACCCGCATCAGCGCGGTGAAGTCCAGCGACTCCAGCTCGGTCTGCTCATGCACCAGCCGGCTGAGGAGCCGGCGCTGAGCCATCTCCGTCCCCTGCAGCCACACCCTTGAGCCCTGCCTCTCCAGGGTCACGCCGCTGCCGCTGAGAAAGCCCCGCACGCGCGCCAGGTCGCCTTCGATCGTCGCCGAGCTGACGTAGATCTCGTCCGCCGTGTCGTGCACGTCCAGGGGGTGCTCGGTCTCCAGCAGCCGGCGCACGAGCTGGTGCAGCCGGTCCTGCGGCGTTCCCGGCTCCACGCTGCCCTCCCGCAGCACCGCCCGCGCACCAGCCGCGGCGCGGTAGCCCTGGGCCCCGGACTCGACCGCGACCACGTCGGGCAGCCGGGTGTTCAGCGCCGTGACGTAGTTGCGCACCGAGCGTGGCGTGACGCCGAGGTAGTCGGCGAGGGACGCAGCGGTGACCCAGTCCTCGACCCTCACCAGATGGGTGAGCAGCCGGTTCTGTCGTGACCTCGACACCTTCCGACCTCCTGAGCCGGGCGCCGCCAGCACCCACGCCGCCCTGCGTTGGCCAACAGTCAAGCATGTCCGGCCGGGCAGCAGGTACCGCCCCGCGGACCCGGCGCTCTTTTCCCGCGTGGACGCCCGGTGTCCGCCGCCCCGTGACCCGACCCGCGCGGAATCTTCCGCCCCCGTGGAAACGCCTGTGGTTGAGCCGCCACTTCCCGGCTGCCCATGATGGCTTGCGAAGGGGGCATCGATGAGGATCCTGGTGGTCTGCGGCGCAGGGGCGTCGAGCACGTTCGTCGCGCAACGCATCAACAGTGCCGCGCGCGCCCGTCGGCTGGCCTACGCGGCCACCGCGACCAACGAGAGCTCGTTGCCGGCAGAGGTGGCAGCGAGCGACCTGGTGCTGCTCGGCCCGCACCTGGCCCCGCAGCTGGGCCAGGTCACGCAGCTCGCTGCACAGCACGGCGTGCAGGTGCTGCTGCTCGGCCCCGACGTGTTCTCCGACCTCGACGGCAGCCGCACCCTGGCCCGGATCGAGGCGGCCGTCCGTGACACCCCCGGCTGAGCACAGGCGGGGCACAACCGACCAAACCATCCCGGTCCGCATCGATGCGGGACTCCCGGCTCGCACCAACGAGAGGAAACAAACCATGACCGCAGCAACCACATCGACGCCAGCGAAGGGAGGAGCTCGCGTCGCCGTCCAGAAGTTCGGCACGTTCCTTTCGGGCATGATCATGCCGAACATTCCGGCTCTGATCGCGTGGGGCATCTTCACGATGTTCTTCATCGGGCCTGGCTTCACTCCGAATGCTGATCTGGCCAC
>JAEWOI010000002.1 GCA_023460935.1 Actinomycetes bacterium
ACCGAGGATTTGCGCGATCTCGATGTCTGGACCCCGGCCGAGATTGAGAAGCGCGAGTTGCGGTTCCTGCGCATCCTGGAAGAGGTCTGGCGACTTGACCTGTCCGGTGTTCCGGGCGGAGATAACAGCGAGATGCGCGGGCGCCGGCGGCGGGCAGGCGGCAAAACGGCTGAGGCTGTCGGGCGTGTGGAAATCTCCGAACCCTAAAGCAGCGCGTGCGCATCGCGACGGGTCCGGTCGCGTGGCATCGCGCAAAGGTGGGAGATCATCGTGCTGACGTTGTCACCGGATGGCCCATTGCTGGTTTTCGGGGGGCCGTACTCCAACCTGCGCGCGACTGAAGCGATGCGCGCTGAGGCGGAGCGGCTCGGTATTCCTCCTGATCGCATCATCTGCACCGGCGATGTTGTCGCCTATTGTGCCGAGCCGGAGGAAACCACGGCGCTGATGCGGGACTGGGGCGTCCACGTCATCGCCGGCAACTGCGAGGAGCAACTGGCGGAGGGTGCGGAGGATTGCGCCTGCGGGTTCGAAGAGGGCAGCGAATGCGATCTGCTGGCCAAGGGCTGGTATCCGTACGCCAACGGTAAGGTCAGCGCCGAAAGCCGCGCCTGGATGGGCGACTTGCCGCGCTCATTGATGATCAACTATGCCGGTTTCCGGCTGCGCGTGATCCACGGCGGTGTCGGGCAGATCAATCGCTTCCTGTTCGCTTCGGAATCCGAGGCGCTGGACGACGAATTCAAGACGGCAGACTGTGACGTGATCATCGCGGGTCATGCCGGGGTGCCGTTCATTTCGCGTGTGGCGGGCGGCGTCTGGTTCAATCCGGGCGTCATCGGCATGCCGGCGAACGATGGCACGCCGCAGGTCTGGTATGGGCTGATCGAGGCGGAGGCGGACGGCCTGCGGTTCTCGACACGGCGCTTGTCGTACGATCATCTCGATGCCGCGGCCACATTGCGCCGTGCCGGACATGCGGACGGTTATGCTCGCACGCTGATCACTGGGCTGTGGCCGAGCCTCGATATCTTCCCGCCCGCCGAGCGCGACGCCACCGGCATCAGGATACGGCAGAAGTCGTTGCGCGTGCAGCGTCCACCGGGCCGGCTGCGCGCGGCGGAATAAGGTACTACCGGCGCCGCGGACTACATCACCACTTCGACCACGAACGGACCCGGTGTGGCCAGGCCGCGCGCAATACCATCGTTGACCTGCTCCATGGTTTCGGCGCGCACGGCTTCGACGCCCATGCCGCGCGCCAGTGATACCCAATCGAGATCCGGCCGTCCGATATCCATCATGTCGAGCGCCTTGCGGCCGACATTGCGCGCGCCGACGTTGGCGAGTTCATGGCGCAGAATGGCGTAGGTCCGGTTGGCGAAGACCAGCGTCGTAACGTCGAGGTTCTCGCGCGCCTGGGTCCACAACGCCTGCAGCGTGTACATGAATGAGCCGTCCGCCTGCAGCGACAGCACCTTGCGATCCGGGCAGGCGATGGCGGCGCCGGTGGCCATTGGCGGGCCGATGCCGATAGAGCCGCCCATGTTCTGCAGCCAATCGTGCGGATGTGCTGTACGGGTTGCCGGAAAGAAGCCGCGGCCGGTGGTGATACCCTCGTCGACGACGATACCGTTCTCGGGAATGAAGGCGCTGATCGACTGCGCCAGCGTCGCCGCGTTGATCGCGCCGGTTGCCGGCGCGGGAGGTGCGTAAGCCGAAACCTCCGTAGCCATGTTGCGCGCGCCCAGTTCATCGGCCAGCCACTCCAGCGCGTGAATGATGTCTTCCTGCGGCTGCGCCAGAACGTGAAAGCAGGTGTCGGGCGAGGCGAGCAGGCTCGGCTTGTCCGGATAGGCGAAGAAGGCAACGGGCGGCTTCGCGCCTGCCAGAACGATGTGCTTGAAGCCGCGCAGCGCCTCGATGGCCATATCCACGGGATAGGGGATGCGGTCCACCGCGACTCGTCCCGCGCCACGCTGCATGCGCGCGTTGAAAGTCGCGGCGGAGAGCTTGGCGCCGGTCTTGGCCGCGATCTGGCCGGCGAGTTTCAAGCCGTAAGCGCTGCGCACCGCCTGGTCGCTGATCAGCAGCAGCGTCGGCTCGCCGGCGCGCAGGACTTTGGCCGCAGCCTCGACGGTTTTGTCCATCACGCGACGGCGGGCCGGTATCGGCGGGACTTCGGCGATGCCTTCGGCAGGCTCCCACGCCGTATCGCCGGGGAGTATCAGAGTCGCGACGCCACCCGGCGGCGTGCGGGCCGCTGCGATGGCGGCCGCGCCATCCGTCGCGACCGAAGTTGATGTTGGTGACGTGCGCACCCAACTGGAAAACGGCCGCGCCGCCCCTTCGATATCCGACGTCAACGGCGCGTCGTAGGCGCGATGCCAGCTCGCATGATCGCCGATCACGTTGACGATCGGCGTCGAGGATTTCATCGCGTTGTGCAGGTTGGCCAGTCCGTTCGCCAATCCTGGTCCGAGATGAAGCAGCGTTGCGGCCGGCTTGTCGGCCATGCGTGCGTAGCCGTCGGCCGCGCCCGTCGCGACGCCCTCGAACAGCGCCAGCACGCAACGCATGCCATCGACACGGTCAAGCGCGGCGACGAAATGCATTTCCGACGTGCCAGGATTGGCAAAGCAAACCTCGACACCACCGGCGACCA
>JAEWOI010000003.1 GCA_023460935.1 Actinomycetes bacterium
AAGCCCAGCCCAGAAACGCCCCCGGATCTCCTCGCCCATCCGGCCACCCCTGGGGCGGCCCGTCCTCCCAGCCATCGCAACCTCCTACATCCGGTGTTGCGACCACCACTAGAGCCCACCCCCGAAATTTCGGGGGCGAACGTGAGTTTCGGGGGCGTCAGGGGCGGAAGCGCCGGAATCGGGGGCGGCGTCCCACATGCAGGACGGGTGGGTTCACCGGCGTCGGGGCACCGTGTTAGGTTTCCGCGCATGTCTCGACACACCAGCACCGTCCCGGCCGTTCTGGCCCGGGTGGCGCCGAAGAGTGTCCAGATGTGTTGCCGGAGCTGATCGAGCCCGCGCCATCAAGAATCCCGCCGGGCCGTGAGGTCCGGCTAACCGCTACCGGTCCCTGCGTGCCTGGCATCCCGTCCGAGTCAGGAGACCGAGATGCATCCCAAGCCCAGCCGCAGACGTCCGGCGGCCATAGCCGCAGCACTGTCCGGCTTCGTCCTGCTACTGAGCGCCTGCTCGAGCGCCGCTGCCGCGCCCGGCGCGGCCGGCGGCCCGCCACTGGGTGAGGTGAACATCGGCTACTTCCCCAACGTGACCCACGCGCCCGGGCTGGTCGCAGACGCCAAGGGCAAGTTCACCGAACGGTTCGCAGAGCTCAACGCCAAGGTCAACACCAAGTCGTTCAACGCCGGCCCGGACGTGATCCAGGCCATCCTCAGCGGCTCGCTCGACATCAGCTACATCGGGCCCAACCCGACCGTGACGGCCTACCTCCAGTCCCAGGGCAAGGGCATCCGGGTCATCGCCGGTTCCACCTCCGGCGGCGCGGCGCTGGTGGTTAAGCCCGGGATCACCGGCGTAGACCAGCTCCGGGGCAGGAAGCTCGCCACCCCCCAGCTCGGCAACACCCAGGACATCGCGCTGCGGCACTGGCTCGCCGCCAACGGGCTCACTGCCACCCAGGACGGCGGGGGTGACGTCTCGATCCTGCCGCAGGCCAACTCCGCCGCGGTGCAGGCCTTCGCCGCCGGCGAAATCGACGGTGGCTGGCTGCCCGAACCCTTCGCCACCCGGCTGGTGAACGCCGGCGGCAAGGTGTTGGTGGACGAGGCGACGCTGTGGCCGGACGGCCAGTTCGTCACCACCAACGTCATCGCCCGCACCGAGTTCGTCGCAGAGCACCCCGAAGCCGTCCGCGCCTTCGTCGAGGCCCACCTCGACGCACTCGCTGCGATCGAGGCCGATCCCGCCGGGGCCAGGGCCGCGGTGGCCGACCAGATCAAGCGGATCACCGAGCAGCAGCTGGAACCGGCGGTGCTCGAGGCGGCCTGGCAGAACCTGGAGTTCACGCCCGACCCGCTGGCGGCGACCCTGAAGACCTCAGCCGAGCACGCAGCGGCGGTGGGGCTGCTGCCGGAGAAGCCCTCGGATGGCTTCGCCGGGTTGTGGGACCTGACCGCGCTCAATGAGGCGCTCGCCGCCCGGGGAGAGGAAGAGGTCACCGCGTGAGCGCGACCGCAGCGACCGCGACCGTCCCGGAGCAGGGGCGGTTGCGGCTCGCCGGGCTCGGCAAGGTCTTCGGCTCGGGCCCACTGGCGGTCCGCGCCCTTGGGGGCCTGGACCTGGAGGTCCGTCCCGGGGAGTTCGTGGCCGTCGTCGGCGGTTCCGGCTGCGGCAAGTCGACCATGCTGTCGCTGGTCGCCGGGCTGGAGCCGCCGACCTCGGGAACGGTCGAGGCAGTGGGCGGGGTGGCGCTGATGTTCCAGGAGAGCACCCTATTGCCGTGGCTGACCGCAGCCCAGAACGTCGAGCTCGCGCTGCGGCTGCGGGGGGTGGAGCAGGCCGAGCGACGCACCCGGGCGCGGGAACTGCTCGGGAAGGTGCGCCTCGGCCGGCACCTGGACAAGCGGCCGCACGAGCTCTCCGGCGGCATGCGCCAACGCGTCGCGCTGGCCAGGGTGCTCGCCCAGGAGGCAGCCGTCGTGCTGATGGACGAGCCGTTCGGCGCGCTCGACGCGATGACCCGCGACCAGATGCACGACCTGATCGAGAGCGTCTGGCTGGACACCGGCTTCACGGCCTTGTTCGTCACCCACAACGTACGCGAGGCGGTGCGGCTGGCCGACCGCTCGATCCTGATGGGGTCGCGCCCGGGACGGATCATCCACGAGCAACCCAACCCGCTGCCGCGACCAAGGCGGATGGACTCGCCGACCGTGGCGGCCATGGCCTCCGACCTGACCCGGCGGCTGAAGGAGGAGGTGGCCGTCCATGACCGGACCGACTACTTCACTATCTGAGCCCAACGAGGACCTGGCCGCCGGCGAGGCGGTGGAGGAGGGGGATACCCCGGCGGGGTCCGGCCGGCGCTGGGCACGTGGCCCGGTGCCGGTACTGCTGGCCGTGGGGATCTTCCTGTTCGCCTGGCAGGTGGTGGTGTGGACGGGCTGGCGCCCGGAGTACCTGCTGCCGGGGCCGGTGGCCGTCCTGGCCGAGCTCGGGCAGCGCGCCGGTGAGCCACAGTTCTGGCTGGCGCTGGCCCGCACCCTGGGCAGGGCGCTGACCGGCTTCGGGGTGGCCATTGCGATCGGCACAGCGATCGGGTTGGCCACCGCACGGTCGAGCCTGCTGCGCGCCGCGATCGGTTCGCTGGTGACCGGCCTGCAGACCATGCCCAGCGTGGTCTGGTTCCCGCTGGCGATCCTGCTGATCGGGCTGGACGAGCAGGCGATCCTCTTCGTGGTCGTGCTCGGCGCCGCACCCAGCATCGCCAACGGCGTGCTCAGCGGCGTCGACCAGGTGCCGCCGGCCTACTACCGGCTCGGGCAGGTGCTCGGCGCGCACGGCTGGAAGCTCTATCGCCACATCGTGCTGCCGGCGGCCCTGCCGGCCTACGTCGGTGGGCTCAACCAGGGCTGGGCGTTCGCATGGCGCTCGCTGATGGCAGGTGAACTGCTGGTGGTCATCCCCGGCGCGATCGCACTGGGGAACCGGCTCGCGTTCGCGCAGGAGTTCGGGGACGCGGCCGGGCTGCTGGCCTACATGCTGGTGATCCTGGTGATCGGCATGCTCGCAGACACGGCGTTCAGCGCCCTCGCCCGCCGCATCCGCAGGCGCCGCGGGCTCACCGTCCGCTGAGGCGCAGCCCGCAGCGAGAACCGGCTCAGCTCGTGACGTCCTTGTTCCGGAACCGCAGCCACGCTGCGGCGAAGAACACCGCTGCGTAGGCCGCGTCCACCCACAGCCCGACCACCATGCGGTCGAGGAACACCGGGGTGCGCAACAGGTCGACGAAGGCCGGCCAGCGCTCCACCAGCAGCCAGGGGTGCAGCCAGTCCAGCTGCGGGACCGCGTCCAGCACCCAGAGCAGGGTGCCCAGCATGGCAGTGGCGACTGTCGCGGCGATCGGCTGCTCGGTGAGCGTGGAGACGAACAGCCCCAGCATGGCCAGCGCGGTCAGGCCGGCAGCGACGTAGGCGGTGGCCAGGGCCAGCCGGAGCAGGCCCTCACCCACGCCGATCTGGCTGCCCGAGAGTGTGACCAGCGGCCCCGCACCGAACAGCAGGGTGCCGGCCAGCACGCCCCCGACGGCAACGACCACCGCTCCGGTGAAGGCTCCGACGGCCAGGGCGCAGGCCTTGGCGGCCAGCAGCCGCAGGCGCGGGACGGGAGCCACCAGCAGGTAGCGCAGGGTGCCCTGGTTGGCCTCGCCGGCGATCGCGTCGCCGGCCAGCACCGAGACCGCCAGCGGCAGGAAGAGGGCGATCTCGATGCTCAGCCCGGCGAAGCCGAGGAAGATCCCGTTGCCGGCCACCGATGCGATCAGGTCGCCGCCACGGGAGCCGGGGTGTCGCAGTTGCGAGATCTTCAGCGCGACCCCGATCATCGCCACCAGCCCGAGCAGCACCAGCAGCCCCACCTGGTTGCGGCGCCGGCCGAACACCAGCCGCAGCTCGGAGCTGAGCAGCCGGGCGAAACTGCCCCGGCGTGCCCTCGGCCCGGCCAGGCCCGCCTCAGCCGCTGACATCGAAACCCTCTCCGGTCAGCTGCACGAACGCGTCCTCGAGGGTCGGGGTGACCTGCGCGAACTCCCGGACGGCGACGCCAGACCCCACGAGCTCCGCCACTATGCGCTCGGGGAGCAGCTCGCCCAGCGCTCCGGTGATGCCCTCGCCGTTGCTCGTGGCGTCAGCCACCCCGAGCCTGGCAAGCACGGGCAGCGCAGCCTCCGGGTGCGGGGTGAGCAGGCGGAATCGGCGCTCGGTCAGCCCGCGCAACCCAGCCAGCGGCCCTTGGGCGACGAGCCGACCCTCCCGCATCACCCCGACGTGGCTGCACAGTTGCTCGACCTCGCTCAGCAGGTGGCTGGAGATGAACACCGTGGTGCCCTCGGCCGCGAGGTCTGCCACCAGGTGCCGCACTTCACGGGTGCCCTGGGGGTCGAGACCGTTGGTCGGCTCGTCCAGCACCAGCAGTTCGCGCGGCTGGAGCAGTGCTGCTGCGATGCCGAGGCGCTGGCGCATCCCGAGGGAGTAGGCGCGGTACCGCTTGCCGGCCGCAGCCCCGAGGCCCACGCGTTCCAGCGCCGCCCCGACCCGGGCCGCTGCCGTGGCTGGGTCGCTGGTGGCGTCGGCAGCGTCGGCCCGCAGCAGGTTGGCCCGCCCGGACAAGTAGGGGTGGAAAGCAGGTCCCTCCACCAGAGCCCCCACCCTTGGCAGCACGCTGGCTGCAGCCGCCGGCATGGGTTCACCGAGCAGCGTGCAGCTGCCGGCGTCGGGGCGCACCAGCCCGAGCAGCATCCGGATCGTGGTGGTCTTCCCGGAGCCGTTGGGCCCGATGAACCCGTAGCAGGCGCCGCGGGGCACCTCGAGGTCCAGCTCGGCCACCACCTGCTGCTTCCCGAACCGCTTGCCCAGCCCGGTCGAGGCAACGGCCGGCCCGGAGGGGGTCACTTCGCGGCCAGAGCCGCGTACAGCCTCTCCGGTGCCACCGAGCCGACGGCCACGCGGCCGTCTTCGGTGAGCACGACGTTCACCAGGGCCGTGCTCAGCAGCCGTCCGCTGCCCCAGGCGCCGGACACCTCCGGCAGCGAGGCGAGCAGCGCGCGGGCCGCCTGGTCCTCGGGCAGCTCGCCGAGCTCTGCGACCGCCACCGTGGTCCAGCCGGTGCCGACGAGCCTCGGCCGGTCGGTGCCCCCGGCGGTGCCGTGGTCGCGGGCCTGCGGCTTGCGCAGTTCCTTCACCTCCGCGCCGGGGGGCGGGGTGAACTCGAAGACCGCCGGGTCGGGCGTCCCGAAGTCGACGCTGGTGGCCGTCAACGAAACGGCGTCGGTGCCGTCGTCCGCGACCACCCGCACGCCTAGCGGAACGAACTCCGTGGAGTCGACCGCCACCCGCACCTCCGCGACCAGGCTGTCGGCGTCCTTCGGGGTGAGCACCAACTGGTAGACGGGCCGGCCGGCGACGTAGCCGGTGCCCGAGGTGGCCAGGTCTGTGGTGGGCTCCAGCGCGGCGAGCAGCCGGCTCACCGCTGCGGTGGGGTCAGGGGTGGTGGCCGGTTCCTTCTCGCCCGGGACGATCGTGGCGTGGCCGACCTGCTGGCGTTCACTGGACCAGGTCCACACCTGGTCGCCGTTGCGCACCACCGAGCGCTCGGTGTCCCCGTCGACCAGCGCCACCTTCGCGCGATCGGGCGCCGCGCGCCAGACCCGGACGGTGTGGCTGCCGGTGAGCAGGGTGAGCGCGTCCTGCAGCTCGTCGCCGGTCTCGCCCATCCCGGACGGCAGCGTGGGCAACCCGAGGTCGCTGCGCTGCTCAAAGGTGGCGCTGAGGCCGGCCACATCGGCGGTGGCGAGGTTGGTCAGCAGTTCCGCTGCGGTGAGCGGGGGGAGCACCGGATCGGCTGCCGCACCCCGGGCCACGAGCCCGGTGATGCCGGCGGCAGCGACGACACCGACGGTGGCGAGCGCCGCCAGGCGACGGGGAGCAGGGGTGCGACCGGGTGCTGGGCTCATGGCTCAATCATGCTCCTGCCGGCCAAGGCGCTGCCCCCTCAGGCGGGCTGGTGGCGGGCGGCCAACTGCAACGCGCCGATGATCTCCGCCCGGTGGCCGAGCGCAGCCGGCAGCACCTCGACCATGCCGGCTATGGCGGGCTGGGCGAACCGCCCGACGGAGGAGCGCACGCCCTCGATCAGGGCCGGGCCGGAGGCGCCCAGCTCGCCACCGATGATCACCGCGGTGGGGTTCAGCAGGTTGCACAGGTCGGCCGCGACGATGCCGAGGGTGCGCCCGGCCTCGTTCAGGATGCGGGCCGAGACCGGGTCGTCCAGCTCGGCCAGGTCGATGTCCTCGGCCAGGAGATTGGGATGGGTGTGCGCGATCTGCGCCTTCACCGACGGCACCGACACCACGGTCTCCAGGCAACCGCGGCTGCCGCAGCGGCACAGCTCGGTGCGTCCGGCGATCGTGGTGTGGCCGACCTCCCCGGCCAGGCCGGTGCCGCCGCGGTAGGGCTCGCCGTTGATCACCAGGCCGGCCCCGACGCCGTGCGAGGCCTTGATGTAGATGAAGTCCCGGTGCTGCTGGCCGGCGCCCCGGTACAGTTCGCCCCAGGCGCCGAGGGCCGCGTCATTGTCGATCCGCACCGGGACGCCCAGTCGCCGGGCGAGTTCGCGCGCCGGGCTCTTGCCCACCCAGCTCGACAGCACCGTCGACTGGCGCACGAGGCCGGTCTGGGCGTCGATCGGGGCGGGAACGCCCATCACAACGCAGCGGAAGCGCTCGGCCTGGTGCCGGCGCTGCATGTCGAGCAGGTGGTGGCAGGCGATGTCGACGCCCTGGTCGGAGACCTCGTCGACATTCAGCTGGATCGTCACTTCCTCCACGAGGTTGCCGAGGCTGTCGCCCAGGGCGACGCTGACGTGCTGGTGGCCGAAGTCGATCGCGCCGGTCGGGGCGCCGGTGGAGACCACGTTCAGAACGGCTGCCGGGCGGCCGCTGCCCGACCCCGGACCCTTCGCCCGCGCTGTCGACTCGGTGATGCGCCCGTCCGCGAGGAGGCGGCTCACCGCGTGGCCGACAGTACTGCTCGGCAGACCGGTCAATTCGACCAATCCCGAACGAGTCAGGTCGGAGGATTCGCGGATCAGTTGGTAGATGTCCTCGCGCGTCCGATCGCGCGGCGACGAGCGGTCGGGCGACGGTGGCACGGCGGCCAGCATAGGGCATCGCTGCTCCGTTTTGCGCGATCCCTGAGGGAATATTCTGCCAACGACTGATTAAAACAGTTCGATAACGACGCGGAAACTGTCATTGACAGGCCTAATGGCGCTGCTAGTGTGCCGGGGAGGCGGGGGAAGTAGCCGTGGTCCGGTTGCACGGCCACCGGCCCTGCCCGCACAGCGTCGTACGAACCGGCGGCTCCGGCGAGCCGCCAGAACCTCGGAGGGGTTGGAAGTTGCCCGGTGAGTCGGACCTGATCCTGGAGATGAAGCACATCTCCAAGGAGTTCCCCGGGGTGAAGGCCCTGGACGGGGTGTCGTTGCGGGTCCACCGTGGCGAGATCCATGCGATCTGCGGCGAGAACGGTGCGGGCAAGTCGACCCTGATGAAGGTGCTGTCCGGGGTGCACCCGCACGGCAGCTACTCCGGTGAGATCCACTACGACGGCAGGCCGGCGGAGTTCGCGAACATCCGCCAGTCCGAGCATGCCGGGATCGTGATCATCCACCAGGAGCTGGCGCTGATCCCCGAGCTGTCGATCATGGAGAACATCTTCCTCGGCA
Source organism: Actinomycetes bacterium (assembly GCA_023460935.1). Taxonomy (GTDB): domain Bacteria; phylum Actinomycetota; class Actinomycetes; order Propionibacteriales; family Propionibacteriaceae; genus Propionicimonas. Next base: position 7,780 of record JAEWOI010000003.1, read on the forward strand.
ACGAGGTGCGCGGCCGGCTGGGCGTGGACTGGATCGCGACCAGGCAGCGGGCGCGCGAGCTGATGTCGCGGGTGGGCCTGCAGGACGACCCGGACACCCAGATCAAGAGCATCGGGGTGGGCAAGCAGCAGCTGGTGGAGATCGCCAAGGCGATCAGCAAGGACGTGAAGCTGCTGATCCTGGACGAGCCGACCGCTGCGTTGAACGAGCGGGACTCGGCGCACCTGCTGGACCTGATCCGGGAGTTCAAGAGCCACGGCATGACCTGCATCATGATCAGCCACAAGCTCAACGAGATCGCAGCGATCGCCGACTCGATCACGATCATCCGGGACGGCCGTTCGGTGGAGACCATCGAGGTGCCCGAGGGTGAGCGGGTGGACGAGGACCGGCTGATCCGCGGCATGGTGGGCCGGGAGCTGACGTCCCGCTACCCCGAGCGGGTGCCCCACGTCGGGGAGGTGCTGTTCGAGGTCAAGGACTGGACGATCCGGCACCCGGAGGTCAGCGAGCGGCTGGTGTGCAAGGGTTCGGACTTCTTCATCCGCCGCGGCGAGATCGTCGGCTTCGCCGGCCTGATGGGGGCCGGGCGCACCGAGCTGGCCCGTTCGCTGTTCGGCCGCTCGTACGGCACCTACGTCAAGGGCCGGATGTTCCTCAACGGTGCCGAGATCTCGCCCAGGACGGTGGAGCAGGCCATCGAGCTGCACATGGCCTACGTGACCGAGGACCGCAAGGTGCTGGGCCTGAACCTGCTGGACGACATCCGCACCACCGTGGTCTCGGCGGAGCTGGACCAGATCTCCCCGCGCGGGGTGGTCGACCGCAACGCCGAGTTCTCCGCTGCGGAGAAGTACCGCAGGGAGCTGCGGATCAAGACCCCGAGCGTCAACGAGGGCGTGATCAAGCTGTCCGGGGGCAACCAGCAGAAAGTCGTGGTGGCCAAGTGGCTGTTCACCGAGCCCGAGCTGCTGATCCTCGACGAGCCGACCCGCGGCATCGACGTGGGCGCCAAGTACGAGATGTACGGGATCATGAACGCCCTCGCCGAGCAGGGCAAGGGGATCATGATGATCAGCTCCGAGCTGCCCGAGCTGCTGGGCACCTGCGACCGCATCTACACCGTCAGCAGCGGCGCGATCACCGGCTGCCTGGACGCCGCGGAGGCCACCCAGGAGAGCCTGATGCGGCTGATGACGCTGATTCCGACCACCACCAAGGATGCGGCCTGAGCCGCGAGGGGAAGACGATGGAAGCTCTGAAGAACCTGTTCGGCGGGAACCTGCGCCAGTTCGGCATGCTGTTCGTGCTGGTCGCCCTAGCGATCTTCTTCCACCTGATGACCGGCGGGCTGGTGATCACCCCGACCAACCTGATGAACCTGCTCAACGGCAACAGCTACATCCTGGTGCTGGCCATCGGCATGGTGATGGTGATCGTGGTGGGCCACATCGACCTGTCGGTGGGTTCGGTGGCGGCCTTCGTCGGCATCGTCGTGGCGATCGCGATGCGCGACTGGGGCATCCCGTGGTGGGCCGGCATCCTGCTCGGCCTGGCGATCGGTGCCGTGTGTGGCGCGGTGCAGGGCTTCTGGGTGGCCTACATGGGCATCCCGGGCTTCATCGTCACGCTGGCCGGCTACATGTTCTTCCGGGGCGCCAACCAGTTCGTCGGCAAGTCGCTCACCGTCCCGGTGCCGAAGGACTTCCAGTACATCGGCGCCGGCTACCTGCCCGAGTGGGGCCCGAACACCGGCATGAACAACTCCACCCTGCTGCTGGGCGTGCTCGCCATCGCCGTACTGGTCTGGATGCAGCTGCGGCAGCGGCAGGCGCTGATCAAGGTCAACGCCGAGGTGCCGCCGATGTGGGTCACCGTGACCCGCATGGTGCTGCTGGCCGTCGTGATCGCCTACCTCACCTGGATGTTCGGAACTGGCCGTCCCGGCTCGTCCTTCCCGGTGCCCGGCCTGATCCTGGTTGCGCTGGTGATCGTGTACAGCTTCGTGACCGGACGGATGGTCACCGGCCGCCACATCTACGCCGTCGGCGGCAACCGGCTCGCAGCCGAGCTCTCGGGGGTGAACACCAAGAAGATCTACTTCCTGGTGATGCTGAACATGTCGGTGCTGTCGGCCTTCGCCGGGATGATGTTCGTCGGCCGCTCGACCGCTTCCGGCCCGTTCGACGGCGTGGGCTGGGAACTGGACGCGATCGCGGCCGTCTTCATCGGCGGGGCTGCGGTCTCCGGCGGCGTCGGCACCGTGATCGGCTCGATGGTCGGTGGCCTGGTGATGGCAGTGCTGAACAACGGCCTGCAGCTGATGAGCGCCGGCTCGGACATGACCCAGATGATCAAGGGCGCGGTGCTGCTGGCCGCCGTCGCCATCGACGTGTGGCAGAAGAGCCAGGGCCGGCCCTCGATCAGCGGGCTGCTGTTCCGCGGCAAGGAGGCCAGCCAGACCACCCCGGCCGAGACCGCCCTCATCGAGGAAGCGGCGGCCAAGGCGACCGAGGCCAAGTGACCTCGGAGGCAGGCGAGACTTCCCGGCCGCGCAGGGGCGGCCGGGCAGACCGGAAAGCCAAGGCGGCTCCGGATTGGAAAGAGGTAGGGATGAAGAAGTTCACGAAGGCCGCGGTCGTACTTGCGGCTGCCGGGGCTTTGGCGCTGACCGGTTGTGGCGGGGGCCGTACCGAGACCCCGGCCCCCGGTGGTAGCGCCAGCGGTGCCGCCGGCGGGTTCGAGAAGGGCGCGACCATCGGTGTGGCGCTGCCGCAGAAGACCTCGGAGAACTGGGTGCTCGCCGAGCAGCTGTTCAACGACGGCCTCAAGGCGGCCGGCTACGCGCCGAGCGTCCAGTTCGCCAACGGCGGCGTGACTGAGCAGCAGAACCAGATCACCGCGATGGTGGAGAAGGGCGCGAAGGTCCTGATCGTTGGCGCCATCGACGGCTCCCAGCTGGGCACCCAGCTCGCCGACGCCAAGGCCAAGGGCATCACCGTGATCGCCTACGACCGGCTGCTGACCAACACCGAGGACGTCGACTTCTACGTCGCGTTCGACAACTTCAAGGTCGGCCAGCTCCAGGGCCAGGCGCTGCTCGAGGGCCTCGCCAAGCGCAAGGGCGACAAGGACAAGTGGAACATCGAACTGATCGCCGGTAGCCCCGACGACTCCAACGCCAAGGTGTTCTTCGACGGCGCCATGGACGTGCTGAAGCCGAAGATCGATGACGGCACCCTCACCGTGGTGAGCAAGCAGACCAGCTTCGAGCAGGTCGTCACCCAGGGCTGGAAGGCCGAGAACGCGCAGAAGCGCATGGACACCGTGCTGTCCGGCTTCTACCAGAAGGCAGACCTCGACGGCATCCTGTCGCCGAACGACACCCTGGCCCGCGCCGCCATGGCCGCGGTCGACGCCGCCAGCAAGGACCTGCCGGTCGTCACCGGCCAGGACTCCGAGGTGGAGTCGGTGAAGTCGATCATGGCCGGCAAGCAGTACTCGACCATCTTCAAGGACACCAACAAGCTCGTTGAGCACTCCATCGTGATGGTCAACGACCTGCAGGCCGGCAAGACCCCCGAGGTCAACGACACCGAGAGCTACAACAACGGTGTCAAGGTCGTCCCGTCCTACCTGCTCCCCCCGGTCATCGTGACCCAGGAGAACGCTGCGGAGGCCTACGCCAACGACAAGACGCTCGGCCCGCTCACCAAGGGCTGATCGTCAGCTAGCACCACAGGTGCCGGGCTCCTTCGGGGCCCGGCACCTGTTTCTTGCTTCCGGCATGTGATGGGCTGGGCTCATGTACGGAGCTGTCATTCACGGTCCGGGCGACGTCCGCTACAGCGAGCGGCCCGACCCGGCCGTCGTCACACCCACCGACGCTGTGGTCCGCACGGTCGCCACCTGCGTGTGCGGTTCCGACCTGTGGCGGTACCGCGGCCTGCAGGAGGTGCCGCGGCCGAAGCCGATCGGCCACGAGTACTGCGGCGTGGTGGAGGCGGTCGGCGAAGCGGTGGCGTCCGTCCGGCCCGGGGACTTCGTGGTGGGCGGCTTCCTGCACAGCGACGGCACCTGTCCGCTGTGCCTGCGGGGCGCGCACGCCAACTGCCTGTCCGGCGGCGGCTACGACGGCTGCCAGGCCGAGCTGATCCGCGTCCCGAACGCGGACGGGACGTTGCTCGCTACCCCCGAGCACCCGGCCGGCGACCTGGTGCCGAGCATCCTCGCGCTCTCGGACGTGATGTGCACCGGCTGGCACGCCGCCGTCTGCGCCGGGGTGGGGCCCGGAGCAAGGGTCGCCGTGGTGGGCGACGGTGCGGTGGGACTCAGTGCGGTGCTCGCCGCAGCGCAGCTCGGCGCAGACCTGGTGGTCGCGATGAGCCGGCACGCCGACCGGCAGGCGATCGCCACCGGCTTCGGCGCCACCCACGTCGTGGCCGAGCGGGGCCAGGAGGGCATCGCCCGCATCCGGGAACTCACCGACGGCGTCGGCGCCGATGCGGTGCTGGAGTGCGTGGGCACGGAGGCGGCCCGCGAGCAGGCGTTCGGCTGCGTGCGGCCCGGCGGTATGGTCGGCGTGGTCGGGCTGCCGCACGGTGAGTTGCCCGGAACCGACCTGTTCTGGCGCAACGTCGGCGTCCGTGGTGGACCGGCGCCCGTACGGGCCTATCTCCCGCAGCTCCTGGAGTGGGTGCTGCAGCGCCGGATCGAGCCCGGCCGGGTGTTCGACCTGGAGCTGCCGCTGGCCGAGGTGGCCGAGGCCTACCGTGCGATGGACACCAGGCGGGCGATCAAGGTGCTGCTCCGCCCATGAAAGACCGATGATACCCTAGGGGGTATATGGAGAAGGAGGGTGGATGGCCACCACGGAACTGACCGCCGCGACGTTCGAGGAGACCGTGCTCGGCAACGACATCGTGCTGGTCGACTTCTGGGCGGCGTGGTGCGGCCCGTGCCGGATGTTCTCACCGGTGTACGAGGCTGCGTCGGAGGCGCACCCGGACCTGGTGTTCGGCAAGGTCGACACCGAGGCCGAGCGGGAGCTGGCCGCCGCGGCCGGCATCTCGTCGATCCCGACGCTGATGGTCTTCCGGGAGGGCCTGCTGCTCTACGCCCAGCCCGGCGCGATGCCCGGGCCGGCGCTGGCAGAGCTGATCGCAGCCGTGCGGGCCGCCGACATGGACGACGTCCGGGCGGAGCTCGCCGAGAGCCGTACGGACGCGTCCGGATGACGTCCCCGGCCGAGCCGGCGGTAGCTATGATCGCCACGCAGGACGCGGAGGAGGCCGGCGGGATGCGGATCGACGAGAGCGAGCTCAGCGGGGTGCTGAAGCGCCTGCGCCGCGCGCAGGGCCAGATCGGCGGAGTGATCCGGATGATCGAGGAGGGCCGTGACTGCACCGACATCGTCACCCAGCTGGCCGCGGTGTCCAAGGCGCTCGACCGGGCCGGCTTCGCCGTGATCGCCACCGGCCTGCGCCAGTGCCTCACCGAGGACCCCGACGGCGGTGTCGACACCGCCCAGCTGGAGAAGCTCTTCCTCTCCCTCGCCTGAGCTGCTGCCGAGCCGTCGCGGGACGGCGCTCCAGCGATGGCGGCGGACCCCGACCAAACGCCGACGAAAGGTGCAGTAGCCCCCCGAAGGTGGTCGGCGTTGGGACC
>JAEWOI010000004.1 GCA_023460935.1 Actinomycetes bacterium
GCCACCGCCTGTCCCGCGTCGCGGACCGGCAGGCGTGACGACGACCCGCACCCCACCAGGATCGGCGCCAGCGCCAGCCCCACCATCACTGTCCGTGCCCTCATCGAGATCGCCTCGCCCTGTCACCCGGTCGGTGGCGACGGACCCTCCGACGCCGTGCGACCGACGATTCGCCGGGGGCGCTTCCCGGCGCATGGGGCGCGGATCCCGGCGGCCCGGGACGATCGGGACGGCCCTCCCGCCCCCCCGCGGGCGCAGGCGAGGCGTGGACCTAGGATTGCCCGCATGCCTGAGATCTCCCGCGACGAGGTGGCCCACCTGGCCATGCTCGCCCGCATCGACCTCTCCGACGCCGAGCTCGACCACCTGGCGCCGCAGCTGAGCGTCATCCTCGAGTCGGTCGCGTCCATCAACGGTGTCGCCGGTGACGACGTGCCGCCCACGTCCCACGCGCTGCCGCTCACCAACGTGTTCCGCGAGGACGTCGTGGTGCCCGGGCTGACGGCCGAGGAGGCGCTGTCCGGCGCCCCGGCCGTGGAGGCCCAGCGCGTCTCGGTCCCGCGGATGCTGGGCGAGGAGGCCTGATGAGCACCGTGCGCGACACCGCGGCCGACCTGGCCGCCGCGCTGGCCGAGGGTGCGACCACCAGCGTCGAGCTGACCCAGCTGCACCTCGACCGGATCGCCGAGGTCGACGATCGCGTCCACGCGTTCCTCCACGTCGACGGTGAGGGAGCCCTTGCCGACGCGGCCGAGTCCGACGCCCGCCGCGCCCGCGGGGAGGCACGCGGCCCGCTCGACGGCGTGCCGATCGCGGTCAAGGACGTGCTGAACACCCGCGCCCTGCCGACCACCTGCGGCTCGAAGATCCTCGAGGGCGGGGTCCCGCCCTACGCCGCGACCGTGGTCGCCCGGCTGCGCGAGGCCGGGCTGCCGATCCTCGGCAAGACCAACATGGACGAGTTCGCGATGGGCTCCTCCACCGAGAACTCCGGCTACTTCACCACCCACAACCCGTGGGACCTGGAGAGGGTGCCCGGCGGCTCCGGTGGCGGGTCCTCGGCAGCGCTCGCGGCCTTCGAGGCGCCGCTGGCCATCGGCACCGACACCGGCGGTTCGATCCGCCAGCCCGCGTCGGTGACCGGGACGGTAGGAGTCAAGCCGACCTACGGGGCCACCTCCCGCTACGGCGTGGTGGCCATGGCCTCGTCCCTCGACACCCCGGGCCCCTGCGCCCGGACGGTGCTGGACGCGGCCCTGCTGCACAGCGTGATCGCCGGCTGGGACCCGATGGACTCCACCTCGATCAAGGCCCCGGTGCCGGACGTGGTGGGCGCAGCCCGCAGCGGCGACATCGCCGGCATGCGGATCGGCGTGGTCAAGGAGTTCGGCGGCGAGGGGTACCAGCCCGGCGTCGAGCAGCGGTTCACTGAGGCCCTGACCGTGCTGGAGGGCCTGGGAGCGGAGATCGTCGAGGTCTCCTGCCCGCACTTCGACTACGCGCTGGCCGCCTACTACCTGATCATGCCGAGCGAGGTCAGCTCCAACCTGGCCCGCTTCGACGCCATCCGCTACGGCCTGCGGGTCGGCGACGACGGCGTGCGCAGCGTCGAGGAGGTGATGAACCTCACCCGCGGCGCCGGCTTCGGTGAGGAGGCCAAGCGACGCATCATCATCGGCACCTACGCGCTGTCGTCGGGCTACTACGACGCCTACTACGGCTCGGCGCAGAAGGTGCGCACGCTGATCAAGGCCGACTTCGACGCAGCGTTCGAGCGCGTGGACGTCCTGGTCTCGCCCACCACCCCCACCACTGCCTTCCGGATCGGCGAGCGGGTGGACGACCCCCTGGCGATGTACAAGGCGGACCTGTGCACGATCCCGGCCAACCTCGCCGGCAACTGCGCGGCCTCGATCCCGTGCGGGCTGAGCCCCGACGACGGCCTGCCGGTCGGCTTCCAGGTGATGGCACCGGTGCTGGCCGACGACCGCCTGTACCGGGTGGGGGCGGCGCTGGAGCGCGAACTGACCAGCCGTTGGGGCGGCGGGCTGCTGGACCAACTGGCCGGCTCCCCGGCGGGGGAGTACCTGAAGGTCGGAGGTGCGCGATGAGCGTCCAGCTGCTCGACTACGACGACGCGTTGGCGGAGTTCGACCCGGTGCTCGGCCTGGAGGTGCACGTCGAGCTGAACACCGCATCGAAGATGTTCTGCGGCTGCGCGAACGCTTTCGGGGCTGCGCCCAACACCCAGACCTGCCCCGTGTGCCTTGGCCTGCCGGGCTCGCTGCCGGTCGTGAACGCCAGGGCCATCGAGTCAGCTATCCGGATCGGCCTGGCGCTCAACTGCGACATCGCCCAGTGGTGTCGGTTCGCCAGGAAGAACTACTTCTACCCGGACATGACCAAGGACTTCCAGACCTCGCAGTATGACGAGCCGATCGCCTTCGACGGCCAAGTCGACATCGAGGTGGACGGCGAGACCTACCGGATCGAGATCGAGCGTGCCCACATGGAGGAGGACGCGGGCAAGCTAGTGCACGCCGGCTCCACCGGAAGGATCGGCGGTGCCGACTACTCGCTGGTCGACTACAACCGGGCGGGCACACCGCTGATCGAGATCGTGACCAGGCCGATCCGCGGTACCGGCGCCAGGGCGCCGCAGGTGGCCAAGGCGTACGTTTCGTTCCTGCGCGACCTGATGCTCAGCCTCGGCGTCTCCGACGTCCGGATGGAGCAGGGCTCGCTCCGCTGCGACGCCAACGTCTCGCTGATGCCGAAGGGCGCCACCGAGCTGGGCCTGCGCACCGAGACCAAGAACGTGAACTCGCTGCGCAGCGTCGAGCGGGCGCTCACCTACGAGATCCGGCGCCAGGCGGCGGTGCTGGCCGGCGGGGGCAGGGTGCACCAGGAGACCCGGCACTGGCACGAGGACGGCGGCTACACCACTCCAGGGCGCTCGAAGGAGCAGGCGGAGGACTACCGCTACTTCCCCGAGCCCGACCTGGTGCCGGTGGCGCCGTCGCGGGAGTGGGTGGAGCAGCTGCGCGCCACCCTGCCCGAACTGCCGAACCTGCGCCGCAAGCGGCTGCAGGCCGAGTGGGCGTTCAGTGACCTGGAACTGCAGGACGCGGTGAACGCAGGCGCCATCGACCTGATCGAGGCCACGGTGGCCGCCGGCTGCACCCCGCAGGCCGCAAGGAAGTGGTGGCTCACCGAGCTCGCGCGCCGGGCCAACGAGGCCGGGGTGGACCTCGCCGGGCTGGCCATCACGCCCGGGCAGGTGGCGCAGGTGCAGGCGCTGGTCGAGGCCGGCACGGTCAACGACAAGCTCGCCCGGCAGGTGATCGACGGCGTCCTGGCCGGGGAGGGTTCGCCGGCGGAGGTGGTCGCGGGCCGCGGCCTGGCCGTGGTGTCCGACGACGGTGCCCTGGACGCTGCGGTGGAGGCTGCGATCGCGGCCAACCCCGATGTCGCGGCCAGGATCAGGGACGGCAAACTGCAGGCAGCCGGCGCGCTCATCGGTGCTGTGATGAAGGACCTGCGCGGCCAGGCGGATGCCGCCCGCGTGCGGGAGCTGATCCTGGAGAAGCTTGCCTGAGCAGGTCCGGCTGCAGCCGGCCCGCGCCGCCGCGGCCGCGCGGTCGCGCCGTCGACAGCCGGACGGGGTGCTGTGGCTTCCGCTCGCGGTGCTCGCCGTGCTCGGCCACCTGGTGGCCCTGTACCTGCCCGGCTCGGCCGTGCCGGCCGCACCCGGGGGCTGGGACAAAGTGGCGCACGTGCTGCTGTTCGCCGTACCGGTCTGGCTGCTGGTGCGCCTCACGGGCCGGGCCCTGCTGGTGGCAACGGCGTTCGCGGTGCATGCCGCGGCGAGCGAGGTGCTGCAGGGCGCGTTCGTGCCGTTCCGCTCGGGCAGCGCCTGGGATGCACTGGCCGACGTGCTGGGCATCGGGCTGGCCCTGGCCGCGCTGCGCTGGCAGCAGGACGGGAGCCGGAGGTGAGCGATGCCGAACCACTCGGCGCTTGACCACCTCTCCCCGGCCTTCCCCGGCCGTGCGGCGTGGGGTACGGCTGCGCGGCTGCGCGCCTGGCAGGTGGCTGCCCTGGCCCGCTACCGGGAGGCCGCCCCGCGTGACTTCCTCGCCGTGGCCACGCCCGGGGCCGGCAAGACCACGTTCGCCCTGCGGGTGGCCACCGACCTGCTGGCCGCCCGGACCGTGGAGCAGGTGATCGTGGTCACGCCCACCGAACACCTCAAGGTGCAGTGGGCTGAAGCCGCCGCGAAGGTCGGCCTGCACCTGGACCCGGGGCTGGGCGGCAGCCGGCGCGGCCGCTCCCGCCAGTACCAGGGCCAGGCCGTGACCTACGCCGGCGTCGCGGCCGCAACGCATGCCTACGAGGCGCGGACGGTCAACGCCCGCACGCTGGTGATCTTCGACGAGATCCACCACGCCGGGGACTCGCTGAGCTGGGGTGAGGCGGTCGCCCAGGCCTTCGAGCTGTCCACCCGGAGGCTGGCGCTCACCGGGACGCCGTTCCGCTCCGACGCCACCCCGATCCCGTTCGTGCGCTACGCCGAGGAGGCGGACGGCACTCGCCGCTCGGTGGCCGACTACACCTACGGCTACGCCGAGGCGCTGCGCGACCACGTGGTCCGGCCGGTGGTCTTCCTCGCCTACGGCGGCGGCATGCGCTGGCGGACGAGGGCCGGTGACGAACTGGCCGTCAACCTCGGCGAGCCGCTCACCAGGGACGTGACTGCCCAGGCGTGGCGCACCGCCCTCGACCCGGCGGGGGAGTGGATGCCGGCCGTGCTGGCCGCAGCGGACAAGCGCCTGAGCGAAGTGCGCCGGCACGTGCCGGACGCAGGGGGGCTGGTGATCGCCAGCGACCAAAGACAGGCCCGCGCGTATGCGCGGGCCCTCACAGCGATCACCGGCGAACCCGCCACCACCGTGCTGTCCGACGATCCCGGCGCCAGTCGCCGCATCGAGGCGTTCGCAGCGTCGGAGCAGCGGTGGATGGTCGCGGTCCGGATGGTGTCGGAGGGTGTGGACGTGCCACGGCTGGCGGTGGGCGTGTACGCGACCGCCACGTCGACGCCGCTGTTCTTCGCCCAGGCCGTCGGCCGGTTCGTCCGCAGCCGGCGACGCGGTGAGCTCGCGAGCGTCTTCCTGCCGACCGTCCCGATCCTCCTGGCCCACGCCGGTGCGCTGGAGCGGCAGCGGGACCACGTCCTCGGCCGCCCCGCCACGGGCGAGGACGACCTGTGGTCGCCGGAGGAGCAGCTGCTGGCCGAGGCGAACCGGACCCGACGCCTGGCCGACACCGAAGGGGAGCAGGAGACGCTGGAGGCCAACGCGGTCTTCGACCATGTGCTGTTCGACGCCCACGCCTACGGCATGCACGCCGCACCGTCCAGCGAGGACGAGGCCGACTACCTTGGCCTGCCCGGGCTGCTGGAGCCGGAGCAGGTGGCCTCGCTGCTGGCCGAGCGGCAGCGCCGGCAGGTGGCCCGGGCCGCCCGCGCCGAGCGGCGGGAGCGGGTGCCTGCGGAGGAGAGCCTGTTCCGTGCTCTCGAGGGCCGCCGCAAGGAGCTGAACAGCCTGGTGTCCCAGGTGGCCAGGGTGCGGGGGGTGCCGCACAGCCACGTGCACGCCGGCCTGCGCCGGGAGGCCGGCGGGCCGGCGCTGGCCCAGGCGACCACCGCCCAGGTGGAGGAGCGGATCCGGCTGGCCCGCCAGTGGCTCGCCAGCGCCTAGGTCTACCCCGCCCTGCCGTCAGCAAAATGGACCGAAACCGCCGACTACGACGGTGTCGGCCCACTTTGCTCGGGACGGGGGACTGCGCGGAACAGCTCGCACGGCACGTCGTAGTAGTCATCGGTGCGGCCGAGGGCGGCCATGCCGAGGCGCCGGCACACGGCCTGGGAGGCCGTGTTCTCCGGATAGGTGACGGCGAAGACCTCGGCCAGCCCCTGCCGCCAGGCGTTCGCCAGCAGCTCCCGGCCCGCCTCGGTCGCGTACCCGCGGCCCCACACGTCGGGGTGCAGGTGCCACCCGATCTCGGTGAGCCCCGAGCTGCCCGCCCCGCCGCTGAGCGGCAACAGCTTGCACAGCGCCGAGCCGACCGGGGCGACGGAGCCGTTCGGAACCACGGCCCAGACCCCGTGCAGCGGGCCGTCGAAGGCCGCCCAGCGTGCCACCGCCGCCTCGGCCCCGGCCCGGTCGGTGAGCGGCTTCGGGGTGCTGCCCAGGTACCTGGCCACCTCCCAGCGGGAGTAGATGTCGAAGGCAGCGTCCACATCCTGCGGCTGCCAGGGTCGCAGGGTCAGGCGGGCGGTGGTGAGGGTGGGCAGCAAGACGCCTCCGATCGGTTCGGCCGGACGGCGCCGCACCGGGCGTCGGCGCCGGCCACCACCCTAGGACCGCGGTGGCGCCGTCCGCGCCCGCGGTCGCCGCGTAGCCCGGGCCGCCCCCACCCGGGATCGGCCGGAACCGCGCTGCCGGGGCTACCGCCGCAGCAGCAGTACCGCCACTGCCGCGACGGCGATCAGGGCGCAGACGACGCAGGCAGCGATGAAGGCGCCGGCGTTGCCGCCGGAGGAGTTGGCGGCGAGGATCCCGAACAGGATCGCGAGCGCCGCGCCGGCTACGGCCGTGCCGGTCCAGTAGTTCTTCTGCGCCTGGGAAAATGACATCTGGGTGCTCCGTTCTCCTCCCGCAGGGCAAGCCAACCGCGGCCACCCGAAGGGCGGAAGAGTGCACAACTTGCCCGGGGCAATTGGGCCCGCGCCGGTATCAGGCGGCCCGGCCGGCAGCTCTGAAGTGCCCGCGGCCACCGGCACGAGCGCTCACAGCAGGCGCGCTGACAACACCCCGTCGATGTCGCGGATCTGTTCCAGCAGTTGCTGGGGCACCTCGCCCTCGACGTCGACGATGGTGTAGGCGAGTTCGCCGCGGGACTTGTTCAGCAGGTCGGCGATGTTCAGCCCGGCTGCTGCGAGCAGGGTGGAGATCTGGCCCACCATGTTCGGCACGTTGCTGTTGGCGATCGCCAGCCGCCGGGTGCCGTCGGCCCGGGCCAGCTCGGCGTCGGGGAAGTTCACCGAGTTCACGATCGTGCCGTCGGTGAGGAAGTCGCGCAGCTGGTCGGCAGCCATCCGTGCGCAGTTCTCCTCCGCCTCGCCGGTGGACGCGCCCAGGTGCGGCAGGGTGACCACCTTGTCCCGCTTGTTCAGGGCCGGTGACGGGAAGTCGCACACGTAGCCGCGCAGCTGGCCGCTCTCCAGCGCAGCCACGACCGCCGCCTCGTCCACGATCGGCCCGCGGGCGAAGTTGATCAGCACTGCCGAGCGCCGCATCCGGGCCAGTTCGCCGGCTCCGATCAGACCCCGGGTGCCATCGACCAGCGGCACGTGCAGCGTGACGATGTCCGCGCGCTTGAGCAGCTGGTCGAGCTCTCGGACGTGCTCGACCTTCGAGCTGAGCTTCCACGCGTGCTCGACGGTGATGCCCGGGTCGTAGCCCAGCACCCGCATGCCGAGCCCGGTGGCTGCGTTCGCCACCTCCACCCCGATCGCGCCCAGGCCGATCACACCGAGCGTGCGTCCGGGCAGCTCGAAGCCGACGTAGCTCTTCTTGCCGGCCTCGACGGCCTTGTCCATGCTCTCGTCGTCCCCGTCGAGGCGGTGGGCGAAAGCAGCCGCGGGAATGATGTTCCTCGCGGCAAGGAACAGGGCGGCCACCACCAGCTCCTTGACGGCGTTCGCGTTGGCGCCCGGGGTGTTGAACACCGGGATGCCCCGGGCGCTGTACTCGGCGATCGGGATGTTGTTGGTGCCGGCGCCCGCCCTGGCCACGGCCAGCACCGAGGGCGGCACCTCCACCCCGTGCAGGTTGGCCGAGCGCAGCAGCAGCGCGTCCGGCTCCGCCAGGTCAGTGCCCACCTCGAAGGCGTCCTTGGGCAGCCGGGACAAGCCGCTGTGGCTGATCGCGTTGAGGGTCCTGATCCGGAAGGTCATCTTGGCCTCCTCAGCCGTTGCGCCGGGCGAAGTCGCCCATGAAGTCCACCAGGGCCTGGACGCCCTCGATCGGCATCGCGTTGTAGATGCTCGCCCGCATGCCGCCCACCGAGCGGTGCCCGGCGAGATAGGTGAGCCCCGCTGCCTCCGCCTCGGCCACGAACGCCTTGTCCAGCTCCGGGCGGGCCTGCAGGAACGGCACGTTCATCCACGAGCGGGCCTCGGGCGCCACCGGGTTGGAGTAGTAGTCGCTGGCGTCGAGGTAGCCGTACAGCAGCTCGGCCTTCGCGCGGTTCCGCTCGGCCATTGCCGGCAGCCCGCCGGCAGCCTTCACCCAGGCCAGGATCTTGCCCAGCAGGTAGAGCCCGAACGTCGGCGGGGTGTTCAGCATCGAGTCGGAGGCGGCCATCTCGGCGTAGTTCCACACCGATGGCGTGCCCGGGCGGGCCCGGCCGAGCAGGTCGGAGCGGACGATCACGACGCACAGCCCGGACGGGCCCATGTTCTTCTGCGCCCCCGCGTAGATCACGCCGTAACGGCTCACGTCGATCGGGCGGGAGAGGATCGTGGAGCTGAAGTCGGCCACGAGCGGCACGCCGCCGGGGTCGGGCACGTAGCCGAACTCGACGCCGCCGATGGTCTCGTTGGGCGTGTAGTGCAGGTAGGCCGCACCGGACGGCACCTCGTAGCTGCCCTGGGCCGGGGTGGTGGTGTAGCGCGAGCCGGCCTCGTCGGCTAGCACGGCCACCTCCAGTCCCTGGCGCCGCGCGCCCTGGATGGCCTTGGCCGACCACTGGCCGGTGTGGAGGAAAGCTGCGGTTGCGCCCGGCTCGGTGAGGTTCAGCGGGATCGCGTCGAACTGGGCCGAAGCCCCGCCCTGCAGGAACAGCACGGCGTAGTCGTCGCCGACCCCGAGCAGCTCCCGCAGCAGTGCCTCGGTCTGCGCAGCGCACTCGACGAACGCCTTGCCGCGGTGGGAGACCTCCATCACCGACATCCCCGAGCCCTGCCAGTCAGTCAGCTCGGCGGCCGCGGCCCGGAGGGCCTCGGCCGGAAGCATGGCCGGGCCTGCGGAGAAGTTGTAGACGCGCATGCGCCTCATTGTGTCAGTTCACTGTCCGGACAGGCGTCCCAGCAGGCGGGAGTGGACGTTCACACGCCCAGCTTCGCGCGCTGCACCAGCCGCACGGCGGCCGGCTCCCCGAAGACCTCGACGTTGGCCGCCCGGCGGCGGCCGAACAGGTACAGCAGCAGCTCCGACGGCCGTCCGTGCAGCGTGACGATGTCGGGGCCGCGCCCGATCCGCACCGGTTCCTCCGGCGGCACGTCCCGGCTGAGCCAGACCGCCACCGGCACCCGCCGCAGCAGCAGCCTCGCGATGGGCGCGGCCCGCTTCCAGGCGATCTCCTCCAGGGCCGGGTCCGGCTCCCGCGGGGTGTTGTTGCCACCGCCGCGGCGGACGTCCTCGCAGTGCACGAAGAACTCGATGGTGTTGGCCGCAGCCTCCACTCCCGGCAGCCGGAACGGTGAGAGCCGGCCCGGCCCGCGCCGGACCGCCGCCACCAGGCCGGCGTAGTCGCCCTCGGCCACGAGCTGGTCGATCCTGCGGTCCGTGCGCTTCGCCAGGGCCGGCACGCCGATGCCGGCAGCAGCCACCGGGTCGTTCTCCCGCAGCCAGACGTGCGCTGCCAGGTGGTGTGCCGTCCAGCCCTCGCACAGCGTCGGCGCGTCCGGCGCGACGGCTCCAAGGGCGTCGCACAGGGCTGCTCTCTGGTCGCGCGGCTTCATGCATCGCACCCTACCCAGCCGCCGGCGGTCGCCGGCCGCAGCCGTCCGCAGCGGGGTATGGACCGGCCCGCCTGCCACAATGTCCCGGTGACCTCCCTCGACCCTGCCGTGGCCGCCCTGCTCAAGCGCAATCCGGACGGGCTGGTGCCCGCGGTCGTGCAGGACGCGACCACCGGAAGGGTGCTGATGCTGGCCTGGATGGACGACGAGGCGTTGCGCCGCACGCTGGCCACCCGGCAGGGCACCTACTGGTCGCGCAGCCGGGGCGAGTACTGGGTGAAGGGCGCGACCAGCGGCAACACCCAGCACGTGCGGGAGGTGCGCCTGGACTGTGACGGTGACACGGTGCTGCTGCGGGTGGACCAGACCGGTCCGGCCTGCCACACCGGAGCGGGCACCTGCTTCGACGACCGGCTGCTGCTGGCGGAGCAGCCATGAGCGTGGCGATCCAGCCCGACCTCGACGGCTTCCGCGCCGCCGGGGCCGGCCGCCGTGTGGTCAGCGTGTACACCCGTCTCCTGGCGGACGACTTCACCCCGGTCGGCCTCTACCACCAGCTGTGCGGCGACCGGCCCGGCACCTTCCTGCTGGAGTCCGCCGAGGGCGGGGTGTGGTCGCGGTACTCGTTCGTCGGGGTGCGCGCAGCGGCGACCCTGACCGAGCGGGGCGGCGAGGCCGAATGGATGTTCAGCGGCCGGCCCATCGCCGGCCTGCCCGCCGGTGGCGACCCGCTGCGGGTGCTGGCCGCCACGCTGGAATTGCTGCACACCGAGGGGGAGCCCGACCTTCCCCCGCTGGTCTCGGGCATGGTGGGCTACCTCGGCTACGACGTGGTGCGGCGGCTGGAGCGGCTGCCGGACGGCAACCCCGACGACCTGGGCATCCCCGAACTGGTGATGATGCTGGTCTCGGAGATGGCAGTGCTCGACCACCACACCGGTGAGTTGTGGCTGGTGGCGAACGCGATCAACTTCGACGACTCCGCCGACCGGATCGACGAGGCGTACGCCGCGGCGGGCGAGCGGGTGCGGGCGATGGCGGCAGCCCTGCTGGCACCGGCGGAGCCGCTGGTCGCGGTGCGCGCAGCCGACGCCGAACCTCCCGCGGTACGCCGCCAGCGCACCCCCGAGGAGTACCGCGCGGCGGTGGCTGCTGCGATCGAGGAGATCCGGGCCGGCGAGGCGTTCCAGGTGGTGCCGAGCCAGCGGTTCGAGCTCGACTGCCCTGCCGATGCGCTCGACGTCTACCGGGTGCTGCGCCGCCGCAACCCCAGCCCATACCTCTACCTGCTCCGGCTCAACGGCTTCGCCGTCGTCGGCTCCAGCCCGGAGGCGCTGGTGCAGGTGAGCGGCGGCCGGGCAACCACCCATCCGATCGCAGGCACCCGGCCGCGCGGGACGGACGCAGCCACCGACGCAGCCCTGGAGGCCGAGCTGCTGGCCGACCCTAAGGAGGCGGCCGAGCACCTGATGCTGGTCGACCTCGGCCGCAACGACCTCGGCCGGGTGTGCCGGCCGGGGACGGTCGAGGTGGTCGAGTTCCGCAAGGTGCGGCGCTACAGCCACGTGATGCACCTGGAGGCTGCGGTGTCCGGGGTGCTGGCGCCGGGCCGCACGGCGCTCGATGCCACCCTCAGCTGCTTCCCGGCCGGCACGTTGTCGGGCGCTCCGAAGGTGCGGGCCATGGAGATCATCGACGCCCTGGAGGTCTCCCGGCGGGGCTTGTACGGCGGGGTCGTCGGCTACTTCGACTTCGCTGGCAACTCCGACACGGCGATCGCGATCCGGACCGCTGTGATCGCCCGTGGCGTCGCCCACGTCCAGGCTGGGGCGGGCGTCGTGGCCGACTCCGTGCCCGCTGCGGAGGACGCGGAGAGCGTGAACAAGGCAGCAGCCGTGCTGGGGGCCGTGGCGGAGGCCGGGCGGCTCACCCGGCTCGTTCCTGAGAGAAGTTAAGGCAATCCTTGGCGGCAGGGCTGGCCAATGTTTGCGCCCAACAGCCAATATGGACCCTTGTTCGGGTTTCCCGCAGTTCCTGCCCTGACCTCGAAGGAGCGATCGAATGATCGAAAGCGCTGAACAGGCCACGCGCGGTGTCGCCAAGGAGTACCACCACGGCCGGACCCCCGCGGCCTGGGCAGGCAGCATCATCGCTGCCGTGGCTTTCACCCTGGGGGCCGTCGCGATGATGATCGGACCCAACTGGACGCTGCTGTGGACCGCGGCGGTGCTGCTGGTGCTGTCGCTGGTGACCGGCGGAGTGCTGCGGCGGATGGGTTTCGGTCAGCCCTGACATGACGGTGCTGGACGAGATCATCGCCGGCGTGGTCGCAGATCTCGAGATCCGCAGCACCAACCGTCCCCTGCCCGACCTGGTCGAGGCGGTCGCCGGCGCAGCGCCGGCCCTGGACCCGTTGCCAGCGCTGCGCGCTCCCGGGCTTGCCGTGATCGCAGAGGTCAAGCGGGCCAGCCCGAGCAAGGGCGCCCTGGCCGCGATTCCCGACCCGGCCGACCTCGCGACAAGGTACGCCGCGGGCGGTGCGGCGGCGATCTCCGTGCTCACCGAGCAACGCCGCTTCGGCGGCAGCCTGGCCGACCTGGCAGCCGTCCGGGTGGCCGTGCCCACCCCGCTGCTGCGCAAGGACTTCGTGGTCACCGAGTACCAGCTGTGGGAGGGCAGGGCGGCGGGCGCCGACCTCGCGCTGCTGATCGTCGCGGCCCTCAGTCAGGCCCAGCTCACCGGCTTCCTCGCCCTCGGCGCAGAGCTCGGGCTCACCTGCCTGGTGGAGGCCCACACCGCCGAGGAGGTGCGCCGGGCGCTGGACGCCGGCGCCGCGCTGATCGGGGTGAACAACCGCGACCTGAAAACCCTTGAGGTCGACTTGAGCCATTTCGAAGAACTCGCTGAGGTCGTCGGTGAGCGCGCGGTCAAGGTGGCCGAGTCCGGCATCCTCAGCGTCGCCGACGCTGCCCGCATGCGCGCTGCCGGGGCCGACGCCGTGCTGGTGGGGGAGCTGCTGGTGCGCTCCGGCGATCCGCAGGAGGCCGTGGCCGCGCTGCGGGCACTGGCATGACGCGCCCGGCAGAGTGTGAGTGAATAGGCAGGTGAGTTCCTCCCTGCCAGATGCAGCCGGCCACTACGACCTGTTCGGTGGCCGGTACGTGCCGGAGGCCCTGGTGGCCGCCCTGAACCAGCTCGAGGCGGAGTTCGACGCCGCCACCGGCGACGCGGCGTTCTGGCGGGAACTCGACGACCTGCGCCGCAACTACTCCGGCCGCCCGACGCCGCTGACCGAGGTCCCCCGGTTCAGCAGGGAGTGCGGCAACGCCCGGGTGCTGCTCAAGCGCGAGGACCTCAACCACACGGGCTCGCACAAGATCAACAACGTCCTCGGCCAGGCGCTGCTCACCCGCCGCATGGGCAAGACGCGGCTGATCGCAGAGACGGGGGCCGGCCAGCACGGCGTGGCCACGGCGACGGCGGCGGCCCTGCTCGGCATGGAGTGCCGGGTCTACATGGGCCGGGTGGACACCGACCGGCAGGCCCTCAACGTGGCCCGGATGCAGCTGCTCGGCGCCGAGGTGATCGCTGTGGAGTCCGGCAGCCAGACGCTGAAGGACGCCATGAACGAGGCGATGCGCGACTGGGTGGCCAGCGTCGACCACACGCACTACCTGATCGGGACGGTGGCCGGCCCGCACCCGTTCCCGAAGCTGGTCCGCGAGTTCCAGCGGGTGATCAGCACCGAGATCCGCGAGCAGATGCTGGCCAGGTTCGGGCGGCTGCCCGACGCCGTCGCGGCCTGCGTCGGGGGCGGCTCCAACGCGATGGGCACGTTCGCCGACTTCATCGACACCCCGGAGGTGGCGCTCTACGGGTTCGAGGCCGGTGGTGACGGCGTCGAGACCGGACGCCACGCCGCGGCCATCGGCGGGGGCTCGGTGGGCGTGCTGCACGGCATGCGTACCTACATCCTGCAGGACGCGGACGGCCAGACGATGGAGTCGCACTCGATCTCCGCCGGCCTGGACTATCCCGGAGTCGGGCCGGAGCACTCCTGGCTGGCAGCCACCGGGCGCGGCCACTACGAGTCGGTGACCGACGCGGAGGCGATGGCGGCCTTCGAACTGCTGACCCGCACCGAGGGCATCATGCCAGCGATCGAGTCCGCGCACGCCCTGGCCGGCGTGGTGCGGCTGGGCCGCCGGTTGGCCGAGGAGCAGCCGGAGGCCGAGCCGACCATCGTGGTCTGCCTCTCCGGGCGCGGCGACAAGGACGTCGACACGGCGATCAAGTACTTCGGCCTGACCGGCCGGCCCGACTCGGCCACCGGGGGTGCCCAATGACCCTGACCCGGAACGGGGACGGTTCCACTTCCGTTTCACCGTCCTCGGCCACTGCCCTGACCGGAGCCCGCGCCGAGGGGCGCGCCGCGCTGGTCGGCTACCTCCCGGTCGGCTACCCGACCGTGTCCGGCTCCCTCGCCGCCCTGCGGGCGCTCTGCGGCGACGGGGGTGAAGGGCCCGGGGTCGACCTCGTCGAGGTCGGGCTGCCGTACTCCGACCCGGTGCTGGACGGTCCGGTCATCCAGCAGGCCGGCACCAGGGCGCTGCAGCGCGGCGTCCGCACCAGGGACGTGTTCCAGGCCGTGGAGGCCGTCCGCGCCGCCGGCCGGCCAGCGGTCGTGATGACCTACTGGAACCTGGTCGACCGTTACGGTGTGGCCGCCTTCGCCCGCGACCTGGCCAACGCCGGCGGCTCGGGCCTGATCACCCCCGACCTGATCCCGGACGAGGCGGGCGAGTGGGTGGCCGCCTCCGACGAGCACTCCCTCGACCGGATCTACCTGGTCTCGCCTTCTTCCAGCGACGAGCGGATCGCCGCCACGGCTGCGGCCGGCCGCGGCTGGCTCTACGCCACTGCCGTGATGGGCGTTACGGGCACCCGTTCGGACAGCCCCAGCGCGGCACCGGACCTGGTCGCCAGGGTGCGCCGGCTCGCGCCGGGGACGCCGGTCGGCGTGGGCCTGGGGGTCTCGACCGGCGACCAGGCCGCGGACGTCGCAGCCTACGCCGACGCTGTGATCGTCGGCTCGGCGTTTCTCAAGCCCATGCTGGCAGCCGAGGCCGCGGGCAACCCCGACGACCTGAGCGGGCTGCGGGCCGTGCTGGCCGACCTGGCCGCGGGCGTGCGGCGCTGAGGCCGGCCGGGACGACCTGGTGCGTGGGCTGAGGACGGCAGCGGCTGCTGCGGTGGCGCTGGCAGTGCTGGTCGGGTGTGCCCCGGCGGCGGTGGTGACGACGCCCTCGGCCGGCAGCGGGGGTTACGCCGGTGCCGAGCTCACCCAGCCCTACACGTTGCCGGACGTGACCCTGCAGGCTTCCACGGGCGCCGACTTCCCCGTGCGCACCGGCAGCGCGAAGCCGGTGCTGGTGGTGTTCTTCGGCTACACCAACTGCCCCGACATCTGCATCAGCACGCTCACTGACCTGGCCTCGGCGCTGAACCGGGTGCCGGCCGACGTCCGCGACAAGGTGCAGGTGCTGCTGGTCACCGTCGACCCGGAGCGCGACACGCCGCAGGTGCTGGAGCGCTACCTCGCCCGGATCGACCCCGGCTTCATCGGCCTGACCGGTGATCCAGACCGGATCGCCGAGCTGGCGGCAGCCCTCGGGGTGGGCATCGACGGTACCGAGCAGCGCAGCGACGGTGGCTACGACGTCAACCACACCACCCAGGTGATCGGCATCGACGCCGCCCGCAGGGGAGTGCTGGTCTGGACCCAGGGCACTCCCATCGGCACCTACCGCGCCGATCTGGAGCGCCTGGTTCGACAACAGGGTTGACGCAACGATAAGGATGGCTGCGTGACCCTGTTCATCCCGAGCCCATCGATCAGCAGCTTCCAGCTCGGCCCCCTGACCATCCACATCTACGCCCTGTGCCTGATCACCGGCATCATCGCGGCCTGGGTGCTGGGCCTGCGCCGCTGGCGCGCGCGTGGCGGCGGGCAGGAGAGCTTCGAGACCGTGCTGATCTGGGCCATCCCGATCGGCATCCTCGGCGCGAGGCTGTACCACGTCCTGACCCACCTCGGGGACTACTTCGCGCCCGGCCGCAACCCGTGGAGCGTGTTCTTCATCTGGGAGGGCGGGATCGCGATCTACGGCGCGATCGGTTTCGGTGCGCTCGCGGCCTGGCTGGTGGCGCGGCGGCTGGGGATCGCCTTCGCCGCGCTGGCGGACTCGCTGGCACCGGGGATCGCGATCGGGCAGGCGCTGGGCCGCTTCGGCAACTGGTTCAACCAGGAGCTGTACGGCCAGCCGACCGACCTGCCGTGGGGCCTGGAGATCGACGAGGCGCACCGCGCGCCGGGCTTCGAGCAGTACGCCACCTTCCACCCCACGTTCCTCTACGAGTCGCTGTGGAACCTGTTCGTCGCCGGCGTGCTGCTGTGGGCCGACCGCCGCTTCCGCCTGGGCCGGGGCAAGGTGTTCGCCCTCTACATCGCGCTCTACGGCTTCGGCAGGATCTTCACCGAACAGCTCCGGCTGGACTACTCCTACGACGTCTTCGGCCCGATCCGGTTCAACGCTGCGGTCGCGATCCTGATCTGCGCCGCCGGGGTGCTGCTGTTCGCATGGCTGGTGAAGTACCGTCCAGGACGCGAGGACGTCGTGGAACCAGAGCCGGCCCCGCCAGCGGCCGGTGCGGACGGTGCAGCCAACGAGCAGGAACCGGAGCCGGAGGAGGACGCGGCCGCGAGCTCTGCGGGCGAGCCGGCGGAGACACGGCGAGCCGAACCCGGCGAGGAGCCGAGCCGGCGGGAGTGAGGGGCCGGGGCTTGCACCCTCTCGGGTCTCCTTGTTCCGTAAGCTGGACAGCGTGTTCGCTTGGTGAGACCGCAGCGTGCGTCCATGATGCAGTCGGAGCGGGCGGCTGCTGTCGGCGGGTCAGGTAGGCTCGCGCCCTAGCGTGCAGCGTCGGCGTGCGGCCGGCTGGGCTGCACCCGCCCGTGCCGCGTCTGCGCAGATGGGAGTGATCACATGGCCTTGATGGCGATGCCGAGCCGGCCGGGGGTTGGGCTCTACGACCCCGCTTACGAGCACGACGCCTGTGGGGTGGCCTTCGTGGCCCGGCTGAGCGGCGTGGCCGACCACGACATCGTCGCCAAGGGACTCACGGCCCTGGAGAACCTCGACCACCGCGGCGCCACCGGCGCCGACGCCGCAGCCGGCGACGGCGCGGGGATGCTGTTGCAGGTGCCCGACCGCTTCCTGCGCGAGGTGGTGGACTTCGACCTGCCGGAGCCCGGTGAGTACGCGGTCGGCATGGCCTTCCTGCCCACCGAGGCAACGCGGCGGGCGTCCGCCAAACGGACCATCGAGTTCCTCGCGGTCGAGGAGGGCCTGGTCGTCCACGGCTGGCGCCCGGTGCCCACCGACGACTCGACGCTGAGCCCGATCTCGGCGCGGAACATGCCGCACTTCGAGCACTTCTTCGTCTCCGCCGCCGAGCCGCTCAGCGGCATCGAGCTCGACCGCGCGGTGTACCCGCTGCGGCAGCGCGCGCGCAACGAGGCCGGGGTGTACTTCGCTTCGCTGTCCGCGCGCACCATCGTCTACAAGGGCATGCTCACCACCCAGCAGCTGTCCGAGGTCTTCGGCGACCTGCTGGACGAGCGGGTGGAGAGTGCGCTCTCGCTGGTGCACTCCCGGTTCTCCACCAACACCTTCCCGGCCTGGGAGCTGGCGCACCCGTACCGGCTGCTGGCCCACAACGGCGAGATCAACACCGTCAAGGGCAACCGCAACTGGATGCGGGCGCGCGAGGCCCTGCTCGCCACCGACCTGATCCCCGGCGACATCGAGCGGCTGTTCCCGATCTGCACCCCCGGAGGCTCCGACTCCGCCTCGTTCGACGAGGTGCTCGAGCTGCTGCACCTGGGCGGCCGGTCGCTGCCGCACGCGGTGCTGATGATGATCCCGGAGGCGTGGGAGAACCACACCGAGATGGACCCGGCGCGGCGGGCCTTCTACTCGTTCCACTCCTCCCTGATGGAGCCGTGGGACGGGCCGGCTTCGGTCACCTTCACCGACGGCAGCCTGATCGGGGCCGTGCTTGACCGCAACGGGCTGCGCCCGGGCCGCTACTGGGTGACCGATGACGGCCTGGTGGTGTTCGCCTCCGAGGCCGGCGTGCTCGACCTGGAGCCGGCCGCGGTCGTGGAGAAGGGCCGGCTCAAGCCCGGCCGGATGCTGCTGGTCGACCTCGAGCAGCACCGCCTGATCAACGACGACGAGATCAAGGCCCAACTGGCGGCCGAGCACCCGTACGCGGAGTGGCTGGCCGAGGGCAGGGTCGACCTCGACGAGCTGCCGGAGCAGCAGCACGTGGTGCACAGCCACGCCTCGGTTACCCGCCGCCAGCAGGTGTTCGGCTACTCCCACGAGGAGCTGAAGATGATCGTGGCGCCGATGGCCAACACCGGCGCGGAGGCGATCGGCTCGATGGGCTCCGACACCCCTGCGGCGGTGCTGTCGGACCGTCCGCGGCTGCTGTTCGACTACTTCGCCCAGCTGTTCGCGCAGGTGACCAACCCGCCGCTGGACGCGATCCGGGAGGAGCTGGTCACCTCGCTGGGTGCCACCTTCGGCCCGGAGGGCAACCTGCTGCAGCCCGGCCCGGACTCCTGCCGGCAGATCGTGATCGGCTACCCGATCCTCGACTCCGACTCCCTCGCCAAGCTGGTACGGATCAACCGCGACGGCTCGATGCCGGCCTACGACACCCACGTGGTGCGCGGCCTCTACGACGTCGAGGGCGGCGGGGAGGCGCTGAAGGCACGGCTGGACGCCCTGTGCGAGCAGGTCAGCGAGGCGATCGCCCGCGGCTGCCGCACGATCATCCTGTCCGACCGGCACTCCAACGCAGAGCTCGCGCCGATCCCGTCCCTGCTGCTCACCGCCGCGATCCACCACCACCTGGTGCGGGAGAAGACGCGCACCCAGGTCGGCCTGATCGTCGAGGCCGGTGACGTGCGCGAGGTGCACCACGTGGCCCTCCTGATCGGCTACGGCGCCGCGGCGGTGAACCCCTACCTCGCGTTCGAGAGCGCCGAAGACCTCGCCCGGCGCGAGTGGCTGGTCTCGGTGGACCCGGAGAAGGCCGTCCACAACGTCCGCAAGGCGCTGGGCAAGGGCGTGCTCAAGGTGATGAGCAAGATGGGCGTCTCCACCATCGCCTCCTACACCGGCGCACAGATCTTCGAGGCGCTCGGGCTGTCCAGCGAGCTTGTCGAGCAGTACTTCACCGGCACAACGAGCCGCATCGAGGGGATCGGGCTGGAGGAGATCGCCAGCGAGGTCGCCCGGCGCCACGCCCGCGCGTACCCGCCGGACGGCATCCCGCTGCCGCACCGCACCCTCTCCGGCGGCGGGGAGTACAAGTGGCGCCGCGAGGGCCCGCCGCACCTGTTCGACCCCGAGACCGTCTTCCGGCTGCAGCACGCCACCCGCCAGCGGCGCTACGACGTGTTCAAGGCCTACACCAGCCGGGTGGACGACCAGTCCGAGCGGCTGATGACGCTGCGGGGCCTGCTGGAGTTCGGCAGTGACCGCGAACCTGTCCCGCTGGACGAGGTTGAGCCCGTCAGTGAGATCGTGAAGCGGTTCTCCACCGGCGCGATGAGCTACGGCTCGATCTCGCGCGAGGCGCACGAGACCCTCGCGATCGCCATGAACCGCCTCGGCGGCAAGTCCAACACCGGTGAGGGCGGCGAGGACGTCGACCGGCTCTACGACCCGGAGCGGCGCAGCGCGATCAAGCAGGTCGCTTCGGGCCGGTTCGGGGTGACCAGCGACTACCTCACCAACGCCGACGACATCCAGATCAAGATGGCCCAGGGCGCCAAGCCGGGGGAGGGCGGCCAGCTGCCCGGCCAGAAGGTGTACCCGTGGGTGGCGAAGACCCGGCACTCGACGCCCGGCGTCGGGCTGATCTCACCGCCCCCGCACCACGACATCTACTCGATCGAGGACCTCAAGCAGCTGATCCACGACCTGAAGTGCGCCAACCCGGTCGCCCGCATCCACGTGAAGCTGGTGGCGGAGGTCGGCGTCGGCACGGTCGCGGCCGGCGTCAGCAAGGCCAAGGCCGACGTGGTGCTGATCTCCGGCCACGACGGCGGCACGGGCGCGGCTCCGCTGACCTCGCTCAAGCACGCCGGCGGGCCGTGGGAGCTCGGCCTGGCGGAGACGCAGCAGACCCTGCTGCTGAACGGCCTGCGCGACCGCATCGTCGTGCAGGTGGACGGCCAGCTGAAGACCGGCCGCGATGTCGTGGTGGCCGCGCTGCTGGGGGCGGAGGAGTTCGGCTTCGCCACCGCCCCGCTGGTGGTCAGCGGCTGCGTGATGATGCGGGTCTGCCACCTCGACACCTGCCCGGTGGGGGTCGCCACCCAGAACCCTGAGCTGCGCGCCAAGTACGACGGCCACGCCGACTTCGTGGTGAACTTCTTCGAGTTCATCGCGGAGGAGGTGCGCGAGCACCTCGCCGCGCTCGGGTTCCGCTCGATCGAGGAGGCCGTCGGCCACGTCGAGGTGCTGCGCACCCGCAAGGCTGTAGAGCACTGGAAGGCGAAGGGGCTGGACCTGGCCCCGATCCTGCACCGCGTCGAGCTGCCGGAGGGGGCGCCGCTGCACCGGGTGACCACCCAGGACCACGGGCTGGACGAGAAGCTGGACGTGCAGCTGCTCCAGATCGCCGGGCCGGCACTGGCCTCGGGGGAACTGGTGCGGGCCGACCTCACCGTCCGCAACGTCGACCGCACGGTCGGCACGATCCTCGGCCACCACGTGACCAGGGCCACCCGCGGGCTGGGGCTGCCGGAGAACACGATCGACCTCACCCTGCGCGGCACCGCCGGGCAGAGCTTCGGCGCCTTCCTGCCCCGCGGGGTGACGCTGCGGCTGGTCGGCGACAGCAACGACTACTTCGGCAAGGGGCTGTCCGGCGGCCGGCTGATCGTGCGACCGCACGCGGAGTCGCCGTTCGCGGCGGAGGAGCAGATCATCGCCGGCAACGTGATCGCCTACGGCGCCACCAGCGGCGAGCTGTTCATCCGGGGCCAGGTCGGCGAGCGGTTCTGCGTCCGCAACTCCGGTGCCACCGCCGTGGTGGAAGGGGTCGGCGACCACGCGCTGGAGTACATGACCGGTGGCGAGGCGTTGATCCTCGGGCCCACCGGGCGCAACATCGCAGCCGGCATGTCCGGTGGCGTCGCCTGGGTGCTCGACCTGGTGGAGTCGCGGCTGAACCCGGAGATGGTCGACGCGCTGCCGCTGGAGGCGCAGGACCTGGTGCGGGTGACCGAACTGCTGGGCAGGCACTTCGAGGAGACGGGTTCCGCCGTCGCGCAGCGGCTGCTGGCCCTGCCGCCGGAGGAGCTGCGGTCGCGGTTCACCACCCTGATGCCGCGCGACTACGCGCGGGTGCTGAAGGCGAGGGCTGACGCCGAACTCGCCGGGCTGGACGAGGAGACCACGGTCAAGCTGATGATGGAGGCTTCGCATGGCTGATCCCAAGGGGTTCATGATCACCCCGCGCAGGGTCGCCGAACGTCGTCCGGTGGCCGAGCGGGTGCACGACTGGAACGAGGTCTACCCGGGCTCGCCGGGGCGGGCCGTGCTGCCGATCATCAGCCAGCAGGCCGGCCGGTGCATGGACTGCGGCATCCCGTTCTGCCACCAGGGCTGCCCGCTGGGGAACCTGATCCCGGAGTGGAACGACATGGTCTGGCGGGACGACTGGCGGGGCGCGCTGGAACGGCTGCATGCCACCAACAACTTCCCCGAGTTCACCGGACGGCTGTGCCCAGCCCCCTGCGAGACGTCCTGCGTTGTGGGCATCAACCGCGATCCGGTGACCATCAAGAACGTCGAGGTGGCGATCATCGACCGCGCCTGGGACGACCGCCGCGTGACCGCCGAGGCCCCGGCCTGGCACACCGGCCGGACGGTAGCAGTGGTCGGCTCGGGCCCCGCCGGCCTGGCCGCGGCCCAGCAGCTGACCCGCGCCGGGCACACCGTGGTGGTCTACGAGCGGGCCGACGCGATCGGCGGCCTGCTTCGCTACGGGATCCCCGAGTTCAAGATGGAGAAGAAGGTACTCGACCGCCGCCTGAAGCAGATGCGGCTCGAGGGCACGGTGTTCAAGGCCGGGGTGGACATCGGCACCGACATCACGGCCGAGCAGCTGCTGGAGCGGTTCGACGCTGTGGTGCTGGCGATCGGCTCCACAGTGGCCCGCGACCTGCCCGTCCCGGGACGGGAACTGGCCGGCATCCACCAGGCGATGGAGTTCCTGCCGCAGGCCAACCGGGTGGCGCTCGGCCGCGAGGTACCGGAGCAGATCACCGCGCACGGCAAGGACGTGGTGATCATCGGCGGCGGCGACACCGGCGCGGACTGCCTCGGCACGTCCATCCGCCAGGGGGCGCGCTCGATCACCCAGCTGGAGATCATGCCCACGCCGCCACGCGAGCGGCCCGGCAACCAGCCCTGGCCGACCTACCCGATGATCTACCGGGTCTCCTCTGCCCACGAGGAGGGCGGCGAGCGGCTGTACTCGGTGTCGACCACGGAGTTCACCGGCGACGAGTCCGGCAACGTCACCGGCCTGGAGCTCAACGAGGTGGCGATGGTGGACGGCCGCTTCGAGACCATCCCGGGCAGCGTCCGTTCGATCCCGGCGCAGCTGGTGCTGCTCGCCATGGGCTTCACGGGACCGCAGCGCGACGGCCTGGTCGACCAGCTGGGCGTCGAGCTCGACCCGCGCGGCAACATCGCCCGCGACTCCAGCTTCGCCTCCAGCGTCGACCGGGTGTTCGTCTGCGGTGACGCCGGGCGCGGCCAGTCGCTGATCGTCTGGGCGATCGCCGAGGGCCGGGCGTGCGCGAACGGCGTGGACGCCTACCTGCAGGGCGCCTCCCGGCTGCCCAAGCCGATCCTGCCGACCGATCGCCCGTTGGTGGTCTGAGCCATGGGCAAGGGCAAGCGGGTCCGGCGCCTGGCGCAGCTGGCCCGCCTGCGCGAGTACTTGCCGCTGCCGTCCGGGCCGACCCGGCTGCAGGACCCCCTGGACGTGGCGCATGCCTTCGTCAAGGCGTGGAACGCAGGTGACGCCAAGGCGATCGCGGAACTGTTCGCCGAGGACGCCGACTTCGTCAACGTTGTCGGGCTGTGGTGGACCAGCCGCCGCTCGATCCGGCGCGCGCACAAGCGGGGCTTCGAGCAGATCTTCCGGGCCTCGGAGATCAGCGTCGAGAAGCTCACCCTGCGGATGCTGGGCACCGAGGCGGCCGTGGTGCACGCCCGCTGGCGGATGTCGGCCCAGCTCGACCCGCAGGGACGTCCGTCCACCGGTGGCCGGCGGGGCGTGATCACCTGGGTACTGCAGCGCCTCGCCGACGGTACGTGGATCTGCGTCAGCTCGCAGAACACCGACATCGCGCCCGCTGCCGACACCAACCTCAACGTGGCCGGAGTGGTCACCCCGACCAGTTACCTCGCTCCAGCCCCCGTCGACCCGGTCGAGCCCACCCACCCCTGACCGTCAAGCCGGGACGTGCTGGCGCATCGGGGACGGTTCCTATTTCGGTTCAGAGTTGAGGGACGGTTCCCATTCCGGTTCGGAGCCTCGTCGGCAACCGGCAGCGGGGCCCGGCTGAACGGGAATAGGAACCGTCCCCGGTCGGCGGCACGAAATTGGAACCGTCCCCGGATTGCCAGGACTTGGCGCGAAAGGAACCGTCCCCGATGCGCCAGGAATCCGGACGTCAGAGGGCGATGCCGTGGTGGAGGCGGTGCAGGGTGCTCTTGCCGAACAGCGACTCCAGCAGGTCCACGGCGAGTTCAGCGGTGGCGTTGCGGACGTCGAGGGACGGGTTCAGCTCGACCAGGTCGACGGACCCGAGCCGGCCGGTGTCGGCGATCATCTCCATGCACAGCTGGGCCTCGCGGTAGGTGGGGCCGCCCCGCACCGGCGTGCCGACGCCGGGGGCGATCTCCGGGTCGACGAAGTCGAGGTCGAGGCTCAGGTGCAGGTGGGTGTCCTCGTCCACCCCGGAAAGGGCCCGCTCCATCGTGTGCCGCATGCCGATCTCGTCCACGAACCGCATGTCGAAGACCTCGACGCCCTCTGCGAACAGGAAGGCCTTCTCGCCGGCGTCCACGCTGCGCAGCCCGACCTGGCGGATCTGGTCGGTGGAGATGGCCGGCACCTGCCCCGACATGCTGGTCAGCTCGGCGGGGCCGTGCCCGGCCAGGCAGGCCACCGGCATGCCGTGCACGTTGCCGGACGGCGTCAGCTCAGCGGTGTTGAAGTCGGCGTGCGCGTCCACCCAGATCACCCGGAGCTTCCGGCCGGCTGCGCGGCAGTGCGCTGCGACGGCGCTGATCGAGCCGATCGCGAGGCTGTGGTCGCCGCCCAGCAGGATCGGCAGCCGTCCGGCGGCGAGCTCGGCGGCCGTGGCGCCGAACACCGCCCGGTTCCACTCGATCACTTCGGGCAGGTGCCGGTAGCCGGCCACGGGTGCGAGCTGCGGGTTCTCCGGGCCGGTGAGGTCGCCCACGTCCAGCACGTCGCAGTCGAAGTGCCGAAGGGCGGCCTCGATGCCGGCCACCCGCAGCGCCTGCGGACCCAGCCGGCAACCCAGCCGGGAGGCCCCGATGTCGGTTGGTGCCCCGATCAGGCTGACTTGCGGCACAGGCTTTCCTTTCGCGGAGTTCGGTCGTGATGCAACCACGTCCGGACGTGCCAGGGCAAACCCTGCTCAACCGGCCAGCAGGCGGTCGGCGATCTCTGCGGCGATCGGCATGGCCGAGGTGGCGGCCGGGGACGGCGCGTTGCACACGTGCAGGCTGCGGTCGGTCTGGCGGAACAGGAAGTCGTGCACCATGCTGCCGTCGGCCAGCACAGCCTGGGCCCGGATTCCGGCCGGTGCCGGCAGCAGGTCGGCCACGGTGAGTTCCGGGCAGTACCGGCGCACCTGGCGCAGGTACCCGCGCTTCACCAGCGAGTCCCATTGCTCGCGCACACCGGTGGCGAACTGGTTCCGGGCGAGCCGCCACAGGCCGGGGAAGCGCAGCAGGTCGGCAACGTCGCGCGGATTGACCGAGAACTTCGCATACCCCTCCCTCGCGAAGCCGAGGACGGCGTTCGGGCCGACGCTGAGGCCACCGTCCATGCCAAGGGTGAGGTGCACCCCGAGGAACGGCAGGTCGGGGTCGGGCACCGGGTAGATCAACGTTTCGACCAGCCCGCGGCGGCGCGGCGGCAGCCGGTAGTACTCGCCGCGGAAGGGCACGATCTGGAACCCGCCGCCCACCCCGCCCAGCGTCGCCAGCCGGTCGGCCTGCAGCCCGCCGCAGACGACGAGGCGCCGCGCCTGGAGCTCCTCCGCCTCGCCGGCGGTGGCGCCTGCGGCCCGATGGCGGACGGCAACGCTGCCGGCCGACTCGGTGATCGCGACGACCTCCGCACCCAGCAGCAACCGGCCGCCCAGCCGGGCGATGCCGGCGGCCATCGCCTCGCTGACCAGCCGGTAGTCGACGATGCCGGTCTCCGGCAGGAAGAGCGCGCCCAGCCCGGCCACGCGCGGCTCCC
Source organism: Actinomycetes bacterium (assembly GCA_023460935.1). Taxonomy (GTDB): domain Bacteria; phylum Actinomycetota; class Actinomycetes; order Propionibacteriales; family Propionibacteriaceae; genus Propionicimonas. The sequence continues at coordinate 25,475 of JAEWOI010000004.1, forward strand.
GGCTGTGCAACCCCGCAGCGTCCAGCCGTTCGAACTCCAGGCCGTTGCGGACCGCCCGCTCGGCCAGGTCGCCGAGGCGGGACAGCTCCACCGGCGTCGTGGCAACGATCAGCTTGCCCGGGGTGCGGTGCGGGATGCCGTGCTCGACGCAGAACTCCTTGGTCCAGCGCGCGCCGGCCCGGCACAGCCGGGCCTTCAGGCTGCCGGGCGCGTAGTAGATGCCGGCGTGGATCACGCCGCTGTTGTGACCGGTCTGGTGCCGTGCGACGCCGGGCTCCTTCTCCAGCAGGACGAGGCTGGCCCCCGGCCTGCGCTCCAGCAGGGTGAGGGCGGTGGCGAGGCCGACGATGCCACCACCGACCACGGCGAAGTCGACGACCGGCAAGCTTCCTCCTGGCGACGGTTGGGCGGAGTCTATGCCCGTGGCCCGCGGGTGTGCGGGCAGCACGGCAGGACCGCAGCGGTGAAATCGCCGCCGGCCGAGTGAGTCGGGCCGAGCCCCGTCGGCGGCGCGGGTTATGGTGAGTACCCGCTGAACTTCCCCCAGCGTCACAACAGTCCCTGTTCCACTCCCGCCGGAGGTCATCGGTCAGCGTGTCGCCAGAGTTCGTCCACCTGCACTGCCACTCGGAGTACTCGATGCTGGACGGCGCCGCACGCCTGAAGGACCTCGTGGCCAGCACCGAGCGGCAGGGGATGACGGCGCTCGCAGTGACCGACCACGGCAACATGTTCGGCGCCTACGAGTTCTACAAGGCGGCCAAGGGCACCGCGGTGAAGCCGATCATCGGCCTTGAGGCCTACCTCACGCCCAAGACCCACCGCAGCGAACGCAAGCGCGTGCAGTTCGGCGACGGCACCGGCGACGACGTCGCTTCCAAGGGCGCCTACACGCACATGACGATGTGGGCAGAGGACCCGGCCGGCATGCACAACCTGTTCCGGCTGAGCTCGCTCAGCTCGCTGGAGGGGTTCTTCTACAAGCCGCGGGCCGACCGGGAACTGCTCAACCGCTACGCCAAGGGGCTGATCGCCACCACCGGCTGCCCGTCCGGTGAGGTGCAGACCTACCTGCGGCTGGGCCAGTACGACCAGGCGGTGGCCTCAGCCGCCGAGTTCCGCGACATCTTCGGGGCGGGGAACTTCTACGTCGAGCTGATGGACCACGGCCTCGAGATCGAGAACCGCGTCCGCGCCGACCTGCTGCGCCTGGCCAAGGACCTCGGCCTGCCGCTGGTCGCAACCAACGACCTGCACTACGTCCACGCCGGCGACGCCGAGGCCCACGACGTGCTGCTGTGCGTGTCCTCCGGCGCGAACAAGGACACGCCCAACCGGTTCAAGTTCGACGGCAACGGCTACTACCTGAAGTCGCCGGCGGAGATGCGGGCGCTGTTCGCCGACCTGCCGGAGGCCTGTGACAACACGCTCGCCATCGCCGAGCGCTGCAGCACCAGCTTCGCCGAGGGTGTGGGCACCTACATGCCGCGCTTCGACGTGCCGGCCGGCGAGACCGAGGACTCCTGGTTCGTGAAGGAGGTCGGGCGGGGCCTGGAGCTGCGCTTCCCGGACGGCGTGCCCACCTACGCGAGCGAGCAGGCCGCCTTCGAGCAGAAGGTGATCATCGACAAGGGCTACGCCGGCTACTTCCTGGTGGTGGCCGACTTCATCAACTGGGCCAAGCGAAACGGCATCCGGGTCGGTCCGGGCCGTGGTTCGGGCGCCGGCTCGATGTGCGCCTACGCGATGCGGATCACCGACCTCGACCCGGTGCCGCACGGGCTGATCTTCGAACGTTTCCTCAACCCCGAGCGCCCGTCGATGCCCGACTTCGACATCGACTTCGACGAGCGCCGCCGCGGCGAGGTGATCAAGTACGTCTCCGACAAGTACGGCGACGACCGGGTCTGCCAGATCGTCACCTACGGCACGATCAAGGCCAAGCAGGCGATCAAGGACGCCGGCCGGGTGCTGGGCAAGCCGTTCGCGATGGGGGAGCAGCTCACCAAGGCCTTCACCCCGCCGGTGCAGGGCAAGGACGTGTCGCTGGCCGACGTGTTCAACCCCCAGCACCCGCGCTACGGCGAGGGCACGGAGTTCCGTGGCCTCTACGAGTCCGACCCGGAGGTGCGCGAGGTGGTCGACACCGCCCGCGGCATCGAGGGGCTGAAGCGCCAGTGGGGGGTCCACGCAGCCGGCGTGATCATGTCCAGCGCGCCGCTGGTGGACGTCGTCCCGATCATGAAGCGGGAGCAGGACGGGCAGATCATCACCCAGTTCGACTACCCCGGGTGCGAGGCGCTGGGGCTGGTCAAGATGGACTTCCTGGGGCTGCGCAACCTGACGATCCTCGACGACGCGCTGGCCAACGTGAAGATCAACCGCGGCATCGAGCTCGACCTGGACGTGCTCAGCAAGGACCCCACCGACCGGGCCACCTACGAACTGCTGGCCACCGGCGAGACGCTCGGCATCTTCCAGCTCGACGGCGGCGGCATGCGGGTGCTGCTCAAGCTCATGCAGCCGGACAACTTCGAGGACATCTCCGCAGCGCTGGCGCTCTACCGCCCCGGGCCGATGGGCGCGGACAGCCACACCAACTACGCGCTGCGCAAGACCGGCCGCCAGCCCGTGCACCCGATCCACCCCGAGCTCGCCGAGCCGCTGGCCGACATCCTCGACCTCACCTACGGCCTGATTGTGTACCAGGAGCAGGTGCAGCAGATCGCGCAGCGGGTGGCCGGCTACACCCTGGGCAGGGCGGACGAGCTGCGCCGCGCCATGGGCAAGAAGAAGAAGGAGGTGCTGGAGGCCGAGTTCGTGCCGTTCTCCGCCGGCATGAAGGCGAACGGCTACTCCGACCAGGCGATCCGCACACTGTGGGAGATCCTGATCCCGTTCTCGGCCTACGCGTTCAACAAGGCCCACACCGCCGCCTACGGCCTGATCTCGTACTGGACGGCCTACCTCAAGGCCAACTACCCGGCGGAGTTCATGGCCGCGCTGCTGCAGTCGGTGAAGGACGACAAGGAGAAGTCGGCGATCTACCTTGCCGAGTGCCGCCGGATGGGCATCCGGGTGCTGCCGCCGGACGTGAACGAGTCCGAGGGCAGGTTCACCCCGGTGGGCACAGACATCCGCTACGGGCTGGGCGCCATCCGCAATGTCGGCGACAACGTGGTGCGCGGGATCGTGGAGGCCAGGGCCGAGCACGGGAAGGCGGCGGACTTCAACGCCTTCCTCGACCAGGTGCCGCTGGTGGTCTGCAACAAGCGGGTGATCGAGTCCCTGATCAAGGCGGGGGCCTTCGACTCGATGGGCCACACCCGGCGGGCCCTGATGGAGTGTTTCGAGCGCCGCGTTGACGAGGTGATCGACCTCAAGCGCAACCAGGCCAACGGCCAGGACGACCTGTTCGGTGACTTCGGCGGCACGGAGAAGCTGGCCGCAGCCCCGGTCCCGGACACCCCGGAGTGGGACAAGCGGGTGCGGCTCGGCTTCGAGCGGGAGATGCTCGGGCTGTACGTCAGCGACCACCCCCTGCAGGGCCTGGAGCACATCCTGGCCGCCCAGCGGGACATCAGCATCGGCCAGTTGCGTGGCGACGACGGCCCCCGGGACGGGATGGTCACGATCGCCGGCATGATCACCGGCGTCGTCCGCAAGCAGACCAAGAACGGCGACCTGTGGGCGATCGCCACCGTCGAGGACCTGGAGGCCGCGGTGGAGGTGCTGCTGTTCCCGAAGGTCTACGCCGGGATCGCCGCCTCCCTGGCCACCGACACCGTCGTGCGGATCAAGGGCCGGATCCGCACCAAGGACGACAGCCTCGAGCTGACCGGCCAGGAGGTCGGCTTCCCCGACGTGGCCGACGGCCCTTCCGGGCCGCTGGTGATCCAGCTGCCCGCCGTCCGGTGCACCCCGGCCGTGGTCGAGCAGCTGCGGCTGGTGCTGCGGGCCCACCCGGGGCCTACGGAGGTGCGGGTGAAGCTGGTGTCCGCAACGAACGGCAGCAAGATCTGGAAGCTGGACGAAGGCCTGCGCGTGGCGCCGTCCCGTCCGCTCATGGCCGACCTGAAGGCCCTGCTCGGCCCATCCTGCGTCAACGTCTAGGCTTTGGCCGTGAGCACCACGATCGCAGAGGAGCAGCAGGCGGCAGCGCCGGCTGCCGAGCAGTCGCAGGTGCTCGCCTGGGCAGGACTGCTGGCCGGGCTCTCGCTCGTGGTGGGCGGCCTGGCAGCCGTGTTCTGGTCCGCAGTCGTGCGCCTGCCCGCCTACCGGATCCTCAGCGACGGCTCGGCGACCATGGCCGAGCGGGGCATCACCGAGATCGTCGCGGCCGACGCGTGGTTCGTGGTCACCGGCGCCCTGGTCGGGCTCGGGCTGGGCCTGGTCACGTGGAAGTGGTTCCGCCTCCTCGGCTGGCCGAGCGCGCTGCTCGCAGTCGGTGCCGGGTTGCTGGCCGGAGTGGTCTGCTGGCAGGTCGGGCAGCTGCTCGGCCCGGGCAGCTTCCCCGAGCGGCTCGCTGCCGCGACCCCCGGCGAATTCGTGCCCCTCTCCCTCGAGCTGCGTTCGGTGTCCGCGCTCGCGGTCTGGGGGTTCGCTGCGATCACCCCGGTGCTGCTGGCCTCCTCGCTCGGCCCGGACGATGAGGACCGGGCGCCGCGCCGCCGGCGGGGCCCGGAGAACGTGGCGGAGGAGCCGGCCACGGTCGACGAGCGTGGCGTGCTGACCACGCCGGAAGAGCCGGTCGCCTGACCGTGGACGGCCAGGTCGAGACCGAGCGCAAGTACGAGCTCGCCCCCGGCCAGCAGCTGCCGTCGCTGGCCGCCCTGGCCACGGAGGGCCCGGTGACGTCGTTCGACCTGGTCGCCACCTACTACGACAGCCCGGACTGCCGCCTGGCCCGGGCGAGGCGGGTGTTGCGCCGTCGTGAGGGCGGCCACGACGAGGGCTGGCACCTGAAGCTGCCGGGCGAGCGCGCCGACGAACGACTCGAGCTGCAGGCGCCGCTGGCGCACCGGCGGCCTCCGGCGGAGCTGCGCGAGCTGGTGGAGGACCTTCTGGCGGGTGCTGCGCTGGTGCCGCTGGCCACGCTGCGCACTCACCGCAGTGAGCTGCAGCTCCTGGGCGTGGACGGTGCCCTGCTGGCCGTAACCACCACCGACGACGTGGTGGCCACCGCCGGCCCAGACCGCCAGGAGTGGCGGGAGGCGGAGGTCGAACTGGCAGCCGGCGACCCCGCGCTGCTCGACCAGGTGGAGGCCGTGCTCGCCGCCGCCGGCATCCCGAGGTCGGGCTCGGCATCGAAGGGCGGGCAGGCGCTCCGGGGCCGGATCGCAGCGGCGGAGGCCGCGGACCCCGCAGCGGCCGGCACCGTCCTGCTCGACTACGCCGGGCGCCAGCTCGGCACGCTCCAGGCCAACGAGGCTGCCACCCGGGCCGACGGCCCCGACGCCGTGCACAAGAGCAGGGTGGCGACCCGCAGGCTGCGCAGCACCCTGAAGACCTACGCCGGCGTGCTCGGTCCGGGGGTCGACCGGTTACGCGCCGAGTTGCGCTGGCACGCCGAACTGCTCGGTGCAGCCCGCGACGCCGAGGTCCTCACCGAGCGGTTGGCGGCAGCGCTGGCCGAGTTGCCACAGCCGGTCGACGATGCGGTCACGAGGCTGGTCTCCGACAGCCTCGCCCGGACCCATGGCGCCGCCCACACGCGCCTCGTCGAGAGCATGGACACCGAGCGCTACGAGGCGCTGCATGCAGGCCTGGAGGGCTTCCTCACTGACCCGGGCCTTCCCGCGGTCGCGGACGAGCCGGCCAAGGTGGTGCTCACCCCGATGCTGGGCCAGGCCGTCCGCAGGGTCCGCAGGCTGGCCCGCCGGGCAGCAGCGCAGCCGGGCGACCTCGGGCTCTGGCACGAGGTGCGCAAGGCAGCGAAGGCGGCGCGCTACGGCGCTGAGGTGCTGGTGCCGGTGCTCGGCGACCGGGCTGAGGACTGGCGGGCCAGGTGGGAGGCGGTCACGGAGGCCCTTGGTGCCGTGCAGGACTGCGTCGTGGCCCAGGCGGTGATCGGCGACCTCGCCGCCAGCGCGGCAGCTCAGCAGGTTCCGGTGCGGCCGCTGGCCGAGCTCGCGCGGGGGCAGCAGCAGGCGCTGGCCGAAGCCCTGCTGGTCTCCCGAAAGGCGCTGCGCAAGGCGCTGGCCGAGCGCCCGCGCGACACCTGAGCGCAGCGCTCAGCGGGCCAGGTCGGCGAACCGCGCCCCGGTGAGCCGGGCGAGGTCGCCGGGGGAGAGCTCCACCTGCAGGCCCCGCCGGCCGGCGGAGACCAGGATCGTCTCCCACAGCTCGGCGGTCTCATCGATGACGGTGGGCAGGCCCACCTTCTGCCCGAGCGGAGACACCCCGCCCAGCACGTAGCCGGTGGTGCGGGCCACCAGCGCCCGTTCTGCGAGGACGGCCCGCTTGGCACCGAGCGCGGCAGCGGCGTGCTTGAGGCTGAGCTGTCCGGCCACCGGGACGACGGCAACGGCCAGCTCGGGCCGGGTCGGGCCGACGTCGATGACCAGGGTCTTGAAGACTCGCAGCGGGTCCACGCCCAGCGCCGCAGCGGCCTCCTCGCCGTAGCGGGTGCTGTCCGGGTCGTGGGGGTAGGCGTGCAGCCGGTAGCCGACGCCGGCGCGGTCGAGCACCTGGGTGGCCGGGGTCGCAGCCATCAGCCCAGCGCCTCCTCGAGAAAGGCCACCGCGCTGGCGACCCCGTCCTCTGCCTGCAGCGCTGCGCCGAGCCCTGCGGCGGTCCGGCGGGCCGACGGGACGGTGAGGCCACCCAGCAGGGCAGCGAGCCGGCCGGTGGTCAGCCGGGACCTGTGCAGCGGCGGCGGGCCCGCGCCCAGCTCGTGCACCCGGCGGCCCCAGTAGTGCTGGTCGCCCATGTGCGCCACGACCCCCACCGGCACACCGGCCCGCAGCGCGGCGCCGACCGTGCCGGCGCCGCCGTGGCACACCACTCCCGCGGTGCGCGGGAACAGCCAGGCGTGCGGCAGCCCGGCCACCGAAACCACGTCGTCGCCCAGCTGCTCCACCGGCGCGGGGCCGGCGTGCAGCACCCCGCCGAGGACCGCGCGGGTCCCCGTGGCGCCGGCGGCGGCCAGCACGGTGCTGCGCAGGCCGGCCACGTCCGCGCTCGGCATGCTGCCGAAGCCCAGGTACACCGGCGGCGGTCCGGCCGCGAGGAAGCCGGCCAGGTCCGGCGGCGGCCGGTAGCCCGGCCGGGTGGGCTCGGGCCAGTAGCCGCAGACCCTGGCGTGCGCGGGCCAGTCCGCGGGTCGCGGCACGACCAGCGGGCTCGCCCCGACCAGGGTCGGGGTGGTGGTCACCGTACGCAGGTAGCCGCGCAGGCCGTGGTGCGGCACCCCGAGGGCAGCGTGGGCCTGGCGCAGGGGCCGGCGCAGCAGCGAGTACATGCCGGCAGCCTGGTACCAGCCCGCGGCGAGGTTGGCGACGCTGCGCCCCGGCACCACTGAATGGGTTAGGGCGGAGGCCCAGCGCGTCGGCAGCATCGGCTGCAGCAGCGCCGCAACCAGCGGACGGCCGTGTCGCCGCGCCCACGGGGCCAGGGCGTCCAGGCTCAACAGTCCCGAAACGAGGGCGTCGGCTTCCCCGACCATGGCGGCGAGCCCTTCGGCCAGGACGGGCGCAAACCGCCGTGCCGCGGCCCGCATGTTGCGCAGTTCTGCCGGCAGGCTGTCGGAGCCGGCCAGCCAGCGCAGTACCACGGGGTCGGCCGTGGTCGCGTCGAGGGAGATCGCGAACCGGCGGTACCGCAGGCCGGCGCCCTCCACCAGCCCGGCGAACCCGTCGGCCGCTGCGACCGTGACCTCGTGCCCGGCAGCGCCCAGCCCGCGGCCGAGGGCAACCAACGGCGCCACGTCGCCGCGCGAGCCCCACGCCACCAGCAGCAGCCGCACGGGGCTAGCCGAACATCCCGACGGCCGCGACGAGCAGCGGGGCCACCACCAGTGCAGGCAGCAGGTCGCCGACCGGGATCTGCCTGATCCCGGCGAGCCGGAAGCCGAGGCCGAGCAGGATCACCCCGCCGGTCGCGCCGAGCGCGTGCACCTGCGCCGGGGCGAGGAAGTTGCCCAGGCTGAAGCCGAGCAGGGTGAGCACGCCCTGGTACACCGCAAGGGGCAGCACCGAGGCCATCACCCCGATCCCGAGGGAGGACGCGAACGCGATCGCCGCGAACCCGTCCATCATCGACTTCACCAGCAGCTGCTCGGCCCCCTGGCCGAGGCCGTCGGAAAGGGCACCCAGGATCGCCAGTGGGCCGACGCAGAAGACCAGGGTCGCGGTGACGGCGCCCTCCACGAACGTGCTGCCCTCGCTGCGCGCGGCGAAGCGGTCGTGCAGCAGTTTGGCGCCGCGGTCGAGCCGGTGCTCCAGCTGCGCGAGCGAGCCGAGGATGCCTCCCACCAGCAGCGAGCCGAGCACCACCAGCAGCCGGGCGTCCGCGCCAACGGCGGCGGCGAACTCCGCCGACATCCCGGAGGCGATCGACGACGCGCCGATCACGAGCGTGATCAGGCCCAGCACCTGGGTGACGAGCTCGCGGGTGCGCTCCGGCAGGCGGTGGCCCAGCAGCACGCCCAGGCTGCTGCCGACCACCACAGCCACAACGTTGACCGCCGTGCCGAACCCGATGAACATGGCGGACAGTCAACCACCCGGGAGGCCCCGGCGCGGCCGTGCCCACCTGGCGCAGGACGGCCCACGCACAAGCACCCGGTCGGGGCCCGTGGGCAGGGTTGAATACAATCCGGCTGTGCTCAGAACCATCGACCTGCGCGGCGCCACGGTGACCGACTACCGCAGCGTGCTGCCCCGCGCCGAGTTCGACGTCGAGGCCGCGACCGAGCAGGTGCGCCCGATCGTGCAGGCGGTGGCAGAGCGCGGCGAGGCCGCTCTCGCGGAATTCTCCGAGCGCTTCGACCGGGTCGTGCCAGGGTCGTTCCGCGTGCCGGCCGAGGCGCTGGCCGCAGCCGCGGCCGCGCTGCCCGAACCGGTGCTGGCCGCCTTCACCGAAGCCATCGATCGCCGCCGCAGGGTGGCCGCGGCCGAAGCGGCCAGCGTGCCCGTCCGCGTGGAGCTGGGCCCGGGCGCGGTCGTGGAGCAGCGGCTGGTGCCCGTGGACCGGGTGGGGCTGTACGTGCCGGGCGGGCTGGCGCCGCTCGCGTCCAGCGTGCTGATGAACGTGGTGCCGGCGCAGGTGGCAGGGGTCGGCTCGATAGCAGTGGCCAGCCCGCCGCAGGCCGGCTTCGGCGGCCTGCCGCACCCCAACATCCTGGCCGTGTGCCACCTGCTCGGGGTGGCGGAGGTCTACGCCGTCGGTGGCGCGCAGGCGATTGCGATGTTCGCCCACGGTGTGCCCGGCCTCTGCCCCCGGGTCGACCTGGTCACCGGCCCGGGGAACATCTACGTCGTGGCGGCCAAGCGGCTGCTGCGCGGCCTGGTCGGCATCGACTCCGAGGCCGGGCCCACCGAGATCGCGGTCCTCGCCGACGCCTCTGCCGATCCGCGGTTCGTCGCGGCCGACCTGATCTCGCAGGCGGAGCACGACCCGCTCGCCGCGTCCGTCCTGGTCACCGACTCCCCGGAGCTGGCGCTCGCCGTCCGGGAGGAGCTGGAGCCGCAGGTGGCCGCCACCAGGCACGCCGACCGGATCCGGACGGCGCTCGGCGGGCAGCAGTCGGCGGTGGTCCTGGTGAGCGACATCGAGCAGGGCCTCGCCGTGGTCAACGCCTACGCCGCGGAGCACCTCGAGGTCCAGACCGCGGACGCCGCCGCCGTGGCAGCCAGGGTGCGCAACGCCGGCGCGATCTTCGTCGGCGCCTACTCCCCGGTCTCGCTCGGCGACTACAGCGCCGGCTCCACCCACGTCCTGCCGACAGCCGGTTGCGCGTGCCACTCCTCCGGGCTGAACGTGCACAGCTTCCGCCGCCAGGTGCACGTGGTCGACTACTCGGAGTCGGCGCTGCTCGCCGTCGCCGGTGTGGTCGAGACCTTCGCCGCGGCCGAGGACCTTCCCGCGCACGGTGCCGCGGTGACCGTCCGCAGGCCGGAGGCGCTGCGATGAGGCCGCAGGTGAGCCTCGCCGACCTGCCGCTGCGGCCGGAACTGGTGGGGGAAGAGCCCTACGGCGCTCCCCAGCTCGATGTCCCGGTGCGGCTCAACGTCAACGAGAACCCCTACCCCCCGGCAGCGGAGATCCGGGCGGAGATGGCCGCCGCCGTTGCCGCCACGGGCCTCAACCGGTACCCCGACCGTGAGGCCACCGGCCTACGGACGGCCCTGGCCGGGTACCTCGGGCACGGGCTCGGTCCGGAGCGGATCTGGGCGGCCAACGGCTCGAACGAGGTGATGACCCACCTCCTGCAGGCCTTCGGCGGTCCCGGGCGGCGGGTGCTGAGCTTCACCCCCACCTACTCGATGTATCCGGAGTACGCGCGCAACACCCACACCGAGTACGTGACGGTGCCGCGGGCGCCCGACTTCAGCGTGACCGCGGCCACCGTCCTGGCGGCGGTCGAAACCCACCGCCCCAGCGTGGTGGTGATCACCACCCCGAACAACCCGACCGGCACCTCCACGCCGCTGCCGGTGATCGAGGAGGTGCTGGCCGGCACCGAGGCGATCGTCGTGGTCGACGAGGCCTACCAGGAGTTCGCGCGGCACCCGGAGCGGACCGCACTGACCCTGCTCGACCGCTTCGGCAACCTCGTCGTCTCGCGCACGATGAGCAAGGCCTTCGCGCTGGCCGGTGGCCGGGTCGGCTACTTCGCCGCGGCCCCCGCGATCGTCGACGCCTGCCGGATCGTCCGGCTGCCCTACCACCTCTCCGCCCAGACGCAGGCCGTCGCCGAGGTCGCGCTGCGCCATGCCGGCGAGCTGCTGGCCCAGGTCGACGAGTTGCGGCGCACCCGCGACGGAATGCTGGTCAGGTTGCCTCAACTGGGGGTCGAGGTGATCGACTCCGACGCCAACTTCTGTTTGTTCGGCCCGTTCGCCGACCGGCATGATGTCTGGCGACGGCTGCTGGAGCGCGGCGTGCTGGTTCGCGAGACCGGCCCGGCGGGCTGGTTGCGGGTGTCGGCAGGCACACCGTCTGAGACCGAGCGGTTCTACACCGCGCTGGCCGAAGTGTTGGAGGAGACCGGATGAGTTCGCGCACCGCCGTCAGGGAACGGCGCACCAGCGAATCCGAGGTGCGGGTGGCGCTCGACCTGGACGGCACCGGGAAGGCCCAGGTCAGCACCGGCGTCGGCTTCTACGACCACATGCTCACAGCGCTCGCCAGGCACTCCCTGATCGACCTGGAGGTCACCACCACCGGCGACCTGCACATCGACGGCCACCACAGCATCGAGGACACGGCGATCGTCCTCGGGGAGGCCCTCGCCGAGGCCCTCGGCGACAAGGCCGGCATCCGCCGCTTCGCCGACGCCACCGTGCCGCTGGACGAGGCGCTCGCGCACTGCGTGGTCGACCTGGCCGGCCGCCCCTACGTCGTGCACAGCGGGGAGCCCGAGGGCCAGCAGTACGCGCTGATCGGCGGCTCCGGGGTGCCGTACGCCGGCTCGATGACCCGCCACTTCGTGGAGTCGTTCGCGTTGCACGCCCACATCTGCGTGCACCTGCGGCTGCTCGCCGGCAGGGATCCCCACCACATCGTTGAGGCCCAGTTCAAGGCGCTCGCCCGCGCGCTGCGGGACGCGGTCGCGCACGACCAGCGGATCGAAGGGATCGTGCCGTCAACCAAGGGCAGCCTGTGACCTCACCCGCCGTCCGCACCGGCCAGTCGGCGGACGCGGCCGGTGCGGGCCGGCCGCTGGTCGCCGTCCTCGACTACGGGTCCGGCAACCTGCACTCCGCCACCCGGGCGCTCGCCGCGGCCGGCGCGGAAGTGGTGCTGACCGCCGACCCAGAGGCCTGCCTGGCAGCCGACGGCCTGGTCGTGCCGGGAGTGGGTGCGTTCGCCGCCTGCATGGCCGGGCTGGTGGCCGCGGGCGGGCCGGCGGTGGTCGCGCAGCGCCTGGCCGCCGGGCGTCCGGTGCTCGGCATCTGCGTCGGGCACCAGGTGCTGTTCGCTGCAGGGGTGGAGCACGGGCTGCGCACGGCCGGCCTCGGCCTCCTGCCGGGGGTGGTGGCGCAGCTGGCCGCGGCTCGGCTGCCACACATGGGCTGGAACACGGTACGGCCAGCGCAGGACTCGGCCATGTTCGCCGGGATCGGGGAGGAGAGGTTCTACTTCCTGCACTCCTACGCGGCCCATCCCGCGCCGGACTGGCCGACGGAGGCGCTGGTGGCCCTGGCCGAGCACGGCGGGGACGAGTTCGTGGCAGCAGTCGAGCACGGGCCGATGTGGTCGACCCAGTTCCACCCGGAGAAGTCCGGAGCGGCCGGCGCCCGGCTGCTGCGCAACTGGCTGGACTTCGTCCGGGGAGGGCAATCATGAACCGGCTGGAACTGCTGCCGGCCGTCGACGTCCAGGGCGGGCAGGCCGTCCAGCTGGTCCAGGGGGTCGCCGGCTCGGAGAAGGCCTTCGGGGATCCGCTCGCCGCCGCCGGGCGCTGGCAGGACGGCGGCGCGGAGTGGATCCACCTGGTCGACCTCGACGCGGCCTTCGGCAGGGGCAGCAACGCCGAGGTGATCGCAGGGATCGTCGCCGCGATGCAGCTCAAGGTCGAGCTGTCCGGCGGGATCAGGGACGACGCGAGCCTGGCCCGCGCGCTGGCCACGGGCTGCCGCAGGGTGAACATCGGCACCGCTGCGCTCGAGCACCCCGAGTGGTGCGACCGCGTGATCGCGGAGCACGGTGACCGGATCGCGATCGGGCTCGACGTCCGCGGCACCCGCCTCGCGGCGCGCGGCTGGACCCGGGAGGGCGGCGAGCTGTGGGAGACCCTCGACCGGCTCAACGCTGCGGGCTGCCGGCGGTACGTCGTCACCGACGTCGCCAGCGACGGCATGCTGAGCGGGCCGAACCTGCAGCTGTTGCGCGAGGTCTGCGCCCGCACCGACGCCAAGGTCGTCGCCAGTGGCGGCATCTCCACCCTCGCCGACCTCGCTGCCCTGCGCGAACTGGTACCGCTGGGCGTCGAGGGCGCGATCGTCGGTACGGCGCTGTACGTGGGCAACTTCACCATCGAGGCGGCCCTCGCGGTCGCGGGATGAGCCTGCGCGGGGAACTGCTCGCCGCCCACGACGCCGACCTGCGCGGCGAGGCGGAGGTGGCCGACGCGCAGGACATCACGCGGCTCGGGCCGCTTTGGCTGGGCCGCTATGGCAGCTCGGGCTTCGTCAGCTACACCGGTCTCGGCGGGCTTCGGGGCGCCGGCCTGGCCGCTCTGGTGCAGGCGGCGATCGGGCACTTCAGCGCTGCCGGGGTGGCGCGGTTCGAATGGAAGACGCGCGGTCACGACGCGGCGCCGGAGCTGCCGGAAGTGCTGGCGGCGGCCGGCTTCGAAGCCGAGCCAACCGAGACGGTGATGATCGGGAAGGCCGCGCCGCTGGGGACGGTCCCGGTGCCCGACGGCTTGACCATCAGGCGGGCCGGCGCCACCGGTGACCTGGCCGGGGATGTGGCGCGCGCCGGCCGGCTGCACGCCGAGGTATTCGGGCCGCAGCCGCCGGACCGCGAGGCCGAGCTGCTGCGCCAGCTGGAGGCCGCCGGGCCGGAGCACCAGCTGTGGCTGGCCCTCGCCGACGGGGAGGTGATCGGTACCGGACGCCTCGCACGGGTGCGCCACGGCAGGTTCGCCGGTTTGTTCGGTGGCGCCACGGCCGTGGCCTGGCGCGGGCGCGGCAGCTACCGCGCGCTCACCGCTGCCCGCGCCCGGGCAGCGCTCGAGCTGGGTGCAGAGCTGATTTACGCCGAGTGCACCGAGTTCAGCCGGCCCATCCTCGCCCGCTCCGGGCTGGTCGCAGTGACCACCACCACACCATGGCTGTGGCGGAAGCCGTCGGGCTAGGCTTGGCGCCCAGGCCGTGCCAGGCGCGGCGCAGCGAGGAAAGCCCGAGATGACCCCGATCGCCGTCCGTGCCCTGAGGGCCCTGGCCGGCGCTGCCCTCGCCGCGGTGCTCGCCGGTTGCACGGGCGCCGCGCCGCCACCCGTCCCGCAGCCCCCGGCCACCGAAGCCGCCCCGTCGCCGCCGACCACCGGGCCCGCCGCCGATCCGCGCGAGACCCGGATCCTCGCCGGGCCGGACGACGCGGTGATCGGCCGGTACGGCACCCGCACCCGGGCCACCTTCTTCGTGCGGGCCAGCGGCACGAAGCTCGCCTACCGCTGGCAGTACCGCAAGCCGGGCTCCGGCTCGTGGCGGACGATCGCCAAGGCCACGTCCGCCCGGTACACCGCGACCGCAGCGAAGTGGGCCAGCGGCACGAAGTTCCGCGTGCTGGTCACCGGTGGTGGCGGCAGGGTGGCGTCAGCGGCGGTGACCCTCACCGTGCTGCGGCCCAGCGCGACGCCGGCGAAGGACGCGGAGCAGGCGTTCGGCCTGACCGGCCTGCGCCAGGGGCTCGACCTGTCGGCCTACCAGTACACCCCGGCGGGAAGGGTCAAGCTGCAGAGCGTCGCCGAATGGACCGGCCCGCAGGGCTTCACGATCCTGCGCAACGGCAGCGGCGCCCGTCCGATCCGGGCTCGCTACACCGACGCGTGCACCAACGCACCCGGCGAGATGGGCGGCCGGCCGGTCACGGAGGACTGCGCGTACAGCAGGCTGGCCGACGCCGCGGGAGCTGCCGGGCTCTCGCTTGGCCACTACTGGTTCAACGGCTGGATCGCCAGCATCGACAAGACGAGGCGGGAGCTGTTCGCCGGCGGCTACACCCCGGAGGACTCCGCCCGGCAGTTCGTGAAGTGGCTCAAGCGGGACGGGAACTACACCAGGGCGAGCACCGACCCCCTGGTGCTCGACGTCGAGGCCGGCAGCACCTGGACCAGGACCTACAAGGGCAAGAAGTACAAGGCGAAGCTGCGCGCCTGGCGGCCCGCCGAGGCGAAGCGCTTCCTCACCACGGTCAAGGAGACGCTCAACCGGGACGGCTACCAGGCCAACCTCTACGTCTACCTGAACGCCAACGCCACCCTCAGTGAGGCCGAGGACGGGTCGCTGGCCTGGGCCGAGGTGGCCGGCATCGCCCGGCTCTGGGTGGCTGCCTGGGGCACGAACAACGGCCGGATCCCGCCCACCCTGCCCAGCGTCGGGCCGTGGGCCTACGAGGGCGGCTGGTCGATCTGGCAGTACACGAGCAACGCAAGGGTCGCCGGCAGCGGCGTCGGCTCGATGGATGGTGACGTCGCCAAGGCCGACGCCTGGACACCGCGCTGAACCCCGTCTGCGGAAAGGCCGCGCCGGCGGGGGCCCGTTGTCAGTGCCGGCGCCGAAACTGCCGGCATGACCACAACCGCACTGGGGTCGAGGGAACGCCTCGACTGGATCAACACGATCAGCCTCACCCACGTTCACCGTGGGATCGAGGGTGGCTTCACGCAGGCAGAGCACGGCGGCCGCGGGCGCCTGGCCCGGCTGGGCGCCGGCGACCGCATCCTCTTCTACTCCCCACGCACCGACCATCCGGACGGGGAGCCGCTGCAGCAGTTCACCGCCTGCGGCACGGTCGTCGACGCCGAGCCGTACCAGGTGGAGGTGAGCGGGCAGCTAGGGCCGTGGCGCCGCCGGGTGCGGTTCGAGCCCAGCGTGCCGGTGGGCATCCGCAGCCTGCTCGACCAGCTGGGCTTCATTCCGGACGCGCAGCACTGGGGCCTGCCGTTCCGGCGGGGGCTGTTCGCCATCCCGGCCGAGGACTTCGACCGGATCGCCACCGCGATGGGTGCGGCGGCCCTGCTCGGGCAGCGGCCGGCCGCCTGAACCGGCTCAGGGCACCCGGGCGGTCCACTCCGGGTTGAGGAACTTGTCCCGGGCGAGCTGCCGGGTCTCGGCGAGTTCGTCGGGAGTGAGCTCGCCGTCGACCACGTGGTACAGCCGACGGAAGGTGGCCAGGAACGACGCCATCACCTGCTCGCGGGGGAGCTGGGTCTGGGAGCGAACCGGGTCGACCCGCTTGTTGGCACTGCGCGTGCCCTTGTCGGAGAGCTTCTCCCGGCCGATCCGCAGCACCTGCAGCATCTTGTCCGCGTCGATGTCGTAGGCCATCGTGACGTGGTGCAGGACCGCTCCGCCGACGAACCGCTTCTGCGCAGCGCCGGCGAGCTTGCCCGAGGGTGACGCGATGTCGTTCAGCCCGGCGTAGTGGGCCTGCACGCCGACCTCACCAAGAGCGGCGAGCACCCACTCGTCGAGGAACGCGTAGGAGGCCTCGTAGCTCATCCCGTCCACCAGGGTCGCCGGAACCACGAGCGAGAACGTGATGCAGTTGCCGGCCTCCATGAACATCGCACCACCGCCGGAGATGCGGCGGACCACCTGCACGCCGAAACGTTCGGCGGCCTCGGCGTCCACCTCGTTGCGCAGCGACTGGAACGAGCCGATCACGACGGCGGGGTTCTCCCATTCCCAGAACCGGAAGGTCGGGCCCCGGCGGCCGGCGGCCAGCTCGCGGGCGAGCACCTCGTCGAGGGCGGCGTGCTCCGCCGGGTCGAGTGGACCCGGGTCGAGGTAGGTGAACGTGTGGTCGGCCCAGCCGGTGGAGCGGCCGAGCGCCCGCCGCACGGCCATGGCCACGGCCCGGCTGTCGAAGCCCACCATGGTCACGGGCACGCCGAGCAGCCCGTCCGCTCCGGCGCGGGCGAGGTCGGCGTCGACCGCTGCGGCGATCTCGTTGACTCCGGTCTCGACGTTCAGCCCGGCCAGGGCCCGGTCGATCACGTCGAGGGCCTCGTCCGGGTCGAGGAAGAAGTCGCCGCTCACGCTCACTTCGGCCAGCCGGTCATCTGCCACGCGCAGGTCGACCGCAACCAGCTTGCCGCCGGGAACCTTGTACTCGCCGTGGAGGTAGCCCCCACGCACCCGTTCACCCATGCCGGTCAGGCTAGAGGAGTCTTGACCGGCAGTGCGGCACGAACTGCGGGCACGGACCAGAGCTCCAGGGCGTGACCGGGCGGGAGGCGACGGACGGCGGCAGGGCGAGTGGCCTAGACTGAGGTGCGCAAAATCCAGCCACGACGGACGGAACTAAATGAGCGGTCACTCCAAATGGGCCACCACCAAGCACAAGAA
Source organism: Actinomycetes bacterium (assembly GCA_023460935.1). Lineage (GTDB taxonomy): Bacteria > Actinomycetota > Actinomycetes > Propionibacteriales > Propionibacteriaceae > Propionicimonas. The sequence continues at coordinate 42,721 of JAEWOI010000004.1, forward strand.
GGCAGCCATCGATGCCAAGCGCGGCAAGCTGTTCGCCAAGCTGATCAAGAACATCGAGGTGGCTGCCCGCACCGGTGGCGCCGACCCGTCCGGTAACCCGACGCTCTACGACGCGATCCAGAAGGCACGGAAGAACTCGGTCCCGGTGGACAACATCGACCGCGCGGTGAAGCGCGGCGGCGGTGTGGGCGGCGAGGCCGTGGACTACACCACCTTGATGTACGAGGCCTACGGGCCGGCCGGTGTGGCGATCCTGATCGAGTGCCTCACCGACAACCGCAACCGGTCGGCCTCGGATGTGAAGGTGGCGGTGACCCGGAACGGCGGCACGATGGCCGACGTCGGCTCGGTGTCGCGCATCTTCGACCGCAAGGGCGTCGTCGAGGTGGCCAGGAGCCAGGGCGGCCGGACCCTCACCGAGGACGACCTGCTGGAGGCCACCCTGGACGCCGACCCGGAGGACGTCTCCGACGACGGCGAGAACTTCAAGGTGTTCAGCGACCCCAGCGCAGTGGTGGACGTGCGCAAGGCCGTTCAGGCGGCAGGCCTCGATTACGAGTCGGCTGAGGTGCAGTTCGTGCCGCAGTACACGCAGGCCGTCGACACCAAGGAGGCGGCGGAGAAGCTGTTCAAGCTGCTCGACGCCATCGAGGACCTCGACGACGTGCAGACCGTGTACAGCAACGAGGACGTCCCCGACGAGATCGGCGAGCAGCTCGCCGGCGACTGAAGCCCGGCCCACCACAAGCTGTGAGTTGGCCGCCGAGTACGGCGGCAGACTCACAGCTTGTGGCGTCCCGGGAGTGGCGGTCAGCCGTAAACCCGGGGTTGCGGGCTAGTATCCGAACAACTGTTCGGACGAGAGGTGTGGCATGCGGGTGCTCGGGGTCGATCCCGGCCTGACCAGGTGCGGCGTCGGGGTGATCGAGGGCTCGCCGGGCCGGCCGCCGAAACTGGTGGCAGTCGGCGTGGTGGCCACCCCGAGCACGCTGGAGCTGCCGCAGCGGCTACTGCGGATCGAGGCCGGCATCACCGAGTGGGTGGCAGCGCACCGGCCGGACGTCGTCGCGGTCGAACGGGTGTTCGCAGACGTGAACGTGCTGTCGGTGATCGGCACTGCCCAGGCCGCCGGTCTGGCGATGCTGGTCGCGGCCCGGGCCGGCCTGCCGGTGCACACCCACACCCCGACCGAGGTGAAGGCAGCCATCACCGGGTCGGGCCGCGCCGACAAGGCGCAGGTCGGCACCATGGTGGCCCGCATCCTCAAGCTGGCCGAACCGCCGCGACCCGCGGACGCAGCCGACGCGGTCGCCCTGGCGATCTGCCAGCTGTGGCGGGGTGCCGGCGCGGACCGGATCGCCCAGGCGCTCGCCCGCCAGGCCGGGGGAGCGACGGCATGATCGCCCAGCTGAGCGGGACGGTGGCCGCGGTCGGCGGCACCTGGCTGGTGGTCGACCTCTCCGGCTTCGGCCTGAAGGCGCTGTGCACCCCGGCCACCGCCGGGCGGGTCCGGGTCGGTGACCAGGTCAAGCTGCACACCTCGCTCGTCGTGCGGGAGGACTCGCTCACGCTGTACGGCTTTGCCGAGCCGGGGGAGCGCGACTGCTTCGAGCTGGTGCAGTCGGCCACGGGCATCGGGCCGAAGATCGCGCTCGCTGTGGTTTCGGTGTTCAGCCCGGAGGAGTTCCGTGCTGCCATCGCCGCCGGCAACGTCACCGCGCTCACCCGCGTACCGGGGATCGGGGCGAAGGGCGCCCAGCGGCTGGCGCTGGAACTGAAGGACAAGGTGGCCACCCTTACCGGTGCCGGCACCCCGGCCGCTCCGGCGGTGGCCGCCGGCTGGCGCGACCAGGTGCGGGCCGGGCTGGAGGGCCTCGGCTACTCCAGCCGGGACGCCGAGTCGGCCTGCGACCGGGTGGCAGGCCTCGCCGCCCAGGAGCCGGGGACGCCGGTGGCCGTGCTGCTGCGTGAGGCCCTGCGGAGTTTGGCCAAGTGAGCGGGGCTGCTGGCAGAGTGTCCGACGTGCCGGTGCCGGAGACCGATCCGCTCGACCCGTACGTCCACAGTGACGACCGGGCGGCGGAGTCGGCGCTGCGGCCGGCCAGCCTGGCCGAATTCGGTGGGCAGCGGCGGGTCAGCGACCAGCTCGGGCTGGTACTCGCCGCGGCCCGGCACCGCGGTGCCGTCCCAGACCATGTGCTGCTCTCCGGCCCGCCCGGGTTGGGCAAGACCACGCTGGCGATGATCATCGCCGCCGAGATGGCCGCACCGATCCGGATCTCCTCCGGCCCGGCCATCCAGCACGCCGGTGACCTGGCCGCGATCCTCTCCGGCCTCACCGAGGGCGAGGTGTTCTTCCTCGACGAGATCCACCGCATGTCCAGGCCCGCGGAGGAGATGCTCTACCTGGCCATGGAGGACTTCCGGGTGGACGTGGTGGTCGGCAAGGGCCCCGGCGCCACCGCGATCCCGCTGGACATCCCGCGGTTCACGCTGGTCGGGGCCACCACCCGCGCAGGGTTGCTGCCCGGGCCGCTGCGGGACCGCTTCGGCTTCACCGCACAGCTGGACTTCTACGCCGCAGCTGACCTGGAGTCGATCCTGGTCCGCTCGGCCGCCCTGCTCGGCATCGAGCTGGAGCCGGCCGCGGCCACCGAGATCGCGTCCCGCTCCCGCGGCACCCCAAGGATCGCCAACCGGCTGCTACGCCGGGTGCGGGACTACGCGCAGGTGAAGGCCGACGGCCGGCTCACCCCGGCGGTGGCGCGCGCAGCCCTGGAGCTGTACGAGGTGGACCCGCTGGGGCTGGACCGGCTCGACCGCGCTGTGCTCGACGCACTCTGCCGCGGCTTCGGTGGCGGCCCGGTCGGGCTCACCACCCTCGCGCTGGCGGTCGCGGAGGAGACCGAGACCGTGGAGGAGGTCGCCGAGCCGTTCCTGGTGCGCGAGGGGTTCCTGATGCGGACGCCACGCGGGCGGGTGGCCACGAGGCGGGCTTGGGAGCACCTCGGCCTGACCCCGCCGGCCGGTGGCAGCAGCGCCCCGCCCGAAGCCCCCGAGCTGTTCAGCGCAGCCGACTGAGCCCGAAGCCGCGGCCCGGGGTAACGTTTGTCCCTGCGAAAGCCGGCACGGCCCGCCGGGTCCGCCGAATGGGTTATCCGGCCCGGCGGCGCTAGGCTACGGGCTCGGCGGCTACCGCCCTTTTGACATGCAAGCGTGAGGAATCTCTGCGATGGAAACCGTGTTCTTGATCGTCCTGATGGGCGCCGCCGTCTACTTCCTGATGATCCGGCCCCAGCAGAAGCGGGCGAAGGACCAGGCCAAGCTGATGAACGAGCTCGCCCCCGGGTCACGGGTGATGACGATCTCGGGCATCATCGGCACGATCAAGTACCTGGGCGACAAGCAGGCCATCCTCGAGGTCTCGCCCGGGGTGGAGATGACCATCGACAAGCGCGCCCTGAGCACCCAGCCGGTCGAGGACGAGTTCGAGTACGCCGACGAGGACGGCACCGTTGCGGTCGTGGACGCCGATGTCGCCGAGCCCGCCGACGTGGTCGACCCCGAGCCGGTCGACGTGGTCGAGCCCGAGCCCGTGGCCGACACCACCCCTGACCCCGCTGAGGCCACCGAGCCCACCCGTCCGGCGGACGACACCAGCGGGACCACCTGGGACAACCCGCCCGCCGAGAAGAACTGACCGAACCAGGTAGCAGTGGCAACCACAAGCAGGAAGCACGACCACCCGCTGCGCACGCTGGTGGTCCTCGCCCTGGTCATCGCAGGGCTGTTCACGATCGTCGCGGTCTCCAACAGCTGGACGCCCAAGCTGGGCCTGGACCTGCGCGGCGGCACCACGATCACGCTGACCGCCTCCAACACCACCGGCAGCGGGCCGGTCAGCCCGGACAGCCTCGAACTGGCCCGCACGATCATCCAGCAGCGGGTGGACGCGATGGGCGTTGGCGAGACCGAGGTCACGACCTCCGGTGACCGGCAGATCATCGTCTCCGTGCCGAACGTCCAGCAGGACGAACTGGTTGAGATGGTCGGCACCACGGCGCAGCTGTACTTCCGCAAGGTGTTCGCAGAGGAGCCCTCCTCCGGGGGTGCAGTGCCCGAGCCGACGGCCAGCCCCACCAGCGGCGCCACCGCCGAGCCGAGCCAGGCACCCGGCGCAACGGTCTCCCCGGCTCCCAGCGCCACCAGCTCCACCAATCGCCGGCCGCTGCCCGCGCTGCCCACCCCGGTGCCCAGCCCGCGGCCGACCGCACCGGCGCAGACCGCGCCCAACCTGGACGAGCTGCTGAAGTGGGCGCCGTCGGAGCGGGACAACAGCGAGTTCGCTGCCTTCGAGTGCGGCCAGGACAGCCCGACGCCTTCAGTGGTCGACCAGCCGCTGATCACCTGCGACGAGACCAACACCTACAAGTACCTGCTCGGCCCGGCGCTGCTGCGCGGGGAGCAGGTCACCCGGGCGATCGCAGCCGTCCCGCAGAACTCGGTGTCGTGGGTGGTGCAGCTGGAGTTCAACAGCGCCGGCGGTGCCGACTTCGAGCGGGTCACCGGACACCTGTCCACCCAGACCAGGCCGCTGAACCAGTTCGCGATCGTGCTGGACGACTCGGTGATCTCGGCTCCTTCGGTGGAGAAGTCCATCCCCGGTGGCCGGGCGGAGATCTCGGGCAGCTTCACCCAGTCGAGCGCCACCCAGCTGGCGAACGTGCTCTCCTACGGCGCGCTGCCGCTGTCGTTCGAGATCTCCAGCGTCGACAACGTCTCGGCGAAGCTGGGCGGTGACCAGTTGCAGGCAGGCGTCATCGCCGGCCTGATCGGCCTGGCCCTGGTGCTCGCCTACAGCATCCTGTACTACCGCGGCCTCGCGCTGGTGGTCGGGCTGTCGCTCGTCGTTGCCGGCGCGCTGACCTGGGCGATGATCCTGCTGCTCGGCCAGAGCATGGGTTTCGCCCTGAACCTGCCGGGCATCGCCGGCGCGATCGTCGCCATCGGCGTGACCGCCGACTCCTTCATCATCTACTTCGAACGCATCCGCGACGAGGTACGGGAGGGCCGCAGCCTGCGTACGGCGATCGAGACCGGCTGGATCCGGTCCCGCAAGACGATCCTGGCCGCGGACTCGGTCTCACTGCTGTCGGCGGTGGTCCTGTTCGTGATCGCCATCGGTGCGGTCAAGGGCTTCGCCTTCACCCTCGGCCTGACCACCCTGATCGACATCGCGGTGGTGTTCTGGTTCACCAAGCCGATGATGACCGTGCTGGGCCGCACGAAGTTCTTCGGCGAGGGCCACCGGTTCTCCGGCTTCGAGCCCGACCACCTCGGGACGACCAACCCGCCGCTGCACAACTCGCGGCGCAAGGCCGTGGCCACCGTTGGAGGTGAGGCGTGATGACCGAACCGGCGACCCAGGCCAAGCGGACCAACATCGCCCACCGGCTCTACACCGGTGAGGTCTCCTACGACTTCGTCGCGACCCGCAAGCGCTGGTACCTGGTCTCTGCGGTGGTGCTGCTGATCGCCGTCCTCGCGATCGTCTTCCGCGGGCTGAGCCTCGGCATCGAGTTCCGCGGCGGCGCGGACTTCCAGGCGCCGGTCGCGGTCACAGCCGCCACCGTGGACGACGTCCGCACGGCCGTGGAGCAGCTCAACCTTCCCGACAACGACGACCTGAGCGTCACGACGATCGGCGAGGGCACGGTCCGGGTGCAGACCCGGTCGCTGAGTACCGAGGAGGTCACAACGGTCAAGGAGGCGATCGCCGGCCAGGTGGGCGTGCAGCCCGACGAGGTCGCCTACTCCCTGATCGGAGCCTCCTGGGGCCAGCAGATCACGAACCAGGCGATCATCGCGCTGGTGGTTTTCCTCGCCCTGGTGATGCTGTTGATCTGGGTCTACTTCCGGGACTTCAAGATGAGCATCTCGGCGATCATCGCGCTGCTGCACGACCTGCTGGTGACGATCGGCGTGTACGCGCTGGTGGGCTTCACGGTCACGCCGGCGACCATGATCGGCGTGCTGACGATCCTGGGCTACTCGCTGTACGACACGATGGTGGTCTTCGACAAGATCCGGGAGAACACCCGCGACATCACCACGAGCCGGCACACCTACTCCTACCAGGCCAACCTCGCCCTGAACCAGGTGCTGGTGCGCTCGCTGAACACCACGGTGATCGGGGTGCTCCCGGTGGCGGCCCTGCTGGTCACCGGCTGGTTCGTGCTCGGCACCGGCCCGCTGAAGGACCTGGGCCTGGCGCTGTTCGTCGGCATGATCGCTGGTGCATACTCCTCGATTTTCATCGCCACCCCGCTGCTGGCGCAGATGCGCGAGGCCGACCCCGACATGACCGAGCACCGCGAGCGCCTCGCCCGGCGGGCCGCCCGGGCGGGGGAGAAGGTGGTCGCGAAGCCGAAGCCGGTGACCGTGGCGGTCGGCGACCCCGCGGCCGCCCAGCTGGACCCGACAACCCTGGGGCTCGTCACGGGCACCGAGCTGAAGGCCGGGCCACGCAGCCAGCGTCCCCGGCAGTCGCGCAGCCAGCGCAGGAAATGACGATGCCCACCTCAGCAGAGAACCGGGCGCTGGTCGCCTCGTTGATCCGGGACATCCCGGACTTCCCGAAGCCGGGAGTGCTGTTCAAGGACATCACGCCGCTGCTGTCCAGCGCCGCCGGCTACCGGGCCGCGATCGCCGAGTTGGCCGCCAGCGCCCCGGAGGGCATCGACGTGGTGGTAGGCATGGAGGCGCGCGGGTTCATCTTCGCCGGTCCGGTCGCGCTCGAGCTCGGCGCGGGCTTCGTCCCCGTCCGCAAGCCGGGAAAGCTGCCCGGTGACGTCTACACCCAGACGTTCTCGCTGGAGTACGGCCACGAGACCCTGGCCGTGCACACCGACGCGATCATGCCGGGCTCGCGCGTGCTGGTGATCGACGACGTGCTCGCCACGGGCGGCACCGTCGGCGCCACCGCTGCGCTGATCCACCGCCTCGGCGCCGAACTGGTGCACGTCTCGGTGCTGCTGGAACTGAGCTTCCTCGGCGGCCGGGCCCACCTCGCCGGGCTCGGCGTCCCTGACGTCTCGGCTGTCCTGACGGTCTGAGCATGGACGCCGCTCGACCCCGGTTCGGACGCTCCCAGGCGCCGTGGAGCGGACGGGCGCAGGTCAGCCTGCCGGCCCGCAGCAGCTCCCCGGCCGAGGAGCTGCTGAAGCGGGTCGGGATGGCGGTCGGGCTGCTGCTGCTGCTCACGCTGATCGTCTTCTTCGACCGGGACGCGTATGCAGACAACGTGGCCCAGGACGGCGTCTCGTTCTGGGACGCGCTGTACTACGCCACGGTCACGATGACCACCACCGGCTACGGGGACATCACCCCGGTGGCCGAGCACGCGCGGCTGATCAACACCTTCGTGGTGACGCCGATCCGCATCGCCTTCCTGGTGCTGCTGGTCGGCACCACTGTGGAGGTGCTGGCCAACGAGGGCCGGCGCGCCCTGAAGGACTCCCGCTGGAGGAAGACCATGCGCAACCACACCGTCGTCATCGGCTACGGCACCACCGGCCAGAGCGCCACCGCCACGCTCAGCCGGGCGGAAGTACCGCCCGAGCGGATCCTGGTGATCGACACCAACCCACAGGCCGTCGCCGCGGCCAACCGGCACGGCTACGCGGCTTTCGAGGGCGATGCCACCTCAAGGGAGCTGCTGCACCGCGCCGAGCTGCCGAAGGCCAAGGAGATCATCATCACCGTGGGCCGCGACGACACCGCGATCCTGGCCACCCTCACCGTCCGGCAGCTCAACCGGGGGGCGCACCTGGTGGTGGTCGTGCGGGACTCCGACAACGTGCCGCTGATCCGCCAGTCCGGCGCGGACGCAGTGGTGACGTCCTCCGACGCGGTCGGCCGGCTGATGGGCCTGAGCTCGATCAGCCCGCAACTGGGCGAGGTGATCGAGGACCTGCTGTCGTCGGGTTCCGGCCTCGAGGTGACCCAGCGGCTGGTGACCCCCGAGGAGGACGGCAAGGAACCGGCCGCGATCACCGGCGAGAAGGTGCTGGCCGTGATCCGCAACCGCACGCTGCGTCGCTACTACGAGCCGGGCGCGGACGTGCTGCGTACCGGTGACGAGGTGGTAGTCATCCGGAAGGCGCCGGGTAAGGTCAGGCCGCCCCGGGTAGAGTGAGCCTCTACTTCGACAGGCTCAGCACGAGTACTTCGACAGGCTCGGTACGAAGCCCTTCGACAGGCTCAGCACGACACTTCAACCAGAGCGGAGACGGCGTGTCCCAGGGCATCCATGGACCCTACGGCGAGGGGGATGGCCTGCCCGGAGAGCCCCGCAGCCAGGTGGTGGCCACCGACCAGCCGCGGATGCGGATGCGCCAGGTGCTCGCCCGGCTCGGCGCCCAGCGCAACCCTGCCGTGCCCGTGCTGGACCCGCTGGTGCGGATCATCCACACCCACCACCCCAAGGCGGACATCGGCCTGATCGAGCGGGCCTACCGCACGGCAGAGCACTACCACACCGGACAGCTGCGCAAGAGCGGCGACCCCTACATCACCCACCCGCTGGCTGTGGCGACGATCCTGGCCGAGCTCGGCATGACCGAGCCGACGCTGTGCGCAGCCCTGCTGCACGACACGGTCGAGGACACCTCGTACACCGTCGCACAACTCGGGGCCGACTTCGGCCCGGAGATCGCGGCGATGGTCGACGGGGTGACCAAGCTGGACAAGATCGCCTACGGGGAGTCGGCCAAGGCCGAGACCATCCGCAAGATGGTGCTCGCCATGAGCAAGGACATCCGCGTCCTCGTGATCAAGCTGGCCGACCGCCTGCACAACATGCGCACGATCGGCTACCTGCGCCAGGACAAGCAGATGGCGATCGCGCGGGACACCCTGGAGATCTTCGCCCCGCTGGCCCACCGGCTGGGCATGAACGCGATCAAGTGGGAGCTGGAGGACCTCTCCTTCGCCACCCTGCAGCCGAAGGTCTACGACGAGATCGTGAAGCTGGTGGCGGCAAGGGCGCCACTGCGGGAGGACTACCTGCGGGTGGTCACCGAGCAGGTCCGCTCCGACCTGGCCGACGCAGGGATCAAGGCCACGGTGTACGGCCGACCGAAGCACTACTACTCGATCTACCAGAAGATGGTGGTGCGCGGCCGGGAGTTCACCGACATCTACGACCTGGTGGGGCTGCGCATCCTCGTCGACAGCCAGCGTGACTGTTACGCGGCGCTCGGCACGCTGCACGCCCGCTGGAACCCGCTCCCGGGCAGGTTCAAGGACTACATCGCGATGCCGAAGTTCAACCTGTACCAGTCGTTGCACACCACGGTGCTCGGCCCGGGCGGCAAGCCGGTGGAGCTGCAGATCCGCACCCACGAGATGCACCGGCAGGCCGAGTACGGCGTGGCAGCCCACTGGAAGTACAAGGAGGGCAAGGCCGACGGCAGCGAGCTGAACTGGGTGCACCAGATCAGCCAGTGGCAGAAGGAGACCGAGGACCCGGGGGAGTTCCTGGACACCCTGCGGTTCGAGATCGCCACCGACGAGGTGTTTGTGTTCACGCCGAAGGGCGACGTGATCAACCTTCCGGCCGGCGGCACCCCGGTCGACTTCGCCTACGCCGTCCACACCGAGGTGGGGCACCGCACGATCGGGGCCAGGGTGAACGGACGGCTGGTGCCGCTGGAGTCGGCGCTGTCCAGCGGCGACGTGGTCGAGGTGCTCACCTCGAAGGCCGCCAACGCCGGCCCGAGCCGCGACTGGCTCGGCTTCGTGAAGAGCCCGCGGGCCCGCGGCAAGATCCGCCAGTACTTCATGCGGGAGCGACGCGAGGAGTCGATCGAGAGCGGCAAGGAGCTGCTCACCAAGCAGCTGCGCCGCGCTGGGCTGCCGTTGCAGCGCCTGCTCACCCCCGAGCACATGACCGGGCTCACCGAGCACTTCCGCGTGGCGGACGTCAACGCGCTCTACGCCGCGATCGGGGAGGGCGCGATCGGGCCGCAGAGCGTCGTCCAGCGCCTGATCGCCTCCGAGGGCGGGGTCGAGGAGGTGGCGGAGCTCGGCGGCGAGGACACCTCGGTGATCGGCGGCCGGCGCCACTCGCGGGTCTCCGGCAACGAGGCCGGCGTCGTCGTTCAGGGCGACCCCAACGTCTGGGTGAAGCTCGCCCGCTGCTGCATGCCGGTGCCCGGCGACGAGATCCTGGGCTTCGTCACCCGCGAGAGCGGCGTCTCGGTGCACCGGGTCGACTGCAGCAACGCCGCAGACCTGCGCAACCAGCCCGACCGGCTCGTCGAGGTGGCGTGGGCGCCGACGGCCAGCAGCTCGTTCCTGGTGGCCCTGCACGTCGAGGGTCTGGACCGGACGGGCATCCTCTCCGACGTGACCAAGGTCATGGGGGAGCACCACATCTCGATCCAGTCAGCCACCCTGAACACAGCGAAGGACCGCACGTTCAAGTTCCGCTTCACCTTCGAGACCACCGATCCGAAGCACCTCGAGCACCTGATCGGGGCGATCAAGAAGGTCTCCGGCGTCTACGACGTCTTCCGCCTCAAGAGCTAGCTGCTGACCGTGATCGGAACCGTCCCGGGCCGGCCGCCCGGCAGGGGACGGTTCCGGTTCCGATTCAGCGGTTGAAGTCGGCCAGGGTCGCGCGGGCCTGTTCCAGCCAGGCAGCGTAGGTGTCGATCTTCTCGCTGGCCTTGGCCGCGGCCTGGGCGTCGCCGCGGGCGTTGGCCTTGGTGACCTTCTCATTGAGCTTGTCGATCTCGGCCGACAGCATCGCAACGGTCTCCTCCGCCCGGGCCCGCGCCTGCGGGTCGGTGCGGCGCCACTCGTCCTCCTCGGCGGTGCGGACGGCGGTCTCCAGCGCGCGCACCCGGGCGTCGAGGGAGCGCATGCTGTCGCGCGGCACCCGGCCGTAGGCGTTGTACTTCTCCAGGAACGTGCGGAAACCGGCCCTGGCTGCGGCGAGGTCGCTGACCGGCAGCAGGCTGGCCTCGGCCTCGTCCAGCAGCGCGATCTTGGCCTCGAGGTTCGCCTTGAACTCGGCGTCCTGCTCGCTGAGGACCTCGGCGCGCGCGTTGAAGAAGCCGTCCTGGATGGCGCGGAACTCCGTCCACAGCTGGTCGTCCACCTCGCGCGGGGCTGCGCCGGCTGCCTTCCAGCGGGTCATCAGGTCGCGGAACGCTGCGGCGGTCGGCCCCCACTCGGTGGAGCCGGCCAGCCTGCGGGCCTCCTCGATGATCTGTTCCTTGGCGGCCTTCGCGGTCTCGCGGCGGGCGGCCTGTTCCGCGAACTGGGTCTTGCGCCGCCTGGTGTAGGTGGTGCGGGCGGCGGAGAAACGGTGCCACAGGGCGTCGTCGGTGGCGCGGTCGATGCGCGGCAGCGCCTTCCACTCGTCGAGGAGCGCGCGGAACCGGTTCACCCCGCCACGCCAGTCGGTGCCCTGGGCGAGCGCCTCGGCCTCCGCGACCATCTTCTCCTTGGTCTCCCTGGTGGCCTCCTGCTGGCGGGCCCGTTCGGCCTTGCGGGCCTCGGACTGCTCGGCCAGCAGCGGCGCGAGGCCGTCCAGCCGGGCCACCAGCGCCTCCAGGTCGCCGACGGCGTTGGCGGTGCTCACGGTGTTGCGCACCGAGTTGATGCTGTGCCTTGCCTCCTCCGGGGAGAGCGTGCCGCTCTTCACCCTGGTCTCGAGCAGGCCGACCTCCACCTCGAGGGCCTCGTAGCGCCTGGTGTAGAACGCGAGCGCCTCGGCTGCCTCGACGTCCGGGATCTGACCGACGACCCGCTCGCTGTCGCCCGTGCGCACGTACACCGTGCCGTCCGGGTCGACGCGACCGAAGGCCTGCGGACCTGAGGTGGAGTTCATGGGGATCATCTTGCCTGATCGAGCGGCTTTTGTGACAACGCAGGCAACACCCGGGCGGGCGATAGTCTTTGGCCCGTGCTCCTGGCAACCTTCCCCACCGGCCACTGGCAGGCCAACTGCTATCTGGTGGCCGCCGCGGGATCCCCGGAGTGCGTGGTGATCGATCCCGGACAGGGCGCAGCCGAGGGCGTCCGGCGGCTGCTGGCCGAGCACCAGCTCGTGCCGAAGGGGCTGCTCGCCACCCATGGCCACTTCGACCACGTGGCGAGCGCGGCCGAGCTGGCCGACGAGTACAACGTGCCGTTGTGGATCCACTCCGCCGACCGGCACCTGCTGAGCGATCCCGCCGCGGGCCTCAGCCCGGACGGGGCTGCGCTGGTGCGCCGGCTGATGGACCGGCCGCTCGCCGAGCCGGCCCGGGTGGAGGAGTTCGACGGCAGGGCCGAGCTGAGCCTCGCCGGGCTCCGCTTCAGCATCGAGCCCGCCCCGGGCCACACCCGCGGCAGCGTGCTGCTCGGGCTCGACTACCGCGGCCGGCACGAGCAGCTGGACCGGATCGTCTTCACCGGCGACGTCGTCTTCGCCGGCTCGGTCGGGCGCACCGACCTGCCCGGTGGCGACCAGGCCGTGATGAACACGACGCTGGCAGAGGTGGTGCTGCAGCTGTCGGACTCCACAGCCTTGCTGCCGGGCCACGGACCACAGACCACCATGGTGCGCGAGCGTGCCACCAACCCCTACCTCCAACCCGACTTCCTGAGGAACTGATGGCCGAAACCGAGCCGCGTGGCACCGGCCCCGCCGAGCCCCGTCGAAGCGCCCGTCCCAAGCCCCTCTCCGGATTCCCGGAGTTCTCCCCTTCGGGACGGATCGTCGAGCAGCGCGTCCTCGCCTCGCTGGCCGAGACCTTCGAGCTGCACGGGTTCGGGTCGATCGAGACCAGGGCCGTGGAGCCGATGGAGCAGCTCACCCGCAAGGGCGAGATCGACAAGGAGGTGTTCGTCGTGCGCCGGCTGCACGCAGCCGCGGACACCGCCGACGACCTCGGGCTGCACTTCGACCTCACCGTCCCGTTCGCGCGCTACGTGCTGGAACGCTCTGGCGAGCTGACCTTCCCGTTCCGCCGCTACCAGATCCAGAAGGCCTGGCGCGGCGAGCGGCCCCAGGAGGGCCGCTACCGCGAGTTCACGCAGGCCGACATCGACATCGTCGGCTCCGGAGCGCTCGCCGCGCACCACGACGTCGAACTGCCGCTGGTCACGCTGGAGGCACTGGAGCGGCTGCACGTCGACTTCGGCGTGCCGCCGGCAACGATGAGCGTGAACAACCGGCAGCTCTCGGAGGGCTTCTACCGCGGGCTCGGCGTGGAGGACCACCTGGCCGTGTTGCAGCGGGTGGACAAGCTGGACAAGATCGGGCCCGAAGCGGTGGCCGACCTGCTGGTGGCCGAGGTGGGCCTCAGCCGGCCGGCGGCGGCCAAGTGCCTGCAACTGGCCGGCATCCGGACGGCGGACGCGTCGTTCGTGGACCAGGTCGCGGCGCTCGGGGTGGAGCACCCGCTGCTCACCGCAGGGCTGGAACTGCTGGCGGACGTGGTGACCGCTGCGGCGACCCTGGTGCCCGGGCGGCTCGTGGCGGACCTGAAGATCGCCCGCGGCCTCGACTACTACACCGGGACGGTGTACGAGACGACGATGGCCGGCTACGAGTCGATGGGCTCGATCTCCTCCGGCGGCCGCTACGACTCCCTGGCCTCGGACGGCCGCAGCACCTACCCCGGGGTGGGGCTGAGCATCGGCGTGAGCCGCATCCTGGTGCCACTGGTCGGCAAGGGCGTGCTGACCTCCTCCCGTCCGGTGCCGAGCTGCGTGCTGGTGGCGGTGGACGCCGAGGAGACCCGCTTCGAGGCAGTGGCCCTCGCGAGCCGGTTGCGGGCGCGCGGCATCCCGTGCGAGGTGGCGCCGAAGGCGGACCGGTTCGGCAAGCAGATCCGCTACGCCGACCGGCGCGGCATCCCGTTCGTCTGGTTCGGCGCCGGCGAGGTGAAGGACATCCGCAGCGGCGAGCAGGTCGAAGCCGACCCCGACACCTGGCTGCCACCGGCCGCAGACCTGCGCCCGGTGGTCGTCCGCGGCTGAACGTCGCTTAAGCTCTACCGACGCACCCGCACCGTCTATGCGGGGCAGAGAAAGGAACATCATGCTGCGCACCCACGGCGCAGGCACCCTCGGTGCCGCCGACGTCGGCCAGACCGTGACCCTCGCGGGGTGGGTGGCCAAGCGCCGCGACCACGGCGGCGTCGCCTTTATCGACCTGCGTGACTCCACTGGCATCTGCCAGGTGGTGGTCCGGGACGAGTACCTCGCTTCGGCCGGCATCCACGACCTCCGCAACGAGTACTGCATCACGGTCACCGGGGTGGTCGACGCCCGCACCCCGGAGAACGTCAACCCCAACCTGCCCACCGGCGAGGTGGAGGTCGCGATCCGTACCCTGGAGGTGCTGAACCCGTCCGCCCCGCTGCCGTTCCAGATCGACGACCGCTCCGGGGTGGGTGAGGACGCGCGGCTGAAGTACCGCTACCTCGACCTGCGCCGGCGGCGCCAGCACGACGCGCTGGTGCTGCGCTCGAAGGTCACCCAGGTGATCCACCAGGTGCTGGCCGGCCACGACTTCTACGACATCGAGACCCCCACGCTGACCCGCTCGACGCCGGAGGGTGCGCGCGACTTCGTGGTGCCTGCCCGCCTGCACCCCGGCAAGTGGTACGCGCTGCCGCAGAGCCCCCAGCTGTTCAAGCAGCTGCTGATGGTGGCCGGGCTGGAGCGCTACTACCAGATCGCCCGCTGCTACCGGGACGAGGACTTCCGCGCCGACCGGCAACCGGAGTTCACCCAGCTCGACATCGAGATGAGCTTCGTCGACCAGGACGACGTGATCGCCCTCGCCGAGGAGGTGATGGCCGCCTGCTGGCGGCTGATCGGGGTGGACCTGCCGCTGCCGCTGCCACGGATGACCTGGCACGACGCCATGGACAACTACGGCTCGGACAAGCCTGACCTGCGCTTCGACCTGAAGATCCGCGAACTGACCGGCTTCTTCGCCGAGACCGGCTTCCGGGTGTTCCAGGCGCCCTACGTCGGCGGCGTGCTGATGCCGGGGGGTGCCGCCCTGCCGCGGCGCCAGTTCGACGCCTGGCAGGAGTGGGCCCGCCAGCGCGGCGCCCGCGGGCTGGCCTACATCACGATCGGCGAGGACGGCGAGCTCGGCGGCCCGGTGGCCAAGAACCTCTCCGACACCGAACGGGCCGGCATCGCCGCCGCGATGGACGCCGCCCCCGGCGACGCGATCTTCTTCGCCGCGGGGGCGCGGGAACAGTCCCAGGAACTGCTGGGCGCTGCCCGGCTCGAGATCGCCAGGCGCACCGGACTGATCCCCGAATCCGGCCCCAGCGACACCTGGAGCTTCCTCTGGGTGGTGGACGCGCCGATGTTCAAGTCGACCGCTGACGCCGTCGCCGCCGGTGACGTGGCGCTCGGTGAGGGCAGCTGGACCGCGGTCCACCACGCGTTCACCTCGCCCAAGCCGGAGTCGCTGGACACCTTCGACACCGATCCCGGCTCGGCGCTGTCCTACGGGTACGACTTCATCTGCAACGGCAACGAGGTGGGTGGCGGCTCGATCCGTATCCACCGCCGTGACGTCCAGGAGCGGGTGTTCAAGGTGATGGGCATCGGCCCGGAGCAGGCCCAGGAGCAGTTCGGGTTCCTCCTGGACGCCTTCGCCTTCGGCGCCCCGCCCCACGGCGGCATCGCCTTCGGGCTGGACCGGCTGGTCATGCTGCTGGGCGGCTTCGACACGATCCGCGACGTGATCGCGTTCCCGAAGTCCGGCGGCGGCTTCGACCCGCTGACGGAGGCGCCGGCCCCGATCACCGCCCGGCAGCGCAAGGAGGCCGGCGTGGACGCCGTCGCACCCGCCCCGAAGCCCACCAACTGACCAGGAAAACGCGCAAGCTGTGAGTTGGGCCGTGATGTCACGGCCCAACTCACAGCTTGGGGTCTCTGGTCAGCGGAGCTCGTCGCCGTTCGGCAGGTCGTCCTCCTCTGCGGCCAGCAGGCCGTACAGCTTCCGCCTGGTCTCGGCAACGAGCCGGGTGGCCGACTGCAACTGCTGGCCCGAGGCGTTGCGCGAGAGTTCCTTGGCCGCGCCGGCGAGCATGCCGAGTTCCCGCCAGAAGTCCTTCACCTGGTCGGGGCCCCAGCCGGCGACGGCCTCGTTCACCAGTTCCCACGGCAGGTCGTGCACCTCTCCCGCCGCCTGACGGCCGGCGTCGGTGAGCCGGAACGCCTTCTGGCCGTCGTTGTCGAAGGACTCGATCAGCCCCTCGTCCTCCAGCTGGGCCAGGGCGGGGTAGACCGCGCCGGGGCTGGGCCGCCAGGCGCCCGAGGTGCGCTCGGCGAGGGTCTGCATGATCTGGTAGCCGTTGCGGGGCTGCTCAGCCAGCAGCGCGAGGATCGAGCTGCGGACGTGCCCGCGCCGGCCACGTCCACGCGCCGCCGGTCCCATCGGGCCGCCGGGACCGAAGGGGCCGCCGGGACCGAAGCCGTACCCGAAGCCGCCGAAGGGTCCCATCGGTCCTGCGCCGTGGCGGTGCGGACCGCCCCGGCCGCGGCGGCGACCCCGGGGGCCGCCCTCTGGGTTCCAGTCCTCGAATCGTGATTCGTTCATGATTTCTCCTTCAGGTTCATATCGTCGGTACGTCACCGATATATCGAGAATAGATCGGGATCCCGGCGCGCGCAAGAGCGTGGCGCGAGCGGTGTAGCGTCGGCGCGGTGGACACTGACCTGTTCGGCAACCCGGTGGGAGGCGCTGCGCCGCAGCCAGGCGGGTCGCTGAGCACAGCCGGCCACGCCGACACCCCGCTGGCCGTGCGCATGCGGCCGCGCACCGTAGACGAGATCGTCGGCCAGGACCACCTGCTGGCACCCGGCTCGCCGCTGCGCCGGCTGGCGGAGGGCCGCACCGCGATGTCGGTCTTCCTCTGGGGGCCGCCCGGGGTGGGCAAGACCACCATCGCCGCGGTCGTCTCGGCCTCCGGCCACCGCAGGTTCGTCGAGCTGTCGGCCGTCACCGCGGGCGTGAAGGAGGTACGGGCCGCGCTGGCCGAGGCACAGCGTGAACTGGTCCGGGGCGTCGGCACCGTGCTGTTCGTGGACGAGGTGCACCGCTTCTCCAAGGCCCAGCAGGACGTGCTGCTGCCGGCGGTGGAGAACCGGCTGGTCACCCTGGTGGCCGCCACGACGGAGAACCCCTCGTTCTCGGTGATCTCGCCGCTGCTGAGCCGCTCGCTGCTGCTCACGCTGAAGCCGCTCACCGACGCCGACCTCGGCCTGCTGCTGGATCGGGCGCTCACCGAGGACCGCGGCCTGGCGGGGGAGTACACGCTGACCGCTGAGGCCAGGGCAGCGCTGCTGCGCTTCGCCGGCGGGGACGCCCGCCGCGCCCTCACCTACCTGGAGGAGGCGGCAGCGGGCGCAGCCACCCTCGGCACCAGCGAGATCGACACCTCCGTCGTGGAGGCTGCGGTGGACAAGGCCGCCGTCCGCTACGACCGGGACGGCGACCAGCACTACGACGTGATCAGCGCGTTCATCAAGAGCCTGCGCGGCTCCGACGTCCAGGCCGGCCTGCACTACCTGGCCAGGATGCTGGAGGCCGGCGAGGACCCGCGGTTCATTGCGCGCCGGCTGATCATCCTGGCCAGCGAGGACATCGGCATGGCCGCGCCGTCGGCGCTGCAGACCTGCGTGGCGGCGGCCCAGGCCGTGGCGCTGATCGGCATGCCGGAGGCTCGGATCAACCTCGCCCAGGCGGTGGTGGCCTGCGCGCTGGCGCCGAAGTCCAACGCTGTGATCAAGGCGATCGACGCCGCGCTGGCCGACGTCCGCGCCGGGCGGATCGGCACCGTCCCTGCGCACCTGCGCGATGCGCACTATCCGGGCGCCAGGGCCTACGGTCACG
This sequence comes from Actinomycetes bacterium, assembly GCA_023460935.1. Classification (GTDB taxonomy): domain Bacteria; phylum Actinomycetota; class Actinomycetes; order Propionibacteriales; family Propionibacteriaceae; genus Propionicimonas. The sequence continues at coordinate 60,650 of JAEWOI010000004.1, forward strand.
GGCAGGGCTACCAGTACGCCCACGACGCCGCGCACGGTGTGGCAGCCCAGCAGTACCTGCCGGACGAACTCGCCGACGCCAGGTACTACGAGCCCACCGACCACGGCAACGAGGCCGCCCTCGCCGAACGCCTGCGACTGCTGGAGGAACTGCTCGGCCGCACCGGCCCTGCCGCCGGCGCCTGAGCCTGGTCAGGACTCCTCGCGTCCTCGTCGTCTGTTCCTCGCGGTTCGTACCGCACCGCTCGTCAAGACTCCTCGGTGGGAAGTCGCAAGCGCCTTCCCACCTTCGTCGTCTGTTCCTCGCGGTTCGTACCTCACCGCTCGTCAAGACTCCTCGCGTCCCCCGGCTCACGCCGGAGGACGCTCGTCGTCTAGGCTGCACGCGTACATTCTTCGACCTTGCGAGGTAGCCCATGTCCGCCGGAGAGATCGCCGGTCTGATCGCCGCGGTGGCCGCGGTCGGTTTCGTCGTGTTCTGCGCTGTCCCGCTGCTCAAGCTGGGTCGGGTGCTGGAGGAGGTCCGCCTCGCCGTCCGTGACCTGGGCCACAACTCGGTGCCGATCCTGCAGGAGCTGAAGGGCACGGTCACCGCGACCAACACCGAACTCGGCAAGCTGAGCCTGGTCACAGAGGACGTGGCGAAGGTGAGCGCGCACGCCACCGTGGTCACCGAGAACGCCGCGCAGCTCTCCACCCTGTTCGCCTCGACGCTCGGCGGCCCGCTGATCAAGACCGCTGCGTTCACCTACGGTGTGCGCCAGGCGGTCACCGGGAAGCGGAAGCAGGGCAAGTGATGGGCAAGCGCCTGTTCTGGTTCGCAGTCGGCGTCGGCCTGACCGCCCTGGTCGTGGTGAAGGGCCGGGAGTACTACGAGCGGCTCACGCCCAAGGGCGTGGCCGACCAGCTGGAGAAGACCCGCACCGGCGTCGTCGACTGGGTAGGGGAGTTCCTCACCACCATGGGTGAGGCGATGGACGCCCGCGAGGGCGAGCTGCGCGAGGCTCTCGGCCTGGACGAGTGAAACCCGCTCGTCCAGGAGAACCCGGACCCAGCACACCGGCGGCCGTGCCGCCAGCATCCGACAAGGACAACCAAAGCCATGAAAACTGCTGACATCCGCCAGCGCTTCCTCGACTTCTTCGCTGCGCGGGGGCACACGATCGTGCCGTCCGCGCCCCTGGTCTACAACGACCCGACCCTGCTGTTCGTCAACGCCGGCATGGTGCCGTTCAAGCCGTACTTCACCGGCGCGGAGGACGCACCCTTCCCGCGCGCGGTGAGCGTGCAGAAGTGCGTGCGCACCCTCGACATCGACGAGGTGGGCAAGACCACCCGGCACGGCACGTTCTTCCAGATGAACGGCAACTTCTCCTTCGGCGACTACTTCAAGGAAGGTGCCATCGAGTACGCCTGGGAGCTGGTCACCGGCCGGCCGGAGGACGGCAACTACGGCTTCGACCCCGACAAGGTCTGGGTCACCGTCTACCTCGACGACGACGAGGCCGCCGCGCTGTGGCGCAAGGTGGGGGTGCCGGACAACCGGATCCAGCGCCGCGGGCTGAAGGACAACTACTGGCACATGGGCGTACCCGGCCCCGGCGGGCCGTGCAGCGAGATCTACATCGACCGCGGCCCGGAGTTCGGGCCGGACGGCGGGCCGATCGTCGACGAGGACCGGTTCCTCGAGATCTGGAACCTGGTGTTCCAGACCGAGGAGCTGTCCGCCGTCCGCGCCAAGGACGACTTCGACGTCTCCCGGCAGCTGCCCAGCAAGAACATCGACACCGGCATGGGCCTGGAACGCACCGCCTACCTGCTGCAGGGCGTGGCCAACATGTACGAGATCGACGAGATCTTCCCCGTGATCACCAGGGCAGCGGAACTCGCCGGTACCGCCTACGGCAGCGACCCGCAGTCCGACGTCCGGTTGCGGGTGGTCGGCGACCACGTCCGGTCGTCGCTGATGCTGATGACCGACGGGGTCACCCCCGGCAACGAGGCGCGTGGCTACGTGCTGCGGCGCCTGCTGCGCCGCAGCATCCGCTCGATGCGGCTGCTCGGGGTCCACGACCCCGTGCTGCCGGAGCTGCTGCCGCTCAGCCGCGACCTGATGGCCGCCTCCTACCCGGAGATCGGTGAGCACTGGGCGCGGGTCAGCCAGGTGGCCTACGGCGAGGAGGAGTCGTTCCGGCGCACCCTCGTGGCCGGCACCCAGATCTTCGACCTGGCCGCCGGCCAGGCGCGCGAGGAGCACACCACCCAGATCAGTGGGGAGCGGGCGTTCCGGTTGCACGACACCTACGGCTTCCCGATCGACCTGACCCTTGAGATGGCCGCTGAACAGGGCCTCAGCGTCGACCAGGCCGGCTTCCGGCGGCTGATGCAGGAGCAGAAGGACCGGGCCAAGGCCGACGCGAAGGCGAAGAAGGGCGGCGCGACGGCGACCGAGGCCTACCGCACGCTCCGGGCCGCAGGCGAGGTGCCGTTCCTCGGTTTCACCGACCTCACCACCGACGCGAGGGTGCGCGGGATCGTCGCCGACGGCCGGCTGGTCGAGCGCGCGGCCCCCGGCGACGTCGTCGAGGTGGTGCTGGACCAGACACCGTTCTACGCCGAGGCCGGCGGCCAGGACGCCGACGCCGGCGTGATCACCGGCGACGGGCTGAGCCTCGAGGTGCTGGACGTGCAGCGGCCCGTCCAGGGCCTCGTGGTGCACAAGGTCCGGGTGGAGGACGGCGAGCTGGCCACCGGCGCTGCCGTGGTCGCAGCGGTCGACGCGCTTGCCCGTACCGGCGCCTGCCAGGCCCACACCGCGACACACATCGTCAACGCCGCGCTTCGGCAGCTGCTGGGGGAGTCCACCCACCAGGCCGGCTCGTACAACAAGCCGGGCTACCTCCGCTTCGACTTCAACGCCGCCCAGCCGCTCAGCGCGATGCTGAAGGAGGAGCTGGAGGGCGTGGCCAACCAGGCGATCCGTGCCGACCACGAGGTGACAGCTGTCGAGCTGCCGCTGGCGGAGGCGCGGGCGCTCGGCGCGCAGGCGATGTTCGGTGAGAAGTACGGCGACGTGGTCCGCATGGTCGAGCTCGGCGGCCCCTGGTCGCGGGAGCTGTGCGGCGGCACCCACGTCGAGCGCACCTCCCAGATCGGCCTGCTCAGCCTCCTCGGTGAGGCTTCGGTGGGCTCCGGGCTGCGCCGCGTGGAGGCCTTCGTCTCCGCCGACGCGTTCGCGCACCTGGCCAGGGAGCGGGCGCTGGTGGCCGGCCTCTCCGACCTGCTGAAGGTGCAGCCCGACCAGCTGACCGACCGGGTGGCCAAGCTCGTCGCCCAGGTGAAGGCTGCGGAGAAGGAGATCGCCGACCTGCGCAGCCGCGAGCTGCTGGCCGGCGTGCCGGGGCTGGTGGCCGGGGCGACAGCGGCGGGGAGTTACGAGCTGGTGGCCCGGCACCTGCCCGGCGTCGGCGGCGAGGACCTGCGCCGCCTCGCAACCGAGGTCCGTAACGCTTTCGGCAGCAGGCCCGGAGTGGTCGCCCTCGTCGGCGGCGACGCCGGCCAGGCAGAGGGCAAGGCCGCACTGGTCGTGGCCACCACGGCGGCCGCCCGTGAGCTGGGCGCGAAGGCAGGCGCTCTGGTCGGCGTCGGCGCGGCAGCGCTGGGTGGCCGTGGCGGCGGCAGGGACGACCTGGCCCAGGGTGGCGGCACCGCGCTGTCGGCAGTCCCGGAAGCGCTGGCTGCGATCCGCACAGCCCTGGCGGGCTGAGCGTGCGCCGGGGCGTACGGCTGGCCCTCGACTGGGGCGGAGCCCGGATCGGGGTGGCTGCCAGCGACCCCGAGGGCATCCTCGCCCACCCGGTGGAGACGGTCGCCGCCGGTCCCGGGGCGATCCGGCGGATCGCCGACCTGGTGGCGGAGTACGAGCCGATCGAGGTGGTGCTGGGCCTGCCCCGCAACCTCGCCGGGGCCGAAGGCCCGGCTGCCCTGGCCGTCCGGCAGGTGGCCGGTGAACTCGCCACCGGCCTGCCGGGCACGCCGATCCGGCTGGTGGATGAGAGACTGACCACTGTGACCGCGGCCAGGCGGCTGTCCAGCGCAGGACGCAACGCCAGGCGGCAGCGCTCGGTGATCGACCAGGCGGCGGCCGTGGCACTCTTGGAGGAGACCCTGCAGCACGAGCGCATGACCGGCCGGCCGCCGGGCGAACTCCTCCCCGCGGCGGACTACCCAGGAAGGACCCCGACCGGATGAGCAACCGATTCCCCGGCGAGATCAGGGACCCGGAGACGGGCAAGGTCGACTACAAGGAGATCTGGTACAAGGTGCGCTCAGCGTTCGCCGTGCTGCTCTCCCTCAGCGTGCTGGTGGGCGGTGGCTGGTTCGTCTACGACCGCGCGCAGACCGCCTGGATGGACTTCCGGACAGCGGAGGACTACGTCGGCGAGGGCGTCGACCCCGTGATGGTGACCATCCCCAAGGGCGCGACGCTGGTGGAGATCTCGGGCCTCCTGGTCGAGGCCGACGTGGTGAAGACAGCGAAGGCCTTCGACCGCGAGGCCGCTGCCAACGCCGACTCCAAGAAGATCCAGGCGGGCCGCTACAACCTGAAGACGAGACTTCCGGCCAAGACCGCCCTGTCGATGCTGCTCGACCCGAAGAACATCGTCCGCAACCGGTTCACCCTCGCCGAGGGACGCTGGCTGTCACAGCAGTGGCCGGTGATGGCGAAGGCGTCCAAGCTGAAGGCCAGCGCGTTCGCCAAGGCGGCGAAGGACTGGAAGAAGCTCGGCCTGCCGACCTGGGCGCGGAACGGGCTGGAGGGCTTCCTCTTCCCCGACACCTACGAGTTGCCGGAGAAGCCGACGGCCAAGGGCATGATCGAGATGGCGACGGATCAGTTCGGTGCTGTGGCCCGCGACCTCGAGCTGGAGGCCGGGGCCGAGAAACTCGGGCTGTCCCCTTACGAGGTGCTGGTCATGGCCAGCATCATCGAGAAGGAGGCCGGCGCCAACGACGAGGACCGCGGGAAGATCGCCCGCGTCTTCTACAACCGCCTCGAGCAGGACATGCTGCTGCAGTCCGACGCCACCGTGGCCTTCGCCAACAAGACCACCGGCAGGGTCTCCACCACTGCGCAGGAGCGCCAGATCGACTCGCCGTGGAACACCTACCGCTACCGCGGCCTGCCCAAGGGCCCGATCACGTCGCCGTCACGCAAGTCGCTGGAGGCCGCGCTGCACCCGGCCGAGGGCGACTGGCTGTTCTTCGTGACGGTGAACCTCGACACCGGCGAGACCGAGTTCAACGCCGACCAGGCCGGGCACAACGCGAGTGTCGCCAAGTGGCAGGCCTGGTGCGCTGCGAGCGACGCGAACCGCGAGAAGTGCTTCGGCTAGGCCGTGACAGACTGACCCCATGCTGCGTTTCCTGACCGCCGGGGAGTCCCACGGCCGCGCGCTCGTCGCGACGATCGAAGGCCTGCCCGCGCACGTCCGGATCACCTCGGACGAGGTCTCGGCAGCGCTGGCCCGGCGCCGGCTCGGCACCGGGCGTGGCGCGCGGATGCGCTTCGAGGCGGATGAGGTGACGCTGCTGGCCGGGGTCCGGCACGGCGAGACGATCGGCTCCCCGATCGCCATCCAGGTCGGCAACACCGAGTGGCCCAAGTGGGAGACCGTGATGGCGGCCGACCCGGTGGATGCCGCCGAACTGGCCGATCAGGCCCGCAACGCTCCGCTCACCCGGCCCCGGCCCGGCCACGCCGACCTGGCCGGAATGCAGAAGTACGACTGGGACGAGGCCCGGCCGGTCCTGGAGCGGGCCTCGGCGAGGGAGACCGCTGCCAGGGTGGCGCTCGGCCGGGTGGCCGCGGCCTTCCTCGAGCAGGCGATCGGCGTGCGGGTGCTCAGCCACGTGGTCCGGATCGGGTCTGCGGTCGCCGGCGCCGGCGCCCTGCCCGGTCCGGAGGACCTGGCCCGGATCGACGAGCATCCCGTGCGGTGCTTCGACGCTGCCGCGGGGGAGGCCATGCTGGCCGAGATCGCCGCGGCGAAGGCGGACGGCGACACCCTCGGTGGCGTGGTGGAGGTGCTCGCCTACGGCGTGCCGCCCGGCCTCGGCAGCCACACCCAGTGGGACCGCCGGCTGGACGGACGGCTGGCGCAGGCCCTGATGGGCATCCAGGCGATCAAGGGCGTCGAGGTCGGCGACGGCTTCGAGCTGGCCGCCACCCGCGGCAGTCTCGCCCACGACGAGATGCTGCCCGGCGCCACCGGCGTGACCCGGGCATCCAACCGCTCCGGCGGCACCGAGGGCGGGATGAGCAACGGCGAGGTACTGCGGGTGCGGGCAGCCATGAAGCCGATCGCAACCGTGCCGAGGGCCCTGCGGACGGTGGACGTGGCCACCGGCGAGGCGGCCACCGCACACCACCAGCGTTCCGACGTGTGCGCTGTGCCCGCGGCCGGGGTGGTGGCCGAGGCCATGGTCGCCCTGGTGCTGGCCGAGCTCGCCCTGGAGAAGTTCGGCGGGGACTCCGTGGCCGAGACCCGCCGCAACCACGACGCCTACCGCGCCCGGCTCGCCGAGCGGCGCCTTTGAGCCGCCCGGCGGTGGTACTGGTCGGCATCCCCGGTTCGGGGAAGTCGGCGGCCGGAGCGCTCGTCGCGGACGCGCTGGGCCTGCCGCTGGTGGAGGTGGCCGAACTGGTCGAGGAGCAGCTCGGTGCCCCGGCTGCCGAGGTCTTCGCCGGCGGCGAGGCCGGCTACCGGCTGGTCGAGGAGGCGAGGTCGCTGGAGGCCCTGGCCGCCCCGGGGGTCGTGGCGCTGACCAGCGGTGCGGTGGCATCGCCCGCCGTGCGGTCGGCGCTGGCCGGGCTGCCCGTGGTCTGGTTGCGCGCGAGCGTTGCCACCGTCACCAGGCGGCTGGGCATGAACAGCCTCGGCATGGCGATCCTGGTCGCCATCCGGACCCGGATGGCGGCCATGGTGGAGGAGAGGGCACGCTGGTACGGGTCGGTCGCCACGGCAGTGGTCGACACCGACCGCCTGGAAGTCGCGGCAGTCGCCGCGGCCGTCCTGACCGAGCTAGGAGCGCAGCCATGAGCTGGGAGCCGATCGACGTGGCCACCGACCAGCCCTATCAGGTGCTGATCGGCGCGGGGGTCTCGAAGCTGCTGCCGCAGTTCCTCGACGGCGTGGAGCGGGTCGCGGTGATCCACCCGCCCGCCCTGGCCGCGGTGCTGCCCAGCGTCACTGCAGGGCTGGAGCAGCAGATCACCGCGATCCGGGTGCCCGCGGGGGAAGCCGCCAAGACCGGTGAGGTGCTCGCAGCGTGCTGGGAGACCCTCGCCGATGCCGGTTTCACCCGTTCCGACGCGATCCTCGGCCTCGGCGGCGGCTCCACCACCGACATCGCGGGCTTCGTCGCTGCCACCTGGCTGCGCGGGGTGCGCTACATCGCCCTGCCCACGACGCTGCTGGCCATGGTCGACGCAGCCGTCGGTGGCAAGACCGGGATCAACCTGGCCGCGGGCAAGAACCTGGTCGGGGCGTTCCACGAGCCGTTCACCGTGCTGGGCGACTCCGACTTCCTGACCACCCTGCCGGCCGGGGAGGTGCGCTCCGGCCTTGCCGAGGTGCTGAAGTGCGGCTTCATCGCCGACCCGGCCATCCTGGACGAGTTCGAGGCCGACCCGGCGGCAGCGCTCGACCCGACCTCCGAGCTGCAGGCGCGGCTGGTCCGGCGCGCGGTCGCGGTGAAGGCCGCCGTCGTGGCCGCCGACCTGCACGAGCGCACCTCGACCGGTGCCGACATCGGCAGGGAGGCGCTCAACTACGGGCACACCCTCGGCCACGCGATCGAGCGCACCGAGCACTTCCGCTGGCGCCACGGAGAGGCCGTCTCGGTGGGCATGGTGTTCGCGGCCGAGCTGGCCCACCGGCTGGGCATGATCGACGCCGACCTGCTGGCCAGGCACCGCCGGGTGCTGCGCCTGGCCGGGCTGCCGACCAGCTACCCCCAGGGTGTGTGGCTCGACCTGCGCCGCTCGATGAGCCTGGACAAGAAGTCCCGCGGCAGTTCGCTGCGGTTCGTGCTGCTGCAGGCGCTGGCCGCCCCCGTGATCCACGCCGAGCCGGCGGAGGGCCTGCTGATCGACGCCTTCCTCGCCACCAAGCAGGCCTGATGTACGTTCCAGCACACTTCGCCATGACGCCCGAGCAGGTGTCGCAGGTACTGGTGGCCGCGCCCGCGGGCGACCTGGTCACTTCCGGGCCAGGAGGACTCGCAGCGACCTACGTCCCGCTGGTGCACGAACCGTCCCCCGATGGGCCCGGCAGGCTGATCGGCCACCTTTCGCGGGTCAACGACCAGTGGCGGCATCCGGGGCCGGCCCTGTTCGTGCTGCACGGGCCCGACGACTACGTCCAGGCCGACTGGCTGGCGACGCCGGCCGCCGGCAGCGTGCCCACCTGGAACTACGTCACCGTCCACGTGCACGGCGAGCTGGTCGCCCACGACGACCCGGAGTGGACCCTGGCAGCGGCGCGCCGGCTGAGCGCGGCCCACGGCGACGATTCGGTGGACCGGCTGTCGGAGCAGGCCGTGGACCGGCTGCTGCGGGCCGTGGTGGGCGTGGAGGTGCGGATCACCCGGCTGGTCGGCAAGGCCAAGATGAGCCAGAACAAGGCCCCGGAGGTGGTGGGCCGGGTGATCGACGGCCTGCGCGCTGCCGGTGGCCACGACACCGCCGACTGGATGGCGGAGCACGCCCTGCCGCGGGCGCAGGCGAAGGCCGACCTGCTGGCCGGGATCCGGGAGGGACGCCGGCGTTGAGCACGCCCGTCCCGATGTGAACAACCCGGGGCGCGGCAGCTAGACTGAGCGGTCGCGATCGCCGCCAGTGGTGGTCGGGCGACTTCACGAAAGCGGGCAGCCAGTGGCAACGGTATCCACCAACGACTTGAAGAACGGCATGGTCCTCGACATCGACGGCCAGCTGTGGACCGTGATCTGGTTCCAGCACCACAAGCCGGGCAAGGGCAACACCGTGGTCCGCAGCAAGCTCAAGCACGTGCTCAGCGGCAAGGTGGTGGACCGCACCTTCAACTCCGACACCAAGGTGGAGTCGGCCAGTGTCGACCGGCGGGAGATGCAGTACCTCTACCACGACGGCGAGGCCTACGTGTTCATGGACACCGACACCTACGACCAGCTGAACCTCAGCGAGGAGGTGGTCGGGGAGGCGAAGAACTTCCTGCTGGAGAACCAGGTGGCGACCGTCGCGCTGCACGAGGGCAACCCCCTCTACATCGACCTTCCCGCCTCGGTGGAACTCGAGATCACCTACACCGAGCCGGGCCTCCAGGGCGACCGCTCCACCGGCGGCACCAAGCCCGCCACCGTCGAGACCGGCCTGCAGATCCAGGTCCCGCTGTTCATCACCACCGGTGAGCGGGTCAAGGTGGACACCAGGGACGGCAGCTACCTCGGTCGGGTCTGAGCCTTGCCCAGCCCAGCCGGACCAGGCGCGCGCAAGCAGATCACCACACCGGACGGCACGGTCGCCGAGCTCGTCGAGGTGCGGCCAGCCGAGACCCCGGCCGGGGGGTCGGCGCGCACCAAGGCCCGCAAGCATGCCCTGGACATCCTGTTCGAGGCCGACCTGCGCGAGGTCCCGGCTGCCGACGTCCTGGCCGCCCAGGGGGGGCCTGAGGATCGGCCGCTGCGACCCCTGACCGCACAGCTCGTCAACGGGGTCAGCGAGCATCGGGGGGAACTCGACGAGGCGCTGGCCCGCCGGCTGCCGGCGGACTGGACGCTGGTACGGATGCCGCGAGTGGACCGCAACCTCGCGCGGCTCGCAGCGTACGAGCTGCTGTACACCGACACCGACCCCGCCGTCACCCTCGCCGAGTGCGTCAGCCTCGCCACCGAACTGTCCACAGACGACTCCCCGGCCTTCCTCAACGGGGTGCTCGGCGCCCTCGCCAGGGAGCACCGGCCCGGTTCCTGACCGCCACGAGGGCGCCGTGGGCGCCCCCCGGCCGGACCGTGCCGGTTTGCTAAGGTCGAGCCCGGCCCGTCTGCGGAACCGCGCTGCCCACCAGAAGGACGTCCATGCCAAGTAGCCTCTTCGCGCGCCCCCAACTACCGGCCCTGCTGGTCCTGGAGGACGGACGGTCCTTCCGGGGGGTGTCGTTCGGGGCCACCGGCGAGACCTTCGGCGAGGCCGTCTTCAACACCGGCATGACCGGCTACCAGGAAACCCTCACCGACCCCAGCTACCACCGCCAGGTGGTGGTGGCCACAGCGCCGCACATCGGCAACACCGGCTGGAACGACGAGGACGACGAGTCGCGGCGGATCTGGGTGGCCGGCTACGTCGTGCGTGACCTGGCCAGGGTGCGCTCCAACTGGCGCTCGAACCGGTCCCTCGACGACGAGCTCCGCGCCCAGGGCGTGGTGGGCATCGCCGAGGTGGACACCAGGGCGATCACCAGGCACCTGCGCGAGCGCGGTGCAATGCGGGTCGGCATCTCCACCGACGAGCTCGACCCGGCCCGCCTGCTCGACCGGGTGCTGGCCAGCCCGCTGATGGCGGGGGCGAACCTGGTCGACGACGTCACCGTTCCCAGCGCAGAGGTGACCCGTGCCGAGGGCGAGAAGCGGTTCACCGTCGCAGCCATCGACCTCGGCATCAAGGACATGACGCCGGCGCGGATGGCAGAGCGCGGCATCGAGGTGCACGTGCTACCGGCCACGGCCACGATCGAGGACGTCCGGGCGGTCGGGCCGGACGGGGTGTTCTTCTCCAACGGTCCGGGCGACCCGGCGGCTGCCGACGCGGCGGTGACCCTGCTGGCCGACGTGCTCGATGCCGGCCTGCCCTACTTCGGCATCTGCTTCGGCAACCAGATCTTCGGCCGGGCGCTGGGCTTCGGCACCTACAAGTTGAAGTACGGGCACCGCGGCATCAACCAGCCGGTGATGGACCTCAGCACGCGCAAGGTCGAGATCACCGCGCACAACCACGGATTCGCTGTGGACGCGCCGCTGGACGCACCTACCGCCACCCGGTGGGGCCAGGCCCGGGTGTCCCACGTCTGCCTCAACGACGACGTGGTGGAGGGCCTGGAGCTGCACGACGATGCCGGCCGCCTGCGCGGGTTCTCCGTCCAGTACCACCCGGAGGCCGCGGCGGGTCCGCACGACGCCGCGTACCTGTTCGACCGCTTCGTCGACCTGATGGCCGCCCGCGAGGTCTCGACCCTCCGACAGGCTCACGGCGAGCCACGCTCGACCACCGTCGGTGGTCCGGAGGAGGAAGCCTGATGCCCCGGCGTACCGACATCAACTCGATCCTGGTGATCGGCTCGGGCCCCATCGTGATCGGCCAGGCCTGCGAGTTCGACTACTCCGGCACCCAGGCCTGCCGCGTGCTGCGCGAGGAGGGCTTCCGGGTGATCCTGGTGAACTCCAACCCGGCGACGATCATGACCGACCCGGAGTTCGCCGACGCCACCTACATCGAGCCGATCCAGCCCGAGTACCTCGAGCAGGTGATCGCTGCCGAGCGGCCGGACGCGCTGCTGGCCACCCTCGGCGGGCAGACCGCGCTGAACGCTGCGGTCACCCTGCACGAGTCCGGTGTGCTGGCCAGGTACGGCGTCGAGCTGATCGGGGCTTCGTTCGAGGCCATCCAGTCCGGCGAGGACCGGGAGAAGTTCAAGGAGATCGTCGCAGCCCTGGACGTGCCCGGGGTGCGGGCCGAGGTGGCCCGCTCGGTGATCTGCCACACCATCGACGAGGTGGTGGCCGCGGCCGGCCAGCTCGGCTACCCCGTGGTGGTGCGGCCTTCGTTCACCATGGGCGGTGTCGGCTCCGGCTTCGCCCACGACGAGGCCGAACTGCGCCGGATCGCCGGGCTCGGCCTCAGCGCCAGCCCGACCACCGAGGTGCTGATCGAGGAGTCCGTGCTCGGCTGGAAGGAGTACGAACTGGAGGTGATGCGGGACAAGGCCGACAACGTCGTGATCGTGTGCAGCATCGAGAACCTCGACCCCATGGGCGTGCACACCGGCGACTCGATCACGGTCGCCCCCGCGATGACCCTCACCGACCGCGAGTACCAGAACATGCGCGACGTTGCGATCGCGGTCATCCGCGCGGTCGGGGTGGACACCGGCGGGTGCAACATCCAGTTCGCGATCAACCCGGACAACGGCCGGCTGATCGTGATCGAGATGAACCCCCGGGTATCCCGCTCCTCGGCGCTGGCGTCGAAGGCCACCGGGTTCCCGATCGCGAAGATCGCGGCCAAGGTGGCGGTGGGCTACACCCTCGACGAGATCCCCAACGACATCACGGCCGAGACCCCGGCCTCCTTCGAGCCGACGCTGGACTACGTGGTGGTGAAGGCGCCGCGGTTCGCGTTCGAGAAGTTCCCCACCGCTGACTCGACCCTGACCACCCACATGAAGAGCGTCGGCGAGGCGATGGCCATCGGGCGGAACTTCACCGAGGCGCTCGGCAAGGCGCTGCGCTCCCTCGAGGACGCCAGGGCGGGGTTCGACTTCACCTCGCCGGTCGAGACCACGCTGGACGAGCTGCTCGGAGTGCTCGCCCGACCCCACGACGGCCGGCTGAACGGCGTCATGCAGGCGTTCCGGCTGGGCGCGACGGCTGAGCAGATCCACGCAGCGACGCGCATCGACCCGTGGTTCGTCGACCAGCTGCAGCTGGTGTTCGAGGTGGCCGAGCACGTCCGGCAGGCCCCCGAGCTGACCGCCGACCTGCTGCGCCTGGCGAAGCGCCACGGCCTGGCCGACAGCCAGATCGCGCGGCTGCGCAACCTGTCCACCGACGTGGTCCGCGGGGTGCGCTGGGCGCTCGGGGTCCGTCCCGTCTACAAGACCGTCGACACCTGCGCAGCCGAGTTCGCCGCCCGCACCCCGTACCACTACTCCTCCTACGACGCGGAGTCGGAGGTGGCGCCGAGGCAGAAGCCGGCAGTGCTGATCCTTGGCAGCGGCCCGAACCGGATCGGCCAGGGCATCGAGTTCGACTACTCGTGCGTCCACGCAGCGATGGCGCTGCGCGAGGCCGGCTACGAGGCCGTGATGGTCAACTGCAACCCCGAGACCGTCTCCACCGACTACGACACCTCCGACCGGCTCTACTTCGAGCCCTTGACCCTGGAGGACGTGCTGGAGGTCTACCACGCCGAGGCGAAGGCCGGGCCGGTGGCCGGGGTGATCGTGCAGCTCGGCGGCCAGACCCCGCTGAAGCTCGCCCAGGCGCTGAAGGACGCCGGCGTGCCGATCGTCGGCACCCCGCCCGAGGCGATCAACCTGGCCGAGGAGCGGGGCGCCTTCGGCACGGTCCTGGCCGAGGCGGGCCTGCCGGCGCCGGCCTACGGCATGGCCGAGTCGGCAGCGGAGGCGCTCGACATCGCCCACGACATCGGCTACCCGGTGCTGGTGCGCCCGTCCTACGTGCTCGGCGGCCGCGGCATGGAGATCGTCTATGACGACGCCTCCCTGGCCGGCTACATCGAACGGGCCACCGACATCACCCCGGCCCACCCGGTGCTGGTCGACCGGTTCCTCGACGACGCGATCGAGATCGACGTCGACGCGCTCTACGACGGCACCGAGCTGTACCTGGGCGGGGTGATGGAGCACATTGAGGAGGCCGGCATCCACTCCGGGGACTCCGCGTGCGCACTGCCGCCGATCACACTCGGCAACGAGGTGATCGACGAGATCCGCGTCTCCACCGAGGCGATCGCCCGCGGGGTGGGCGTCCGCGGCCTGCTGAACATCCAGTTCGCCCTGCTCGGCGACATCCTCTACGTGCTGGAAGCCAACCCACGGGCTTCCCGCACCGTCCCGTTCGTCTCCAAGGCCACCGACACCCCGTTGGCGAAGGCGGCGACCCGGATCTCGCTGGGCGCCACGATCGCCGAGCTGCGGGCGGAGGGCCTGCTGCGGCGGGAAGGTCTGGACGGCACGACCACCCTGCAATCGGCGCCGATCGCGGTGAAGGAGGCGGTGATGCCGTTCAACCGGTTCCGCACCGCTGACGGCTCGTGGGTGGACACCCTGCTGGGCCCGGAGATGAAGTCGACCGGTGAGGTGATGGGCCTCGACGTGACCTTCGGCACAGCTTTCGCCAAGAGCCAGGCGGCTTCGTTCGGCAACGTGCCGACCACCGGCACGGTGTTCGTCTCGATGGCCAACCGGGACAAGCGCCATGCGATCTTCCCGGTGAAGCGCCTTGCCGACCTCGGCTTCAAGGTGGTCGCTACGGAAGGGACGGCCCAGGTGCTGCGGCGCCAGGACGTGGAAGTGACGGTGATCCGCAAGGCGTCCCAGGGGCCGGGCCCGAACGGGGAGAAGACGGTGGTGCAGGCGATCCTCGACGGCGAGGTCGACCTGATCTTCAACACCCCCCACGGCATCTCCAAGGACGGCAGCCCGCGCCGGGACGGCTGGCAGATCCGGTCGGCGGCGATCCTCGCGGACGTGCCGTGCGTGACCACGGTGCAGGGCCTTTCGGCCTGTGTGCAGGGGATCGAGGCCCTGCGCCGCGGCACCGTGGGCGTGCGCTCGCTGCAGGACTGGAGCGCTGCCGTCCGCGCCGAGCTCGCCGGCTGATGGGCCTGCCCGCCGGCGTGCTGGCAGCCGGCTACGCCGGGCTGCTGCGGCCGGTGCTGTTCCGCAGCTACGGCGGCGACCCGGAGGCGATCCACGAACGGCTGATCGGGCTGCTGGGCGGCGCCGGTTCGGCCGCGCCGGTGCGCGGCCTGACCAGGCTGCTGGCCGGCAGCACCGGACGAGCCTCCACCGTCGCCGGGATCAGGTTCCCCTCCCGGGTGGGCCTGGCCGCGGGGATGGACAAGGACGCCACCGCAGCGCTGGCCTGGCGCGGCCTCGGCTTCGGCTTCGCGGAGCTGGGCACTGTGACCGGCGCCGCCCAGCCGGGAAACGAGCGGCCGAGGGTGTTCCGGCTGCCGGCTTCGAAGGCGCTGGTCAACCGGATGGGCTTCAACAACCCCGGCGCAGCCGCTGTGGCCGCCACCCTCGCCCGGCTGGGCATCAGCCGCGGGAACGGCGCGGCCGGCCTCCCGATCGGCATCTCGATCGGCAAGACCAGAGCTGTGCCGCTGGCCGACGCCGTGAGCGACTACCTGACGTCCCTGCGCCTGCTCGCACCCCACGCCGACTACCTGGCGGTCAACGTCTCCAGCCCGAACACCCCGGGCCTGCGCAGCCTGCAGGACGCCGGCGCGCTGGCAGGGCTGCTGCACGCGCTGGTCGCCGAGGCGGCAACGGTCGCCGGCGGCGGGCCCGCTGCCGGCGGCGCCGGCCCCGTCCCGGTCTTCGTGAAGGTGGCGCCGGACCTCAGCTGGGCGCAGCTGGACGAGGTGCTGGCCGCATGCGCGGACTCCGGCGCGGCCGGCGTGATCGCAACGAACACCACGTTGGCCCGCGAAGGGCTCGCGCCGGCCGACGTGGCGCGCGGCGCCGAGGCGGGCGGGCTGTCCGGGGCCCCGCTGACCAGGCGGGCGCGGGAGGTCGTCGCCTACGTTGCCGCCCACACCACCCTGCCGGTGATGGGGGTGGGCGGGGTGATGACCGCAGCGGACGCGATGGCGCTGTTCGACGCCGGCGCAGACCTGGTGCAGCTTTACACTGGCTTCGTCTACTGCGGGCCCGGCCTGGCCGCAGCCATCAATGCCCTCGACGTGGAAAGGCAGTGATCGTGACCACCTACTGGCGCCGCCTGCGTGAAGTGGTCGCCGACCGAGGCCCGTTGTGCGTCGGCATCGACCCCCACCCGTCCCTGCTCCGCGCCTGGGGGCTCAGCGAGGACGCCGCCGGAGCAGAGCGCTGCTCCCGTGCGCTGGTCGAGGCCCTCGGTGACCAGGTGGCAGCCTTCAAGCCGCAGTCGGCCTTCTTCGAGGCGTACGGCTCGGCCGGCGTCGCTGCCCTGGAGCGGGTGCTGGCCGACATCACCGGCACCGGGGCGCTGAGCATCCTGGACGTGAAGCGCGGCGACATCGGCTCGACGATGGAGGCCTACGCCGACGCCTACCTCGCCGACGGCTCCCCGCTCGCCGCGGACGCGATCACCCTCTCGCCGTACCTCGGCTTCGGGTCGCTCGCGCCAGCCTTCGAACGGGCCCACCGCTACGAGCGCGGCGTGTACGTGCTGGCGCGCACCTCGAACCCCGAGGGGGGCTCGGTGCAGCTGGCCCTGACCAGGGACGCCTCGGTGGTGCAGTCGATCATCGACGCGGCGACCGAGGTGAACCGGGCCTCGCGGCAGAAGGCGATCGGCCTGGTCGTCGGCGGCACGCACGACTCGCTGGCCTGCGACCTCTCCGACTTCAACGGCTCGATCCTCGTGCCGGGGATCGGCTTCCAGGGCGGGCGGATGGAGGACCTGCCGGCCCTGTTCGGCGACGCCGTCGACCAGGTGCTGGCCGTGGTCGGAAGGGGCGTCATCTCCGCCGGTCCGGACCGCGCGGCGCTGCGCGGCAAGGTGGCGGATCTGCTCGCCCGGGCCGGAGCATAGCGGGCGGCGAAAAGCCTTGTGCGAACCTTCTGGTTCGGGTGACGCACCTGCCCGCGGGCCGCTAGGTTGAACCCACAAGGCCATGCCGAAACCAACACTTGCGAAGGCACTCCCGTGACCATTCCTCAGCTCACCACAGAGCAACTCGAGGCCGCCCGCGCGGCTGCAACGGAGGCACGCCGCCGTCGCGCCGACCTGAAGAGCAAGGTGCGCTCCGGCGACCTCAGCCTCAGCCAGGCGCTGGACACCGCGGCGAGCGACGACATCCTCGCCCACGTAAAGGTCGTCGACCTGCTCAAGGCGCTGCCCCGCGTGGGGGAGAAGCGCGCAGGGGTGGTGATGGCGCGGCTCGACATCGCGCCGAACCGGCGCATCCGGGGGCTCGGCCGCCATCAGGTGGCCGGGCTAAAGGCCGAGTTCAGTGAGCGGTGACGTAACCGTAATCTCAGGCCCTACCGCGGTGGGCAAGGGGACGGTGGTCCAGGCCCTCCGCAGCCAGTACCCGCAGCTGTGGGTGTCGGTGTCGGCAACCACACGCGCCCCCCGTCCCGGCGAGGTGGACGGGGTGCACTACCTGTTCGTGTCCGATGCCGAGTTCGACGAGCTGATCGCGAACGACGGCCTGCTGGAGTGGGCGCTGGTGCACGGCACCGACCGGTACGGCACGCCGGCGGCACCCGTCCGCGCGGCGGTGGCGTCCGGTCGCAGGGTGATCCTCGAGATCGAGTTGCAGGGCGCCCGCCAGGTGAAGGAACGGCTGCCGGAGGCCAGGCTGGTGTTCATCGCGCCGCCGGCGCCGGAGACATTGCAGGAACGGTTGCTCGCCCGCGGCACCGAGACCCCGGAGCAGATGGCCCGCAGGCTGCGGACGGCAGAGGTCGAGATGGCCGCGGCGGGGGAGTTCGACCACGTCGTGGTGAACGACGATTTGGGCATCGCGGTGCAGCAGTTGGTAGAGTTGCTTGGTCTGTGACGGCTGCGGGGTTCCATCGCGGCCTCTTTCCCACGATCAGGAAGCCTGGACTTGAGCACTCACACTCCCGAGGGGATCACCAATCCGCCGATCGACGAACTCCTGACCAAGGTGGACTCGAAGTACCGGCTGGTGCTGTTCGCGGCCAAGCGGGCCCGGCAGATCAACGCCTACTACTCCCAGCTCGGCGAGGGCCTGCTGGAGAACGTCGGCCCCCTGGTGGACATCGGCATCCAGGAGAAGCCGCTGTCGATCGCGCTGCGTGAGGTGAACGCCGGCGTGCTGGAGTGCACCGAGATCGACCCGGAGGCCGAGGCCGCCGCGCGGGCAGAGGCCGCGGGCGACCCCGACTTCTCCCTCGATCCGTTCGGCACCGACGACCTGGGCTGAGCCAACCCCGATGAGCCGGATCGTGCTCGGCGTGTCCGGGGGAATCGCGGCCTACAAGGCATGCGTGCTGCTCCGCCGCCTCACCGAGGCCGGCCATGAGGTGCAGGTGGTCCCGACGGCCAACGCGCTGGCCTTCGTCGGCGAGACCACCTGGGCAGCCCTGTCCGGACGGCCCGTGCCCACCTCGGTGCTGGCCCAGGCCGAACTGGTCAACCACGTGAAGCTCGGCCGGGAGGCAGACCTGGTGCTGGTCGCCCCGGCCACGGCCGACCTGCTCGCCCGTGCGGCCAACGGGCGCGCCGACGACCTGCTCACCAACGTGCTGCTCACGGCCGGCTGCCCGGTGGTGTTCGCGCCGGCGATGCACACCGAGATGTGGCAGCACCCGGCCACCCGGGCCAACGTCGCGATGCTGCGCTCCCGCGGTGCGGTCGTGCTGCGGCCTGGCGAGGGCCGGCTCACCGGCCCGGACACCGGCCCCGGCCGGCTGCCCGAACCAGAGGACATCGAGGCCTCGGCCCTGGCTGCGCTGGCCGCACCGGCCGCAGTCGCGGCCATGGCCGCCCAGGACCTCGCCGGCACCCACGTCGTGGTCAGCGCGGGCGGCACGAGGGAGGCGCTCGATCCGGTGCGCTACCTCGGCAACTCCTCCTCGGGCCGGATGGGCATCGCGATCGCAAGGGCCGCCGTCCAGCGCGGGGCTGAGGTGACCCTCGTCGGTGCGAACCTCGCCGCCGAGCCACCGGCCGGCGTGGCGCTGCGCACCGTGGTCTCCACCGCCGACCTGGCCGCGGCGATGGCCGAGCTGGCGCCCTCGGCGGACGTGGTGGTGATGGCGGCAGCCCCCGCAGACTTCACCCCGGCCCACCCGAGCTCCGGCAAGCTGAAGAAGCACGGCGACGAAGGGCTGAACCTCGAGCTGGTGCAGACCACGGACGTGCTCGCCGGCCTGGCGCGCCGCCGTCCGCCAGGGCAGGTGCTGGTCGGCTTCGCCGCGGAGACCGCTGGCAACGAGGCCGAGCTGGTGCGCCTGGGCGGCGAGAAGCTGGCCCGCAAGGGCTGCCAGCTGCTGGTGCTCAACGACGTCTCCGGCGGCGCGGTGTTCGGTGCTACCGACAACCAGGTGGTGATCCTGTCGGCCGCTGGGGTCGAGGGCCACGCCACCGGGTCCAAGACCGTGGTCGCCCACGCCATCCTGGACGCAGCAGCGTCCGTCCGTGACCTTGAAAGGAAGCCAGAGTGAGCCGGCTGTTCACCTCAGAGTCCGTCACCGAGGGCCATCCGGACAAGGTGGCCGACGCCATCTCCGACGCCGTCCTCGACGAGCTGATCGGCAAGGACAAGAAGTCGAGGGTGGCCGTGGAGACGCTGGTCACCACCGGCACCGTCGTGGTGGCGGGTGAGGTGACCACCAAGGCCTACGCCGACATCGCCAAGCTGGCCCGCAAGCGGATCAAGCGGATCGGCTACGACTCCTCGGAGAAGAGCTTCGACTACCGCTCGTGCGGAGTGCTGGTCTCCATCGGGACCCAGTCGGCCGACATCGCCCAGGGTGTGAACCACGCCGAGGAGGAGCGCGCCGAGGGTTCGGAGGACGCGCTCGACGCGCAGGGCGCAGGCGACCAGGGCCTGATGTTCGGCTACGCCTGCACCGAGACCCCGACGCTGATGCCGCTGCCGATCGACATCGCGCACCGGATGGCTGAACGGCTGGCCGAGGTGCGCAAGGACGGCGAGGTGGACTTCCTCCTCCCGGACGGCAAGACTCAGGTGACAGTCGAGTACGACGGCGTGCGGCCGGTCCGAGTGGACACGGTGGTGGTGTCCACCCAGCACGTCGAGGCGGTCAGCCACGAGACGATCAGCTTCGAGGTGCGTCGCCGGGTGATCGAACCAGTGCTCGCCCGCTACGACATCGGCTCCACGGACCTGAAGGTGCACGTCAACCCCACCGGCAAGTTCGTGATCGGTGGCCCGATGGGCGACGCCGGGGTGACCGGGCGCAAGATCATCGTCGACACCTACGGCGGCTGGGGCCGTCACGGTGGCGGTGCCTTCAGCGGAAAGGACGCCACCAAGGTTGATCGCAGCGCTGCTTACATGGGCCGCTACGTGGCCAAGAATATCGTCGCCGCCGGGCTGGCCGAACGCTGCGAAGTGCAGTTGGCCTACGCGATCGGCGTGACCGAGCCGGTCAGTGTTCACATTGAAACGTTCGGCACCGGCAAGATTTCGGAAGACCGGATCAGCGAACTGGTCCGCGAGAACTTCCCCTTGAGCCCTGGCGGAATCATCGACTTCCTCGACCTGCGTCGACCCATCTTCCGTGCCACGGCCGCTGGCGGTCACTTCGGCCGGGATGAGTTCCCCTGGGAAGCGACCGACAAGGCGGAAACGCTGGCCAAGCAGGCGGGGATCGCCGTCACAGCCTAGTCGCCGCGGTTCAATTCCGCTTGCCACAATTTTGGGTTCCTGTCACACTCCGCGGCAGGAACCTTTTTTTGCGCCTGCGGCGGATTTTTTGGCATCTGTGGCAGGAATGTATTGTGCGCTTGTGGCAGGAACGCGTGGCATGGAACGCCCAACAACGCCCCTTTCTCCGGAAATCCGTGGCATCTTTTTGTCCGTGGCCGCGGCAGGGACCGCCCTGGTAGCCAGTGCCGCGTTCGCGGCCTGCGCCGCACGCCTGGGTGGTCTTCTCGACCAGCCTGTGCCCAGCGGCGTGACGCTGGCTGCCATCCTGTTAACCGCTGCCTGGTGCGCGTCGATCCGCGCCGCCTGGCTGTCTGCGTCCCCCCATTCGCTCAGCGGGAAGCTCCACCTGCTGATTGCTTTCGTGCCGCTCGCCTCGGCGATTCTGCTGGCCCGGGCTTTTACCTTTGCTCCCTTGAGCGAGTTCGCGACGTTCCTCCTTTGGTTCGCCGCCCTGGCC
>JAEWOI010000005.1 GCA_023460935.1 Actinomycetes bacterium
CCATGAACCGCTGACGGGCCAACGACTTCGGCCGTCGGCCGGGCCCCTTCGGGATACGACGAGTGGACAACGAGAACCTCCAAACACAGGCTTACGTTGCATCGTTCGCTGGAAACCACCCCGTCGCAGTGGCCTCGTTTTCAACCGTCGCCGACAGTCTGGCGGAGCCTGAAGGACGCGAAGCCGTTCCACAGGTCTTCGCCCTGCGTCGGCAGGCTGACCTCGTCATGTGGCTTGGGGACCATCGTCGTCAGGGAGACCTTGGCTGTGCCCGACTACCGACTCAGGCAGGTGCGACAGATTCGGCTAGGGCTCTAGCAGCTTGCTGGGGTTCATTCGAAGGTACTCGGCCAGACCTTGGATATCAGCGTAGATCGTAGCCGACCGATACCCGAATCGCTCTTCAAGCTGACGCCGGATGGAGCCCTTTGCTTTGGACGTGATGCGATAGGTAAACACAAGACCCCTCGGCGCGGGCTCCGTCTTGGGCCGGATATGTGAGAACCTCACGGGAATCGAGGCGACCTCTCGCAGCTGTGCCGCGCTCCAAGCCGATTCTTCCTCAGGTGAGCGCGGCAGCTCCCGCGCATCATCGACCGGAACACCGTCAACGAGGAAGACGGCGCTCTGCGCCGGTATGCGCGCATGGAGCGCGGGCGGCTGCCATACACGCCGGCCGAGCCCGGTTCCCCATGCAGAGGGGAAAGACATGCGTGATTCAGGGTGCCACCGCGGCGCGTTACCGTTCCAGCTCGCGTGGAGCCCAATGGTGCTCTTCACGGTAAAGGCGAACAGGCGGGCATCATCATCATGGCTTTCCGCCGAGACAGCGAACCAAGCCGCAATCAGAGGGTTCCAGGTAGCATCGAGGAGGCGGGTTGGCGTGCCGACATGCTGAAGCTGGGCAAACAGCTGGAGCGCAGGTATGCCGTCTAGCCGCCATTGCGTGCGAGCGATCTTAAGAAGCTGCCTTTCAGCAGCAACCAAGTCACTCTCCAGGGGAACGCGGCCCAGGACGTTCGCAACCGTTCGATAGATCGAGCTGGTCAGACCCCAGCGGGCGTCGGCCTGCCCACGCCAGACAAACCGTTCGCTTTCATAGGCATCACCCAGTCGATTGATGGCGTCTTGAAGCTCGGTCCAACTCTCTACGACCATCTCGAACGGCGCATAGAGCACGCTCGCGTCCTGCTGGAGCGGGCTCTGAGACACCATGGCGCGATCTTGCCATGCGGCGAGCCTGGGCGTTGCCCTTTCGATCACCGCTCATGCACAAAGTCGTAGGGTTGAGCGACAGGGCGTGCGCGGGTTACACGGCCCTGCAGCAGCCCTACGGCTACATTATGAAGGTGGAAGTGCAACGCCTCACGCCAGCTGCGCGCACACGTCGGCAATGAGGTACTCCACCTTCATCCCTACTCAACCAAGGAACAGCAGCCCAAGCTGCGCGGTATGTGGCCAAACCATCGGCCCATCCTGGAACGTGTACCCCGACGGTCGCGTTGCTTGCCGCCACCACAACGGCGTGGCGTGCACCTGGTGCGGCTTTCCTGCCTCCTTTGCCCTGGATGAGTACCGCTACTGCCGTGAGTGCCGGGGCAGGGCCATCACAAACTCCGGCCAGATCGTTAGTCTCGGGAAGCTGCTCAAACTAAGCCTTGCTCCTCGTTCGTGCTGGCTCGCAGACCGGGTGAGCCTGCTCATCCATTCACGCGACAGCCTCTCGCGTGCTGGCCGGAGCGAGCCGGACGCACTGGGGATGACCGAAGCCGTGTTCGACGGGACTCGCCTTTCTCATCAGAGGATTTGGGTCCGCCACGGTTTGCCAGAAGAGGTGTGCCTAATGACTTTGGCGCACGAGTACGCCCACGCTCTGCTGAACCAGCATGGCCAGAATGCGCTGAACCCAGTGCAGCTCGAGGGTTTTTGCCAGTACCTCGCCGGGGTCGTCGTGCGAGAGCGGCTCGGGAACAGCCAGCCCGCGCAGGCTCGCTACCAACACGAGTTGGGCCGGGAGGACCACTACGGGCGCGGGATGCGTCTCCTAGAGGAAGCGGCCCGACGGCACGGAGAAGCAATGGTAGTCAGCGCGTTCATCAACGGCGCTACAGCTTCCCTCGGCCTGCCAGGTGACTAGCCGACCTTGTGGCCGAGAGCGGTCAACCATTCGCTGATCGGCGGTCGCTGGCAGCCGGCGCTCGCGGCTACTCGGCGAACTAGGAACTGGAGGTTCACACGCTGCTCCGCAGAGAGCCCTTCAACGTACGGCAGCACCATCCTCGCGGGGTTCTGCGGCAGCTGTTCTGACGGATTGTTCGCGATCAGCATCCGGTACACCAGGAGCGCGTATCGGTAGCGGTCGAGGTCGAATCCGCGCGGCAGTTGCTTCGGGGCGTGCGGGTCGGTCCAGTCAGGGGTGTGCAGGATGTCCTTGGCCGGCACAAGCGGGGTAGCAATGCTGTGAACGCCGTCCAAATCCATCACCAAGAGCCGCACTGGATCGAGCGCAAACAGCAGGTTCTTTAGTGAGAGATCCCCGTACACCAGGTCGTTACGGTGGAGCGCGTCTAGGAAGATCCCAGCGAGCCTTACCAGTTGAAGCCGCTCTGCGGCGGTTATCGGCCGCACCGGGTGGAACGCTGAATCGGGACTCACTGCAAGCGCCCGGTCGAGCGTCGCCTCCTTGAAGTCCTCCCCATAGGGGGAACGCACCAGGACTCGATAGTCCTCTGGGATGCGCGGCATGACGTAGCCCTCCACACGATCGCCCGAACCACACCAGCGCAATGGCCATACTGTGGCGATGCCCACCCGCTCAAGTGCCGGCGCCAACCATCGCCCGACATCAATTAGCCGATCGAAGGACTCGGCCGCACCGACCAGGTCCTGTTTGTACCGCTTGTACACGAGGTTCGGGTAGTTCTTGAGCGAGTAGACGGTCCCCTGCCCGCCTGCCCTTCCGAGGATCTTGTCGAACTGGAGCGCGCTGCCGCCTGGCAGATCGGGGGAACCGCCATCCGGAGATGCAGGTGGCGAGGGCTCCTCCGCTTCGTAGCCCGACTCGTGCGCGTCGGGATCCCGTTCGCGCGTGGCTAGCGAGCGCCATTGCCGTTCGGCCACGGGATACGGGACCCACGCTTGACTAGGTGGGATCGCGCCGGTTCCCGCAACAACCGATCCCTGCACGGGAAGTGAAGGCTGGTGAACCGGCGCAGTCTGGCGCGACCCGAAGTGACATAACCACTTTGTACGCACCCATTGTCGAAGTCGATGGAACCAGCTCACTTTGCCGTACCTTTGGGGACGACCGGCCGCCACTCCCGCTCTGGCCGTGCGCTGCCTACGGAACCGGGCCTGGGGTCGGGGGGTGCAACGGTGGGGGGCGTTACCGGTCGGTACTTGCGCTCGGTTTCGGCTCCGGCCAGCCGTGCCTTCCCATCGGGCCAATTGAGCTCCGCGCGACGGGCGGGAGCCAGGGCTGCCACCGCCTGTATCGAGCGGCCTTGCAGCGTCTGGCGCCACTCCGTCGCACTCGGCCGCGTTCCAGGCGGACCGGCCGAACGCACCAACAGGGCGTCGATCGCTGACGCCAGCTCCGCCGAAAGGTCAGGAAGCCGATGTCCCGGCCCCGTCCCGGGGCGGGAGCTCAGGTCCCGGGAGAGGACACGCAGCACCATCAATGCCAGCTTGTAACAGTCCCGATCGGCGTCGGGCGCCATCCCATTTATCGCACGAGGGTCATGCCAGTCAGGGCTGTCCAGCTGGGGTGAGACCGGCGTGCCCTTCGGTGGCCGAATGCCGTCACAGTCGAGGAGGATCACGCGAAGCTGAGGCGACTGTGACCACAGCACGTTGGCCCACGACAAGTCACCAACCACCATCTTGCGGTGATGCAGCTGCTGCAGAATGCCGGCCAGGGACGCGAGGAGCCGAACTCGGTCCGCCTGGGAAGGAAGCCGCACGGCCCCCCAAAACGGTCTCGGGTCGGTGGCGAGGTAGCTAAAGCTGGCGTGCTTCCCTTTCAGCCTTCCATCCGACATGGAAAACGCGGGGTCGAGCAGCGGCATCAGGAACCCGACGACCCGACCGCCAGAGCTGACGGTTTCGGTCGGCCAAGTCGCCCAGTACGTGATCGATCTAGCCTCGATCGTCAGCTGTGGCGTCTCCGCAACCAACTCCTCCAGCACATCCGCTCGCAGCTTTGGCAAGACATGATCGTGGTACCGCTTGAACGCCTGCCCAGGGCGACTCGCAACCAGGAAGACCTCGGCCTGCCCCCCATCACCGAGGCGGTCGCCAAGCGAAAGACTGGAGAGCGGGACTGCCATCAGACTCGGCCGAACCTGATCGCCAGGAACGTGCGGTCGTCGTCGTAGGACTTGACTGAACCGTCGACCACATACAACAACGCCGCAGGCGAGGGAGCTGCATCAACCCAAAGACTTGCCAGCGCCGCGCCAAACTCCGATTGGTCCTCTAGCAGGTTCCCTACCCCGTCGGTGGTCAGAGCCAGCACATCCCCAGGCCCGGCTTCGAGGTACCTGACCGCGGCCTCGGTGTGACGTGGCAGCGGGTCGACCACATTGGCAAGGTCGTCTTTCTGGCCAGTGGGCGTCACTAGGTCCCATCGACCGTCACGCAGGAGGTAGGCGTGGGAGTCGCCCACCTGGGCCACCGCAATCCACCACCGCGGCGTTCCGCTTTCGTCCAGCACTGGACGGGGGTCGACAACGGCAAACGTGAGCGTGGTGCTGATCGAGCGTGGATCAAGCCCCCGGCTCTCGGCCTCGTGCCGCATGATGCTGGCAACTTCGGCGCAGCTGTAGATCGGCTCCTCCGAGTTCAGCAACGCTTCGAGCGAGGACGACCGCGAGATGAACCTGGACGCGATGGCTGCACCCAGGTGGGAGTGCGCTTGCGAGCCGAGACCGTCCGCCACGGCCAGCACCCAAGCCTGCCCCACTTGGCCCATGGCCAGTTGATCCTGGCGGATGCTGCCCTCGTAGCGATGCACGTGCCCTCGCACCGATACGCCACGAACAGCGAGCCCGTCACGGTCCATCCATTCGATGGCGGTATCCGGGACCTGAGCGAGAAGGTCGCCTGGCTGGGACGTGACCTTCCCAGGCACCGGGCGCAGGGCTCCCCGGTCACCAAAGGCCGCCAGTTGGGACGGGCTCGTAGGCAGCGCTTCCGGGCCAGCAACAGTCGTGAGGGCGCGCCGGGCCGGGATTGACTCCACAGGCTCGACGAGGTCCGCCGGCGGGTGATCGTCCGCGGCCAGGGGTCCGAAGGCAACTTTCTGCTCGACCGTCCCGTCCGAGGTCCCGTGATCGAGCGCCTCGGGCACCGGTTCCTCGTTCACAAGAGCCCCGCGTGGCCCAGTGGCCTCCTCAGGCAAGGTCATTTCGGTTGGGCCTCGTCAGATCTCATCAGCCGGCAGTGGCACGAAGCCGGGGACCGGCGTGAAGCCGGGTACCTCTGTCGGCATCATCGGGGTTAGCGCATCGCCCGAGCCGGCGCCGGAGTTGATGATCGACCGGGTGAGCGACGTGGCGAACTCCTTCAGGGCGACGGCGGGCGACATACCTTCGTTCACCATGAAGGCCTGTGTGACGCCGACTCGTCCGATGATCGCGGGGTCTGCCGCTTCGATCCCGAAGGCGAGCACGTTGGGGTGGGCCGACCAAGCGGAATCGGTGAGAGCGTCGAGCGCCACCTCCCAGTTGTGGTCGGTGGGGTATCCGTCGGACAGGAAGAAGACGGTTGGCCGGAAGACGCGGTGTCCCTCAGCCTTCAGACGGCTCCGGTCGCTTTCGATTTCGTTCTTGAGGAGCCGGAACACTTCACCGTAGTTCGTCCCACCCTTGGCTTGGAGCGTCGGCAGCTGGGTCAGTTGGGAGAGGTCCTCCAGGGGCTGCAGGACTTCCGCTCGATCGCTGAACGTGACGATTGCGAAGCGGGTCTTGTCGCACACGACCGGGTTGGACCCGATCTCCTCGTGCAGCTCGGGAAGCGCGTCGTTCATGGCTTGGATCGGCGCGCCACTCATTGAGCCGGACTCATCACAGACGAGGTAGAAGGGAAGGATGTTTGCCATGTTGATTCCTTTGCTTGGAGGGCTGAGCGACTACTTGAGGATGTAGATCTCGAGGTCGACCCGAGACGAGTGCCCACGGGCACCGCGCCAGAAGGTCCTAATGCTGGTGTCGCCGAAGAACGACTTGCTCGCTTTGGGCAGTTGTGAGGCCACCGCTTGTGACACGCGGAGGCCGTAATCGACGTCATCGTGGTAGGCCCAGACGAGCACCATCCCTGCTCGGTCCGATGCGAGGTGACGCTTCTTCAGACCCCTGGCCACGTCGTTCTTGAGCTTCTTCGCCGCTCGGGCGCGCGCGGCTCCTGAGCCGAGCAGGTCTGCGAAGTTGACCTTCACGTTGACTGTGACCGGCTTCTTCGACAGCGCTGGCGGCCGGGTGGGAGTGGGAGTTGGTGTGCGGGTGGACGAAGCTGTAGGCGTCGGGAGGGGCGCTGGGTACGCCGTGGCTTGGGAGCCGAGGCCAACCACAAACAGGACGAGCATCAAGTCTGCAAACAGCCAGCCCGCCATGAGGACTGCAGTGTTCTGGACGGCTCTACGCCGTCCACCGGTGCGTGGCACGGCCTGTTACCGGGCGCCGGCGCCGGCCAGGACGCCGTGCTCGCCGCCCAGTTGGGAGACTCGCTCCAAGGAAGCACGAATCTGCGTCAGTTCGGTGATTTGGTGCTGCAAGGCCGAGGTGTGGTGGCCGAGCGAGTTACCAACCTCACCCGTGTTTTGCGACAGCAGGCCGGCCTCGTTTCGAAGCTGCTCGACTTCGCGCGCGATCGCGTCGGCGGCTTGTCGAATCTGCTCGCGCAGACTGACCTCCATCGCTTGTGTGTTCGCAGCCAGACCAGCGGCAGCATGCGCCAGCTCTTGCTGCGCGGAGGCTGAGGCGCTCACTGCATGTTGCATGCCCGTGGATGCCTGGGCCACCTGGCCCACGCTGGCGTTGAGCGTGCCCACGGCGTTGGCAACAGAGGATTCAAGAGTCTGGGTCACCCCACCCACCGACCCGAGCAAGCTGGTTGTCGTGCCGTCCATCGCGGCGGCCAATGACCCGACCAGGCCGTCGACGCCCCGCTCGAAGGACGCCAACAGCGTGACGGTCGAACTCTGCAGTCCCTCGGCGACGCGGTTAGTTGCGTCTTCCAGTTCCCGCGCCGCATTGTGCAGAGCTGCTGTTGCTTCCCGAGTCTGCTGGTGAGCCGTAAGAAGCTCCTCTGCTGCTTCACGAATGACGTCCAAGCCCTGCACGGGATCGCTCACGTCACGGCTATTGATAGTGATCTGCGCGAGGTTGAGGGCCGACGCGAGGCGTGCGGAGCACTCCTGGTACTCATCGTCGTCGGCGCGATCGGCCGAACGTGACATCAGGCGTTCCCCGACGATCAGCAGAATGCAGCAGAGGATGAGGATCGTCGACCACAGGGCTACGTTCGGCAGCCAGTGCTCCGGCGCAAGGTCACCGAAGAAGCCCGCTACCCACAGCTGTAGGAAGCTCTCGCCTTCGGCTTTGCCTGCGGCGAGCACGCGCTGGTAGGCATCGGTGGCCTGCTTGAACCCGTTCCAGGTCCACCACACTGGGAGGAACACGGCGATCGCAGCTAGCGCGCCAATGCCTCCCGCGACACGGCGGCGCCGCCGGGGGGTGAGTCGAATTGTCGTTTCCGGAGTGAAAGTCTGTTCGAGCTCGATGCCTCGCCAAACGGCCTCGCGGCTACCCCCAGCCCTGAGGGCTTCGGCGAGCGCGAGCAACTCGCTTCGACGCGTGGCGAACCGGGGATCGTTCGCAACGCTGAGTACGAGATCGCCGACGCCTGAGCGTCCATCATGCACGGCATCACGGTCGGCCAGGGTCGCAAGAACAGCCCCTTCAGAGGCAACCAGGTCCACTACCACTAATCCTCACTCAGAGCGACAGCTCTGCTCCAAGAGTCGGGTAGCACTCCCGGTCCCCCCGTTGGGCTAGCAGACCACGACCATCTCTGGCTGAAGGCTACCCCGAGCAGCGTCCATCTTGTGCGCTTTCTGTGAGTGTCGCCGCTTGTGGTCGCCCACTGCCCCACGCCAGGCACAGCTTCGCTGCCGGCGGCTGCTACTCCTCCTCGAAGCTGGCTTGGTCGAACTTGAGCGTCCTCGCGTTCTCTGACACTGTGCGGATGCTGTCCACGCCGAAGCCGTCCTGGTTGACCGCCTCAATCTCGATCCGCACGACGAGTTTCGTACCGAGGTCTGCACGCAGGTTCTGCAGTACCTCCTCGGCCACGTTGCGGAAGTCGAGGGCGATGCGGTCCGGTGAGAGAGTCTTCGCTCCGAAGAAGCGGGTCTTGCTCTTCACCGTGGGCGGCGTGAGCTCGGGCGGGGGCGGACTGACCGGATCCTCCGCTGCGCCTGGTCCTCGCTCGGGCAGCGCCACCTCAACGTCAGCTTCCTGCCTGCGCTGACGTACGGCGGCTTCTGGGTGGACGAGGAGCAGCGAGTCGGTGGTTGCTGGCGGCAGGTTGCGGTCGTCACCGGTCCACAGCCCGGCATATCGCTGCCCGGCTTCATCGAAGCCAGTAGCAAGCGCGAAAGCGTCTGCCTGCCAGAGCATCGGCAAGTCGATAACCCCGTCGTTCAGCACACCCCGGTCGCGAAGGCGCGGCATGTAGGGGTACGTCGCATACAGCTTCCAGAGCTCGCCAAGGCTCACGTGGCCCGACTGCCAGACCTGAGGCACACGGTTGATTGCCAGACGAATGGCCGCTGCAGCCTGCCTGGTGGCCAGCTCGCCATCGTTTCCAAGACGCCGTGACACCCGCTCGGCGAGCCACTCCGACTGCCCCTCAACCTTCGTCTCACGGATCGTGAATGGGGCGCCGGGGTCCGGCTGGGTCGGGACGAGAGCCCACACGAACGTCTGCAGCAGGCGCCCCGTCACGGTCTGCTCGGCTGTCGTCCGTCGCTGCTCTGCCTGCTTCTTCTGGTTCTGAGTGAGGTCGAGATCCGCCTGGTTGTCGAGCACGTGCTTCCAGCCCAGATAGTCGCGGACCGCGGACTCGAGTTCGGCAAGGCGATCAGCATCAGCGGCGAGGTAGACCACCATGTTGCGGTACGTGCGGCTCGCCGTTCCTCGCTGCTCGGTTGCACGATGCGCGAAGATCGCGGCCTCGGAGTCCATCGTCTTGCGCTTGTGCGACACCTTGGGATGCACGATCACCAACCGCGCCTCGTCGACGTCGGGTATCTCGGCGTGGTCCTCCGGGCAAACGTGGACGCCGGCGAAGTCGCCGCGCTTGCCGGCCTGCGCTCGCAGCCGGCTGACGATTTCTGCCCACACCTCCTCGCGATGCAGACGCTCGGCTTGGTCCTTTGCTCGACGCGAGATGTTCGCCTGCAGGTCGTACCAGTACTTGCCTTGGCCCGAGTAGAAGTAGGTTGCCCGATCCCCCAGCTGGTTAAGTGCGGAGTGGAAGTTGCCAGGAACGTCCCCCGGAATCGCCATCCCCAGGAAGACCCGCTGTGTTTCGAGGCCCTTGTGGGCAGAGCCGATCGTCGGCACCGCACCGAAGAAGACGGTTCTGGCCAGGCGCTTGGTGATCGAACGCTGGCCGAAGAGCGGCTTCTCCGCGTCAATGCGGACAGGCTCGGCGTTCGGGCCGTCCACATCAGCGTCGATGACGACCTTCCAGGAGTCCTGCAGGTACTGGCTGACCTCGGCGTTGACGCTTCCGCTGGCGAGAGGAATGGAGCCGGGCATGATCAGCGGCGAGCCATCTTCCCCAACCCAGAGGGCGTGAATGACCGCGTTCATCAACCGCAGCACGCCGCGCGTGCGTTGAAACCGCTCGAGGCTCGACCAGTCCTCGTAAAGGCGGTCGAAGAGCTCGGGATGAATGGGATAGGTCTCTCGGATCCGCCGCTCGTAAGACGGGTCGCGCGCTTCCGCCGGGAAGTCAGTCGAGTTGTGGCGGTAGAACTCGACGAACGCGCGGGCAGTCGCCCCGATTTCGGCAAGCGCCGCGCTGTTGGGTTCAGAAAAGAGCCGCTGCCGGACGATGTGGTAGGCCTCCTCGGCGGACGCGGGCCGCCATTGGTCAGCGATACGTCGCACGACGTTTTGGAGTCGGCGGAGCGCTTCCAGCCCGTGAACGCCGCCGACCTCCTCGGCGTTGCCGACGGCCACAGCGTCGCGGCCATCGTTCACTTCGGATGCCGGAATCGAGATGGCTAGCAGGACACCAGGGGTCCCCTTCACCGTCTCGGTGAGTGCCTGTGCGAACGTGAACTGGTCGTCGAAGGTGCCGCCGGCAAGATCGTCGCGCCCGACGAGGGAGCGGGCATAGGCCACCCATTCATCGATCAGGATCAATGCCGGCGAGTAGCGCTGGAGAAGAGTATGTAGCGCCTCACCCGGGGGGGTGCGGTGAGCGTCGGCTTCGGCCACGATCGCGAACGCTTTGCGTCCACCGAGCTGCCAGGCCAGCTCACCCCAGATCGTGTTGACTCGGGTGCCGTCTGCCTTGGTCGAGCCCGACGTGGCCAGATGGTTTCCGACGAGCGCGACCCGTCGGACACTCGCTGGCAAAGCGCTGTAGTTCGATGCGCCGAGCAGTTCCTGCAGTTCCTGGGGGAACACGCTGATCGGCTGGCCCGCAGCGAGATGCCACAGCGACAGCATGGAGTGGGTCTTGCCGCCACCGAAGTTGGTCTGGAGATTGATGACGGGAGAGGCGTTGGGGTCGCCCGCCAGACGACGGACAGATCGGCCGATCAGGTCGCGGAGCCCCGTCGTCAGGTAGGTACGCGAGAAGAACTCCCGCGGGTCGGCGTAGTCCTTGCCGGCCTCCGTGCCGTGTGCAACCTTGTAGAGGTCAGCTGCGAACTCCGCAGCCTGGAAGTTGCCAGTGGCCACGTCGTGGTGTGGCGGAAGAACGTCACGCCAGGGACGAAGACCCGCCGAGGTCGGGAGTTCGCTGGCTCCCTTGAGAGCCCTGCGGTCGTCCTTTTCAGCTGTGACCCGGCGCAAGTTCAGCCGAATGCCCCGGACTTTCTCGGCGGCCTCGTGGGCACTGATCGCCGTCAGCAGACGCTCAGCGGTGTCCAGTGCGCGATAGGCGTCATCGTCACTGAAGGGCGCATTGTGCGCCCACTGGTTCCGGATGTCCCGCAGCTCGCTCGCATAGCTCGAGTGCACTCGGCCGAGCCGGTCTTCGAAGGTCCGCCAACCCTCAGTGAGCATCCGAAGCTGAGCCTGCGGATCGTTGCGGTCGTACGTCTTGCCGCCGTGACCGTTCGCCTCGTCCTTCTTCCGGAGCACGTCGACCCACACCGGGATCGCTGGCGAGGTGGGCACGCACTCGGTGATGAACGCGTCCAGCGCTGGTGCCATGACCTCGAAGAGTTGGCCGATCCGCTCACGGTTACTGGTCGCCATCGAGATCCTCCTCATCTGCGATCACCGCAGGGTCACTGAGGTCGTAGCTGTTCAAGTTGGTCTCGGCGAGCCAGTCCGCCAGGTCTCTTTGCACGGGACGCCCAGTCGCTGATTCCACAAGCAGAGCCAACTGCTCGGCGCGGTGATCGAAGTGGGCGTCGAAGTCGGTGGCGCGCATGGCCTCTGGGCTGAGCCGATGCGAGCGCAAGAGCTCGTCAACCCGGTCAGGGTGCAGGCCCGAACGGCGCTCTACGACCCGCAGGTAGCTCACTGGGGCGGCGCCACCAATCGCGCGATTGGTCGTTGCCGCGAGCGGGGTCTTGTTGATGATGCTCTCGCGGGCCACCTCGTCGATCTTGTTGTCGAGGCACCATCGCTGCGGGAAGACGTGATGAATGTCAACGGCGAGGTCGGTGTACTGCACCTTGCCGAGATCTTGGTCGTACATCCAGTCCCGACAGCCGTCCCGAAGCAGAAGCGTGTAGACGCCCTTGTAGGCCGCGGCGTTCCGGGTGCGTAGTGTCAGGAGTCTGGACTGGGCAAAGGAGAAGTCCTGCACTGTCCTTGGAACCGAGGCGCCTTCTGCCCCCAGCGCCCACTCCGGCACCTCCTCCACGTCTCGGGAGAACCGGGTGCTGATGGCGCCGCCGTAGAGCTCGCCAAGAATCCCGCACCAATACCACTGATCGATCCTCGCCCTGACCGAATGAAGGTCTGCGTCTCTACCTAGGATCGCGCGGATCACCGCGAGCGGCACGAGCTGCTTTGCGTAAGGCAGGAAGCGGACATCGAAGATGTGCTGGTCAGCCAGGTACTTCGCGATCCAAAGGAAGGCCTCTCGTAGAGGCCCAACCGCCGAGAGGTAGTCAGGCAGCGTTAGCCGCAGCAGGTCCTCTCGACGCGCGGTGATCGCCACCTGCTCACCCGCTCCCGCGGCCCGGGCGCGGCGCCATGTTGAAAGGAGAGAGACCGCTTCTAGGAAGTCGATGCTCTCCACGCCACTCAACACTGAGTAACCGGCGAACGATTCCTTCGTCTGGTGCCAGTCGTCATTGAGGCGGAAGTCCGTGCCGTTCTGCTCGTAGTAGTCGCGATCGCCGGCGAACATGGCGGTCAGCAACTCGAAGGCGTTCAACGACAACCCACCGGTGTTCACCTTCTCGAAGACCGTGGCCACGGCAGCCTTCGAAGTGCTGGCATCCAGCTCGATCGCCGGGATCTTGTAGGACGCCACCGGCATCAACAGCTGCGCCTGGAACGCTATGCGCAGCTCGCTCTCCACTCCGTTCAGCCAAGTCATTGCGCCCCACGGGTCACACAGCAGACGCAGTGGGAAGTGCGCCTGGACCTGCTCCTTCTCGGGCGTGGAGAGGTCGAGCACGATGTCCCGGTCGAAGTTGGTCCGGATGACGCCGTTGGCCGGGACGCCGAACACTGCCTGGTCAAGGTAGTCCGGACCCTTCAATGCCAGACGCATATCGAGGTAGTAACGCCGATCTAGGAGCTTGCCTCGAGAATCCTTGGTGTGAACCACCCCGTCGCCCGTCAGGGCCTGGGTCAACGAAGTCAAGCGCTGTTGTCCGTCCAAGAGAAGCGCCTCCGGTTGAGCACCGTTAGTAACGGCGCTGCCCTCGAGCGGCTTCGGCTTGAACCGAACGTTGTCATTACCGGCTTGGAGCAGCATCACCACACCCAAAGGGTGCCCGCCGACAACGGTTACCAGGAGCGACCGGATGCGTTCGTCATCCCATTTATAGCCGCGCTGAAAGTCAGGCAGCTGGATCTTCCCACTGGTCGTCTTGGCCAAGTAGTCGGTGAGCAGATACTGGGGTGTCTGGAAGCCCATGCTTACTCCTGATTCTCGAAGTCGAGAGCGGCCTGCAAAGGACCGCGTCGCGCCGGGATGCTCTTTGCAGCCGAAGTCACGTCCGGCCACGACGTTGCTAGGCTGTTGAAGGCTAGAGCGTCTGAAGTCCAGCCGTTCTTCTCAGCAATGGAGAACAGCAGGAAGGCCAACTCCTTCACAAGATCTGCGTCAACCGGCCCATGGGAACGGTTCTCGGCGGCGGCAAGCAGCTCGCCCGCGCGCCGGAGCCCTTCGGACTCCACCAAGCGGATCAGGTGGTGAAGAACCTCCCACGCCGAGGTGTGCTCGTCGTGACCGACATCATAGGTCGGGGCTGTGTCGCAGGGACGCACGAGCGCCACCTTTCCTGCCCGGCTGGTGAGAATGCCGTCACGGTCCATCGCGGCCACCGAGGTGTTGCGCGCTCGGGCGAGGTTGTCTGCGTCACCGAAGAGACCGACGTTGTAGCCGTACTGGCGGTACCAGGCGATGGCGAACCGGGTCGTAGGGTCGAAGTCGCCCTCCTGCTCGTTGAGCACTTGGTCGAGGATCTCGTTGATCCGCGCCAGCGCCGAGTGCACCGTCATAGGTTCGCCGGTCGCCTCCACAACCTTGGCGTACCGTGAGAATACCGCCATGCCGGGCCCAATTGCGGCCTGCGGCAGGTCGACCGGAGCGATTCCGCCCTGCTGCAGCTTTCGGAGTGCGCCCGGCAGTTCAGCTCGCAATGCTGCAAGAAAGCGTGCGCGATCAGTTGTCAGCGCATTGTCGGGACGTGGGCGGAGCGCGAGGACGATCGAAGATGCCAGAGCGTTCGAATCGATACTACGTATGCGGTTGCTCAGTTCGCTCCGCATTGGCCAAGTCGCGGTGATCGACCAGCCTGCCTGGATCATTCCCTCAAGCAGGGTCTCCCACCCCGTCGAGACCTCATCGCCCACCCCACTGCCCTCGCTTTGCTTGAACGCATAGAAGACCGTGATCGGGAAGTCAGGGACCGTCGAGAGTCGAGCGCGTGAAAAGACCTGTCGAAACCCCTGCTCGAAAAATGTCCTTGCGCTGCGCTTGCCGCCGTGCCGGAACGGGTTGGCCACCAGCTCTTCGGATTTTGGGACTAGAAGCGTTCTGAGCAGTTCCGGATAAATGTCGCGCAAGTTCCGGCGAAGCCACACGTAGAAGAAATCTGAAAGATCGGAATAACCGATATTGTCATAGTAGGGGGGGTCTGTAGAAATTAGCCCCGCCCCCACCGCGTCGGCGGCATTACGCTGCTCGGCCACGCCACGCCCCATAGGCAAGCGCTCAAGCGCGCGGCACACCCATTCGATGCTCTCTCGGAGGGTGCCGCTCGAGCTAGCAAACGGGTTCGCCTCGGCATAGTCCCAGGACATCGGAATGGCTTGCCTAGCGAAGATGCCCCTCACCTGTTCTTTACTCTGGCTCGCATCCCAGGAGCAAACGGCCGAATTCCTATCGGTAATACGACTCGCGACAATGCCGAGATACGTGGTAATAGCATCCGAGTACTCCTTACCGGCACCGGACGAGCGGGCCGTGCGGACGTCTGTCCGAACTCGGCGCCTCACGTCCCCGACAAGGTCACTGAAGGTTGTGAGCGCGACGAGTTGCCGGTTAGTGAACAAGTCTGCAAAGCGATTCATCCCATAGTTCGGGGTCGTGATCGCCCGAGGGTCGTACCCCAGGGCCCCATCGGGCACCTCAGCTGGGGGGGGCACGGCCGCTGCTCGGCGATGGCTTTCAGCCGGGGGGAGGTAAATCCGTTGGCGTGGACCCTGCGCAACTATGGCCATCAGCTGGCTCCCAAGCCGCCCGGCCCTTCCTTCCGAGCGGAGATAGTCTTGGCTTGCCGATGCACCGCACCCCAAGCAAGTCGCCCCCTTCCGGCCCGGCATCGTGCCAGAAGTCTCTGGGCCTTTCGGGTCATTCCCGATCGCGAACTCGATTCGCGTTGAAGACGATTCGCTTGCAT
Organism: Actinomycetes bacterium; assembly: GCA_023460935.1. GTDB lineage: Bacteria > Actinomycetota > Actinomycetes > Propionibacteriales > Propionibacteriaceae > Propionicimonas. The sequence goes on from JAEWOI010000005.1 coordinate 15,338, forward strand.
TCCGGACAACGCGGGGAACGACGAACGCCTCCTTCCCCCGCTTCTTTCCCAGCCACCAAGAGCGCACTAATGGGGTCTCTATGCCGCAGGCTGGGTTCGGACAACTCGCCGTTCGTGCCCAGATCCAGGCGATGACGGGCGCCTCGGTACCGTCAGGGAGGATGGCGTTTGGGTAGTGGTGCCCGATTCGCTTCTCCGCCTCGTCGCGCATCCAGTCACCGTAGGCGCGCACGTCGGCAGCAAGTCCTTCTGCTCCGCGCCAGCTGGCGCGGGTGTCAGCCAGTCCTGGGAAGACGGGCGCCTGGTCGCGAAACTTGGGCGGTATCTCGATCAGCGCCTTGTTGATCAGCACCGCAACGGGGTTGAGGTCGGAGGCGTGGGCCTCCAGCCCGAGGCGTTGGGCCTCGAGCGGGATCGTGCCGCCACCGGCAAACGGGTCAAGGATCGGCGGCGGGTTGCCGTCACAGGACTCGCGGATCTCTTTGCGGGCGCGGTCAAGGAGAGCTTCGTCCGTGGTGTTCTCCCAGACAACAAGTTGCTCAATCAGCTCGTGTAGCTCTGCGCGACGGGCGCGCTGGGCCTCGTCGGTCGGGTAGCGGTCGGGGTGAGCGCTGGGGTCATCAACCAGCTGCGCGAACAGGACCGCCCGCGCTGCGGCCAGCGGACGTCGTGCCCACCAAAGGTGCAGAGTGGATGGGTGCCCGTGGCGAATCGACTTCTCTCGGACAGATTCCCGATTGATTGCCGCGAGAGGAAGCGAAACCTCGATCAACTTGCGCCGTTCTACCGACATTCCGCCTATACCGCCGTTTCCTGCTCGTGGCCGCACACCCAGGGCGGTGCGCTTGTTGCCAAACCTGAAGGATGAAGCCCAGGACTAGAGACCCGGGCGAGGCTCAAGCTTCTCGCAATAGCCTGCTCGAAGCCGAGATCAGGGTGCGCTCGATGGGTCCAGCGTTGCCATCGCGAGGGGTGCCGGGGGCCGTCGCCGATCTGCCACGTCACTAGATGTCGCTCCTCGATGCGCTCTTGCAGCCAGAGAACCTGCTCCCGGAAATGGCTCCGCGCCCGCCCATTGGGTGGTTCGAGACCAAACGCCAACAGGACCGCGTTCGCCTCCCCCAGGGCGTTCTCAATGGGGGTCCGCGCGTCGAGCCATCCGTCGGGGCATGCTCCCAATCGACCCATCTCGCGCGTGCTGCGTGACGCCACGGCGAAGAGGTTCACGACTCTTACATCTCCGAATCCCATTAGTCTCTTGGCGAGGTCGAGCCGCGCGAGCGTGCGCTGCCCCCCGCAAGTTGGGGGATTGGCGAGAATAGCCAGCAGGACGCCATCGGGCACACTCAAAACGGAACCACCCCCCGAGCCCAGGTTCGGTTCCAGTCGCCACGGATGCCGGTAGCGTCGAAATCGCCGAGGTCCGTGCCACCGAACGGGTCTGCGAGGTAGCGCACTTGGTCGTGTTGCGGACCGCGGGGGTCGACCATGACGAGCGCCAGACGGTAGAGCGGTGCCGCGTTCTTTCCGGTAATCACCTCGTTGTGTGTGACGAAGAAGTCCGTCGCGCCTTGGATGCGTGCCTTCACCTCGATGCGGTAGGTGTCACCGTCCGGGGCCGTGGACAAGATGTCGAAGCCCTTGTTGTTGAAGGCCTGTTCGATGGGGTGGCGCCCAACTTCCCGCTCGCGCGCCATGACAAGGTCGACACCTCGCCGTTCCACCTCCTTGGTCTCCACCGCGCGAAGTGGCGCGTCCCTCGGCAACTCGTCCTCCAACTGGCTGAGCGGTAGCACCAGAGCGGCTGCCGTGATGCGAGGCGGTCTCGTGCCCAGCTGCAGTTGCTGGTCGATGAGCGCCAGGCGCTGCTTGCGACGCACCTCGAGCTCGTCTGCCTTGCGTGCCAGTCCCTCGGACGACTCACGGACCTTCTCCCCGGCGCGCTCCTTCTCCGCGGCTACGGACGCGTCGAGCAGCAAGCGATCCCGCTCGGCGACCAGCCGAGCGTTCACGAGGTTCCGCGCCCGGCCGAGTTCCGCGGTGCGGTGCGGCTGCACTTCAGCGAGGTACTCCGGCAGCTGGTTCGCGATGATCCAGCTAGCAGCGCTCGCTTCGGCGTTCGCCAGCCACGACAGGCGGCGGGCCGCCTCCACGCGCGGAGTCTCCGGGGCGGCCACGCAGTCGAGATAGGGGGCAGGCCCCGCCGGCGCCACGACACCCTGGTGATTGATAAACGCATAGCCAAATCTCCGAGCGACAGACTGCCCTGTGCCGTCGACCACTTCCTCGGTCACGCCGACCAGGAGCTGGGGCTCTTCGATCGCCGCCGAGACGAGCACGGTGCCGCGCTCCAAGCAGCCACCGAAGAGGCCTACCGTCTGGTCAATGACCGAGTCGTGGAGCGGGTGGCCCGGCGCCAGCAGGTCCGCTTTGGAGAGATCGTCAGGCGCAACCTGACCGAGGTCGAACGTCACCCGGTCGTACCGTGTCGCGACCGGCCCATGCTTGGTGGCTCGGATGGCCGCAGGAATATGGCTGATCTCGTAGCGTCCTCGTTCCCTTCGAGCGAGTCGGCCGCCCAGTCGGGTGAAAGCAGCCTTGAACGCCATCTCAATGTAGTGGGGCTGCAACCGTCGAGCTCGGGCGTCGTCCATGGCGGCTCGCATGGCAGCCACCTCGGTCTCGGCCAGAAGGTCGCTCGCGAGTGCGCGCTCCTGCAGAAGCTCGGCGATGCCTTCAGAAACCCGAGCGTTGATCACCTGCTGCATCTGGGCGCGCACCTCCGGCTGCTCGCCGTAGCGGATCGCTTGGACCAGCAGGTCGCGCAACGGGGCGTCGTCGAACGCGGCACCGAGGACGTCGAAGACCTTGCCCCCGTACGCCTGGCGCTGCTCCTCAATCTTCCCGAGGAGCTGGGTGAACACGTCGCCCTCGCGCGTGTTGCTGGCGACGAGGTTCCACAAGCGGCATACCTCGGTCTGGCCGATTCGGTGGATGCGTCCGAACCGTTGCTCGATGCGGTTCGGGTTCCACGGCAGGTCGTAGTTCACCATCAGGTGCGCGGCCTGCAAGTTCAATCCCTCACCGGCGGCATCTGTGGCGATCAGCACCTGACAGTCTTGGTTCTTGGTGAACTCTTCGGTGATCTGGCGGCGCTCGCCTCGGCGCACCCCGCCGTGGATCGCCTTCACCGCATCGGGCCGACCAAGCAGTGAGCCCACCTTCCCCGTGAGGTAACCAAGAGTGTCGCGGTGCTCGGTGAAGATGATGAGCTTCCGCGGTCGGCCGTCGGCGTCCGTGATGAGCGCGTTGTCCTCGAGGATCGAGCGCAACTCGGTCCACTTGCGATCGGTAGCGGCGTCACGGACCCGCTTCGCGAGTCGGGCGAGTTCGGCGAGCTCCACGAGTTCTGCGTCCAGTTCCGCAATCGTGCGCGCCGACGTGGCCGCGTCGACGAGCTCCTCCTCCACGTCCTCGATTTCGTCAGCCGAGTACTCGTCCGGGTCTTCCAGGGTGTCCAGCCCCACGGCAAGGTCACGGTCGGGGTCCGCGCCGGTAAGGATTGCCTGCTTGCGCCGTTCGAGCCGCTGCGAGCGTCGAAGAAGGGACTGGAAGATCGCTTCCGGGCTGGAGGCGAGGCGTCGCTGGAGAACAGTGAGGGCAAAGCCCACGGTGTTCCGACGCTTGTCATCCAGCCGGTCCGCCCGGTTCATCCCCGTGCGGACGTAGTTGGTCACCTGCTCGTACAGCTCGTACTCCAGAGCTGTGAGTTCGTAGGGGACGGTCTCCGCAATCCGTTCCGGAAAGAGGCGCTTGCCTTCAAAGGTGAGGAGGTCCTCCTTGACCATCCGCCGCATGATGCCCTTGGTGTCACTGTTGTGCACTCCGCGACGGAACTTGCCTTCGAACCGGTCCCGATCGAGCAGGGTGAGAAACAACTGGTAGTCCTCCTCCTTCCCGGAATGCGGGGTGGCCGTCATGAGGAGCAGGTGCCTGGTGACGTCACGGAGCAACTCCCCCAGCTGGAAGCGCTTGGTCTTCTGCAGCTGGCCACCGAAGTAGTGCGCACCCATTCGGTGTGCCTCGTCGACGATCACCAGGTCCCAGTCGGTTTCGGCGAGTTGTTGCTGGAGCACCGGGTTGCGCGACAGCTGGTCCATGCGGGCGATGAGCAGTGGCTGCGCGTCAAAGGGGTTGTGATTGATGTTGGCATCGATGAGCTGGTTGGTGAGGATGTCGAAGGACAGCCCGAACTTGAAGAACAACTCGTCCTGCCACTGCTCGACAAGGCCGCCGGGGGCCACGATCAGGCACCGCTTCACGTCGTCTCGGAGGAGGAGCTCCTTAATGTACAGGCCCGCCATGATCGTCTTGCCCGCACCAGGATCGTCGGCGAGCAGGAACCGAAGGGGCGTCCGCGGCAGAAGTTCTCCGTAGACAGCCTTGATCTGGTGGGGCAATGGCTGCACGTCGCTGGTGGCGACGGCGAGCATCGGGTCGAAGAGGCCAGCAAGCCGGATCCGCTGCGCCTCCGCAGCCAGCTTGAAGTCGTTCGCGGGGGCATCAAAGGCGCGGCCGCCGATCTGCGCCTGGCTCAGGCGAGCCTCATCAGTGCGGAAGACGACCTGCTGGCCGAGTGCGCCCGAGGTTGCCTTGTAGGTGAGTTCGACGGCATCTGCACCGTGCCATTGGGCACCGAGTACCGCCACGGTTTCGCCTGGGACCAGCCCGGCCAGTCGTAGCCCGACAGTCAGCTCCTCGAGCCTCACGAGCGAACCCCTCTCACCTTGTGGCGCTCACGGTAGTGTCCCGGGCTGACCCTGGCCGGCCGAGCTCGCCGCGCCTTGCCCCGATGCATTGGCGACCGACGCCTGCTTGGCTGCGAACAGACGCTGTCGCTCCTCTGCGATCACCTGTTGAGCGAGCTGTTGCTCAGTGACGTCGAGGGCCTCAGGCGTGCTCGCCGCCGTTTCGCTCACCCTCGCAAAGTCGTCGAAGATGCGCTTCTTCTCGGCGAGGATTTCAGTGATTCGCACATCCGTACCCTCCTCAGAGAGGAGCCGGTGCACCTGGACCGACTGGACCTGTCCCATGCGGTGAGCGCGCGCGACGGCTTGAGCCTCCATCGTCGGTTTCAGTTGCGGCTCGCAGATCACAACCACCGACGCGGCCTGAATGTTGAGGCCCACTCCTCCCGCCACAATCTGGGAGAGGAGCACTGCCCCGTGTTGGGCCTTGGAGAAGTCGTCGACCATGGTTTGCCTCAGGTTCGCCGGGACGGCGCCCGTAAGGGGCCCGAAGGTCCGTCCTGGGAGCAGTCCCACGAGCGCGTCGAGTACTTCACGGAAGTAGGAGAACACGATTACTCGTCGATCGTTCTCCTCGGCCTCTTCGACCAGCTCGATGAGACGCTGCACCTTCTGAGATCGGCGGCCTGACCGCATGGCTGCCTGTCGCATCGCCATGAAGTTGCCCTCGTTGACGGCCTCGGCGTAGGCCGCGTGATCATCGTCACTGAATGGCAGCCACTCCTCGACTTCGACCAGCTCGGGCAGCTCGGAAAGTACGTCCTCCTGGTTTCGGCGCAAGTAGGCCGGGGCGATCTGCTTTCGAAAGCGCCGGGGCGCGAAGTCCGTGGCGTCGACCACCAGATCCGGGCGAACGTAGTTCGCGAGGTTAGTGAACTCCTGCACCCGGTTCTCGAGCGGGGTGCCGGTCAGCAGGATCGCCCGCGCGCTGGCGTCAATGCGCCGGCTGGCGTACACGGACCGCAGGGCTTGAGGGTTCTTGATCATGTGAGCTTCGTCCAGGACCACGCAGTCGAGTTGCTGGTTGGCTGGAGCCACCCCTTCCAGCCAGCCGAGCGTCTCGTAGGTGGTGACACCGACACCGCCGTTCCGTCGCCACGCCTTCGCCGCGGTTGCCTTGTCGCTGCCGTGGATGCGGTGCGGACGCAGGGCCGACTTGGACGCCACTTCACGGACCCAGTTGGTGACTACTGCCGCGGGGCAAATCACCAAGAAGCGGCTCTCGCCTTTGCTCGCGAGATGGCACATGACCGCGAGCGCTTCGACGGTCTTGCCGAGCCCCATCTCATCGCCGATGATCACCTTCTGTTGCACCAGAGCGAACCTGGCGGCGAAGGCCTGGTACCCGCGCAATGAGGCGACCAGGCGGTCAGTCTTGAGCTCAAGAGCTCTGACAGCCCGAATGATGTCCTCGGGAAGGTCACCCTCCGACTTCTTCTCATCCTCCGTAGTCAGGCCGAGTTCTGCGAGCATCGTGAAGAAGTCGGCCGGGCGCGACAGGAACTCCGCCCATGGGTCGGCTGTGGTCTGGGAACCACTTGCCATGGCGGGGCGCAGACGAGCTGCCACACGCTGGGCCGATTCGGCGCTCTGCTGTAGCAGAGCCAGCCCACCCGCTCGGGACGGAACGACGATCGCGAACGGTGGGGAGGGTCGGCGCTTACGTCCGAGCAATGGCTTTAGCTCCTGGACTCGGGCCACTTCAGCCGGAGATCCACCCAGCCTCCGGGCCGCGTCCCAGCGAGCTAACCGGAGGAGCAGTTCGGTGGTCTCTGGACGTCTTGACTGGACGTCAATCCGAACCGGCATCTCCTCGAAAGTGGCCTGGGCGATAGACCAGGCGGCCGCCCGCAGTCGCGTCGCGCTTGTCTCCCCCAGCCCAGGAATCAGGTCGAGGTTGTCTTCCTGCTGCAACACAGCCAGCACGGTTTCGATACCTGCCTCGAGCAGTGGTGCGGTACGCAAGCGGTCCCTGGACGCCTCGCGGAGGCGGTCCACCGGCATCTGCGCTAGTAGCCGGTTTACCTCAACATTGCGCACCGCATTGCCCGCTCGGACTGCTTGGTCGCGATAGGTGCGTTCCTCGCGGACAGCATCGGTGACTATGCGAACGTCGCTGAGCAGGCCGCCGAACGTGTCGCCGGCGAACAGCACCGGCGGTTCGCCGCTCAAGGCAAGCCTTTGGCTCACTCCCAGCCGGCTGTGCAGCATCTGCCGCACCCCTAGGTGCTCGGTGCCCACCGCTGCGCTCGACTGCTCAAGCCGATTCAGCCGTGCTTCGGCCCCCACTTGCTGCGCCCAATTCCAAACCTGCTGCAGCCGCGCCACAGCGCCGGCAGTCTCGGCGCGACGCTTGGCGGAGAGCAGAAACCGTCTGATGCCCGTCGCGGCTTTCGTCTCCTCAACCAGGTGAAGTACCGCCGGTCCGAGCTCTTTGAGCAATCGGCTGTCGTCAGCGTCAAGCACCGGGAGATTGGCCTCTTCCGCGAAGGCACGTACGAGGCTGTCGTCGGTTACTTCTAGTGTGATGACGAAGGCAACCTGTTCGCCGTCCCGACTCACTCCAACTGCCCGGCGCTTCAACTCCGCGATCGCTTGGGCCGCCGACTGCACAATGCGCTGCCGGACCTGAGTTATCGACGCGACCCTGGTCGACCACTCGACGACCTGCTCGCACACCAGCCGAAGCGAGCTGCGCTCCACTCGATCCATAACCTCACCAGCATGCGACTACTCATCCGGCAACTCCGCCGGACGGCGGGAACTGGTGGGACTCTAGCGCCTCGCGCGAGGTGCAAGGGACGCAGGGCGGAGCGCGGCTCTGCGGGCAGCCACTCCTCGCTGAAGACCCAACGCGGTCGCTGAGAAGGTGATATGAACTGAGCGTGTCCACCGCCGAGGAGCTGCGCGAGTCGATCATCGCTTCGGTGATGAACCGCGCCAGCAAGAACGGTGGCTTCGTCACCAGGGCCGACCTCTCCTACGTCTCGCTGCCCACCGGCGAAACCCGACGGGTCATCGACGCAGCCCGCGGCATCTGGAACCCGCGGGACATGGCAGCCACTCTCAGCGTGGTTAGCTCCCCCAGCGGGCCATACGCCGACCGAGAGGTGGCCGGCGGATTGTTCCATTACTCCTACCGCGAAGGCTCGATCAACGGCGACAACGCCAAGCTCCGACGGGCGTTCGAGCTCGCCGTGCCCATCATCCTGTTGCGCAGGGTGCGCGACGGCGTCTACGTCCCGTACGCGCCGGTCTATGTAGTCGACGATTTGGCCGCCCAGAGGGAGTTCCTGCTGGCACTTGATGAAAGCGTGCGATTCCTCGGCAGCGGCAACCCCGACGCCCCCGAACGGCGTTACGCAGAACGTGCGGTTCGGCAGCGGCTGCACCAAGCTGAGTTCCGCGGCCGGGTGATCGCGGCTTACCAGACGCGCTGCGCGATCTGTCGACTTCGGCACGGCGAACTGCTGGACGCTGCGCACATCACTCCAGATCATGACGCAGCCGGGCTGCCGGCGGTCTCGAACGGTCTCGCGCTCTGCAAGATCCACCACGCGGCCTTCGACATGAACATGCTCGGGATTTCGCCCGACTATGTGGTTCAGGTCGATCAACGGCTGTTGGAAGAGGTAGACGGACCGATGCTGCGCCATGGCCTACAGGAAATGCACGGTTCTACTCTGACCGTGCCGTCCAGGCGCCCGGATCGGCCGGACAAAGTGCGGCTCGAGCAGCGATTTGCGGAGTTCCTGCGCCGCGTGTCCTAGTCAGGGCGGCGCGGCGGGCTTCGCCAGGGCCACATCATCGCTAGCATCGAGAAGACCAAAGAAAAGCGCAGAAAGCCAGCAAGTGGATTCCAGTCGGCCCCCGAGGACTGTGTCGTGGTAGCTGGTGACTCCGCCGGCGCCGAATCTCGGCGGCAGCTGGCCTTGGCTGAAGCCCATGAGCGTGCCGCCGCTGAAGCGCGAGACGCAGCGGGACGTTTCGGAATAGCCGAGGTAACCGAGAAGCGAACCGCCCGGACGTTGGCTCCGCTTTCGGGATTGGGCTACTTCCTGCTCGCCGACCGCTGCTGGCCTGGAACGAAGCGCGCTCAGGTCGACCTCATCGTCATCGGACCCGGGGGTGTCTTCATCGTCGATACCAAAGCCTGGGCCGAAGTGGCAATCGAAAACGGCAGGATCTGCCGCGGCGACGCCGATGTGACCGAGGACCTGCTCGGGCTGGCCGATCTGGCGGACGTCACCCGGGCCGATCTGGCGGAAATAGGCCTCGCGCCTGGAGAAGTCCGACCCCTGATAGTACTGGCTGGTAGGAGCGGACTAGACGCCACCATCAGCGGCGTCCGGATTGTCGGCGAGCGGGACGCCCTGCGACACATCGCCGCACACGGCCATCGACTAACCGCCCCGCAGGTCGATGTGGTGATGGCCCGCGCCCTTGCCCTGTTCCCGCAGGCCAACGGTCCCGCGCCCGTCGTGGCGACCGTCCCGGAGCCAGTGCTACCCACGCGTCCGTACGAGATTGCGCAAGACGCTCTGCTCAGCCCTGAGGAAGTGAACGCTGCTCTGCTCGAAGGAGTGCTTGCCCAACCGATCGAGGAGTGGATGTCATTCCTGCATCCACAGCAAGCCAAATTAGTGCGGCGCACCTTCCCCGGACCCTCCCGGATCCGTGGCCCGGCTGGTACCGGCAAGACGGTGGTCGGCCTGCATCGGGCGGCCCATCTCGCCCGGATCAAGCCCGGTCGGGTTCTGGTCACGACTTATGTTCGAACGTTGCCGGATGTCCTCCGCGAGCTGCTCCGGCGGCTCGCGCCCGAGGTGGTCGACCGGGTCGACTTCACCGGCACGCACGCATTCGCCCGGCGGTTGCTGCAGGAACGCGGAGTGCGGTTCAAGCTGGACCCGCCCAAGAGCCGGGAGGCATTCAACGTCGCTTGGGAGCGGGTTGGCGCCAAGTCCGTCCTCGGATCCGGCGCGAAGGATCGGGACTATTGGTCGGACGAGATCGAGCACGTCATCAAGGGACGAGGCATTTCTCGTTTCGAACACTACGCGGACCTAACCCGGGCAGGCCGCCGCCACCGATTGAACCTGAGCGGCCGCCAGGCCGTCTGGGAGCTGCACTGCGCCTACGACACCGAGCTGCGACGCCTGGGGGTCAACGACTTCGCCGACCTGGTCCTTTTGGCGGAGGCCGAGCTTCGCCGCGAACCCCTCCAGGATGTGTACTCGGCGGTGATCGTCGACGAAGCTCAAGACCTGTCGTGCGCGATGATTCGGCTGCTACATTCCCTCGTCGGCGACGAGCCGGACGGGTTCACCCTGATTGGTGACGGGCAGCAGTCGATCTATCCGGGTGGCTACACCCTCGCCGAAGCTGGACTGTCCGTCGCGGGACGCGGCGTGGTGCTGGACATCAACTACCGCAATACTGCGCAGATCGTGAACTTCGCCCAGCGCTTGGTCGCCGGCGACGAGTACGCCGACATCGAAGGTGTGCTAGCGCGAGGGGATGTGCCGTCGAGCGTGCCTAGAGCGGGCGCCGAACCGGTGGTCGCCCGCTGCGGGAGTCGACGGGAGTTGAACGAGGCAATGGTTCGACGGGTTCGCAACGCGACGAAGGACATCGGAACCGGGTTGGGTGACGTGGCAGTGTTATGCATCACGCGCCGAGCCGCGATGGATGCCAGCACGGCGCTCCTGGCCGCTGGCTACCCGGTCATCAATCTCGAGGCGTACAGCGGAGTATCGATCGACGCCATCAAAGTCGGAACCATCAAACGCGCCAAAGGGTTGGAGTTCAAGCAGGTGTTGATCCCAGATATCCGCCGCGAGCACACGATCACCCAGCCTCCGACCGACGACACGGAGCGGGAGCGCTGGGATCTCACGCGGCGCGAGCTTTACGTCGCTATGACGCGGGCCCGCGACGGGCTCTGGGTCGGTATCGCGAACTGAAACGGACTGGTTGAGGGTTTGGTGACCGGTCTCTAGCTACTGCCGCGGCGGTAATGCAGCTCCAGGTTGTGGCCCTCGTCGTAAGTCTCGAAGAGCTCGCTCAGTGTGGGGAAGATCTCTCGGTCCTGAGAAAGAGAAGTTGTCGCCTCCAACCGCATGGCATCAACAAGCAGGTGCCGGTAGAGGTCAAGCGCGACCTCAATGTCAACACCGTGGGCTTCTGCCGCCTCTATTGCGGAGCGGTAAGCGAGCCAGGCTAGTAGCCAAATCGCTGAGGCCACGAGCAGCCACTCGTTATGCGCAAGGAGATCCGCTGGACGGCTTAGCAGTATCGCACTTGTCGCCACGGCGGTCAGGAGCCAAGTCACAGTGAGGCGACACGACACATCAAGCTGGGTCACCTCATCCTCGAGGGACTTACGAAACTCCTCTGGGAGGGTGGCGTAAATCCTCGGCCAGAGTGTCACCACACGCATCCCATATCGAAGGCCGGCACGGTCTTCAGCGCTTCGAAGCACGTTCCCCAAGGCGGTTGGCATGAGCCGGGCTTCCGAGTCTGGGAACCGTAGTTGCAGGCGCTCTTCTGCGGATTCCCGTATTGCTGAGGCGGTGAGTTCCGCCATCGCGCCACGTTTCCGCTTTACGGTTGTCGCGCTTCGCTGCGCCCAGTCGAAGCGCTGCAGCTGGATCCAAAGTCCGAGTCCTCTGATCGGCTCGAACAGACCGCCCGGCCAGTACCCCTCCAGCAACTTCACCAGCCTGAACTGGAGGGGTTGAAGCGTCACTGCCAACCCGATGCTGACAACCGTGATCCAGATGGCGCCGCTTGACCCTAGAGCAGTCGCTGCCGAAGAAAGCGACTGTGGCGTGAGGGGCTGGGCTGGCGCCCCTGCCGCTACAACGAATACCACGACGAAGGTGGCCAGCAGGGTCGGAAGGATACCGACAGTCTGCAGCCTCGCGCCGAACTCCTTCGCTGCCTCCAGTATGAAGTGAGGCTAGACCAACGAACGCTACGGCCCTAGCAGGTTGAGGTCAGGGAGGTCGCGTGTCGGGACTCGACAACTGCGGCAGCGAGTCTTCCGCGCCGCGGTTGGGCTCACGACGTACTCGAGGCCGCACACACAGACGACTTCAATGACTGCGGAGGCGTCCCGTCCACGAAGCCGCCTTCCAATTGGGCCACCGACAGGTGTCATTTCACCTCCCTCCCCCGTCTCAGGGTAATCCTCGGCTTCGAGCCTGAATAGATCGCGCAGCTAACCGCCGGCTCGCCGATTCCCGCCAGGATGCATGAGGTCTGTGGCACTTGAGGGGTCGTGAATCCACAGGGTCCGTCAGGTCAGGGGGACATGCTCTGGCTCGAGAGTGCGGGGGGTCGAATCGAGGATGGGCTGCTTGGTGGTGCGTTCCTTCTGGCGGGGGAAGGCTTCGTGGAGTTGCCACTGGAGGTCGGCGATCCGATCGGCGTCGAGCGGTCCGGCCTCGGTGAGCAGCAACTTGAGCTTCTTCGGCCACATCACCGAGACACCCTGCACGGTGAACGAGCCGCCGATCAGCGGCCAGTCCGCATCCACGAAGCACAAGACGCCGTGCACCGGTACGTCCGGCTGATCGGCGAGGGCTGCCCGGACCAGTCCGAGCTGCTTGTGCATACCCTCGACGAGCTTGGTGCGCTCCCGACCACCGACGACCAGCAGTTCTTGTCGCGGACGGATCAGGCCGCCCTCGACCCGCAACGCGGGCCGGGCGTCCTTGTAGCGCTTGGCGTCCACGACGAACACCCCCGACGAGCAGACGACCAGGTGGTCGATGTTTGCCGTCGTCTTCGGGATCCGTCGGTCGTGCAGCACCCTGACTGTCGGGCTGGCGATACCAGCCAGCATCTCACCGAGCCGTTGTTCCCCCACCGCGCCGGTCGCCCACGCCGTGGTGGACTGCGGATCGTCGAAGACGGCCAGCAGGAATTTGCCGATCTTCGGGTGGTTGGCCCGAACACGTTGCTGGCGGGCGTCGTGGCGGCGGTCGAACTCCCGCGCTGCCGAGCCGCCGGCCGTGCCGTCGACCACCTCGAGCTCGGAGGGGATGTCCGGGGTGATCGCGTGCTTTGGAGCTGCCGTCATCTCCGCCCGCTCGGGCAGGGCGCGCCGAGCCGGGCAATCGACGCAGGCGACCGTCTTCGACGTCCGGTCGTAGTCGGCGGTCACGCCGGCCTCGAGTGACTCCCCGCACCGCGAACAGGTGCCGGCATAGCGGAGCCTCATCCGTTTGACGGTCGGCGGCGTCGCCTCCGAGGCGATACGGTCTCACTCATCGTCGGCCTCAGTCCGTGTTGCGGCCGCGGAGGCGCTCGCCGAGGCAACGCTGGTCGTGGGGCTTGTCGGTGCCGGCGAGCAGGCAGAGAGCGCCAGAACGCAGCCGGCGATCGGCAGCACAGCGACAAAAGGGGAGGTGGGATGTCACGTTATGTGAGCCTTCCACGTCACTCACCGCTCGACGAAGTCCCCGCCCGAGCGACTTAGCTCTTGGCCCGCCATCCGGTCGAGAGAGCGTGGCGTCGTCGCCTCCTCACGCGATCGCCGAGCTGACCGAACGCGGCGGCCGGTGTGAGTGTCGGACGCCCGGCTGCTCCTGTAACTGAAATCTGGACGACGTCTACCGAGCATCTGGACGGCATCCGTCGCGACCGTCGAACGAAGACCTCGAGGCGGGACTACGTCGGCTGCCAGATTCGCAGGGGAACCAGCTTGGCTGCACTCTCGAAGTCGCGATCCGTGGTCAGCAGTTCCAGGTCGTTCCCGATCGCCAGTTGGGCGAGCAGCGCGTCCACCGAGCCGAGGTGGAGGCCCGCCTGACGGCATGTGTTCGCCAACCGGGCAGCCTCGATATAGTCGTCGCGGGTCGGCTCGATCAGCTCCAGCGGAGCCAGGTCGCTCAGGATGCGTTCCTGCGCGCGTGGCGGAATGAAGCCGCGAAGCAATTCCAGCAGCACCATGCCGGCGATAGCGACGAACTCACCGCCCACGAGCGCTGCTCGCAGGACAGTCACCTGCGGAATGTTCGGCGGCGCGTCCCGCCGGTAAGCCAGCGACCAGACGCTGGTGTCGACCAGAAGCCGGCTCACTCGGCCGGCACCACACCAAGGTCACGGCTGCGTCGGTCGGCCTTGTAGTCGTACCCCTCGTCCCAATCGAGGGTGCCGAATGACTCGACGATCCGCGCCTGCTCGCGTCGTGCGATGAACTCGCGCAGCGCGATTGTCACCGCTTCCTTCTTGGTACGCACCCCACTCACGGACAGCGCGTGGTCGAGCAGCTCAGGGTCGATCGCCAGATTGGTAGCCATGTGCGCCTCCTTACACACGAGTCTACACATGTGGCTCGAGTCTCGTTTGCATTAAAGTCCTGAGCAATTCGTGTCAACGCTGACCGGAACGGGCCGTTTCGAAGGCTTGAGGACAGGGAACCGGTCTGCGCCATCGTGTAGAGCTGCTGGCGGCGCGGGAGGCTCGCCAACCACGCCTACGTCCAAGTGGTCGGCGATCGCGCGCGGATCCGCCATCAGAGGCGTCCAGATCGTGCGATTCCGCGCGATATCTGATCATTTCTGGGCCCATGACCGCTTACCAGAGCGGCGGAATCCGAAGCGCGTTTAGCCTAGTCAGGAAGCTGAAACTACTGGTGGGCCCACTGGGAATCGAACCCAGAACCCGCGGATTAAAAGTCCGCTGCTCTGCCAATTGAGCTATAGGCCCTCGTCGGCGCCGTCCGGTCACGGCCGGCCCAGGCGCCCTCGTAGCGTACCGGCTGCGATGGCCCGCCTGCGTGCACACTGGAGGGGTGGAGGCGGGCTACCTGGGCATCGGGCTGGTGCTGGTGATCGGCATCGCTGTGGTCGTCTACGGCTGGCTGGGCGACCGCACCGAGACCAGGCGCAGGGACGCCGCCCTCACCCAGCCGCCGGACCGGCCGATCCCAGGGCTGAAGGCCGATTCGACCGCGCCGGGGTACGTCACCGAGTTCGAGGCGCTGAACCGTCCGGCCGACAGTGACGCGGCAATGAGCCCGGAGCAACGCACCGCACTGAAGCGACGGCTCACCGGTGCCCCCACCATGCGGCACGGGCACGCTGCGAAGGAGTTCGCGACCGACCCGACCAGCGGCCTGTGCGTCCTGGACGACCCGCTCGTGCTCGTCGCCGACACCGGCATCACCACCATCCGCGAGCTCCTGCCGTTCCTCGAGCGCACCCAGGCCGCCCACCGCGCCGTTGTCGTGGTCGCTCCGGCGATCAGCGACGAGGTGCTGACCACCCTGCGCGTGAACGCCTCCATGCACACGGTCGCCGGCGTGGCCGTGCTGCTGCCGGACTCCGGCCAGCGGCGGTCGCTCGCCTCTCTTGTAGGGGCGCTCCCGCTGGCTCTGGACGACTTGCGCTCCGGCTACCTGCCCGACGACGCCCTCGGCACCTGTGGCACCTGGGTGAGCAGCGGGGAGCAGCTGTGGATCCTCAGCGAGCTGCCTGGTCTCGACAGGCTCGACCAGCGGTAGGGCTGGTCTCGACAGGCTCGACCGGCGGGGGGTCTCGACAAGCTCGACCGGCGTGGGGTATCGACAAGCTCGACCGGCGTCCGCGAATGTCTCAAGCTTTGCTGGAGGTGAATTCCGGGCCGCCGAAAGCGGCGTCAGGCGTAGCCGAGGTGGTCGAGTTCGTCGTCCTCGATGCCGAAGAAGTGGGCCACTTCGTGGAGCACGGTGATGCGGATCTCCTCCACCAGTTCGTCCTCGCTCTCGACCAGGCGCAGCAGCGGCCCGCGGAACACCAGGATGCGGTCGGGGAGCACTCCAGCATACCGCGAATCCCGCTCTGACAAGGGGGTTCCGTCGTAGAAGCCGAGCACGTCCCCGTACTCGGGGGCTGGCTCCTCCTCGATGATCAGGGCGCAGTTCTCCACCAGGTCGAACAGCTGCTCGGGGATGTCGGCAAGCGCCTGGTCCACCAGCTGCTCGAACCGCTCGGGCGTCACCTCCAGCGCCATGCCCACACCCTAGCCGCCGCCCCCAGCCTGAAATCACACAAATGTCATTAGCTCCCCCGGCCGAGCGAGTTGCCACCAACTCAATGACGCGAGAAATCGTTGCCTACTACAGTCCGGAAACACCCGGGGCAGGTGGGACGAGTGTGACGGAAGTCACGGGGAAGACTCGGCCCCTGCCTCTGGCAGCACCAACCTTTGACCGGGCACCGGAAAGGAACACCGCAGTCGTGAAGAGAGCTCTGGCCGCCACCCGCGCCGCCGTGGTGTGGCTCGCGGTCACTGCCATGCTCACGACCATCGCGCTGGTCACCTCGACCCCGGCGAATGCCGCAGTGGTCACCTACACCACCACCACCACGGTCAACGTCCGCACCGGCGCCTCCACCAGCAAGCCCGTGGTCACCCTGCTGCAGGCCGGCCAGACCGTGATCGCCGCCGGCAGCGTCTCCGGGGACTGGCTGCCGATCAGGTACGACGGCAAGACCGCCTACGCCTGGGCTGAATACCTCAAGAAGGACGCCACCCCCGCCAGCGTCGTCACCGCCGGCCCGGTCGGCCGGAAGACCACCCTCGAACGCGTCAACGTCCGCGCCACCGCCAGCCTCGACGCCGACATCACCACCACCGTCGAGAAGGGCCAGCCGGTGAAGGTGACCGGCCTTGGCACCGTCGACTTCACCCAGGTGCGCGTCGGTGAGCACACCCGCTGGATCTACACCCAGTTCCTGTCCGCGGCCACAGACACCACCCCCGAACCGGTCGCCGCCTTCACCACCACGGCCGGCCTCGCGCTACGCCAGACGGCATCGGTGACCGCCACCAATCAGGGCACCATCGCCAAGGGCACCACCGTCGGCATCACCGGCGTGCACAGCGGCAGCTACAGCCAGGTGGTGCACTCGGGCAAGGTCGGGTGGGTGATCACCGGTTACCTCAAGGCCACCTCAGGCACCCCAGCCGACCTGGTCTTGCCCATCCAGACCGGCACCCGCTGGGCCGCCGCCAGCGGCGTCAACATCCGCATGTCGGCCGACGCAGAGTCGGCCGCAGCCGGCACGCTGGCCTTCGGCAGCTGGGTGCGGATCACCGGCACCGCCAAGAACGGCTTCACCGAGGTGATCTGGGACGGCACCACCCGCTGGGTCGCCTCCGGCTCACTGACCAGCAACAACCTCGACCTGGGCTCGGACAGCCTCAACAAGCTGGAGCCCAACGGCAAGGCCGCGGTGATCGAGGTCCGGGCGAAGTTCCCCCAGATCAAGACCATCTACGGCTGGCGCTCCTCCAGCGCCTACTCCAGCGACCACCCCAGCGGACGCGCGATCGACATCATGATCCCCTCCTACAAGACCAACCGGGCCCTCGGGGACGCCGTCGCGCAGTACCTGATCGACAACGGCAAGCGGCTGAAGGTGAGCTACATCATCTGGCGCCAGCGCAACTACCGGATCAGCCGCGGCTACTGGGTGAAGATGTCCGACCGCGGCGGCGACACCGCCAACCACATGGACCACGTGCACGCCTCCTTCGAGGAGAGCTAGCACCTCCTGCCCCCCGCCCGGACGGCCTCCGGATTCCGCCCCCCGGCGGAGGCCGTCCGGAACTTCTTCCGGTGCCGTTTCGTCGCCCGCCCGCGGTTTGGGGCGGCCAGCGCCCGAGCCGTATAGTTCACCCGGTCAGGTCCCCATCGTCTAGCGGCCTAGGACACCGCCCTTTCAAGGCGGCAGCGCGGGTTCGAATCCCGTTGGGGATGCCACTCCCCCGGGCCTTCTGGTTGCGGTACCGGCCCTTCGAGACGCTCGCTTTGCTCGTTCCTCAGGGAGCGGTGGGTAGGGCGGTGACGCTCGCTCCGCTTGCTCCTCACGGGCCGGCGGGGGCGACCCCGACCAGGCGCTCCTCCGACTCGCCCAGCAACCAGCGCCCGGTGGTGACCAGGTCGAACTTCTCCGGCTGCCAGCGCAGCGTGTTCAGCTGGCTGCGGCGCAGCAGCACGGTGTCCGCGCCGGGCACGGCACCGAGGCCGTCCAGCTCCGGCAGCGTGACCACCGCGAGGGAACGGGCGGTCTCGGCGTCCAGCAGGGTGGCCAGCCGCAGCGCCGGCTCCAGGTCGGCTGCGGCCACCCCGAGCTCACCGGCCTGCAGCATCGAGCGCTGCGCCTCCCGGCTGATCCACAGCGGTGCCCCGGTCTCGGCCAGGGCGTCCTGCGCCACCTGGCGGGCGGCGTACGGGCGTCCGATCCGGGCGGCGTTGGCTGCCATCCTGGCCAGCCGAGCCGGGTCGGCCAGCAGCTGGTCGAGCTTGTAGCCCACCGTCGTGGCGTAGTTGCAGCGGACGGCCGCGCCCTCCTCGAGCAGGTAGTCGGCGTTGCGGAACTCCTGGCCGGGGATCGGGTTGATGATCACCATCGGCAGCCCCGCCGCCATGCATTCGGAGGACGACAACCCACCCGGCTTGCCGACGAACAGCGACGCCACCCGCATCAGCAGCGCCAGCTCGTCGGTGAAGCCCAGCACGAGATAGTTGTCCCGTCCGGCCACCAGCGCGTCCACCTCGCCCTTCAGCCCGGCGTTGCGCCCGCAGACCACCACCACCTGGCACGGCTGGGACATCCGCAGCGTCTGCTGCACCACCTGTGCGGCGTAGCCGCCTCCGGAGGCACCGGCCGACACCAGCACCACCGGCAGGTCCGGATGCAACCCCAGCCGGGCCCGCAGGGCCGCTGCTTCCACCGCCGTGGACAGGTCACCGCCCACCGGGATGCCGGAGTCGGTGACCCGGTCGTCCGGGACACCGATGTCGATCATGTACTGCCGCGTCTCCGGGCGGGCCACGAAGAAGCGGTGGAACGGGGTGGTCAGCCACAGGCCCTGGAAGTCGTAGTCGGTGGCGACGATGCTGAGCGAGGTCGCCAGCTGCCGCCTGGCCATCAGCACCGACACCAGGCGCGCCGGCAGGAAGTGGGTGCAGACCACGACGTCTGGATCGTAGTCGCGCAGTTCCCGGACGAACGCGATCGTGTTCAGCTGCTCCAGCCACTGCAGCGGCTGGGCCCGCTTGAACGGCGGGTCGGCGTTGTCGTAGCTCCAGCCCACCAGCCAGGGCACCTGGGAGACCAGCTGGAAGTACGCGTCGTCGTAGAGCCGGTTGAACGCCTCGCTGGTGGTCGCCAGGATGTCCAGGCGGCGCACCTCCACGTCCCCGGCGACGGCGGCCACCTCGGACTCGACGGCCTCCGCAGCCATGTTGTGGCCCGAGCCCACTCCCGCCGCCAGGATCATCACGCGACGCGTCATGCGCTCAGGCTAGTCGGGGTGGGACGCGGACGTGGCGGCGCCCTTCGAGACGCGTTGGCTCGCTGCGCTCACCAACGCTCCTCAGGGAACGGTGGTGGGTTGGCTCCGCGCGCTCCTCAGGGAACGGTGGGGATTGCCCGTTCGCTCCCCGGAGGCCGGGGGTCCGTCATCAGCTGCCGATTTTCGCTCCGACGAGCCGGTACGTTATAGTTTCGGGGCTGGCCGGGAGCGGTCAGTGAGGCCTACCAAGGCCCCGTGGCGCAGTTGGTTAGCGCGCCGCCCTGTCACGGCGGAGGTCGCGGGTTCGAGTCCCGTCGGGGTCGCTGAAGCGAGCGTTTGCTTCACGGCCAGGTAGCTCAGATGGTAGTAGCGTTCGCCTGAAAAGTGAAAGGTCGCCGGTTCGATCCCGGCCCTGGCCACTCCTGCTCCAAACTCAGTCTGACAAGCACGAACGGGCCCGGCTCTGGTAGCCGGGCCCGTTCGTTTTCGCGCTGGTTCAGCCCACCGTCTCCACCACGGCAAGGGGCTCGGCGAAGTGGCAGGCACTCTCGTGGGCGCCCACCCCGTCGGGACGGTCTACCAGCGGCGGCACCTCGATGCGGCACTTCTCCTGCGCCCGCCAGCAGCGGGTGTGGAAGCGGCAGCCGGCCGGCGGGTTGGCCGGGCTGGGCACGTCCCCGGTGAGCATGATCTGCTCGCGGTTGCTGGCCACCTCCGGGTCGGGCACCGGCACCGCCGACAACAGCGCCTGGGTGTAGGGGTGGGTGGGCCGCTCGTAGATCTCGGCGTCGTTCCCGATCTCCACGATCTTGCCCAGGTACATCACGGCCACCCGGTCGGAGATGTGGCGCACCACCGACAGGTCGTGGGCGATGAAGATGTAGGCCAGCCCCAGCTCGCGCTGCAGGCTCTCCAGCAGGTTCACCACCTGCGCCTGGACGGAGACGTCCAGCGCCGAGACGGGCTCGTCGCAGATCAGCACCTTCGGGTTCAGCGCCACCCCACGGGCCACCCCGATCCGCTGCCGCTGGCCGCCGGAGAACTGGTGGGGGTAGCGGTTGATGTGCTCCGGGGACAGGCCCACCAGGTCGAGCAGCTCCTGCACCCGCTTGCGGCGCGACCCCTTGGGGGCCACCTCCGGGTGGATGTCGAACGGCTCGCCGATGATGTCGCCCACGGTCTTGCGGGGGTTCAGCGAGGTGTAGGGGTCCTGGAAGACGATCTGGATGTCGCGACGCAGCTTCCGCATCGCCGCGCCCTTCTGGGAGTACATGTCGACGCCGTCGAACACCACCTTGCCGCTGGTCGGCTCCTCCAGCCGCATCAGCAGCCGGCCGAGGGTCGACTTGCCGCAGCCGGACTCCCCCACCACGCCCAGGGTCTCGCCCCGGTACAGGTCGAACGACACCCCGTCCACCGCGCGGACGTGGCCGGTGGTGCGGCGCACCACGCCGGTCTTGATCGGGTAGTGCTTGACCAGCTCGTCAGCGGAGAGGATCACGTCCTTACTCACCGGCGTACACCTCCTCCTTGCGATGGCAGGCCGCGGCCCGCCCGGCGGCGATCGGCTCCAGCGGCGGGTTCACCCTCGTGCAGATGTCGATGGCGTAGCGGCAGCGCGGGTTGAACGGGCAGCCCGGCGGAATCGCCAGCAGGTTCGGCGGCAGGCCGCCGATCGCCCGCAGCGTCTGGCCCTTCATGTCCAGCCGCGGGATCGACTCCAGCAGGCCCTTCGTGTACGGGTGCGCGGGCCGGGCGTACACGCCGTGCACCCCGGAGGTCTCCACGATCCGTCCGGAGTACATCACCGCGATGCGGTCGGCGACGCTGGCCACCACCCCCAGGTCGTGGGTGATCAGGATCAGGCCCATGCCCGACTCCTGCTGCAGCTCCTTCAGCAGGTCCATGATCTGGGCCTGCACGGTCACGTCCAGCGCAGTGGTGGGCTCGTCGGCGATCAGCACCGCCGGGTCGAGGGCGATCGCCATCGCGATCATGATGCGCTGCCGCATGCCTCCGGAGAACTGGTGGGGGTAGGCCCGCACCCGCTCCTTTGCTGCCGGGATCCGCACCCGCTCCATCAGCCGGATGGCCTTCGCCTGGGCGTCGCTGCGGTTCATCCCCTGGTGGGTGCGGAACATCTCCGCGATCTGCCAGCCGACCGGGAACACGGGGTTCAGGGCGCTCAGCGCGTCCTGGAAGATCATCGCGATGCCGGCCCCACGGATCGCCTGCTGCTCCTTCTCCGGCAGCTTCAGCAGGTCGGTGCCCCGGAACAGCACCTCGCCGCCGGTGACGAACCCCGGCGGGGTGTCCAGGATGCCCATGATCGCCTGCGCGGTCACCGACTTGCCCGAGCCCGACTCGCCGAGGATCGCCAGCGTCTCGCCCTCACGCAGGTCGAACGAGACCCCGTTGATCGCCTTCGCCACGCCCTCCCGCAGCCGGAACTCGACCTGCAGGTCGCGGACGTCCAGCAGGAGCTCCTCGCGCGCTGTGGCGCCGGCCGGTCTGGCCTGTGTCATCGTGCTCACCTCAGTTTCGGGTCGAGGGCGTCGCGCAGCGCGTCGCCCAGCATGATGAACGCCAGCACCGTCAGCGAGAGGAAGATCGAGGGGAAGATCAGCATGTGCGGGGCGGCCCGCACCAGTCCGAGCGCCGAGGCCGCCGAGATGTCGACACCCCACGATACCGCGGGCGGCCGCAGGCCGATCCCGAGGAAGGCCAGGGTGGCCTCGATGGCGATGTAGACGCCCAGGTTGATGGTGGAGACCACGATCACCGGCGCGACAGCGTTGGGCAGGATGTGGCTGAAGATCAGCCTCCCGGAGGACGCGCCCAGCGCCCGGGCGGCGTTGACGTAGTCGTTCGGCTTCACCTGCAGCACGCTGGAGCGCATCAGGCGGGCCACCGACGGCCAGCCGAACACCACGATCACGCCCACCACCTGCAGCACCTGCAGCACGAACGGGGTGTCCAGCGCCGGCGGGAAGACGTAGAGGAACAGGATGCCGGCCAACAGCAGCGGGATCGCGAAGAAGATCTCGCCGATGCGCGACAGCAGCGCGTCCAGCCAGCCGCCGTAGAAGCCGGAGAACAGTCCCACCACGCCGCCGAGGACGATCGTGCCGATCGTGGCCAGCACGCCGACCATGATCGAGGCGCGCGCCCCGTAGATGGTGCGGGCGTACACGTCGTAGCCCTGCGCCGTGGCGCCGAACCAGTGCTCGGCCGAGGGTGGCTTGCGCGCGATCGAGAGGTCACCGTAGGTGGGATCGACGCTGGTGAACAGCTGCGGCGCAGCGGCCATCAGCACGAACAGGAAGATCAGCACCGCAGAGATCCAGAACAGCGGGTTGCGGCGAAGCTCGCCCCACGCGTCCGACCACAGCGAGCGGGACGGGGCCGCGGCGCCGCCCTCGGGCGACTGGGCGCTGGCCTCGCCGGTGACGCTCGGGGGCTCGGTGATGTTGGTGCCGAGGGCTGCGTTGGGGTCAGTCATGGCTGATCCTCGGGTCGAGCACGCCGTACAACAGGTCGACGATCAGGTTGACCAGCAGGTACACCAGCACCAGGCAGGTCAGGGTTCCGACCACGATAGAACCGTCCTTGCTGGCGATGCCGCGGAACAGGTAGCCGCCGATGCCGTTGATGTTGAAGATGCGTTCGGTGACGATCGCGCCGCCCATCAGCGCGCCCACGTCGTAGCCGATGTAGGTGATCACCGGGATCAGCGAGTTGCGCAGGGTGTGGACGCCGATGGCGCGGCCAGGGCCGAGGCCCTTCGCCCGGGCGGTGCGCACGTAGTCGGCGCGCAGGTTCTCCGCAAGGGTGCCGCGCATCAGCCGGGCTATGTAGGCCACCGACAGCGATCCGAGCACCAGCCCCGGTAACAGCAGCTCCCCCCAG
The DNA here is from genome assembly GCA_023460935.1 of Actinomycetes bacterium. Lineage (GTDB taxonomy): Bacteria > Actinomycetota > Actinomycetes > Propionibacteriales > Propionibacteriaceae > Propionicimonas. The sequence continues at coordinate 38,353 of JAEWOI010000005.1, forward strand.
GAGCCGTTGGTCGAGGTGACCGGGAACCAGCCCAGTCGCACGCCGAACGTCATCTGGGCCAGCGAACCGATCACGAACACCGGGATCGAGATCACCACCAGGCTGGAGACGGTGACCAGGTGGTCGATGAACTTGCCGCGCCGGATACCCGCGATGATGCCGGCTGCGATGCCGATCACGGTCTCGAAGATCAGGGCGATGATGGCCAGGCGGATGGTGGTCGGCCAGCGGTCGGCCAGCGACGCAGCGATCGAGTCACCGTTGTACGCGGTGCCCAGGTTGCCCTGCAGCAGCTTGCCGAGGTACAGCGCGTACTGCACGACCAGCGGTTCGTCGAGGTTGTACTCGGCCCGGAACCTGGCGATGAACGCCGGCGGGCAGGCCCGCTCGCCGCACCTGCCAGCCGAGGGATCGCCGATCGCGAAGACCATCAGGAAGATCAGGAAGGTGGCGCCCAAAGCGACCGGGATCATCTGCAGCAGTCGCCGCAGGACATAGGTGCCCAAACCCGGAACCCCTCTTCAAGAGACAGCAAACACGCGGTCAGTCCGGGCCCGAGTGGACTCGAACTGACCGCGTGTCAGCTTAACTGCTACTTGAGGCCGGCCGACACCAGGTCCGGGGTTCCGAACGCGGTGATCTTGACCGGAGCCATGCGCTCCGACCAGCCGATGGTGGCCGCACCCACGAACAGCGGGGCGGTCGGGAAGCCCTCAGCCAGGACCTTCTCGGCCTCCTGGTACAGGGCGTTGGACTCGGCACCGGCCGGGGCCGCGGCAGCCTGCTTCAGCAGCTCCTCGAACTTGGGGCTGTCGAACTTCGACCAGTTGGAGTCGGCACCCTTGGCGTAGATCGGGGTGAGGTAGTTCTCGATCGACGGGTAGTCCATCTGCCAGCCGGAGCGGAAGATGCCCTTGTACTCGCCGGCATCGATGCCCTTGTTGAAGGTCGCGAAGTCGACCACCGGGTTGAACCGGGCGTCGATCCCGAGGTTGTTCTTCAGCTGGTTCACCACGGCCTCGCCGATCGCCTGGTTCAGCGGGTTCTCGGCAACGTTGGTCGAGTAGGTCAACGTGCCCTTGTAGCCGCCGGCCTTCTCGTACAGCGCCTTGGCCTTGGCCGCGTCGAAGACACACGCCTCACCACAGGTGCCGGCCACGGCACCGTCCAGGGTGGACGGGACCCAGCTGTCGGCCGGGACGCCCGCGCCGCTCATGACCTGGTCAACCAGGGCCTGGCGGTCGATGGCCATCGAGATCGCCTTGCGCAGGTCGACGTTGCCCTTGAGCTGCTCGTCGACCGGGGAGTAGGTGATCCAGCGGAAGTTGCTGGTGCCCAGCTGGGCGTTGCGGTCGGGCAGGTCGGACTGGTAGGCGTCGCCGACCAGCTGGTCGTTCGGCACCTGGTCGAGGATGTCGAGGTTGTTCGCCACGACGTCGGCGTAGGCGGCGGCCAGGTCGGTGTAGATCTTGAAGGTGACCTTGTCGACCTTGGCTGCGAACTTGCCGGAGTAGTCGGCGAACTTCTCCACGACCATCTCGGTGTCGCTCTTGGAGACGAACTGGAACGGGCCGGCGCCGATCGGCTTGGCCTCGTAGGCCGCGGGATCGGCGAAGAAGGAGTCGGGCATGGGCGCGAACGCGGAGTAGCCCAGGCGGACCGGGAGGTTCGAGACCTTCTCGGTGGTCTTGATGGTGAAGGTGTGGTCGTCAACCACCTTCAGGCCGGACATCGCCTCGGACTTCTGCGGGCTGGCCTCGCAGTCGGTCTCCTCGTCGGCGTTCACGCCGCACTGGAGATCGCCGAAGCCCTCGAAGACGGACATGAAGTAGCCGCCGGCGTAGCCGTTCTTGCCACTCGCGGTCCAGTTCCAGGCGTCGACGAAGTTCTTGGCCTTGACCTCGGTGCCGTCGTGGAACTTGTAGCCCGGGTTGAGCTTGACGGTGAAGTTCTGGTTGTCCTCGGTCTCGATCGCCTGGGCGATGTCGAGCTCGGGCGCCGCGGTGTCCGGGTTGTAGTGGATCAGCTTCGCGGCGAAGGTGTCGATGACGTTGCCGCCACAAACCTCAGACGTGTTGCCGGGGATCAGCGGGTTCTCCGGAGTACATCCGTTGATCGTGATCTCGGCAGCAGTTGGGGCGCTGCCGCTGGCACCCGGGCTCGATGGAGCCGGGGTACAAGCCGTGGCCAGCAGGCCGACGGCTGTGGCCACCGACGCGATGGCGATGGCGCGAGTGGTCACTCGCATGAAACCTCCTAATAGAACTTGCCTGCGCGACCCCGAGCAGGGGTCGCCGTGTGGGCCGGCAATGACGACGACGCACGACGCCCAAGTATCTCGCCAACTGGTGAGACATCCCAGCTTGACCACTGAACGAACGGGAATCGTGACGAGATAGTTACTGTTTCTGTGCTATTCGCCCTTCACAAGCCCCACCACCGCTCCTCAGGGAGCGACGGATGGATTGCCCGGAAACGACGGAGCCTGCCCGGACCTTGAGGTCCCGGCAGGCTCTGGGTCGGGGTGAGGTGGCCACCTTGGTGGCCGCCTCAGCGGCTCACTGGGTGAAGCCGACGTTCTCCCACTTCGGCACCCGGGCCATGCCCAGTGCGCCAATGTTGGCTGCCTTCTCCCGCACGCCGATGAGCATCGGACGCTGGTAGAGCGGCAGGGTGTGCGCGGACTCCCAGATCGCCTGCGCGGCCTGGTTGCCCAGCTCGGCCCGCTTGGCTGCGTCCATCTCGGTGTCGATCTGCGGGATCAGCTCGTTCACCTTGGGGATCTCGAGCTGGGCGAAATTCGACTCGTTCTCGGTGAACTTGCCGTCCTTCGTGGTGCCACCGTAGATCTGGCCGATGTTGCGCAGCGGGTACGGGGTGCCGATCCAGGAGAAGGCGATGATGCCGAACTTGTGCTCCACCAGCACGCCCGGCCAGTCCTTGTTGGTGTCGACCGTGCGGAGCTTCAGGTTGACGCCGATCTCCTTGAGCATGTTCTGCGCCTGCAGGCCCTCGGTCTCGGAGGCGGAAACGCCGCCCAGCACCGCGAACTCGACGTCCAGCTGCTTGCCGTCCTTTTCGCGGAACCCGGTGCCCTCGTTGAGCTTCCAGCCGGCGGCGTCCAGCTTCTGCTTGGCGCCCTCGACGTTGTAGTCGATGCCGGTCGCCTTGCCCTGGTCGACGTAACCGGGCTGGTTGGCCACGTACAGGTTGTTGTTCAGCGGCACCTGGTCACCGGGCAGGCCGGCGAGGTCGGCCTTGGCGATGATCGTGCGGTCCAGGCCCATGACGATCGCCTGGCGGACGTTGACGTCATCCAGGAACGGCGCCTTGGAGTTGAAGGTGAAGTGCCGGAAGTTGGGGCCGGCAGCAACGCGCACCGCGGAGTTCTGGGCGTTGGACGCCTGCTGGTAGCCGTCCGGGTCGGCGCCGATGTCGTAGTAGTCGACTTCCTGGTTGGCGAAGGCCGCGGCCAGCGCCTCGCTCTTGATCTGCTTCCAGGTGATCTTGGTCAGCAGCGGCTTGGCGCCCCACCACTTGTCGTTCGGCTCCATCACGACGGTGCCGCTGGTCTTGTCCCAGCTGGACACCTTGAACGGGCCGGTGAAGTAGGAGTCGACGTAGTCCTTCCAGCCGTCGTTGAACAGCTCGGGAGTGGCGACGCCCTCAGCGCGCAGCGGGCCGTCGGCCACGATCGCGGTCCAGTCCGGGTAGGTGGACTTGAAGGTGATGACCACTTCCTGCTCGTTGGCCCCGGCCTCGACCGAGGTCACCTGGTTCCAGCCGTCGGTCGACGCTGCGGCGAACTTCTCGTTCTCGCCGTTCTGCGCCTTCCAGGTGGCGATCCAGTCGTCGGCGCCGATCACCTCGCCGTCGTTCCAGACGGCCTTGGGGTTCAGCTTGAGGGTGACCACGAGGTTCGGGTTGGTCGCGGTCTCTGCCGACTCGAGGTAGTCGGGGTTCAGCACCGGCTCGCCGGCACCGTTGAAGTCGTAGTAGGTCGGCCGGATCGGCGCCTGCAGGAACGTGAGTTCCGCGTCGTTGCCGGTGACGTTGAACTGGTTCCAGGTGGCGATCGGGTAACCGATCGACCCGACGAACTCACCGCCGGTGAGCTGGTCGCGGGGAGTCTCGTTGATGTCCCAACCGCCCGCCGGGGCACTGGCACCCGGGCTCGCGGCGCTGCCGGACGCGGTCGGGGACTGCACTGGTCCACCACAGGCGGCCAGGCTCAGCGCGAGTCCGCCGGCGACCAGAGGCAGCAACAGTCTTGAAGCCTTCACTTTTCCTCCATTTCGTGCTGGCATACCCCACAGGGCCCGTGGCGGCGGGACAGGGGGCCAGATCGGATCCGACCCTACCTGCTGAGCGGCCTCTGAGCGCACTCCCCGCCGGTTACGAACCGCTAACGAATCTCAACGAGCGGTGGATCACCGGCCCGTTCGGCCCGCGCCGAGTGCCCGTAGTGGCAGGCGGCGCGGTGGTCGGGGCCGTAGCCGCCGAGCTCTGGCTCCACCTCGCGGCACAGCACCTGCTCGGCCTCGCTGAGCGCTGCGTACTTGAAGCAGCGGGTGCGGAACTTGCAGCCCGACGGCGGGTCGGCCGGGCTCGGCAGGTCGCCGGAGAGGACGATCCGCTGCCGCGTCCGCTCGGTCGCGGGGTCGGGGATCGGGATCGCCGACATCAGCGCCTGGGTGTAGGGGTGGACCGGGTCGGTGTACACCTCGTCCACGTCGCCGATCTCGACGATCCTGCCCAGGTACATCACCGCCACCCGGTCGGCGATGTGGCGGATCACGGCCAGGTCGTGGGCGACGAACAGGTAGGACAGCCCCAGCTTGGCCTGGAGGTCGTCCAGCAGGTTGATCACGCCGGCCTGGATGGACACGTCCAGCGCTGAGACGGGCTCGTCCAGCACCATCACCTTCGGCTCCAGCGAAAGGGCCCTGGCGATGCCGATGCGCTGCCGCTGGCCGCCGGAGAAGTGCTGGGGGTAGCGGTCGGCGTGGGCCGGCTCCAGCCCCACCAGCTTCAGCAGGTCGGCCACCCTGGTCTCGATCTCGGCCTTGGGGATGCCGTGCACGCCCATCGGCTCGGCGATGATGTCGAAGATCGGCAGCCGCGGGTCGAGCGAGGCCATCGGGTCCTGGAACACCACCTGCAGGTTGCGCCGCAGCGCCTTCTTGCTGCGGCGGTCGAGGGTGCTGGTGTCGGTGCCCAGCACCTCCACCGCGCCGGCGGTCGGCTTCGTGAGGTTCAGGATCTCCATCAGCGTCGTGGTCTTGCCGCAGCCGGACTCCCCCACCAGGCCGAGCGTCTCGCCCTCGCGGATGTCGAGGTCGATGCCGTCGACGGCGTGGACGGTGCCGATGCGGCGGCGGTAGATGGCGCCCTTCATCAGCGGGTAGTGCCGCTTCAGGCCCTTCAGCTCCAGGACGGGCGGACGCTGCTCGCGGGGCACCAGGGCCAGCTCGGAAGTGGCCAGTTCGGGCACCGGGAAGATGTCGGCGTGGCGCAGGTTGCCGCGGATCACGTCGGTCACCCGGATGCAGGCCGCGAGGTGGCTGGGGTCCTCGGTCGGCAGCAGGTCGGGTTCGGCGGCGGTGCAGGCCTCGACCGCCATCGGGCACCGCGGCGCGAACGGGCAGCCGGGCGGCAGGTCGACCACGGACGGCGGGTTGCCCTCCAGGATCGGCAGCGCGCCCGTGCTGGCCTGGTCGAGCCGGGGCACGGTGCCCAGCAGGCCGATGGTGTAGGGCATCCGGGGCCGGTAGAAGATGTCGTCGACCGACCCCTCCTCGACCGGCCGGCCGGCGTACATCACGACCACCCGGTCGGACATGCCGGCCACGATCCCCAGGTCGTGGGTGATCATGATGATCGCCGCGCCGGTCTCCTTCTGCGCGGTCTTCAGCACCTCGAGCACCTGGGCCTGGATGGTCACGTCCAGCGCCGTGGTGGGCTCGTCGGCGATGATCACGTCCGGGTCGTTGGCGATCGCCATCGCGATCATCACCCGCTGCCGCATGCCGCCGGAGAACTCGAACGGGAACGACTTCACCCGCACCTGCGGGTTGGGGATGCCGACCAGGTCGAGCAGCTCGATGGCCCGCTGCCAGGCCTTGGCCTTGGGCACGTCGTAGTGGGCCTGGATGGTCTCGACGATCTGGTCGCCGATCGTGTACACCGGGGTGAGCGCAGAAAGCGGGTCCTGGAACACCATCGCCAGGTCGCGGCCGCGGATCTTGGACAGCTCCAGGTCGGTGCGTCCGAGCAGCTCGGAGTCGTGCATCCTGATCGAGCCGGTGATCCGGGTGGTGGCCGGGTGCAGGCCCATGATCGCCAGCGAGCTCACCGACTTGCCCGAGCCGGACTCCCCGACGATGGCCAGCGTCTCGCCGGCCAGCAGGTCGAAGTTCAGGCCACGGACGGCGCGGACGGGTCCGGCCTCGCTGGGGAAGGTGACGTGCAGGTCCTGCACGCTCAACACCACCTCGCCGGCCTTGGTGCGCCGGTCCTTCAGCTGCGTCTGCAGGCTCATGCGGGGTCCCTACGGAGTTGTTCGGGGGAGCGAAGCGGAGGAGAAGAAGTCCGTGGGGTGCTCATGCGCGGCCTCCAGAAGCCGAGGTTGGGTCGAGGGCGTCACGCAGGCCGTCACCGACGGCGTTCACGCACATCACGAGGAAGACCAGGATCGTGGCCGGGCCGAGGAACACCCACGGATAGGTGGTGGCCATCCGGGCGCCCTCGCCGATCAGGGTGCCCAGCGAGGTGTCCGGGGGTTGCACGCCGAAGCCGAAGTAGGACAGGCCGGTCTCGGAGAGGATCGCGTAGCCGACGCCGAGGGTGGCGTCGATGATCAGCAGCGAAGAGGCGTTGGGCAGGATGTGCCGCACGATCGTGCGGAACGACGACAGGCCCATGAACTTGGCGGCCAGCACGTACTCGCGTTCCCGGATCGAGAGGGTCAGGGAGCGCACGACTCGGGCCGAGAGCGGCCAGGCGAAGACGGCCAGCAGCACCACCAGGATCAGCCAGGCGGCGTCGCCCTCGGGCGCCCCGCGGGAGGCGACGGCGATCAGGAAGAAGCTGGGCACGACCAGCAGCAGGTCGACGATCCACAGCATCGCCTTCTCGTACCAGCCGCCGAGGTAGGCGGCCGACGCACCGACGATCGCCGCGATGGTGGTCGACATCAGCGCCACAAGGAACCCGATCAGCAGGGATTTGCCCAGGCCGCGGACGGTGAGCGCGAGCACGTCGCGTCCGGCCCGGGTGGTGCCGAGCAGGTGTGCCGAGCTGGGCGAGGAGAGGAAGCTGTTGGTGTCGATGTCGTCGAACTTCCAGTAGAGGAAGAACGAGCCGAAGGTGGCCAGGAACACCAGGAAGAGGATGCCGATGGCACCCACCACGGCGGCGCGGTTGCGCAGGAAGCGGCGCCAGATCAACCGTCCGCGGGTGAGCCGCTTGCCCGGTTTGCCCGGCTTGCGGGGGGCGGTCACCGGCTGGTCGACAGCCTCCACCGGCACCTGGGTGATCTCGGTCATTGCAGCCTCACCCTCGGGTCAAGGATCGCGACCATCACGTCGGAGAGGATGGCCCCCACCAGCACGCAGACGCCGGCGAAGGCCGTCACGGCCACCACCCCGTTCACGTCCCGGTTGGTGATCGTGTCCACGCCGTACTGGCCGATGCCTGGGAAGTTGAAGATTCGTTCGGTGAACGTCGCACCGACGAACATCGTCGCGACGCTGAACGCGACGTAGGTGCCGGTGGGGATGAGGGCCGTGCGCAGGGCGTGCTTCATCACGGCCTTCTGTTCCGGCAGGCCCTTGGCGCGGGCGGTGCGCACGTAGTCGGCGCCGAGGGAGTCGAGCATCAGGTTGCGCTGGATGCGGCTCATCGATGCCGCCCCGAGCACGATCAGCACCAGGGTGGGCAGCAGCAGGTGCTGCAACCGGTCGACCAGCTCGGCGAACGGGTAATTGCCGACGTCCCCGGTCTCCCCGATGAATTCGAAGGTGCGGGTGCGGCTGACGTTGTTGTACCAGGTGGCGCCGATCTGGGTGAGGTGACCGATCACGAACGCCGGGGTGGAGATGATCAGCAGCGAGATGGCGGTGATCGTGCGGTCGCTCACCTTGTACTGCCGGGTGGCGGTCCAGGCGCCCATCGCGACGCCGACCACGATGCCCACCAGGGTGCCGATCAGCAGCAGCCGCAGGCTCACCCACATGCGGGTGCCGATCTGCTCGGCCACGCTCGCCCCGAGCGGGGAGGACCCCCAGTCGCCGCGCAGCACCCCGCTCAGCCAGATCCAGTACCGCTCGAGCAGCGGCACGTTCTCGCTGAGGTTGTACTTCAGCAGTTGGGCCTCGATGATCACCGGGTCCACCGGCGGCTGGCGGAGCTGGAAGAGCGCCCTGGGATTCAGCTGCGTTGCGGCCAGCATGAAGGTGAGCGAGACCGCAACGAACAGCAGGACGGCGTAATTCAACAGGCGCCGCCCAAGGTAACGAAGCATGCAGTGAACGTACCCCAGCGGGTAACCAAGCCCAAAGCCGGGGCGGCCGTCAGCGCCGCGGCGGCTTTGCCGGTGCGGCTGCGGGGATCAGCGGCGCGGCTCGCGCAGATTCACCACCACGGTGCCCAGCAGCAGGTCGTTCAGCGCGCGGCGTTCGGCCCCGATCACCACCGTCGGCAGCACCAGGCAGATCAGTGCAGCCCTGGCCAGGGCCCGCCCCCAGCCGAGGCGCTGCCCGTCCAGCCGCATGATGCCGATGCGGGCCAGCAACTGGCCGAAACTGCTGCCGGTGAGCGCGGTCAGCACCGCGCTCTGGACGAAGAAGACCGCCAGGATCATCCAGGCCCGCCAGCCGCCCTCGCGCAGCACGCCGGCGCCGAACAGGAACACCGCCACGATCATCGAGGCGCCCCAGTCGAGCACCAGGGCAGCGACCCGCGCCCACCAGGAGGCCAGCGATCCCCGTCCGGTCTCGGGCAGGCCGAGGGTTGCGCCGGGGTACTCCTCAACGGCTGCGTCGGTCACGTCGCCGAGCCTAGCGGCCGGAACCGGGACGCCCACCGCCGGTGCCTGTGGATCGCTCACACTCCCCCGTCCACGCTCGCCGCCGCTGGTGTTACCTGCCTGAAACAAAGACGCAACTCCGCGGTTACGGCCCGTCCCTACGGTTTGACGCAGCTAGTTCCCTTGAGCCCTAACGGAGGAAAGATGTTCCAAGGCGCCGACGACCTGTTGGCCTTCATCAAGGACGAGGGTGTCGAGACCGTCGACATCCGCTTCTGTGATCTCCCCGGCGTCATGCAGCACTTCACGGTGCCGGCATCCGCGTTCGGGCCCGAGGTGTTCGAGGACGGCCTGGCCTTCGACGGCTCCTCGATCCGTGGCTTCCAGAAGATCCACGAGTCGGACATGGCGCTGCTGCCTGATCCCTCGACTGCGTTCATCGACCCGTTCCGCCGGTCCAAGACCCTGGCGGTCAGCTTCTTCGTCCACGACCCGCTCACCAAGGAGCCCTACAGCCGCGACCCGCGCAACATCGCGCGGAAGGCCGAGAACTACCTGGCGTCCTCGGGCGTGGGCGACAAGGCGTTCTTCGCTCCCGAGGCGGAGTTCTACATCTTCGACTCCGCCCGGTTCGAGACCAAGCAGAACGCCTCGTTCTACTACATCGACTCCGAGGCCGGCGCCTGGAACAGCGGCGCGGAGAACGACAGCGACGGCCGGGCGAACCGCGGCTACAAGGTGAAGTACAAGGGCGGCTACTTCCCGGTGCCGCCGATCGACCACTTCGCCGACCTGCGCGACGACATGGTGCGCAACCTGGAGTCGGTGGGGCTGCAGGTGGAGCGGGCGCACCACGAGGTGGGCACCGCCGGCCAGGCCGAGATCAACTACCGCTTCAACACGATGCTGGCCGCTGCCGACGACGTGATGAAGTTCAAGTACATCATCAAGAACACCGCCTGGCAGGCCGGCAAGACGGTCACCTTCATGCCGAAGCCGATCTTCGGTGACAACGGCTCGGGCATGCACATCCACCAGTCGCTGTGGAGCGGTGACGCCCCGCTGTTCTACGACGAGGCCGGCTACGGCGGCCTGTCCGACGTCGCCCGCTGGTACATCGGCGGTCTGCTGCACCACGCGCCGTCGCTGCTGGCGTTCACCAACCCGACGGTGAACTCCTACCACCGCCTGGTGCCCGGCTTCGAGGCGCCGACCAACCTGGTGTACAGCTCGCGCAACCGCTCGGCCTGCATCCGGATCCCGATCACCGGCTCCAACCCGAAGGCCAAGCGCCTCGAGTTCCGCTGCCCCGACCCGTCGTCCAACCCGTACCTGGCGTTCGCCGCCTGCCTGCTGGCCGGCCTCGACGGCATCCAGAACAAGATCGAGCCGCTCGCCCCGGTGGACAAGGACCTCTACGAGCTGCCCCCGGAGGAGCACGCCCAGGTGCCCACCGTCCCCGCTTCGCTGGACGCGGTGCTGGACCGGCTGGAGGCCGACCACGAGTTCCTGCTCGCCGGCGACGTCTTCACCCCGGACCTGATCGCCACCTGGGTGGACATGAAGCGCAACGACATCGACGCCATCCGGCTGCGCCCGCACCCGCACGAGTTCGAGATGTACTTCGACATGTGACCGGTCGGGTCTTCCGACCCTTTCCGTCGAACGCCACCGTTCCGGTCGAACGCCTGTGCTCCAGTACAGGCGCTCGACCGTAACGGTGGCGTTCGGCGGTATGGGGATGCTCGTTGCCTAGGGTGTTGCCGTGACGAACGAGGTGGCCGAGGCCGACATCAGTGCCGGAACCAACGGGAGCCAGGTGGTGGCCGTGCTGGGCCGCGGCGTCGTTCCCCGCGACACCCCGCTGCTCGTCGCTGACGATCTCGGGCTGACCCGCGGTGACGGCTGCTTCGATGCGTGCCGGGTGACCGTGGTGGACGGCCGGGCAAGGGCCGACCACCTCGACGCCCACCTGGCGCGGTTCGCGCGCTCGGCAACGGCCCTCGAACTGCCCGCACCGGACGAGACCGCCTGGCGGGCGCTGATCGACGAGGCGCTGGCGCAGTGGCGGGCCCCGGGCGAGGCGGTGTTGAAGCTGGTGCTCACCCGCGGACCGGAGCTGGCGGCGTCCGGGCCAACCGGCCTGGTCACGATCACCACGGCGGCGGACGCCACCGCTGCGCGGCGCGGCGTGACCGCCACCACGCTCACCAGGGGCTACCCCAGCGACGCCTTCCTCGACGTGCCGTGGCTGCTCGGCGGGGTGAAGACGCTCTCCTACGCGGTGAACGTCGCAGCCAAGCGCGAAGCGGCCCGCCGCGGCGTGGACGAGGTGATCTTCACCTCGAGCGACGGCTACCTGCTCGAGGGACCGACCGCCGGGCTGCTGGTGGCAGCGGACGACCAGCTGTGGACCACCCCGACCGCCGGCACGGGCGTGCTGGCCTCGGTGACCATCGAGGCGATCTTCACAGCTGCCCGTGCCGACGGCGTGGCCACCCGCCACGCGTTGTTCCGTCCGGGCGACCTGGCCGCGACCGACGGCGCCTGGCTGGTCTCAGCCGTCCGCGGCGTGCTGCCGGTGCTGGAGCTGGACGGCGAGCCGCTGCCCCACGATCCGCGGATCACCGCCCGGCTGGCCACCGCAGCCGGCTTCGACCCGTCCTGACCCGACGGGCGCCGCGCTCAGGGCGTGGCGACCAGCACCCGGTTGCCCCATGGGTCGGGGACGCTGAGCGACGCCGACTCCGGGCCGGTCTCCAGCTGGACGTCCAGGCCGCGTCCGCGGAGCCGGGACGCAGCTTGAAGCACGTCGCCGATGGTGGGCACCTCGATGGCGACCTGGCCCAGGCCGAGCGCCGGAGCCCGGAGGCCCACCCCGGCGCTGGCCCAGGTGTTCATCGCCATGTGGTGGTGGTAGCCGCCGGCGGACACGAACAGCGCGCCGGGCAGTTCCGCGGTCACCTCGAAACCCAGGGTGTCGACATAGAAGTCCTTGGCCAGTTCGGTCTGGCCCACCTTCAGGTGGACGTGCCCGACCACCTGCGCCTCGGTCCCCGCCAGCGCCGGACGTCGGTCGGGCGCCGTCTCCAGGTAGTCGCGCGCGGCGTCGGTGAGGTGCTCGGCGAGGAAGGCGTTGGGATCGAGCCAAAGCGTGTCCATCAGCACACGGTCGCCCTGCCACGTCCACTCGCTGCGGGGCCGGTCGGCGTACAGCTCCACCCCGTTGCCCTCCGGGTCGTCGAGGTAGAAGGCCTGCGACACCAGGTGGTCGCCGCTGCCGGTGTACAGCTGCGGGCTCTGCATGGCGACTGAGGCCAGCACGGTGGCCAGCGCCTGCTGGTCGGGCTGCAGCAGGGCGGTGTGGAAGAGCCCGGCGCTGCGCCGCTCGCCCCTGGGCAGGTCCGGACGGTGCCGAAGCGTCACCAGTTCGCGGCCGTCACGGCCCAGGGTTGCCGTCGCTGCGCTCTGGCCGATCGGCTCCAGCAGCAACACGTCGGTGTAGAACCGGGTCATCGCGTCCAGGTCGGCCACGTCGAGGGCCACCTGCGACATGCGGGTCTCGGTCGGCAGCGTCTGGGCCGGCATGGTTCCTCCAAGGTTTGATTGACCATTCAACCATATTGGCCCTGCCGGTATTCCGGTGACACCTCCACTAGCCTGTCCGCGTGCGCGGCGAGGAAGGGGCCCAGATGGAGGTGTTGCTGCTCGGCACGGGGGCGGCGGACGGCATCCCGAACCCGTTCTGCCGCTGCGCCACCTGTGCCGACCACCGCGTCCGCGGTGAGCTGCGCACGCCCACCTCGGTGCTGGTGGACGGGCGGCTGTGGCTCGACCCGGGGCCGGAGGCGCCCCGGCAGGTGAGCCGCAACGGCCGCGACCTCACCGGCCTTGAGGCTGTGCTCGCCGGCCACGCGCACAGCGACCACCTCGACCCCGCGTTCCTGATGCACCGGGGATGGGTCACCACCGAGCCGCTGCGGGTGGTGGGCCCCGAGCCCGTGGTGGCGTGGAGCCGGCAGTGGCTGGACCCCGACCACCCGATCGACTTCACCACCGTCACCGCCGGCGACGAGCTGGAAGTGGCCGGCTACCGGGTGCTGGTGGTGGCGGCGAACCACGAGGCGTTCGGCGAGGCGGTCTGCTACCTGGTCGGCGACGGGCGCTCGAACCTGCTCTACGCAACGGACACCGGGTTGCTGCCCGAGTCGTCGCTGCAGCTGTTGGCCGGGCGGCGGGCCGACCTGGTGCTGCTGGAGGAGACCTTCGGGCCTCGTGGCGACAAGGGCGACCGGCACCTGAACCTGGCCACCTTCGCCGAGACCGTCACCGCGCTGCGCGGGATCGGTGTGGTCGACGCCGACACCCGCGTGGTCGCCGTCCACCTCGGCCACGACAACCCACCCCTGGCCGAACTGAGGTCGGCGCTGGCCGAAGTCGGTGCCGAGGTGTGCGCCGACGGCACCGTCCTGCTGGTGTAGGCGCAAAAGGACCGTCCCCGGCACACCGTGGCTGATCGGGGACGGTTCCTGGCGCGCCAGTTGCTGACCGGGGGCGGTTCCTGGCGCGAAAGGAACCGTCCCCAACGAGCCAGCTGCGGGACGCATCCGGTCAGGCGATCGCGACCCGGTGGCGCGGCCGCTCGAGGCGGGCAGCGATCGCGACCTGCGCGCCGGCCGCCCGGCGCAACACAGCGGCGGCCGCCAGCCGCAGGCGACCGGGGCTCCCGCTCTCGGGCACCTGGGGCGCATCGGGACGGGCGGAGGCGTTCTCGGCGGCGGTGCGCTCCAGGACTGGGGACATGCTGAAGTAGGCGGACATGGTTATCTCCTCTTTACGGGTTTGCGATTCAGGCCGGGTCAGGCGACCGGACGGGTGCTGCTGCGCACGACCAGTTCGTGCGGAAGGATGATCTGGCGGTCTGGGCGGTCCGGGTCGAGCAGCAGCTCGGCTGCGATCCGTCCCTTGTCGCGGATCGGTTGGTGGATGGTGGTGAGCCCGGCTGCCGCGGACTCGGGCAGGTCGTCGAAGCCGGCCACCGAGATGTCGTCTCCGGGACGGAGCCCGCGCTGCTCGCACGCGTCCATGAAGCCGAGGGCCAGCACGTCGCTGACTGCGACCACCGCGGTCGGGCGGTCCTTGCGGTCGAGCACGAGCGTGCCGGCCGCCCGTCCCGACTCCCTTGAGTTCACGCCGGTGACGACGATCGAGACCTCCGCTCCGGCCAGGCCGTCCAGGATGCCGCGGACGCGGTGGGAGGTGTCGACGTAGCCCACGCCGGTGTACTTCTCGAGCAACTGCGCGAACTCCCCGGGACGGTGCTCGGTGAGCGTCGGCTGGCCGCGGTAGGCGGTCTCGATCAGCACGCTGACCCGGGTGTGGCCGAGCCGGCGCAAGTGCTCGCCGACTTCCAGCGCGGCGGCGTAGTCGTCGATCGCGACATAGTCCCCCACTGCGTCCTGCTGCCCACCGGGGGTGTTGACCAGCGTGCAGTAGACGGTCGGCAGGCCGCGCTCGCGGGCCCGGACGATGGCCGGCTGGTCCCCGCAGAGCCCCGCGACCCCGTCCACCGCCGCGTCCTGGATGGCGGCGAGCGCCTCGGCGTCGGCCGCCCGGACGCTGAGCAGGGTGATGCTGGCCTGCTTGCGCTCCATGACCTCGCTGAACGCGGCCAGCCAGGCCACGGAGAACGGGTCGGAGAACGCGTAGGACAACCGCTCCTCGAACACCACGGCGTAGGTGTTGGTGCGGCCCGAGCGCAGCTGCCGGGCGATCGCGTCGGGGCCGGTGTAGCCCATCTTCGCCGCCCGCTCCAGCACTCGTGAGCGCAACTCGGGCGAGAGCTGGTCGGGACGGTTGAAGGCGTTCGACACGGTCATGACCGAGACGCCGAGCACCTTCGCGATGTCCTTCTGGGTGATTCGTGGCATCTGCCGCACCTCCTTTCCCGTCCTGTATCCATGTTGTTCTGTATCGTTAAAGTGTTCAAGGGCCGGAGCGTCTGTATCGCTAAAGATGGCTCGCCCGTCTGGCTGGCCCGGAGCGGGCACGGGAATACTTGGGCGATGACCAGCCGGATCTCACACACCACCGTCGACTGCGCCGACCCCTACTCGCTGTCGCGGTGGTGGGCGCAGGTGCTCGACTACCACGAGGACCCCGACGACCCCAACGCCCTCGAAGACGAGGAGTGCCTGATCGAGGGGGACGGTCCTCCGCTGCTGTTCATCAGGGTGCCGGAGTCGAAGTCGGTCAAGAACCGGATGCACCTCGACCTGCGCCCGACCGACCGCACCCGGGACGAGGAGATCGAGCGGGTGCAGGGGCTCTGTGCTTCCTTCATCGCCGACCACCGCGGCATCCACGGCCCGGGCACGGGGTGGGTTGTGCTCGCCGACCCGGAGGGCAACGAGTTCTGCATCCTGCGCTCGGACGCCGAACTCCAGTCCTGAGGTCTAGACCGACCGGGAGCTGGAGACCGCGGTGCAGCCGACCGCTTCCGCTGACCCGCGGCCTGGCGCCTTAACCGGAACAGGAACCGTCCCCAGTCGGTGAACCGGAACAGGAACCGTCCCCGGTGCGCCGGGGTCAGAGGGGCAGCAGGCGGAAGATCGGCCCCGGGATGTGCTTCAGGACCATCATGACCAGGCGGAAGGGCGCCGGCACCCAGATCAGCTTCTGGCCCTTCCGGGCGGCGTCGACCACCTGGACGGCCAGTTCCTGCTTCTCGACGGTCAGCGGTGCTTCCTTGACGTGGGCCGACATCCGCGTGCGCACCTGCCCGGGGCGGACCACCAGCACCTTCGGGCCGAACGGCGCGAGCGCCTCGCCCAGCAGCCGGTAGAAGCCGTCCAGACCGGCCTTCGTGGAGCCGTAGACGAAGTTGGAACGGCGCACGAGCTCCCCGGCAACGGTCGACATCGCGATGATCTGGCCGTAGCCCTGCGCCTTCATCCGCTGCCCGAGGAGGACGCCGACGCTGACCGCGCCGGTGTAGTTCACCTGCGCGATCTGGACGGCCTTGGCCTGGTCCTGCCAGAGCTCCTCCGCGTCCCCGAGCAACCCGAACGCGACGATCGCAACGTCGATGTCGGCCAGGGCCCAGGCCGCGTCGATCACGCCCGGGTGGGCGTCGAAGTCGGTGGCGTCGAAGTCCAGCACGTCCACAGCGGTCGCCCCGGCAGCGGTCAGCTGGGCGACGGCCTGCTCCCGCAGCTCGTCACCGGGCTGGACACCGAGCACCACCCGCAGCGGCTGCTTGGCCAGGTACTCGGCCACGATGGCCAGGCCGATCTCGGAGGTACCGCCGAGCAGCAGCACGGTCTGGGGGTTGCCGGTGGCGTCGATCACGAGGGTTCTCCTTGGTGGTTCAGAGCAGTTCGAGCCGGCGCGCCAGGTCGGAGGCGAACACCCCGTGCGGGTCGATCCGGCGGCGGGTGGCGATCCAGTCGTCGATCCCGGGGTACATCGCGTGGAAGGTGGCCGCGGTGGCGCGGGAGTCCTTCGCGGTGTAGAGCCGCCCGCCGAACTCGAGGATGCGCGCGTCGAGCCCGTGCAGGAACTCGTGCAGGCCGGCCTTGATCGGGAAGTCGACGCACACGTTCCAGCCGGCCATCGGGTAGCTGAGCGGTGCCCGGTTGCCCTCGCCGAACAGTTTGAACACGTTCAGGAACGAGTAGTGCCCGGAGGCCTGGATGTCGCGGATCAGGCCCTTGAACTCGTCCACAGCGGCGGGCGGCACCACGAACTGGTACTGCAGGAACCCGTGGGAGCCGTAGGCCCGGTTCCACTCGCCGAACATGTCCAGCGGGTGGTAGAAGCCGGTGAGGCTCTGGATCTTGCCCGTGTAGTTGCCGCTCTTGGCGTACCAGAGGTTGCCCAGCAGGCCGAAGGTGAACTTGTTGGCCAGCCCGTTGGGGAACACGTCGGGCAGGTCGAACAGCGGCTTGGCGTTGAACGCGAGTGGGTCGGCGGCGAGCTTCGGCGCCTTCTCCTGCAGCTGCGCCAGGGTGGCCAGCGAACCCCGCGAGAGCGCGGCGCGGCCCAGCTTCGGCTCGGGGCTGATCGCGTCGAACCAGGCGCTGGAGTAGTCGTAGTTCGCCTCCGACCCGTCGGAGTGGACGGCGATGGTCTCCTCCAGCGTGCGGGTGACCACACCGTCGGCCACGAAGTAGGCCGTCTCGGTGCGGGTCATGTTCAGCACCACGCGCAGGATGATCCCGGTCAGCCCGACGCCGCCGACCGTGGCCCAGAACAGGCTCGCGTCCGGGTCGTCGGTGGAGCCGTCCGGGGTGAGGGTCAGCACCCGGCCGTCGGCCACCAGCAGATGCATCGAGGCCACGTGGTCGCCGAAGGAGCCCGCGCTGTGGTGGTTCTTGCCGTGCACGTCACAGCCGATCGCCCCGCCGACGGTCACCTGCCGGGTGCCGGGCAGCACCGGGATCCACAACCCGTGGGGCAGCGCTGCCCGCATCAGGTCGTCGAGGCTGACGCCAGCGTCCACGTCGACGGTCGCCCCGTCCGGGTCGATGGCGTGGATGCGGTTCAGCGGGGTCATGTCGACCACGATCCCGCCGGCGTTCTGCGCCACGTCGCCGTAGGAGCGGCCCAGCCCCCTCGCGACGATGCCGCGGCGCAGGTGCGACGGGGAGTCGGCGTTGTGCTCGGCAACAGCGGCGACGGCAGCGGCGACCAGCTCCGGATCAGGGGTGGACAACACCTGCGCTGTGGTGGGTGCGGTGCGTCCCCAGCCGGTGAGACTCGTGGTCTGGGTGGGGAGGTCCTCGATAGCGCTCATCGCGGCAAAGACTACCGGTTCACCCGCCCCGGCGACGGCCCCGGGTCAGCACTAGCATCGTGGACGTGACTGCCAACCAGACCCTGTTGAGCGTTTGCGACGCGGCCCTGTTCGACCTGGACGGGGTGCTCACCCCGACCGCAGAGGTGCACATGCGCGCCTGGTCGAGAATGTTCAACGACTACCTGGCTGCCCGGGCCGGAGACCCGGCTCGCGGGGCGGGCGAGAACCTGGACCCCTACACCGACGCCGACTACTTCGCCCACGTGGACGGCAAGCCCCGCTACGACGGCGTCCGGGACTTCCTGGCCGCGCGCGGCATCGAGCTGCCGGAGGGGCAGCCCTCCGACCCGGCCGGGGCGGAGACCGTCTGCGGTCTCGGCAACCGCAAGAACGCAGCCTTCGCTGCCGTGCTCGCCACCGATGGGGTCGCGCCCTACCCCGGGTCGGTGCAACTGCTCGACTACCTGAGAGACCGCGGGGTGCAGGTGGCGGTGGTCTCCTCCTCGCAGAACGCACACGAGGTACTCACCGCAGCCCGGCTGCGTGACCGGTTCGAGGTGTTGGTCGACGGTCGCCTGGCTCACGCAGAAGGCCTGCCGGGCAAGCCGGCGGCGGACACCTACCGGTTCGCCGCCCGGGAGCTGTCGACCCCCGTGGAGCGTTCGGTGGTGTTCGAGGACGCGGTGTCTGGAGTGGCCGCCGGCCGCAACGGCGGCTTCGGCCTGGTGGTCGGCGTGGACCGCGGCGTCGGGGCGGAGGCCCTACTCGCCGCCGGCGCCGACCTCGTGGTCAGCGACCTCGCCGAGCTGCTCCCCTGACGATCCCCGAGCTGCACCCTCCCCTCCAGCGAAGTGGACCGAAACCGCCGTAGTCGGCGGTTTCAGCCCACCGTCGCCTGAGGAGCGACCCGGGGAAACGGGCCACCGCTGGTCAGCGGGACGGCGGCAGCCCCGACTCCCAGAACACGCGGTCCATGACGTGGCGGGCCAGGCGGGCGCGCTTGCGGTAGTCCTCCACCAGCTGGGTGGACTCACCCTTGGCATAGCCGAGCACCTGCGCCACCGCGGCCAGCTCGCGGACGTCGGTTGGCACGCTGTCGCCGGCACGGCCGCGCAGCAGCATCACAGCGTTGCGGATCCGGCTGGCCAGCAGCCACGCCGAGCGCAGCGCCTCGGCCTCCGGTGCCCCGAGCAACCCTGCCTCCGTAGCGGCGGCGAGGGCCTGCAGCGTGCCGGTGGTGCGCAGGCCGGGCAGCTGCGCGCCGTGCTGCAGCTGCAGCAGCTGCACCACCCACTCGACGTCGGACAGCCCGCCGGGGCCGAGCTTCACGTGCCGTCCCGGGTCGCCGCCGCGGGGCAGCCGCTCGGCCTCCATCCGCGCCTTGAGCTTGCGGATCTCCAGCACCTGCGCGCGGCTCAGCCCGTCCTCGGGATACCGGAACCGGTCGACGTCGGCGAGCAGCGTCGTCCCGAGCTCGCGGTCGCCCGCCCCGACGGAGGCGCGCAGCAGCGCCTGCGCCTCCCAGGTGGCGGCCCAGCGCTCGTAGTAGGTGCGGTACGAGGCCAGGCTGCGCACCATGGCGCCGCCCTTGCCCTCGGGCCGCAGGTCGATGTCCACCTCGAGGGCCGGGTCGGGCCCCGGGGTGGCCAGCAGTGCCCGCAGCCGGCTGACCACCGTTGTGGCCGCCCGGGTGGCCTCCGGGTCGTCGCTGTCGGCCACCACGAACATCGCGTCCGCGTCGGAGGCGTACGACAGCTCCCGGCCACCCCAGCGGCCCATCGCGATCACCGCCAGCGGGGGCACGTCGACGTCCCTTGCCGCGACCTCCAGCGCCGCGTCGATGGTTGCACCGGCCACACCGGAGAGCGCCTCGCCGAGCGCCGGGATGTCCAGCTCGCCCAGCAGGTCGGCCATCGCCAGCCGCAGCAGCTCCCCCCGGCGGGTGGCCCGGATGGCCGCCACCGCGGCGTCCGGTGAGTCGTGGCGCCGGGCCGCGGCCCGCATCTCCGCGAGCACCTCGGCCTCCGGCCGCGCCTGCAGGCCGCCGGGATCGCCGAGCAGGGCTGCGTTCTGCGGTGCCCGCAGCAGCAGGTCGACCGCGTACCGGGACGAGGCCAGGATCCGGGCCAGGTGCTCGGCCATCGCGTCCCCGTCGCGCAGGGCGCGCAGGTACCACGGCGTGGTGCCGAGCGCTTCGGAGACCTGCCGGAAGGCCAGCAGGCCGTGGTCGGGGTTCGGGCCGGACGTGAACCAGGTGAGCATCGCCGGCAGCAGCTGCCGCTGGATCTCCGCCTGCCGGGTCATGCCCTGGCTGAGCGCCTGGATGTGCCGCAACGCTGCCCGCGGATC
Source organism: Actinomycetes bacterium (assembly GCA_023460935.1). GTDB lineage: Bacteria > Actinomycetota > Actinomycetes > Propionibacteriales > Propionibacteriaceae > Propionicimonas. The sequence continues at coordinate 58,530 of JAEWOI010000005.1, forward strand.
GCCGTAGCCGAGGGCCCGCAGCCGGGTCTCGGCAGCCTCCGAGGTGAGCCGCACCTCAGCGGACGGGATCCGCGCCACCGTCTCCAGCAACGGCGAGTAGAACAGTCGCTGGTGCAGGGTGAGCACCCGCCGGCTGGTCGTGCGCCACAGGTGCATCAGCTCGGTGGTGGCGCTCAGGCCGACGCTGCGGGCCAGCCAGCGCTGGTTCACCTCGTCGGTCGGCATCAGGTGGGTGCGGCGCAGCCGGTACAGCTGGATGCGGTGCTCCAGCAGCCGCTGCAGCCGGTAGGCCGTGCCCAGGTCGTGGCCGTCGGTACGTCCGACGTAGCCGTAGTCGACCAAGGCCTGCAGGGCCGCGAAGGTGCCGCGCAGCCGCAGCCGCTCGTCCGCGCGGCCGTGCACCAGTTGCAGCAGCTGGACGCTGAACTCGACGTCGCGCAGGCCACCGGCGCCGAGCTTGATCTCGTGGCCGGCCTCCCGCGAGGGCAGCAGCGAGATCACCCGCTTGCGCATCGCCTGCACCTCGCCGACGAACTGGTCGTTGTCGGCAACGCGCCACACCAGCGGCCACACCATGTCGACGAAGTCCTTCGCCAGCGCCAGGTCGCCGGCCATGGGGCGCGCCTTCAGCATCGCCTGGAACTCCCAGTTCTTCGCCCACTTCTCGTAGTAGGCGCGGTGGGAGGCGAGGGTGCGCACCAGTGGCCCGGCTTTGCCCTCGGGACGCAGCGCAGCGTCGATCTGCCAGATGGTTCCGGCTCCGGTGTGCGCCGAGCACACCCGGGACAGCGCCCCGGCGAGCTTCGTCGCGACGGCCACGGCCTCGCCCGGTTCGCCCAGCGGGGCGCCGGTGGAGTCCACGGCCGGCTCGGCGACGTAGAGCACGTCCACGTCGCTGACGTAGTTGAGCTCCTGGGCGCCGGTCTTGCCGAGCGCGACGATACCGATCCGGCAGCGTTCCCAGCCGGGCACCTCCCCGCGGGCCAGCGCCAGCGCGCTCACCACTGTGGCGTCGGCAAGGTCGGCGAGTTCCGCGGCCACGTCCGGCAGTTCGGCCAGGGGGTCGGCGGCGGTCAGGTCCCGCGCCGCGATCCGCAGCAGCTCCCTGCGGTAGGCCCGGCGCAGGTCGTCGGAGCGGGCGGGCTCGGCCACCGGGTCGGCAGCTGCGGGGTCGGCGCCAACGGCAGCCAGCAGCTCCGCGCGGAGGTCGTCCGCCGGACGCCGTCCGACATCGCCGGCCAGCACCGCCACGTCGCCGGGGTTGGCGCCGAGGTGCTGGTTGAGTGCTGCGCTCGCGCCCAGCACGTGGTACAGCCGGCGGCCGAAGCCGGGGTCGGCCGCGACCCGCGCGAACAGCTCCAGGCTCGCCGGCACCAGCCGGTTGAAGCCGGCCAGCGCCAGGTCCTGGTCGGCGGTGGTGGCGAGCCCGGACAGCACCTGGTCGACCGCCTCTTCGCTGGCCAGCTCGACCCACCCGGCCACTATCCCCGCCGCCGCGGGGGCGTCGAACCCGAGCCGGGCCAGCCGGGCTGACTGGCTCTCGATGCGGCTCACGGCAGCGATGCTAGCGTCTGGCTGGTGCGCAGGAAGGTGACCGGGGAGCAGCTCGAAGGGCTGCGCGCTGCCGTCCGCACCCTCGCAGAGGACCCGGCGGCCGGGCTTCCCCGCACCCGGCTCGCCGCTGCGGCCCGCACGGTGTGCGCGCTGCTGGAGGCGAGGTATCCGGGCGGGACGGTGGAGTTGCGGGTGCCTCCGTTCGCCGCCGTCCAGCTTGGCATCGGTGAACGCGGCGCCCACACCAGGGGCACCCCGCCGAACGTCGTGCAGACCGACGCCGTGACGCTGCTGCGCCTCGCCGGCGGCAGCCTCACCTGGGCCGAGGCGCGCACGGGCCACGGCCTGCTGGCCTCCGGCATCTATGCCGACCTCGCCGGTTTGTGGCCGCTGCCGGAGCTCGGCTGATCCGACCCGGGGCCATCCCGGTGCCGGCCCCGCCCGTCCCGCTCCGGGCACGGTTCCTGGCATGCCGGGGACGGTTCCCGGCTGACCAGGAACCGTCCCCGGTAGCACGCACAGGTGGCCCACAGGGGCCCGTAGCAGTCACCACAGCCGGCGGCCCTAGCTTTCCCCTCGTGGAGCACCAGAGGGAGAAGCGCACGCGATGACGACCGAAGCAGACACCGAGATGCCCGCGACGCCGTCGCCCGCGCGCAGGAAGGCTTGGCGGAGGTGGCTCGTGGGAGGGCTGGCCGTCCTGGTCCTGGGCGGGGCCGGCGTGTGGACGTTCCTCGCGCTGCAACCGGCCACTGCGACCACGAGGTCCTTCACCCGCGACGTGCAGGCGGAGAAGGGCACCCAGACCCTCACCGTCAGCTTCGAGGGCACCCTGGCACCACGCAAGCAGGCCGACGTCGACTTCACCGTGCCCGGCACCGTGACCAAGGTGTACGTGAAGTCGGGGGCGAAGGTCACCAAGGGCCAGCGGCTCGCCCGGATCGACGACGGCGACCTGCGCAACGCGGTGGAGCTCGCCGAGGCCAACCTCGCCACCGCAGAGGCCAACCTCGACCAGGTCTACGACGACGCCGGCAGCAGCGCTGCGATCACGTCCGCGAAGGCGCAGGTGCGCTCGGCCGGGGCGGCCCTCAGCGCGGCGCGGGAGGACCTCGCCGACGCCGTGCTGCGCGCCCCCATCACGGGCACGGTCGCCAGCCTCGGCATCGAGGTCGGCGACTCGGTCGGCTCAGGTTCGGGCGCCGCCGCCGAAAGCACCACCGGCTCGGCTGCTGTCGTGATCATCTCCACCGCCACCTGGAAGGTGGAGGGCAGCGTGGCCGCCGCGGACCTCGGCAGCATCACCGCAGGGCAGGACGTGTCGGTCACCACCGATGCCGCGGCCGACCCGCTTCCCGGCAGGATCGCATCGGTCGGCATCGTGGCCGACTCGACCAGTGCCGAGGGCACAGCGATGTTCCCCGTGGTGGTGAACCTCTCCGGCACCCACACCGGGCTGTACTCCGGGACGACGGCCAGTGCCGTGATCACCACCGGCAGCTATCCCGACGTCCTGACCGTGCCCACGGCGGCAATCCGGACGGAGGCGGGCAAGAGCGTCGTGACCAAGGTCGACGGCAGCGGCACCAGCACCGTCACCGTGGAGGTCGGGCGGGTGTTCGGCTCCAGCACCGAGGTGACCAGCGGCCTCGCCGAAGGCGACACCGTCCGGATCAGCTTCACCCCACTCGCGGCGGACACCGCGTCCACCCAGACCGGCGGCTTCGGCGGCGGCGGCTTCGGTGGGGGCGGCCTGGGCGGCTTCGGCGGCCAGCCACCAGCCGGGCCGGCGGGCAACCGATGACCGCCCAGCTGAGCCTGCGCGGGGTGCGCAAGACCTATGCCACCGGCGCGGTCCGGGTGGAGGCGTTGCGGGGCATCGACCTCGAGGTCGCAGAGGGGAACTACCTGGCGATCATGGGTCCCTCCGGCTCCGGCAAGTCCACCCTGATGCACATCATCGGATGCCTGGACGTGCCCACCGAGGGCAGCTACGAGCTGGACGGCACCGACGTGAGCACTGCAGGAGAGAAGGAGCTGGCAAGGATCCGCAACCGCAGGATCGGCTTCGTGTTCCAGCAGTTCAACCTGCTGGCGAGCCTCACCGCGCTGCGCAACGTCGAACTGCCCCTGGTCTACGCCGGCACCCCTGCTGCCGAACGGAGGGAGCGGGCCCTGGCCGCACTGGAGCGGGTGGGACTCGCCGAGCGGGTGCAGCACCGCCCCGGCGAACTGTCCGGTGGGCAGCAGCAGCGGGTGTCGATCGCACGGGCGCTGGTCACCGACCCGGCGCTGCTGCTCGCGGACGAGCCGACGGGCAACCTGGATTCGCGCTCCACAGAGGAGATCCTCGACCTGTTCGCAGAACTCAACACCGCCGGCCGGACCATCGTGATGATCACGCACGAGCCGGACGTGGCCGCGCGCGCCGGGCAAGTGGTGCACATCCACGACGGGCTGCTGCGCGAGTCCGCGCCGGCGCGGACGGGGGGCATCCGGTGATGGGCTGGACCGAAACCGTCCGGACCGCAGTCGCGGCGCTCAACGCGCGCCGGATGAGGTCGCTGCTGACGATGCTGGGCATCCTGATCGGAATCGCTGCGGTGATGCTGACCGTCGGCCTCGGCCAGGGCGCCTCGGCATCGATCACGAACCAGATCAACTCCCTCGGCTCGAACCTGATCATCGTCAGCCCGGGCTCGGCCACATCGTCGGGGGGCTTCAGGGGCGGAGGCGGCAACGTCTCCACCCTGACCACCCAGGACGCGGCGATGCTCGCCGACCCGCTCATCGCCCCGGACGTGGCGGCTGTCGCACCCACCTCGCAGGGTTCGGGGTCGCTGCAGTCTGCGGAGACCACCTGGACCTCCACCGTGGTGGGCACGGTGCCGGACTGGCTGGCCGTGCGCGCCCGCGAGACCGGATCGGGGCGGTTCTTCACCGCAGCCGAGGTGGACTCCTCCGCGAACGTCGCAGTGCTCGGCTCCGACACCGCTGCCGAGCTGTTCAGCACCGGGCAGGCCGTAGGGCAGCCGGTCAGCATCAACGGCCAGTCGTTCACCGTGATCGGAGTGCTGTCCGCTGAGGGCGCGTCCGGAACGACCAACAACGACGACACCGTGCTGGTGCCGCTCACCACCTTCGCCAACCGGCTGTCCACCTCGGACAGTGCGAACAGCGTCAGCTCGATCTACCTCTCCGGCGCCGACTCCGAGCGGCTCTCGGCCGCCTACCAGCAGGTCCGGACCGCGCTGCTCGCAGCGCACCAGGTGACCGCGGACGATGCCGACTTCACGGTCAGCACCCAGGCCTCGCTGGTGGAGACCGCGACCTCCGTGACCGGCATCCTCACGGTCCTGCTCGGTGGCATCGCCGCGATCTCGCTGCTGGTCGGCGGCATCGGGGTGATGAACATCATGCTGGTGTCGGTGAGCGAGCGCGTCCGCGAGATCGGGCTGCGCAAGGCGCTCGGCGCTACGCCGGGCCTGATCCGGCGCCAGTTCCTCGTGGAGGCGGGCATCCTCGGGGTGCTCGGCGGCCTGGTCGGAGTGGCCCTCGGGGTGGCCGGAGCGGCGATCCTGAGCCCTGTGATCGGCATCACCGTCACTGTCTCCGTGCCCGCCACCCTGCTCGCCCTCGCCGTTTCGCTCGGCATCGGCATCGCCGCCGGGGTGTACCCGGCCACCCGCGCCGCCCGGCTGGCGCCCATCGACGCACTGAGGAGTGAATGATGTTCGCGAACCCGCGAGTCCGCGCCGTCCTTGGCGCCGGCACCGCCCTGGCCGTGGTGGCCGCCATCGGGGTTGCTGCGGCGACCTCTTCCGCGGCAGCCGCCGCCCGGTACGTGACGGCGGAGGCGGCCACCGGTGAGGTGATCCAGACCTACACCGCCACCGGCACCATCACCAGGAGGAACACCGCCGAGGCCACCTTCCGCATCGACGGTACGGTGCGCAGCGTGGCAGTGGCGGTCGGGGACGAGGTGGAGGCCGGCGACACCCTGGCCACGCTCAACAAGGCTGCCCTGCAGCTCGCCGTGCTGAACGCCCAGACCTCCCTCGCCCGGGCCGAGGCCACCTTGTACGCCGCGGAGCACCCGAGTTCAACCCGCAGCACGAGCGGCGGCGGCGCCACGGGCTCCACCGCGGGCGGCGGGGGCCCGAGCGCGGTCACCGTCGACGTGCGCCCGCTCAACGAGGCGGCAGCAGCCGTCAACCTCGCGGTGCTGGACGAGTCGGACAAGTGCCGGGCGATCTTCGAAGCCATCCTGCCCGAGGCCACCGCCACACCCACCACCTCCCCGGAGGCCACGGCCGCGCCGACCGCGACCGGCGACCCGGAAGCCGCTCCCGGAGCTGAGGCGACCACCACCCCGGAAGCAGCCCCGAGCGCCGAGCCGACCGCCAGCCCCACGTCCGACGCGGGGCCGACACCGTCGGCCGCACCGGATCCGGACGAGGCGCCTGAGCCGTCTGCGACCGCGTCGCAGTTGGCGGCTGTGGGCGACACCGACTTCACCGAGGAGCAGCTCCAGGCGTGTGCGGACGCTCGCGCCGCTGTGCTTTCCGCCAACGAGCAACTGCAGGCCGTGGTGCAGGCGCTGTCCAGCCCCAGCGGCGGCGGAAAGCCGGGGGGCGGCTCGGCCTCCTCGGGTTCGTCCTCGGGCTCGACCGCCACGGTGAGCGCCTCGGCAGTGGCCGCTGCCGAGGCTGAGCTGCTGGCGGCGGAACAGGAGCTGGCCGCGGCCCGGGCCGACCTGGCTGATGCGACCCTTGCCGCCCCGATCTCGGGGACAGTGGCTGCGGTGAGCCTGGCGAAGGGAAAGGCTGCGTCGTCCGGTTCGGTGACGATCGTCGGCAAGGGCAGTGCCCTGGTCACGTTCGAGTTGCCGCTGAAGCCCCGGGCTCTGGTGGAGGTGGGCGAGGCCCTCACCGTCACCCCGGCCGGTGCCACGACGACCCTGGCCGGCCGGATCGCCGGTGTCGCCACGCTCGCCACCAGTGGGACCAGCGGGGACGGCGCGACCTACACCACCGAGGTCTCGGTGAGTGACCCCGACGGGCTGCTGGCCACCGGCGCTAAGGCTGCGGTGGTGATCCCGGTGCAGGCCGAGACGGGCGTGCTGCGCGTCCCGGCGTCCGCAGTAACCCCGACCGGCACCGGCACAGCCACCGTGCAGGTGGTCACGGAGCCCTCGGCCACCAACGCAACCACGGTCGAGGTGCAGACCGGGGCCACCGGCGGCGGCTGGGTCCAGGTGACCTCCGGGCTGCGGTCCGGCCAGCTGGTCGTGCTCGCCGACGCCACCGCCGACATCCCGTCCAACAGCACCAGCCGGCGGACGGTGACCATCGCCCGCTGAGGCCGGGGCCGCCGGGGCGCCCTGGACCGGACGGCCCTAGAGGGTCGGCAGCGAGTTGCGCAGTTCCCACTCGCTGACGTGACCGCGGTAGGAGTCGTACTCGGCCTTCTTGTTGCGCAGGTAGAAGTCGAACACGTGCTCACCGAGGGTGTCGGCGACCAGCTGGGAGTTCTCCATCAGGTCGATCGCGTTACCGAGGCTGCGCGGGAGCGGCGAAATGCCCAGCGCCTGGCGCTGGCGGTCGGTGAGCGACCAGACGTCGTCCTCTGCGCCCTCAGGCAGTTCAAGCTCGTTCTCGATGCCGTCCAGGCCGGCGGCCAGCACCATCGCGAACGCGAGGTAGGGGTTCGCCGCCGAGTCGATCGAGCGCAGCTCGACCCGAGCCGACGCACCCTTGTTGGGCTTGTACATCGGCACGCGCACCAGTGCGGAACGGTTGTTCTGGCCCCAGCAGATGTAGCTGGGCGCTTCCGCGCCGGCGACCAGCCGCTTGTAGGAGTTCACCCACGGGTTCGTGACCGCTGTGATCTCGCCGGCGTGCCGCAGCAGGCCGGCGATGAACTGCCGTCCGACCCTGGACAGGTGGTACTCGGCGCTGGCGTCGTAGAAGGCGTTGGTGTCGCCCTCGAACAGGGAGACGTGGGTGTGCATGCCCGAGCCGGGGTGGTCGCTCAGCGGCTTCGGCATGAAGGAGGCGAACAGGTTCTGCATCACCGCCACCTCCTTGATCACGATCCGGAAGGTCATGATGTTGTCGGCCATGGTGAGCGCGTCGGCGTAGCGCAGGTCGATCTCCTGCTGGCCGGGTCCACCCTCGTGGTGGCTGAACTCCACCGAGATGCCCATCTGCTCCAGCAGCGTGATCGCCTGCCGGCGGAAGTCTGCGCCGGGCGACGTGGTGGTGTGGTCGAAGTAGCCGGACTGGTCGGCCGGCACCGGCACCTGGCCGGGCACCAGCGGCTGCTTGAACAGGTAGAACTCGATCTCGGGGTGGGTGTAGAAGGTGAAGCCCATGTCGGATGCCCGCTTCAGCGCCCGCTTCAGCACGAACCGCGGGTCGGCGAAGGACGGCGAGCCGTCAGGCAGGCGGATGTCGCAGAACATCCGCGCGGTGCCCTGCGTCGCGCCGCGCCACGGGAGCAGCTGGAAGGTGGACGGGTCGGGGTGGGCCACCATGTCGGACTCGTACACCCGGGCGAAGCCCTGGATGGCGGAGCCGTCGAAGCCGATCCCTTCACTGAAGGCGCCCTCGAGTTCGGCCGGGGCGATCGCGACCGACTTCAGGAAGCCGAGGACGTCGGTGAACCAGAGCCTGACGAAGCGGACGTCCCGCTCCTCCATGGTGCGGAGCACGAACTCGGTCTGCTTATCCATGGCGCCAAGTCTGCCGCCGGAAGTGTTTCAGTCTGGTTACAAACTGGCCGCGGACGTCCGTGGGTAACCTGACCGCATGGCTCCAACGTTCAACGCGATCGGCATCGTGGTGGCCGACATGGCCGCCTCGCTCGCCTTCTACCGCCGGCTCGGCCTCGCGATCCCGGAGAGCGAGGACGCCGAGGGCCACGTCGACTGGGAGGGCCCCGGTGGGGTGCGCCTCATGTTCGACGCGGTCTCGGTGGTGCACAGCTACGACCCGGACTGGCAGGCGCCCGTCGGCGGGCCGGCGATGACGCTGGCCTTCGACTGCGGCAGCGCGCAGGAGGTGGACAGCCTGGTCGCCGACCTCGCCCAGGCCGGCTTCAGCATCCACCGCGAGCCGTGGGACGCCTTCTGGGGCCAGCGCTACGCCACCGTCCTCGACCCCGACGGCAACCACGTCGACCTGTTCGCCTGGCTCTGAAGGAACCGTCCCCGATCGTTCAGTGGCGGAACGGGCCCCAGCCCTCGGAGTCGTCCTCCTCGGCCTTCTCCTCTGGGTCGTTGAACCTCGGGTCGTTCTCCCAGGCGGTGTTGCGGCCGGCGGCGTGCTCGAGCGCGTGGGCCGCTTCGGCAGGCGTCGCGTAGGGCCCGAGCCGGCTGCCGCTGCGGCAGGCGTCGTACGCCTCCACCGTGCGGTGGTCGAGGCAGTAGTACCACTGGTCCTCTGGCATCTTGCACCTCCTGTGGCGTGCGCCGGCCGCACGGCTCCCCTGCAATGGTTACCGCAACCGGGCCGATCCGTAACCGCTCAGTTCTGCCCGGTGCCCGCGTCGTCGGGACGGGTCGGTGCGGGCTGGGCCGGCGCCGCCTGGCGGACGCGTTCCAGCTGCCGCGCGTACCAGGTGCCGATCACGAGCAGCAGCACGCCGACGGCGAGGAAGGCGATCGCCCGCACGAGGTCGGGCAGCGTGGCCAGGTCGAAGAGGAACAGCTTGGCCACCGCCGCAACGGCCAGCGCGATCGCCAGCCGGACGGGCACCAGTGCGTCGACGCTGCGGCGCAGGCCCTGGCGGAGCAGCACGACGCACAGCAGCAGCCACGCCACCGTCACCACTGCGTGCGCTGCCTGGAACCATCCGGCGGGATCGCCCAGACGGCCACCGGCCACCGTCCCGGCCAGCACCACGGCCACCGAGCCGAACACCACGGCAGCAGCCCAGGTGAGGTAGGTCAGCCACGATGAGCTCGCGCTGAGGAAGCGCCGCAGCGCCCGCGCGGCGAGCAGGGTCGCCACCAGGCCCAGCACCGACTCCGCGACGTGCTCCACCCCGTGGCCCGAGGCCCGCGCCACCGACAGCGGGGTGGCCGCCAGCGGCAGCCAGTGCGCCACGCCGACCGCAGCCAGCGCGAACCCGACCACCAGCACCGGCTTGAACCGGGTGCTGGCCGCCAGCGCGAAGTAGGCGGCGGCGAGGCTGAGGAAGATGTACTCGCGGTAGCTGCCGTCGGTGGCCCGGAGCACCGCGAAGGAGACGAAGACCGCACCCAGCGGAACCGCAGCGGCGCGGGCGAGGGCGCTCAGCTGCTGCTCCGCCAGCCCGCAGGCCGCGTAGGCGGCGCCCAGCACTGCGCATACCACCGCAGCGGGCGCGGTCTCGCCAGCCCAGCAGGCCAGCATCAGCGGGCCCGCCATGAGCACCATGAAGGCCACCGCGGCCACCTGCTCGGGGCGGCCGGCACGCTGGTGCAGGATCGCCAGCACGAGGCCGGCCGCAGCCAGCAGGGCGGCCAGGCCGAGAGTGGCGAGCGGGTTCACCCCGAGGCTCCGGCTGCCCATGAGCAGCGTCCAGACGAAGAAGAGGCTGGTCGGCAGGATCCTGGCCCCCATCAGCGCGAGCCAGGCCCGGCCGCGCTGGAAGGCCTCGGTCACCAGGGTCATCACCACCATGAAGGCCAGGCACCAGACCGTGTCGTCGCCGACGAGATAAGGCGCCAGCAGCAGGCTGCCGAGGATCGCCAGCACGGCCAGCCACTGGCTCTGCCAGCGCGTGGCGACCCAGACCCCGCCGACGCTCACCAGACCGGCGAGCAGCAGCCCGGCCAGCGGCGGCAGCATGCCGCGCCCGTCCGGACCGGCGAACAGGACCGTCACCGCGACGATGCACAGGAACGCCGAGGCCACACCAGTGGCCATCAGGGCCTGAGCGCCGATGTTCTTCGGGTCGCGCGAGTGCTGCCAGACCGCTGCCGCGACCGCGGCCACGGCGAGCGTGATGCCGAGGCCGGCCCGCGGGACGGGGCCGAGTACTCCGTCCTGGGGCAGGACCAGCACGAACGCGACTCCGATCAACGTGATCGCGGAGCCGAAGATCGAGAAGATCTCGGCCACGCTCACCTGCCGCCGGGGCTTGCGCGGGACGGCCGGGACGGCAGGCGGGGGCGCGGCCATCGCACCGCCCGGCGCCACGGGACGGGCGGCGGGCGGCTGCGTCCCGGGTGCGGGGAAGCCTGCCGGGGCCGGGCCTGCCCAACCTGGTGGCTGTGGCGGCTGGGGACGACCGTGCGGCAGCGCCGGGGCAGGGTGCTGCTGGTACGGGGCAGGTTGTTGCTGCGGGGCGGGTTGCTGCTGGCTGGGCGGGCCGTACGGCTGCAGCGGGGCGCCGGGGTGAGCCGGCTGCGGGCCGGCCCAGGCCGGGTGCTGCTGGCCGGCCTGCGGGTGGGGCCACGCACCGGGTGGCTGCGCCGGCCGCGCAAGCGGTGCGCCCGGTGGCTGAGGCAGCGGTGCGCCGGGACGGGGTTGCGCGCCCGTCGCCGGCAACTGCGGCAACGTTGCGGCCAGCTGCCGGAAGTCCGCGGCGAGGCCGGCCAGGCGGACGGACACGTCGTTCAGGTCACCCTGCACCTTGCGCAGCAGTTCCTGTGGGTCTTGGTCGGTCATGGCGCCTCCGGGTCGATGGCAGCATTCTGGCCGCACCCGACCCGGCCGCGTGGGAGGCCGCTGCGAGTGGGGTCGGGCCTCCCATCGGTCGGGCCGGAAGGAAGGCGGCGGTGCGGACGCCGGCGGCGGCGACACTACACTCGCGCAGGTGAGCTCGATCAGGCCGTATCCGGTGTCCGCCCAGCGACCGGTTCCGGCGCACATCCCGCGTCCCCACTACGTCGGACGACCCCGCCCGGAGCGCTACACCGGCCCGGACGTGCAGTCACCGGAGACCATCGAGAAGATGCGGGCGGCCGGCCGGGTCGCGGCCAGGGCGATGCACGCCGGCGCGGCGATCATCGCCCCGGGAGTGACCACCGACCAGATCGACCAGGTGGTGCACGACTACATCGTCGACAACGGCGCCTACCCCTCCACGCTCGGCTACCGCGGCTTCCCGAAGTCGTGCTGCACCTCGGTCAACGAGGTGATCTGCCACGGCATCCCGGACGCCCGTCCGCTGGCCGACGGCGACCTGGTCAAGATCGACGTCACGGCCTACCTCGACGGCGTGCACGGCGACAACTGCGCGACCTTCTTCTGCGGGGAGGTGGACACCGAGTCGCGGCTGCTCAGCGAACGCACGGAGGAGGCGATGAACCGGGCCATCCGGGCCGTGCGACCGGGGCGGCAGATCAACGTCATCGGCCGGGTGATCGAAGCGTACGCCAGGCGGTTCGGCTACGGCGTGGTGCGCGACTACACCGGCCACGGGGTGCACACGGCCTTCCACTCCGGCCTGATCATTCCGCACTACGACGAGCCGGCGATCGACACCGTGATGGAGGTGGGCATGACCTTCACCATCGAGCCGATGCTGGCCCTCGGCGACCAGCGGTCCCATGTCTGGGACGACGGCTGGACGGTGGTGACCAACGACGGCAGCCGGGTCGCCCAGTTCGAGCAGTCGATCGTCGTGGGCCCGGACGGCGCCGAGATCCTGACCGCCGCCTGACCCTCTCCCCCGGCCCGGCCCGCCGGCCGCTGCGAGGCCTCACCCACCGGCCAGGGGACGACGTCGTGCGACGCGCGCCGGTTCAGGACGAAGCGCCCGGTGCCGCGCTAGCTTTGGTGCCAGCCGAAGGCTCCGGCCCCCCTCAGAACTCAGCGGAGCCCGAGGTCAGGCCCGGTCAGGTAGCCAACCCCCCCGGTGGCCTGGCCGGGCCGCCAGTTCCGGTGCGCGAACTTTGGCCGACGGCGGCGGACGCCCATGGCCACCGTTATGATTTCCCTCACCTCTGCCGGGGGCGTTCCGACACCCGGGCAGCTACTGCGCAGGTCGCTGGGGGGCCGACCGGCGCACAAGTGCCGAGGAGCCCCCACCGGTCGCTTCACGCGACCGCGGCGGCGGGCTCCTCGGCAAGGTCAGCAGGGGTCGGCACCACGTCCACGACGGCGTGGCGGGGTACGGGCCGGAGGGGGACGAGCCGGCCTGTAAGCCGGATTCTGTGGCCCCGGAGGGCCGGTGATCATCCATCTGTGACGGCTGTTGCCAACCGCCTCCGCCTTGCGGCGTGCGACCTACCCGGGCGCCTCGCGCGAGCAGCGCTGGTAGCGGCGTCCGCGGGCCCGGGCGAACCCGTGGCCCTTCTTGGTCTTGCTCCGGGTGGGGTTTGCCGAGCCACCCCAGTCGCCTGGGATGCTGGTGGTCTCTTACACCGCCGTTTCACCCTTGCCCGTCCGCTGGCGCGGGCGGGCGGTCTGTTCTCTGTGGCACTTTCCCGCGGGTCACCCCGGGTGGGCGTTACCCACCACCCTGCTCTGTGGAGTCCGGACTTTCCTCGACTTGCGTCGCGATCACCCGGCCGACTCGTCCACAGCCAAGCGTAGCCGAGCCAGGGGTTCCCGACGGTGCCCGGCTCAGTCGGGCAGCACCCGGAACTCGACCTTGCCCGCGAGCAGGTCGGCGGCGACCAGCGTGGCGGGGATCTGCTCGCCCAGCACCAGCTCGGCACCACGGACCTTCGCCTCGACCGCCGGATCGGCCAGTTGCAGCACGCCGTAGTCGTCCTCTGCTTCCACTTCCAGGACGGTGCCGGTGAAGGTGTGGCCCAGCCTCGGCGCGAGCACCATGGCTTCGACCAGGTCGATCGTCCCCCGCTCGTACTTTCGGGCCTTGCGGCCGGAGTCCTCCATCGCCGCCGGCAGTTGGGGCAACGCGGCCGAGACCCAGTCCGGCACCTCCGCCCCGGCACAGATCGAGACGCACACCTCCTGGGCGTACCGGTCGACCAGCCGGCGCAGCGGCGCCGTGACGTGCGCGTACGGGGCTGCGATCGCTGCATGCAGCGGCTGTTCCAGCAACTCGCCCTGGAAGGACTGGTAGCCGGCTCCCCGGAACAGCGTGGTGCAGGCGTTCAGCATCGCCGCGTGGGTGGGCACCGCCGGGTCGAGGCTGCGCACGAACTCCGGGTACGGCATGGCGCGGGGCCAACCGATGCCGAGGGCTGCCGCAGTGCGGCGCAGCTTCGCCAGCGCGCCGTCCCTCGCCGGCGGCAGGGTGCGCAGCACTCCCACGCCGGCCTCCAGCATGAGCGCTGCTGCCGCCATCCCGGTGGCGAGGGAGAGCTGGGCGTTCCAGTCCTCCACTGCCAGCGGCGCGCGGAACGCCAGCTCCCAGTGTGAGTCGCTCGCCACGACCTCCTGCTCGGGCACGGAAAGGCTCACCCCGCCCCTGGCGGCTTCGAGCTCCAGCCGCAGCCCGCCGACCGTGCGCAGCAGTTCCAGCTGCTCACCGCCCTTGCCGGCGTCCAGCGCTGCCTGGGCACCCGTGTAGGTGAGCTGCTCCCGGCTGCGCACCAGCGCGCGCTCGACCCGCGCGCCAACGGTCTGGCCCGCGGCGTCGAGGCGCAGTTCCCAGACCAGGGCCGGACGCTGCTGGCCGGGCAGCAGGCTGGCCGCCCCCTCCGACAGCGCCGCCGGGTGCAGCGGGGCGCGCCGGGTGGGCGCATAGTAGGTCTGGCCCCTGCGGTGGGCCTCCTCGTCCACCGGACCACCGGGGACGACGAAGGCTGCCACGTCGGCGATCGCGTACCGGATCACGTAGCCGTCGCCGGCGGGGCTCAGGTGGAAGGCCTGGTCGAGGTCGGTGGAGCCCTCCGGGTCGAGGGTCACGAACTCGATGTCGGTGAGGTCGCGAGCCGGAAGCACCGGGTCGGCGGCTGCCCGCTCCGCCTCGGCCAGCACCTCGGCCGGGAACTGCCCCGGCACGCCGAGGCTCGAGCGCAACCTGCGCAGCCCCTCCCGCAGCGCCGGTGGCTCGCTGTTGCGAAGTGAGACGTAACGGCTGGGCATGGTTCCTCCCTCAGCTCCGGCGCCGCGGCTCGCCGTCCAGGGCGGCGTTGACCAATGCGTCCGCGGCCTTGTTCTGCTCCCGTGGTACCCAGGTCCAGCTGACCGTCACCGGCTGCAGCTGGCGCGCCCGCAGTACGAGCGGCTTCAGGTCGGGGTGCTTCACCTTCCACCGGCCGGCCATTTGTTCCACCACCAGCCGGGAGTCCATCCGCACCTCGACCGCTGCGGCCGGGTCCACGGCCCTGGCCAGTTCCAGGCCGGCGATCAGGCCGGAGTACTCCGCGACGTTGTTGGTGGCCACCCCGATGGCCAGCCCCTCCCGGTTGAGCACCTCCCCGGTGTCGGCGTCCCGCACGAGCGCTCCGTAGGCAGCCGGGCCGGGGTTGCCGCGGGATCCGCCGTCGGCCTCGACCACCAGCCGGCGGCCGGCGACGGCCGGCTGAGTGTCGGCGTCGAAGATCGACGGCCCGGCCTGCGGCAGCCGCGGCGCGCGGGCCATTCAGGCCTCCACGGCTCCGGTGCGCACCAGGACCCGCTCGCACTCCTCGCAGCGCAGCACCTCGTCCGGCTCCGCCGCGGCATAACCGGCCAGCGCGATCGGCGTGGCCTCCAGCTGGCAGCCCCCGCAGCGGCGGCCGCGCAGCGGGGCTGCGCCCACGCCGCCGGTCCGGGCGCGGATGCGGTCGTAGAGCGACACGAGTTCTGCCGGGATCTCCGCGCTGATCGCGTCCCGCCTGGCCTGGTGACCCGACTGGTCGGAGTCGAGCTCGGCCACCTGGGCGTCGCGGGAGGCGATCAGCCGGCGCATCTCGTTCTCCAGCTCGGCCAGCCCTGCGGCCAGCCGGTCGTGCTCGGCGGTGGCAGCCTCCAGGGCCTCCATCACTTCCAGTTCTGCGTCCTCAAGGTCGGAAATGCGCCGGCCGAGGTGGGCGATCTCGTCGATCAGGGCGTTCAACTGCTTGGGGTCGGTCACGGCCCCGGAGTCGAGGCGCTGCTGGTCGCGAACGCGGCGCTCGCGCACCGGTACCAGGTCGGCCTCGGCCTTCTCCACGTCCAGCTGCAGGTCGGCGACGCGGGTGCGGGCCGCGACCAGGTCCTCACCGATGCGGCCCCGTGCCGTCCTGGCCTCGGCCAGCGCGGCGTGCTCGGGCAAGGCCTTGCGCCGGTGCTCGATCTGGGCGATCGCGGTGTCCTCGGCCTGCAGGTCGAGCAGGCGCAGCTGAGCCGAAGCGGCAGCCTTCATCTGGTGCCTCCTGAAGTTGTGGACACCGACTCTAGTGCCTGTCCGGACGGCTCCCGTCCCGGCAGTCGGTGCGCGCACGCCGTGGCTGGGGCCCGCAACGTCCGGTGAGGCGGTGGGCCCTGCGGCGATAGCATCGACGGCATGACCGAGCAGCCCAGCGAAGCCCAGCCGACCGTCCTGCCCAACCGGCAGACGCCCTTCTCTGAGCCGTTCAAGGCCTTCATCCCGCAGGGGTGGGCGCCCTACCCCAGCGAGCCGCCGGCGACGCTCGCGGCGGCCGGGCCGGCGGCCCGGCGCAGGGAGGACTTCGCAGCGGCCTTCGCCGGCGAGCGGCTGGTGATCCCCGCCGGAGGGCTGAAGCCGCGGGCGAACGACACCGACTTCCGCTACCGTCCGCACTCGGCCTTCGCCTGGCTCACCGGCCTGGGCTCGGACCGTGAGCCCGACTCGGTGCTGGTGCTGGAGCCCGGCGCCAGCGGCCACCACGCCACCCTCTACTTCAAGCCTCGCGCCCCGCGCACCGACCCGGAGTTCTACGCCGACGCCCGCTACGGCGAGATGTGGGTGGGCACGCGGGAGTCGCTGGCGGAGATGTCCGCCCTCACCGGCCTGGACTGCGCCCCCATCGCGGACTTCGAAGCCGCGCTGGCAAGGAACGTCGACCGCGTCCCCGTCCGGGTGCTGCGCGAGGCCGACCCCGAGCTCGCGAGCCGGCTGGACGCGCTGCGCTCCGAGGCCGGCGTGGACACCGCCGCCGCGCGCGCGGCTGACGATGCGCTGCTGGTCGCCCTCTCCGAAGCCAGGCTGGTGAAGGACGACTTCGAGCTGGCAGAACTGCGTCAGGCCTGCGCCTACACCGCGGTGGGCTTCGAGGCCGTGGTGGCCGACCTGCCGGAGGCCATCCGTCGCGGCCGCGGCGAGCGCTGGGTCGAGGGCGTCTTCGGCCTGCACGCCCGGCACCAGGCGAACGCGATCGGCTACGACACCATCGCAGCGGCCGGCGACCACGCCAACACGCTGCACTGGATCCGCAACGACGGCGACATCAACCACGGCGACCTGCTGCTGCTCGACGCCGGCGTGGAGCAGGAGTCGCTGTACACCGCCGACATCACCCGCACGCTGCCGGTATCGGGCAGGTTCAGCCCGGCGCAGCGCAAGGTCTACGAGGCGGTGCTGGCGGCCCAGGCCGCCGGGATGGCCGCGGCGAAGCCGGGCAACCGGTTCTCCGACGTCCATGCCGCCGCCATCGCTGTGATCGTTGAGCACCTGGCCGACTGGGGCCTGTTGCCGGTGAGCGCTGCCGAGTCGCTCGACCCGCAGAGCGGCGGGCAGCACCGGCGCTGGATGGTGCACGGCACGTCGCACCACCTCGGGCTGGACGTGCACGACTGCGCGCAGGCCCGCCAGGAGAACTACCGCGACGGTGAGCTACGTCCCGGCATGGTGATCACGGTGGAGCCCGGGCTGTACTTCAAGAGCACCGACCTGCTGGTGCCGGAGGAGCTGCGCGGCATCGGCGTCCGGATCGAGGACGACGTGGTGATCACCGCCGACGGCTGCGAGATCCTCTCCGACCACCTGCCGCGCGACCCCGACGAGGTCGAGCAGTGGATGGCCGGAATCTGGGCCCGCGCCTGACGCTCCGCTGCTCTCCCTCCCGACAGACGCTGCTCCCGTCCAGACGAGGGACGGCCGGGCGCCCGAGGCGTGAGCGGACGGGTTCCCGCACCACCCCGGATTCGTCCTAGAGTGCTGCCGGCTGGTCAGCGTGGACCAGCCGACCCATTCAGCAACAGCGGTGAAGGAGTGGCGGGTGTCTGATCCGAAGCAGACCAAGGTGGTGCTGGACGAGAGCCAGATGCCCACGCACTGGTACAACGTCGTCGCCGACCTGCCCACTCCCCCGCCGCCGCCCCTGCACCCGGGCACCAGGGAGCCGCTCACCCCGGACGACCTTTCCGCGCTGTTCCCGATGGGCCTGATCGAGCAGGAGGCCTCGGCCGAGCGCTGGATCGAGATCCCGCAGGAGGTGCACGACATCTACCGGTTGTGGCGGCCGTCCCCGTTCTTCCGGGCCCACAAGCTCGAGAAGGCGCTCGGCACCACCGCCCGGATCTACTACAAGTACGAGGGCGCCTCGCCGGTGGGCAGCCACAAGACCAACTCCGCCGTACCGCAGGCCTACTTCAACAAGCTCGCCGGGCGCACCCGGCTCACCACGGAGACCGGTGCCGGCCAGTGGGGCTCAGCCCTCGCGTTCGCCGCGCAGATCTTCGGCCTGGAGTGCGAGATCTGGCAGGTGCGCAGCTCCTACGAGGGCAAGCCGTACCGCCATGTGCTGATGGAGACCTTCGGCGCCAAGGTTCACTCCAGCCCTTCGGAGCTGACCAATGCCGGACGGGCGCTGCGCGAGCAGTTCCCCGACACCACCGGCAGCCTCGGCATGGCGATCTCCGAGGCCGTGGAGGCTGCCGCGATCGACCCCGACGCCGCCTACTCCCTCGGCAGCGTGCTGAACCACGTGCTGCTGCACCAGACCGTCATCGGCCAGGAAGCCCTGAAGCAGCTGACCCTGTTCGGCGAGCAGTCGGCCGACTTCGTGTTCGGGTGCGCCGGTGGCGGCTCGAACTTCGGCGGCCTGGCCTTCCCCTTCCTGCGGGAGAACCTCGAGGGCCGCGCGAGCGCCAGCATCATCGCCTGCGAGCCCAAGGCGGCCCCGTCGCTGACGCAGGGCGAGTACCGCTACGACTTCGGCGACACCGCCCACCTCACCCCGCTGCTGAAGATGTACAGCCTGGGCGCCGACTTCGTGCCGGCCCCGGTGCACGCCGGCGGCCTGCGCTACCACGGCATGGCGCCGCTGGTCAGCCACTGCTACCACGAGGGCCTGATCGGCGCGATCGCCGTGCCCCAGCTGGAGGCGTTCGAAGCCGGCGTCCTGTTCGCGCGGGCCGAGGGCATCGTCCCGGCTTCGGAGTCGAACCACGCCATCGCCGGCGCCCTGCGGCAGGCCCGCCAGGCCACCGAGGCCGGCGGGTCGCCCGTGATCGTGATCGGCGTCTCCGGCTCCGGCCAGCTCGACCTGCCGGCCTACGCCGAATTCCTCTCCGGCAACATGGCGGACGGCTGAGCCGGCCTGCCGGCCGGACGCCCTACTCGGGGCGCTCCGGCCGCGGCCGCTGATCCTCAGGCGCCTCCGGCGTGCCGGCGGACGGCGGTTCCTGCCGGGCCTGATCCGGGGTGTCGGCAGGCTGCGGCGGCTGCTGGGCCTGCGGCGAACCGTGCTCGGGGTAGCCGAGGCCGGTCGGCACGGCGTCCGGCGGGAACTGGCCGTAACCCGGGTAGCCCATCGGCGGGTACTGCGGCTGCGGGTAGCCGGGCTGGTAGCCGGGCTGCGGCTGGCCGCCGGGCGGCGGGCCGTAGGCCCCCGGAGGCGGTCCACCCCAGCCGCCGGGCGCAGGCGGGAACCCGGGCACCGGGCCACCTTGCGGCTGCCCCGGCTGCCCCGGCTGCCCCGGGTTGAACTGTGCCGGATTTCCCTGCGCCGGATTGAACTGCGCCGGATTGAACTGGGCAGCGCGTGCGCCCGGCATGGCCGCGATCAGCTCCCTGGCCTGGCCGGCCACCTTGTGCTCGGCCAGCAGCTCGTACTTGGTGGCCACGGTCTGCGACACCGAACGGAAGTCGCGCTTGCCCTGGCTCATCCAGTAGCCGAGCGCAGCCATCAGGATGCCGATGCCGATACCGATGCCGAGGGCGTAGAGCAGCAGCACGATGAAGTTCGTGTTGGGCATCAGCAGCCAGAGCACCAGGGTGATCATCAGGCCGGTGGACAGCCCGCTCTGAACGCCGGCGCCGATCACAGTGCCCCAGCTGAGCCGGCCCAGCACCCGCTCCACCGACTTCAGTTCGGTTCCGACGATGCACAGATTCTGCACCGGGAACCGGGCGTCGGCCAGGTGGTCGACGACGTGCTGCGCCTCGTCGTAGGTGTTGAAGATCCCCACCGACTGCGGATACTCGAGCCGGAACAGGCTGCTCAACTTCGGATTGGGCTGGCTCATGCGCTCTCCTCCATTCCTGCGGCCCGGCCCCGGGCCAGGATGGCGGCGGCCAGCTTGACCCCCGCCTCGTCCACCATCTCCTCGTCAACGACGATCGCCCCCACCGCGCCGCCGGCCAGCTCGGTGGCCTGCGCGTACGCGGCCATGATCCGCTGCGCCCTCTCGAAATCGGCCGGCCGGGGCGAGTAGACCTCGTTGCCCGCCTCCACCTGGGCGGGGTGGAGCACCCACTTGCCGTCGTAGCCCAGCGCTGCGCTGAGCTCAGCCGAGCGCCGGAACCCCTCGACGTCACGGATCGCGACGAACGGCCCGTCGATGGCCTGCAGGCCGTGGGCGCGAGCCGCGACCAGGATCGACATCAGCACGTGGTGGAAAGCGTCGGCAGGGTAGCCCGCCGGCTGCGCGCCGACGTTCAGCCCGCCCATGCCGAGGCTTGCCATGAAGTCGCCGGGGCCGAACACCAGCGACTGCAGCCGCGGGCTGGCAGCGGCGATCTCCTGCACGTGCAGCAGCCCGACAGCGTCCTCGATCTGCACCTCGAGGCCGATCCGCCCGACCGGCAGCCCGGCGTTGTGCTCGACCTGGGTGAGCAGCAGGTCAAGTGCCTGCACCTGCGCGGCCGACTGCGCCTTGGGCAGCACCAGGGCGTCGATCCGGGCGCCGGCACCGGTGACGACTTCGATCACGTCCCCGTAGGTCCAGGGGCTCTCCCACCCGTTCACCCGGACGGTGACCAGCCCGGCGGTGAAGCCGGCCGGGTCGTTCAGGGCCGTGACGATCCGCTGCCGGGACTCGACCTTCACGGCCGGCGCCACCGCGTCCTCCAGGTCGAGGAAGATGCCGTCCACGCCGAGCGTGCGGGCCTTCTCGATGAACCGGTCGGAGGATCCGGGGACGGCGAGGATCGTCCGCCTGGTGGCGGCTGCGGCAGCGCGAGCGGGCGAGGTCACCGCCCCAGCCTAGAGCAGCGTTGACCCTGTCCCCGGGGGAGGGTGGAGGCTGGCGGCATGCAGGTGATCGACCTCAAGCGCCGCTGGCGTTCCCTCTACTCGCCCAGGCCGGGTAGCTACGAGCTGGTCGAGGTGCCCGAGCTGGGCTACCTCGCGATCGACGGGCGGATCGAGCCGGGCAGCAGCCCCGGCGCCTCACCGGGCTACGCGGCCGCGGTGGGCGCGCTGTACGGACTGGCCTACACCCTGAGGTTCAGCCTGAAGCGCCGGGCCGTGGAGCCGCTGGACTACCCGGTGATGCCGCTGGAGGGCCTGTGGTGGACCGACGGTCCCTTCGACCTGGCCCGCAAGGACAACTGGCGCTACACAGCGATGATCCTGGTGCCCGACGAGGTGGGGCCGGCGGAGGTGGCCGACGGCCTGGCCGCGCTGCGGGCCAGGCGCGGGGACCAGCCGGAGTTCTCCCGGCTTCGGCTGGAACGGTTCGCCGAGGGCCGGTGCGTACAGGTGCTGCACGTCGGGCCCTACGCCACCGAGCCGGCGACGCTGGCCCAGCTGCCGGGCTTCCTCGACCGCGCCGGCCTGGTGGACGAGGTGGGCGCGGACCGCAGGCACCACGAGATCTACCTCAGCGACCCCAACCGGACTCCTGAGGAGAAGCTGCGCACCATCGTGCGCCATCCGGTCGCGCCGGCCTGAGCGGAGCCGCCGGGGCGCTCAGCCGCCGTGGCCGAAGGCGAACAGCGGGTCGCTGAACCCCGGCTGGTCCTCCGGGTGCGCGCGCACGTCGGCCATCGAGCGGGGCAGGTCGAAGGGCAGCCGGCCGCGCGGTGGCACCCGTCCGGTGAGTGCGTCGGCGAAGGCGCTGTCGCCAGTGCCGTAGCTCACGGTCAGGGCAGCGGCTAGGGGCACCAGCGGGGTGAGCACGGCCGGCCGGTCGCAGGTGACGTCCAGGAGCAGCGGGCACCGGGCAGCGATCCGCTGCAGCCGCACCACCAGACCGGGCGGGAAGTCCAGCGAGCCCTGGTGGAACCAGGCCTCGAGGAACAGGTCGGAGCGGGGCTCGAACGGCGCCTGCAGCCGTACCACGGCCAGGTCGGCCTCCTCCGGGACGCGGGCCTCATCGAAACCCGGCCCGAGCGCGGCCACGTCGAAGCCCTCGGCGTAGACGCGCACGGGCCCGCCCCCGCCCGGACCGGACGCGGCGCGCAGCGGCAGCACGCCCGTGTCGGTGAGCACGGTCACCGACTCGGCCTGGGCTCGGACCCCTTCCGCGACGAACTCCGGCGAGCCCACCACCTCGGCCGCCCGCTCCTCGTCGACGAACGGGTCGTCGAACAGCCCGAGGTCGAACTTCACCGCCAGCAGCCGGCGGACGGAGGCGTCGACCCGCTCTGGGGCCACCCGTCCGGAGCCGACCAGGTCGATCAGAAGTTCCACGCACTCCTCACCGCCGAACTGGTCGGCGCCGGCGGCCAGGATCCGCTCCATCCTGCCGGGCGGGTCGAGGTCCTCCACGCCCCATGCGCGGGCCGGCAGCACCTGGTCGCCGACGTGGTTGTCGTTGACCAGCTCCCAGTCGGTGAGCACGACGCCGGTGAACCCCAGCCGTTCGCGCAGCAACCCGGTGGTGATCCGGGCGTTGTAGCCGAAGCCCACCGGCGCCACCGGTTCGCCGTCCAGCTCGAGCCCGATCGGCATCCCGTAGTACGGCATCACCGCGGCCACGCCGGCAGCGATCAGCGGCTGGAACGGCCGCAGGTGGTCGGCGAACCGGCCCGCCGGGTACACCTGCTCGCGGCCGTAGGGGAAGTGCGCGTCCTCGCCGTCGGCCTGCGGGCCACCACCGGGGAAGTGCTTGGCCGTGCAGGCGACACTGGCCGGCCCCACCGGCCCCTGCTGCAGCCCTTCGAGGTAGGCAAGGGACAGCTCGGTCACCAGGCCGGGGTCCTGGCCGAAGGTCTGCGCCTGCCGCGCCCAGCGCGGCTCGGTGGCCAGGTCGACGGTGGGGTGCAGCGCTGCCCTGATGCCCAGGGCGCGGTACTCGGCGTTCACGATCTCGGCGAACCGCCGCACCCGCGCCGGGTCGCGCAGCGCGGCCAGCCCGAGCGGCTCGGGCCACTGGGACAGGCCGCGCGCAGCGAACGAGGCCCCGGAGTTCTCGAAGAACGCGTGCCGGGGGTCGGTTGAGATCGTCACCGGGATGCCGTGGGGCGCCTGCTCGGCCAGCGCCTGCAACTCGTTGGCCCAGCGGGCGGCGAGCCGCGGCTCGGGCAGGGCGTGCACGTTGAAGTGGTTCAGGTGCTTGCCCAGCACCACCTCGGCCGTGCCCGACTTGCTGATCTTCCCCGGCCCCGTGAGGACCCTGCCGTCCTGGCCGGCCTCGATCACGGTGTGGAACATCAGCCCGGCCTTCTCCTCGAGGCTGAGCCGGGCCACCAGGTCGGCCACCCGCTCTGCCGTGGGCAGCCGGGGGTCCTCGAACGGGTCGAGGCGGCCGTTGTGGTTCAGGTCCCGGTAGGCGGTGCCGTCGGCGGTGTGGCTGACCTTGGCTCGCATCGGCTCACTCCACGCCGGCGCCGAACCGTTCCAGCGCCAGTACCGGCCGCAGCCGCCGCTCGACGGTGCGGGTGGTGAAGGCCTTCCTCAGCACGTCCCTGCCGAGCACGTTGCCGACGGCGCCCAGCACCATCGCCTGGTCGAGGGCGAGGTAGCGGCGGGCGACCTTGCCGGAGTCGCTGGCGATGGCGTCGAAGAACCCGCCGGCGCCGTAGCCCTCGTAGTCGCGCTGCAGCCTGGCCAGGTTGGCGAAGGCCTGCCGCGGCTCGTACGCCATGGCGAGGAAGGCCGCATGCGGGGTCACCACGCCGTCGCCGAAGTCCGGCTCGGGGTTGGTCGCCGCCCGGCAGTCGCCGAAGCCCGGGTCGTAGTTGGTCCGCTCGGCGTCGGAGAAGTAGCCGTCGGGGTTCAGCCCGAGGGCGTCCACGCCGTACTCGCGGTACCCGCCGTCAGGGTTCGACGATGGCGAGAACCCCCAGATGCCGTAACGGGCCTCGAGCAGGCCGTGCTCGCGCTGGGCCCGCACGTGGAGCGGGTGGTTGATCCCCCAGGAGCGCGGCGCCCACCTGGCTTCCGGCACGAACACGTCCGGCATCAGTTCCTCGAACATGCTGCCGCCCCAGCCAGGGACGATCCGCATGCCGCGGTAGCGGTAGGCGCCTTCGAAGACCTCAAGCCCGAGGTAGGTGCGGGTGCGTCCCACCGGCTGGGACTCCTGCCACGACCAGTCGCAGGACGCCGGGAAGGTGCGCCAGAGGGCGAAGTACTGCCTGGCCGGGATCTGCCCGGTGGCGATGCCGAGGTAGGTGGTGATCCTGGTCTCGGAGACCGCGGTGTCGTAGTGGTGGGCGGTGTACCAGACGTCTGGCCCGCGGTCGATGTGGTTACCGAGGAAGACCCCGTCCGGGCCGCGGGCCGGGTCGGGCTCGCCGGGGAAGAACCCGCCGTGGATCAGCCCGCCGGGACGGGAGGCGTCGGGGTTGTAGAACATGTCCCAGCGCATCCGGCCGAAGAGGCGCTCGGCGAGGTCCCGCACGCCGGGGACGGCGTTGCGGACCACCCAGAGGGCCGCGCCGAGCCAGCCGTTGTCGACGCTGGAGACGAAGGGATAGACCCGGTTGCCGTCCTCCGGCCAGGTGGTGATCACCTCGCCGGTCGCCTCGTCGTACCAGTTGTAGTACATGCCGGACGGCCGGTGGTGCTCCAGCCGCAGCAGCGTGCGCAGCGTCTGGCGACAGCGTCCGGTCAGTTCCCGCTCGGAGATGAGCCCCAGCCGGCGGGCGACCACAGCGCTCCACAGGTAGCCGCCGATGTTGGTCGGTGAGGTGAAGCCGCTCCGGTCGGCAGCGGCGAGGGAGGCCGGGATGTTGTCCGCCGGCAGTCCGGTGCCGGGATCGGTCATCGCGACCATCGAGTGCCAGGTGTCGGCGGCCCAGCCGACGACCCGGCGGGCGTCGAAGGCCGGCAGCCGGCGGGCCGGCAGCACGGCGGGTGCGGCCGTCGCGGCCGGGGCAACGGGCAGCGTGAGCGCGAGCCCCGCAGCGGCGGTGGTGCCGATCAGGTTCCGGCGGGAAAGGGCGGGGGTGGTCATAGGGGGTGTCTCCTCACTTGATTCCGGTGGTCGCGATGCCCTCGATGAACCGGCGCTGGAAGATCAGGAAGATCACCAGCAGCGGCAGCACCACGACGCACGCACCGGCCAGCAGCAACCCGTACTGGGTGCTGTTCTGGCCGATCGAGTACAGCGCGAGCGCCACGGGCAGGGTGTAGTTCGGCTCGGTCTGGGCGACCACCAGGGGCCACAGGAAGTTGTTCCAGGAGCCGAGGAAGGTCAGGATCCCGAGCGTGGCCAGGGCGGGTCCGCAGAGCGGCAGGATGATCCGGGCGAAGATGCCGAGTTCACTGGCCCCGTCCACCCGGCCGGCGTCGAGCAGGTCGGGAGGCAGGCCCATGATGAACTGCCGCATCAGGAACACGCCGAACGGCGCGACGAGGAACGGCAGGATCAGGCCGGGCAGGGAGTCGGTCAGCCCGAGGTTGGCGACGATCACGAACAGCGGCACGAAGGTCACCACCCCCGGGATCATCAAGGTGCCCAGCACCAGCGCCAGGAGCACGCGCTTGCCAGGGAAGTTGAGCATCGCCAGGGCGTAGCCCAGCGCCGAGCAGAACACCAGGTTGCCAGCGGTGACGACCACGGCGACGATCAGGGAGTTGCCGAAGAACGTGGTGAAGTCCAGCCGGGTGAACAGCTCGGTGTAATTGTTGAGCGAGGCCGACTCAGGCCACCAGGTGGGCGGCACCCGGCGCAGTTCGGCCTCCCCCTTGAAGCTCCCGAGCACCATCCACACGAACGGTGCGATCACGGCGGCCAGGGCCACGGTGAGGATGACGTACATCCACAGGTTGCCGAAACGGCGCTTCTTCTTGAGCACGGCACGCTCCTAGGTGTTCTGCCGGAGCAACCGGAACTGGAGCGCGGTCACGATCACGATCACGATGAAGATCAGGTAGCTCATCGCCGCGGCCACGCTGTAGTTGCCGAACCCGAACTGGTTGTAGGTGTGCATGGCCACCGACACGGTGCTGTTCAGTGGGCCGCCGCGGGTCATCACGAACGGCTCCTCGAAGAACTGCAGGTAGCCGATCGCCGTGGTCACCGAGACGAACAGCAGGGTTGGCCGCAGGAGCGGGAACGTGATGTGCCAGAACCGTTGCCAGGTGCTGGCGCCGTCGATCGCCGCGGCCTCGTGCAGCATGTACGGGACGGCCTGGAGCCCGGCCAGGAAGATGATCATGCCGGTGCCGAAGTTGCGCCAGACCGCCATCATGATCAGCGAGGGCATCGAGAAGCGCACGTCACCCAGCCAGTTCGGGCCGTCGATGCCGAACCAGGACAGGAACGTGTTCAGCAGGCCCGAGTCCGGTTGCAGGATGAAGCGCCACACCACCGCCACGGCGACGATCGAAGTGATCACCGGGGTGTAGAAACCCAGGCGATACACCGCCCGCAGGCGGGTGATGCCCTTGTCCAGGGCAACCGCGGCCAGCAGGGCCACGGTGATCGTGAGCGGCACCCCGATCAGCACGAAGTAGGCGGTGTTCAGCGAGGCCTGCTGGAACACGGGGTCGTTGAGCGCCCTGACGTAGTTGTCGAGGCCCACGAAGTCCACGGCGAACGGCGTCCGCAGATCCCGCTGCCTGGTGTCGGTGAAGCTCATGAACAGCGACTGCACGACCGGCCAGATCGTGAAGGCCAGGAACAGCACCGTGAACGGGGCCGCCAGGATCCAGGCCGCCCGCACCTCCGCCGGCCGCCCCTTGGTGCGGGGCGGCTGGGGAGGTGGGGACTCCGGCTTCGCTGGGGCGGCGGCGAGCTGGGTCGCGGCCATGGCTACCCGCCGGTACCGATCGAAGTGGCCTTCGACTGCACGTTCTGCAGTGCCGCCGGGACGTCTGCGCCGGTCTTGGTGACCTCCTCGATCTGCGCGTCGAACTCGGCGGCGACCTGCTCCCAGGTGGCGAAGGACGGCGGGGCCACGGCGGTCTCCAGCTGCTTGCCGAAAGTCGCCAGCTTGGTGTCGGACTGCAGCGCCGGGTCCTGCCATGCCTCGGTGACTGAAGGCAGGTCGGTGGACAGCTGGTACCACTTCACCTGCGTCTCGGGCTCGGCGAGCCACTGGATCAGCTTCCAGGCGCTGTCGCGGTTCTTGGTGTTCTTGAACACCGCGAGGTTCGAACCTCCGACGAACGATGCCGACGTCTGCTTGGCCGGGATCTGCATCACCGAGTACTTGTCGGCGAAGTCCTTCCCGCCGACGGTCTCCACCGCGCTCATCATCCACGGGCCGGAGATGAACATCGGCTCGCTTCCGTCCACGAACGACGGCTCTGCGGTCTGGCCGGTCGCCGGCGACTTGTTGGCTATGCCCTCGTTGAAGAAGCTCTGGTAGTACTGCACGGCCTCGGTCATCTCCGGGGTGTCGAAGGTCCACTGCTCACCGTTGTTGATCTGCGCACCGTTGGACCAGGCGAACGGCATCACGGTCTGCCAGGAGCCGGTGCCGCCGGGCTGCAGGTTGATCCCCCACTTCGCGCCGGCCTTGTCCTGCATGGCCTTGGCCATGGCCTTCAGGCCCTCCCAGTCGGTCGGTGGGGTGCTGAAGCCGGCCTTCTCGGCCAGGTCGGTGCGGTAGTAGACCAGCCGGGTCTCGACGTACCACGGGATGCCGTAGGAGGTGCCACCGACCTCGGTGGTGGCCCAGGCGCCGGGGAAGAACTTCGTCTTGTCGATGGAGGCCGGGGTCGGGTCGAAGGCGTCCAGCCCGGCGAACTCGCCCATCCACGTGGTGCCGACCATGGCCAGGTCAGGCGTCTTCTGGGCGGTGATCGCCGTGGTGAACTTGTTGTGCGCGCCGTCCCACGGGATCGCGGTGACGGTGATCTTCACGTCGGGGTTGGCGGCCTCGAAGTCCTTGATCAGGTCGGGCAGCTTCTCGCCCTCGGCACCCATGGCCCACACGGTCAGTTCACCGGTGGCCGGGCCCTCGGAAACGGTGGCCCCAGTGGCAGGGGCCGCGGCGGGGTCTTCGGCTGGACGGCCGCAGCCGGCCAGCAGCAGTGCCGCCGCGACGGCGACGGCGATAGCGGGCTTCCTCATCTCGGTTCTCCTTCGTCAACTGACGCCCGGGGGCGGGGGGTCCGCTCCGGGTGCGGCTCAGGACAGCCGCAAGAGCCGCGGATCACGATCCGCGTGGGCAGGACGACCGGGGCACAGGCCCCGCCCCGGCCGGCCAGCTCGTTCAGGGTGGTGGCGGCGAGCCGGCCCAGCTCCGCCACTGGCTGGGCCACGGTGGTCAGGCCCGGCCGGGTGTAGCGGGCGGTCATCACGTCGTCCCAGCCGGTGATCGCAACGTCCGAACCGATACCGACGCCGGCGCGCTGCAGCTCGTCCAGCACGGCGACAGCCACCTCGTCGTTGACGCACACCAGCCCGTCCGGCAGCACCGGGCGGGCCAGCAGTTGCCGGGCATAGCTGCGCCCGTCGGACTCGGCGAAGCCCACCGGCACCGGGGGCGCTGCGGTGCGACCGGCGCTGCGGTGGGCAGCGACGAAGCCGGCGTGGCGGCCGGCGGCGTCGGGAGCCAGCCCGGGGTCGCCGACGAACTCCAGCCGGGTGCGGCCGTGGCCGAACAGGTGTTCGGTGAGCTGCCGGGCGCTGGCCCGGTTCTCCGTGCCGATGCCCTCGCCGCCGGAGGCGAGCCGCACCAGCGGCAGCCGGCGCGCCAGCAACGCGAGGTCGGGCTCGGTGAGCTGCCCCGGCCGGGCCATCACGGCCAGCCCGTCGACGCGGGCCGCCAGCTGCCGCAACCGCCTGGACAAGCCCGGCTCGTCGGTCATCAGGAGGGCCACGGAGAGGTCGAGCTCGGCAGCCGCGGTCTCGAACCCGACGAGCAGCTCGGTGAAGTAGGGACCGGTCAGTTCCGGCAGCATCAGGCCGATCGCCTCGTGCTTGTTAGCGGCCAGTGCCCGCGCCGAGCCCCTCGGCAGGTAGTCGAGGTCCCGGGCTGCTGCGAGCACCCGGTCCCGGGTCGAAGGGGCAACGCGGTCGTTTCCCTGCAGCACGCGCGACACCGTCGCGATGGAGACCCCGGCGCTCTCGGCGACTGCGTAGATCGTCGCCGGGCCGGTTCGCGCAGCAACGGCCATGGCTTCCCCTCGTCGGGATGTAAGCGCTTACCAGCCGCCGTTACCCCGCTGCGGGCAGGGTCATTCCCGACTACGCAAGGATCGTTAGGCCGCGCCGCCGGGCGGCGCGCCCGCCGGTCACAGCGGGGTGAGGCCCAGCTTGCGGCCCACCAGGTTCCGCTTGCGGCTGGCCAGCCGCTCGGCCAGCGCGCCGAGGGCGATCGCTGCCGGGCGCATGGGGTCGGTGGCGATCAGCGGGACGCCGAGGTCGCCGCCGGAGGACATCGCCGGGTCCAGGGGCACCTCGGCCAGGAGCGGCACCTCGTAGCCGAGGCGGGTGGACAGCGTGCCGGAGACCTCCGCGCCGCCGCCGCTGCCGAACACGTCCACGCGGTGGGCCTGGCCGCAGTGCGGGCACGCCACCTCGAGGAAGGCCATGTTCTCCACGACGCCGATCACCTTCTGCTCCAGCATCGAGGCCATCGTCCCGGCCCGCTCGGCCACCTCTGCCGCGGCCTGCTGCGGGGTGGTCACAACCAGCACCTCGGCGTTGGGCAGCTTCTGCCCGAGGGAGAGCGCGACGTCGCCGGTGCCCGGGGGCAGGTCGACGATCAGGAAGTCGAGGTCGCCCCAGTACACGTCGGCGAGGAACTGCTGCAGCGCGCGGTCGAGGATCGGGCCGCGCCACGCGATCACCTGGTCGCGGCTCTGCTTGAGCATGCCGATCGAGATCACCCGCATGCCGAGAGTGGGCACCGGCATGATCATGCCGTCCACCGAGGTCGGCGAAGCGTCCATCAGCCCCAGCATCTGCGGGATGGAGTGGCCGTAGATGTCGGCGTCCAGCACTCCGACGTTCTTGCCACGGGCGGCCAGTGCCAGCGCCAGGTTGACCGTGACCGAGCTCTTGCCGACCCCGCCCTTGCCGGACGCGACCAGGATCACCTGGGTGAGCGAGTCGGGGCGGGTGAAGGGGATCTCGCGCTCGTTCTGACCTCCGCGCAACTGCTTCTTCAGCTCAGCGCGCTGCTCGTCGGTCATCGTGCCGAGGGTGAGCCGTACCTCGGTGACGCCGGGGACGGCGGCGACGGCCTTGTTCACGTCGGCCTCGATGGTGTTAGCCAGCGGGCAGCCGGCGATCGTCAGCAGCACCGTCACCGACACGACGCCTTCGGCATCCGCTGCCACCGACTCCACCATGCCGAGTTCCGTGATCGGGCGGCGGATCTCGGGGTCGATCACGTTGGCCAGCGCGGCGTGGACGGAGGTGGCGAGTTCAGACATGCCCGCAACCCTACCGAGGGTGGCGGTACTCCCCCGACCGGGACCGGTCCTGCGGGCAGCTCCCGGTCAGGCCGGCCGGCTCTCCTCGTCCTGCTCGCGCTCGGCCAGTTCCTCCAGCAGCTCGCGCAACTCAGAGCGGATGAAGTCCCTGGTGGCGACGTCGCTCATTCGCATCCGCAACGAGGCGATCTCGCGGGCGAGGAAGTCCATGTCCGCCCTGGACTGCTCGGCCACCTCGCGGTCGTGCTCGATGCTGACCCGGTCGCGGGCCTCCTGCCGGTTCTGCGCCAGCAGGATCAGCGGCGCGGCGTAGGAGGCCTGCAGCGACAGCGCGAGGGTGAGGAACATGAACGGCCACGGGTCCGGAGCCGTGGGCATGCTGACGTTCCACACCAGCCACATGATGATCAGCACGGTCATCCAGAACAGGAAGCTCGCAGTGCCCATCCAGCGGGCGAAGGACTCCGCGAAGCTGCCGAAGGCGTCCTCCTCCATCCGCATCCGGGGAAGCCAGCCGCTGCGCCGGCCCGGGGTGTCCAGGCGGTCCTGCCTAGCCATCGATCACCTCCACGTCGAGGCGGTCCAGCTGCACCCCGCGCCAGTCGTTCGGCAGGATGTGGTCGAGCACGTCGTCAACGGTCACCGCACCGAGCAGGCGGCGCTCGGCGTCCACCACCGGAGCGCAGACCAGGTCGTAGGTGGCGAAGTAGCGGCTCACCTGGGCCACGTTGCTCTGCGGGGTGAGCGGGTTGATGTCCGGGTCGATCAGGCCGGCGGCCAGCACCGAGGGCGGTTCGCGAAGCAGCCGCTGGATGTGCACCGCGCCCAGGTACCGGCCGGTGGGGGTGTCCAGCGGTGCCCGGCAGATGAAGGCCAGCGCCGCCATGGCCGGGGTGACCTCCTGGCGCCTCACGGCAGCGAGCGCGTCCGCCACGGTCGCGTCGGCGCCGAGCACCACCGGCTCGGGGTTCATCAGGCCACCGGCGGTGGCCGCGTCATAGCTCAGCAGCGTGCGGACGTCGCGGGCATCCTCCGGCTCCATCCGCTCCAGGATCGTCTCGGCCAGCTCTTGGTCGAGTTCAGCGATCAGGTCGGCTGCGTCGTCCGGGTCCATCTCCTCCAGCACGTCGGCGGCCCGTTCGGTGTCCAGCGACGCGATCACGTCGACCTGCTCGTCCTCCGGCAGCTCCTCCAGCGCCTCGGCCAGGCGGTCGTCGTCCATCGCCTGCACCACGGCAGCGCGCAGCAGCGGGTCCATGTCGTGCAGTTCGCGGGCGACGTCCGCGGGCTTCAGTTCGGCCAGCCGCATCACCTGCTGCTCGGCGTCCCGCGGGGCCGGCTTCTCGATGAAATCGGGCACCTCGGACCAGTCGACGATCGTCACGTGGCCGCGCTGGAAGGGGCGGCGTCCGGGCTCGCGCAGCGCCACTTCAGCGAGCACCCAGTCCCGTGCCCGGTTGCGCTTGATGGCCACGTCGAAGATGGTCTCCGGCGCGGTCGCGGCGGCGCGCTCCACGGTGCGGTCGAACAGGCTGTCGATCACCAGGATCTCCCGCTCGCGCACCTGGAACCGTCGGGTGTTCACCAGCCCTGAGATGATCACCTGGTTGGCGTCGATCGAGTGCACCCGTTCCATCGGGAAGAAGATCCGCCGCAGCGCGAACAGCTCCACCACCAGGCCCTTGACCCGGGGCGGGCGTCGTCCCGACCGCTTCTGGATGACGACGTCGCGGACCTTGCCCACCTGGTCGCCGTTGGGGTCGAGCATGGGCAGTCCCTTGATCCTCGAGACGAAGATCGAAGATGCCGAGGTCACGTCCGGCAGGCTACCGCTTCCGACAGGGTCAACCTATGCCGCAGCGCTCAGGTGGCCTCAGTGTCGAAGGCGACCGGTGGCCGGGCGCCGGCCGCAACGGCCTGCTGCGGGCTGTCGGGCACGTCCGTTGTGCCCGCTGGGGCGGGCTGGTCGTGGCGGAGCGGCTCCAGCTCGGCCTGCACCGGGTTCAGCACGTGGGTCTGCACCAGCGTGCGCGGGTTCAGGTCGGCCAGCTGCAGGTCGGCGAACTCCGGGCCGAGTTCGTCCCGGAGCCGGCCCTGGGCGTCGTTGGCGATGTTGCGGACGTAATTGAGCACCCGGGCGGCCTTGCGGGCGAGCTC
Organism: Actinomycetes bacterium; assembly: GCA_023460935.1. Classification (GTDB taxonomy): domain Bacteria; phylum Actinomycetota; class Actinomycetes; order Propionibacteriales; family Propionibacteriaceae; genus Propionicimonas. The sequence goes on from JAEWOI010000005.1 coordinate 91,027, forward strand.
CGGCAGCTTCTCCGGCCCGAAGATGATCACGGCGAACACGGCCAAGATCACGATCTCGGACATGTTGAAGTCGATCATGGCGTCAGGCTATGCCCTTGCTCACAGGCCTTCTGCGTCCAGGATGGCGACGAACGCCGCCGCCTGCTCCGGGCTCGCATCGAGCAGCGGCTTGCGGACCGGACCGGGAGCGAAGCCGCGGGCGGCGAGCCCGGCCTTCACCAGCATGCAGCCCTGGGTGGCGAAGACGCCGAGGTAGACCGGCAGCAGCGCAGCGTTCAGGGCGGTGGCGCGGGCGACGTCGCCTTCGAGGAAGGCCTCCACCAACTCCCTGGTGCGGGCTCCGGTGAAGTGGGTCGAGGTACCCACGACCCCGACCCCGCCGACGGCCAGCAGAGGCAGCGTCATCGCGTCGTCGCCTGAGTAGTAGGCGAGGCCGGTGGCGGCGATCACCTGGGCGGAGGCGACGGGCTGGCCCTTCGCGTCCTTGACCGCGACGATGTTGGGATGGGCCGCGATCTCGATCATGGTCGCGGTCTCCACCGGGATCCCGGAGCGGTGGGGGATGTCGTAGACCATCACCGGCAGCCCAGTGGCCCCGGCCACCGTCTGGAAGTGGTCTGCCACGGCGTCCTGCGGCGGCCGGCTGTAGTAGGGGGTGACCACCAGCAGGCCGTGCACGCCGGCCTGCTCGGCCCGGCGGGCCAGCTCGATGGTGTGCCTGGTGTCGAAGGTGCCGACCCCGGCGACGATCCTCGCCCGGTCGCCCACCTCGGCGACCACGGCTTCCAGCAGCGCAGACTTCTCCTCGTCCGTCGTGGTCGGGGACTCCCCCGTCGTGCCGTTGACGACCAGCGCGTCGTTGCCCTGGACGTCCACCAGGTGGGCGGCGAGCCGACGGGCCTCGGCCAGGTTCAGGGATCCGTCCGGATGGAAGGGGGTGACCATGGCCGTCTGGATCCGGCCGAAGGGCAGCGCTGTCATGGGGCCAGCCTAGGGTGTGCGGGTGCGCGGGCGGCCGTGGCCTTCGCGCCGGCGGACGATTCGGCCGGGGCGTATGGAGGGGCACGACCCGCCGCCGGGCTTCGTGCCTTACGCTGGGGAACCGTGAACGCAGCACCCAAGAACTCCGCCCGCGCAGGCTCGCCGGCTGCCTCCATCCCCTTCGCCGAGGCCTTCGTCGCAGAGGTGGACGGGGCCGAGGACGCCCGCCGGCGCGCTGAGGAGCTGCAGGTCGAGTGCATCAGCACCGGCGTCGCGGCCACCCTCACGTTCCTGGCCAGGACCCTGCAGGCCCGGACCGTCGCTGAGATCGGCACCGGCACCGGGGTCTCCGCGTTGGCGCTGCTCGCCGGCATGGCTCCGGAAGGGGTGCTGACGAGCATCGACGCCGAGGCCGAGCACCAGCACGCCGCGCGTGAGGTGCTCACGGCCCAGGGCGTGGCGAGCCGCCGGGTGCGCCTGATCGCCGGCCAGGCCCTGAACGTGCTGCCAAAGCTCACCGACGGCGCGTACGACCTGGTCTACGTCGACGGCGACCCGCTCGAGTACGTGGAGTACGTGGCCCAGGCCGAGCGGCTGCTCCGCAGCGGCGGGCTGCTGGTGGTGCACCACGCCCTCTGGCAGGGCCTGGTTGCCGATGAGAAGAACTACGAGGACGAGCCCCTGATCATCCGGGAGGCCCTCGATGCGGTGCTCGCCAACGAGTTGTTCACCCCCGCGCTGGTACCGATCGGCGACGGCCTGCTGGTGGCCGTCCGCGCCTAGCGCCGCCCCTTCCGCCCCGTTCCTTCCGCCCTTCGTCACAAGCTGTGAGTTAGGCGCCGACATCGGCGGCTAACTCACAGCTTGCGGGGTTTGGAGCGGGGTTCGGAACTCAGTGAGGGGCGTTGGCGGCCTCGGCGGCGCTGATCGTGGCCGTCCGGACGGTGAGCGCGACGTAGCCGCAAGCGACGAGCGACAGTCCCACCGCTGCGAGGAAGGTCGTGGCCAGGCCGGCCTGTTCGGCCACCAGCCCGCCGAGCACGGCGCCGAGCGGCATGAGGCCGAAGGCCAGAGTGCGGGTGGCGCCGCCGACGCGGCCGAGCAGTTCGCCGGGCACCAGCCGCTGCCGCAGCGACTGGGCCACAACGTTGCCCACGGTGTTGGTGATGCCGATCAGCGTGACCGCGCCCGCGACCGCCCAGCCGTTCGGCCAGAACACCGGCACCAGCATCAGCAGAACGCTGCCGGTGAGGCTGGCCACCATGGTGCGCACCTCCCCGAGGCGGGCTGTGACGGCCTCGGTGACCAGGGACCCACCGACTGCGCCCGCGGCGAAGCCCAGCATGACCAGCGGGTACTGCGCCTCGGTGAGCCCCATCGCCGAGCCGGGTCCGACCGCCCACAGCACGAACACCGCGAAGTAGGCGGTGCTGGCAAGGTTGAGCACGCTGGAGGTGAGCACCAGCGGCCGGATCACCGGGTGGTGCACCACGAACGCCAGCCCTTCCCGCACCTGGGCGAGCGGGCTGCTGGCACGGCCGGCCGCCGGCGCCTTGCGGAAGTTGCCGCGCAGCCCGACGGCCAGCACCACGGCCGCCAGCGCAGCGAGCGCCGCGGAGGTGCCGAAGCCGATGCCGGCCCCCAGCACGACCAGCACGCCGGCCAGCGGCGCACCGAGGAAGACGTTGGCGACCTGCTGCACGCCGACCACCCGTCCGTTCGCCGCAGGCAGGCGCTCGGCGGGCACCAGGTCCGGCACGATCGACGTGGCGGCCAGGTCGGCGAACACCTCGGTGGCGCCGTAGACCAGCACCAGCACGACCAGCAGCGGCATGCTCAGGGCTCCGGCGAACCCCAGCGCCGCCCCGGTGGCCAGGACGGCTGCCCGCATGGTCAGCGCCAGCACCTGCGCGCGGCGCCGGTCGACGCGGTCGATCACCACCCCCGCGCCGATTCCCAGCAGCAGCCAGGGCAGCCAGGCCGCAGCCGACAGCAGTGAGATCTGCGCGGGCGAGGTGGTCAGGCCGAGCGCGACGAGCGGCGCGAGCGTGGTGAGCACCCCGTCCCCGAGGTTCGCCAGCCCGGTGGAGGCGAGCTGGGCTGCGAACGGGCGGCCCAGGCCAAACCTGCGGGCCGGGGTCTCCACCTGCTCGACGGCGCGGACTGCTGTGCTCATGCGCTTCCCCTTCTATGCTGACCTCATGCAGAGACTTCTCTGCAAAGGAATCTATGCAAAGGTATCTCTGCACATGGCTGAGCGCAAGAGCCCGGACGAGAGTGTCAACGAACGCGCGGTGCAGGTGGGCCCGGAGTCGCTGAAGGCGTTCGCGCACCCGCTGCGAATGTCCATGTACGGCGAGTTGCAGCGCCTGGGGGCGGCCACCGCGAGCCAGCTGGCCCGCATCCTGGGTGAGAGCAGCGGCCAGACCAGCTACCACCTGCGCCAGCTCGAACGCCACGGCTTCGTCGAGGACGACCCGAACCACACCGGCGGGCGGGAACGCTGGTGGCGCGCCGTCGGCTTCAACCTGAGCGAGCCCGACCTCTTCCGCGACCCCGTCTCCGCCGGGCCGGCCAAGGCGATCGTGCGGCAGGTGATCGCTGAGCGCGCAGCCGCGCTCACCTCGTGGCTGAACAACTTCGACCCCGCTGACGAGGACGCGATGCTGTCCTCCTCCAGCCTCTCACTGACCAACGCCGAGTCCAGGGAGCTGGCCAAGGAGCTGGCGGAGGTGCTGGAGCGGCACTCCAAGGCGGTGCGGGACCGTCGGCCGCCGGACGATGCCCGGCGCTTCCGGGTGCACCTGGACCTGTTCCCGCTCCCGGGCCCGTCCGGGACGGCCTGAACCCGCCCACCAACCGCACAAGCCGTGAGTTGGGCGCCGATGTCGGCGGTTAGCTCACAGCTTGCGAAGGAGGCGGGTCACCAGTTGCCGGGGACGGCAGCGTTCTTGGCCACCACGGTGATGCCGCTCTCCACGTGGAAGCCGCGGGCCCGGTCGTGCTCGAGGTTGACCCCGATCTCGACCCCGTCCGGCACGATGACGTTCTTGTCGAGGATCGCGCGGCGGATGACGGCGTTGCGCCCGATCCGGCAGCCGGAGAACACCACCGACTCCTCGATCTTGGCCCACTTGTCGACCATCACGTTCGGCGACAGCACCGAGCGGTCGACGTCGCCGCCGGAGATGATGCACCCCGAGCTGACGATGGAGTCCTCCGCTGTGCCCCGCAGGGTGAACTTCGCCCCGGGCAGCTGCGCCTGCGACGTCCAGATCGGCCACTTGCGGTTGTACAGGTTGAACTCCGGTTCGACCGAGACCAGGTCCATGTGCGCAGCGTGGTAGGCCTCGATCGTGCCGACGTCGCGCCAGTAGTTGCGGTCCTTCTCCGTAGAGCCCGGGACGTTGTTGGCCGTGAAGTCGTACACCGCAGCCCGGCCCTGGGAGACGAAGGCCGGGATGATGTTGCCGCCCATGTCGTGGCGGGAGTCGGCGTCGGCAGCGTCGTCGTTGAGGGCCTCTACGAAGGCCTTGCGGGTGAACACGTAGTTGCCCATCGAGGCGAACGACTCCTCCGGGCTGTCCGGCAGCCCGGGCGGGTCGGCCGGCTTCTCCAGGAAGGCGTTGATCTTCCCGTCCGAAGCTGCGTCGATGATGCCGAACGCCGACGCCTCGCTGCGGGGCACCCGGATGCCGGCCACGGTGGCGTCCCGGCCCGAATCGATGTGGGCGTTGACCATGTCCTCGACGTTCATCCGGTAGATGTTGTCCGCACCGAACACCACGACGTAGTCGGGGTCCTCGTCGTTGATCAGGTTCATCGACTGGAAGATCGCGTCCGCGCTGCCCTGGTACCACTGCTTGCCGGTGCGCTGCTGGGCCGGGACCGAGGTGACGTAGCTGCCCAGGAGGTTCGACATCCGCCAGGTGAGCGAGATGTGCCGGTCCAGTGAGTGCGACTTGTACTGGGTCAGCACACAGATCTTCGTGAGGTCCGAGTTCGCCAGGTTCGACAGCACGAAGTCGATCAGGCGGTAGGTTCCCCCGAACGGGACCGCCGGCTTGGCCCGGTCGGCCGTCAACGGCATCAGTCGCTTGCCCTCGCCACCGGCCAGGACGATGGACAGAACATTCGGTCCGCTTGTCATGTCACCGAACCTAGGACCTGCGCCGGGCTGCCACAAGAAATCGGCGGAATTGCCGCCCGGGTCTGCACCTCGCCTTGCGGGAGCGAAGATCGCCGCCCAAGGCGGTACCAGCGGCGGGGCTGGTGTGACACGATCGCGCTATGGCCCTGCGAGTCTCGATCCTGACCCGGGAGTACCCTCCCCACATCTACGGCGGCGCCGGCGTCCACGTCGGCCAGTTGGTGCCCCAGCTGCGCAAGTTCACCGAGTCGGTCGAAGTGCAGTGCATGGGCGAGCCACGGGAAGGCGCCACCGCCCACGCCGAGGACTTCCCGCCCGGAGCCAACGCCGCGCTGCGTGTGCTCGGGGCTGACGTGTCCATGGCCAACGCGATCGGGGACGTGGACGTGATCCACTCCCACACGTGGTACGCCAACTTCGCGGGGCTGATCGGTGCCAAGTTCCGCGACGTGCCGCACGTGGTCACCTCGCACTCCCTCGAGCCGCACCGCCCGTGGAAGGCCGAGCAGCTCGGCGGCGGCTACCGGGTCTCGTCCTGGGCGGAGAAGACCGCCTTCACCGACGCCGCCGCGGTGATCTCGGTCAGTGAGGGCATGCGCACCGACGTGCTCGACTCCTACTCCGACCTCGACCCCGAGCGGGTCTACGTCGTGAAGAACGGCATCGACCCCGACGAGTTCCGTCCCGACCACGCCACCGCCGTGGTGGACTCCCTCGACGTCGACCGCGACCGTCCCCTGGTGGTGTTCGTCGGCCGGATCACCAGGCAGAAGGGCCTCGTGCACCTGGTGCGGGCAGCGCAGCAGTTCGACCCGGACACCCAGCTGCTGCTGTTGGCCGGGGCGCCGGACACCCCGGAGATCGCGGCCGAGTTCGACGCGGCTTTCGCCGAGTTGAGCCGCGCCCGCTCGGGCAACGTGAAGTGGGTGCAGGAGATGCTGCCCAGGGCCGCGGTGCGCCAGGTGCTCACCCACGCGACGGTCTTCGCCTGCCCGTCGGTGTACGAGCCGCTGGGCATCGTGAACCTCGAGGCGATGGCCTGCGAGACCGCAGTGGTGGCCTCGGCCGTCGGCGGCATTCCCGAGGTCGTCGTGGACGGGGAGACCGGCACCCTGGTGCCCTACGACCCGAAGCAGGCCGACGACCCCGGGTTCGTCTCCGGCTTCGAGGAGCGCTTCGCAGCGGAGGTCAACCGGATCACCCGCGACCCCGAACTGGCGCAGCGTTACGGCCGCGCCGGCCGGCAGCGCTGCATTGATGAATTCTCCTGGGAGAAGATCGCAAGCGAGACCGTCGCGGTTTACGAGAAAGCCATCGAGTTCCACCGCTCACGCTGACCAATGCGACGGGCCCCGGGGTTTCCCCCGGGGCCCGCTCGGTTTCGATTCTCAGGCGACGACGACGCCTTCCAGGGCCGCCTTCAGTTCTGCGGCCTCGTTCGCGTTCATCTCGATGACCAGGCGGCCACCGCCTTCGGCCGGGATACGCATGGCGATCACGCGACCCTCCTTGGCCACCTCGATCGGGCCGTCGCCGGTTCGCGGTTTCATCGCTGCCATCGCTACCTCAATTTCTGGCTGGTTCGGTTCCAACAACAGCCATTATTCCATCCCCGGCAGACCCGCGGGCTCGGGAACCACTGCAAAGGGCTGGGGTCAGCGCGGGGACGGGGACCCGTCCGGCTGCTCGGCGCGCTCGTCGAGCTGGCGGGCCACGCGGTCGAGCAGCTCATCCACCTGCTGCATCGAGTAGCCACGGGTGACGACGGCGAAGCGCAGGGCGCGCAGGTCGTTACCGCCGAGCTGGCCGGACGGCACGTGCGGGCGGGGCGTGTCGGTGACCGTGGCGGGCATTTCACCCAGCCGGCCGCTGGAGGCGACCGCGGCCAGGCCGAGGACCGCCACCGCGATCATCCACAACGCCCACTCCATGCCCGAACTCTACCCAGCCTCAGGACATCTGGGCCGAAGCCTCCGGCCGCGGCGCCGGCCCGGGGCTGGTGACCAGGGCGACCGCCTCGTCCGGGTCGTCGGTCAGCTGCATCAGTGACGGGTCGGCCTCGGAGATGTAGCTGTGCGCGAGCACCTGGTTGGCCAGCCAGTCCAGCATCGGGGCCCAGAAGGCGCTGCCGAACAGCACGATCGGGAAGGAGGTGACCTTGCGGGTCTGCACCAGCGTCAGCGCCTCGAACACCTCGTCGAAGGTGCCGAAGCCGCCCGGCATCACGATGAAGCCCTGGGAGTACTTCAGGAACATCACCTTGCGCGCGAAGAAGTAGCGGAAGTTGATGCCAAGGGAGACGTAACGGTTGAGCGACTGCTCGAACGGCAGCTCGATGCCCAGGCCGACCGACACCCCGCCGGCCTCGATCGCGCCCTTGTTGGCGGCCTCCATGATGCCTGGGCCGCCGCCGGTGATCGTGGCATACCCGGCCCCGGCCAGTCCCCTGCCGATGCGGGTGGCCGCGGCGTACATCGGGTCGGAGCGCGGCGTGCGGGCCGAGCCGAACACGCCGATCCCCGGCCCCACTTCGGCGAGGGTGCCGAAGCCCTCCACGAACTCGGCCTGGATCCGCAGCACCCGCCACGGGTCGGAGTGCACCCAGGCTCCGTCGCCCTTGCTGCTCAGCAGGCGCTGGTCGGCGGTGGTCGGCAGCACCTGGTCGTGGCGCCGGATCACCGGCCCCTGCGTACGCACGCGTTTGCTCACCCCTGCAATCTAGCCGTCGGCCCGTCGCGCCAAACGCCGCACCCAATCCCTTCGCAAGCTGTGAGCTACGCGCCGACATCGGCGCCCAACTCACAGCTTGCGGCAGGGGCGGGCGGGCTGTGGCCGAGAACAGCTAGCCGAGCCAGCGCAACAGGGCCTCGCGGCAGGTGTAGAGGTCGGCGATCGGGCAGCACTCGTCATCGGCGTGGGCCTTGCCGGGGTCGGCGGGGCCGAAGTTGACCGCCGGGATGCCGAGGGCCGCGAACCGGGCGACGTCGGTCCAGCCGTACTTGGGGGCCGCGGTGCCGCCGACGGCAGCCAGGAACTCCCTGGCGATCGGACGGTCAAGGCCCGGACGGGCGCCCAGGGCGAAGTCGGTGAACTCCAGGTCGTGGCCGGCGAACACCTCCCGGCAGTGACCCATGGCGCTGTCGGCGTCGCGGTCCGGGGCGAAGCGGAAGTTCACCGTCACCGTGCAGGTGTCGGGAATGACGTTGCCGGCGATGCCGCCGCTGATCGCGACGGCGTTCAGGCCCTCGCGGTAGACCAGCCCGTCCACGGTGACCTCCCGCGGCCGGTACTCACCCAGCCGCACCAGCAGCTCGGCCGCTTCGTGGATCGCGTTGCTGCCCAGCCAGGCGCGAGCCGAGTGCGCGGCGCGTCCCCTGGTGGTGACGTTGAAGCGCAGGGTGCCCTGGCAGCCGCCCTCGATCCCCGCCGACGTCGGCTCCATCAGCACGGCGAAGTCCCCGGCCAGCCACTCCGGGTGCTCGGCCGCGATCCGGGTGAGCGAGTTGTCGCGCGCGTCCACCTCCTCGTGGTCGTAGAAGACCCAGGTGACGTCGCGGTTCGGGGCGTCGAGCGTTGCGGCGCAGGCCAGCGCAACCGCCACCCCGCCCTTCATGTCGCAGGTCCCCCGGCCGTAGACCAGGTCCCCCACCACGCTGGACGGCAGGTTGCCCGCGACCGGCACCGTGTCCAGGTGCCCCGCGACGACCACCCTTTCGGCGCGGCCCAGCCGGGTGCTGGCGATCACGGTGTCGCCGTCGCGCACCACGTGCAGGTGCGGCAGCGGCCGCAGCGCCGCCTCCACGGCGTCGGCCAGTTCGCGCTCGTTCCCGCTCACCGACTCGATGTCCACCACCTGCCGGAACAGGGCCACCAGGTCACCGGTGAGGTCGAGCGCCATGGCGGCAGCCTAGCCGCGCTGCGCCGCCACCGGCTGCCCGCGGACCGTTGGCCGGCCCCCGGTAGGCTGGCCGGCATGACCCGACCCGCGCACGGCTGGGGCCTGGCCACGATCCACGCCTCCGGCCAGGTCCTCGACACCTGGTTCCCGGATCCCGCCCTCGGCCCCGCCACGGCAGCGGAGCCGCCGCGAGCCCTGGTGGCCGCTGCGCAGGCCGACGACGAGCGCAGGGTGCGCAGCGAGCCGCTGCTGGTCGAGGTCGACCTGGACGCGCCGCCGGACGGGGTGGCGGATGTCTACCTCCGGCTGCACCTGCTCAGCGCCCGGCTGTGCGCGCCGCGCAGCATCGACCTCACCGGCATCTTCGGGGTGCTGCCGAACGTGGTGTGGACCGACCACGGCCCGTGCGCTGTGGACGGCTTCGAGGAGGTGCGGCTCGCGCTGCGCTCGGCGCGCGGCCCGGTGACTGTCTTCGGCGTGGACAAGTTCCCCCGGATGACCGACTACGTGCTGCCCTCCGGGGTGCGGATCGCGGACGCTGACCGCGTGCGGCTGGGCGCACACCTGGCTTCGGGCACCACCGTCATGCACGAGGGGTTCGTGAACTTCAACGCCGGCACCCTTGGCACGTCCATGGTGGAGGGCCGGATCTCTGCGGGCGTTGTGGTCGGGGACGGCTCCGACATCGGTGGCGGGGCATCGATCATGGGGACGCTGTCCGGCGGCGGCCAGGAGCAGATCAGCATCGGCGAGCGCTGCCTGCTGGGCGCGGAGTCGGGCGTGGGCATCTCGCTCGGCGACGACTGCGTCGTGGAAGCCGGCCTCTACGTGACCGCCGGCACGAAGGTGACCCTGCCCGGCGGCGCGGTGGTCAAGGCAGCGCAGCTCAGCGGGCGCAGCGGCCTGCTGTTCCTGCGCAACTCACTCACCGGCGCGGTCGAGGCCCGGAGCCGAGCAGGCACCGGGGTGGAGCTGAACGCCGCGCTGCACTCGAACTGAGGTGCAGGTGAAGCGCGTCCGGGCCACCTTCTGGGCGGTGCTGGGCATCGGCCTGGCCGTGGCGCTGGTGGCCGGCGGCGTGGTGCTGTGGTCGAACTACAACAAGTCGCCGCTGCCGATCCAGGACCGCTGCATCGCCACCGCCGGCGGCCGCAGCACGACGGTCGACCCCGAGCAGGCCAGGATCGCCGCGATCATCGCCGGCACCTCGGTGCGGCGCGGGCTGGTGCCGAGGGCGGCGTCGATCGGCATCGCGACCGCCTACCAGGAGTCGGGCATCCGCAACCTCGACCACGGCCACGCCGACTCGGTCGGGGTGTTCCAGCAACGCCCGTCGATGGGCTGGGGCACGGTGGCGGAGATCATGGACCCCTGGTACAGCAGCAGGGAGTTCTACCGGGCCATGGAACGGGTGGACGGCTGGCAGACCAGAGACATCAACGACGTCGCCCAGGCCGTCCAGCGCAGCGCCTACCCGGAGGCGTACCGGCGGCACGTGCCGAACGCGCGGACGCTGGCCAGCTCGCTCACCGGGGAGACCCCGGCCTCCTTCACCTGCGCCATCGGCACCCCGGCAGAGGCCGACCCGAAGGGGATGGCCCGCTTCCTGGCCAAGACCCTCGGCGAAACGGTGTCCACCGAGGTGAGCGGAGCCACCGTGCTGGTGTGGGCGAAGACCACCGAACGGGCCTGGGCCGTCGCCCACCTCGCGATCGCCACCACCGCCGACTACGGGCTGTCCGGGGTGCAGGTGGGCTCCTACGGCTGGACCCACTCCAGGGGTGGCCCGGCGGCGTGGCAGGGCACCGGTCCCAGCCGCGCCACCGAGGTGAAGCTGGTGTTCCCGGAGCCGGCGCAGCGCTGAGCGCCGGGCCGGACAACCCGTGGAGTGGGGCCGGCCGGCCGGCGCCCGTTCTCCTCAGGCCTGGCCGAGGAGCCGCCTGGCCGCCGCGGCGATCCGTTCGTCGGTCGCGGTGAGGGCTACCCGGACGAAGGTCCGTCCGGCCGTTCCGTAGAAGTCGCCCGGCGCCACCAGGATCCCCAGCCCGGCGAGGTGGTCGACGCTGGCCCGGCAGTCCTCGTCCCGGGTGCACCACAGGTAGAGCGAGCCCTCGGAGTGCTCGACGCGGTAGCCGGCCGCGGCCAGGGCCGGCCGCAGCAGCGCCCGGCGCTGCCGGTAGCGCTCCCGCTGCTCGGCCACGTGTCCCGAGTCGGCCAGCAGCGCAACCATCGCTGCCTGGATCGGCGCCGGCACCATCATCCCGGCATGCTTGCGCACCTCCAGCAGCGGCTGCACCAGCCCTGGGTCGCCGGCGATGAACCCCGCGCGGTAGCCGGCCGCGTTCGACCGCTTCGACAGCGAGTGCACCGCCAGCAGCCCGGCCACCGAGCCGCCGTTGAGCCCGGGGTGCAGCACGGACATGGGCTCTGCGTCCCAGCCGAATTCTGCGTAGCACTCGTCCGAGGCCAGGACGGCGCCGGCCGCCCGGGCCGCGGCCACCCATTCCGCGAGGCGCGCCGGCTCGAGGATCCGGCCGTGCGGGTTGGCCGGGGAGTTGATCCAGGCGAGTGCTGGGCGCAGGCCGGCGAGCCGGTCGGGGTCGTCGCAGGGCACGACGCGGGCCCCGGCGATCCGGGCGCCGACGTCATAGGTGGGATAGGCCGTGGTCGGGATCACCACGGTGTCGGCTGCGCCCAGCCCGAGCAGCGCGGGCAGCAGCGCGACCAGCTCCTTGGTGCCGATCACCGGCAGCACGCCGGCTTCGGTCAGCCCGGTCGCGCCCCAGCGCCGGCCCAGGTAGTCGAGGATCGCCGCGCGCAACGCCGGTGTGCCCCACGTGGTCGGGTAGCCCGGGGCGTCGGCCGCGGCCGCCAGCGCCCGGCGGGCGAGCTCAGGCGTCGGGTCGACCGGCGTGCCGACGGAGAGGTCGACGATCCCGTCAGGATGTGCGGCCGCGCGCGCCCTGGCCGCGGCCAGGGAGTCCCAGGGGAAGTCGGGCAGCCGGCCGGCCAGGCCGGAGGTCACTCGCCCTGCGGTGGGAGGGCGGCGACGGTGGGGTGGTCGGCGTCGATCGGGCCGAGCTTGGCCGCCCCGCCCGGGGAGCCGACCTCGTCGAAGAAGTGCACGTTGACGTCGTAGTACTCGGCCTGGTCTGCCGGCACGTCATCCTCGTAGTAGATGGCCTCCACCGGGCACACCGGCTCGCAGGCACCGCAGTCGACGCACTCGTCCGGGTGGATGTAGAGCATCCGGTTGCCCTCGTAGATGCAGTCGACCGGACACTCCTCCACGCACGCCAGGTCCTTCACGTCCACACACGGCAGAGTGATCACATACGTCATGAACCGGCTCCTGTTTTCGGCGATACTGGCCAACCCAGATGCACTCTACAACCGACCCGGCGAACGGAGGCGACGTGACGAGCGGGCTTCCGCAAGCTGGGCTGCGGGTGAGCCTGCGCCGCGTCCGCCCGGACGGTGCCGCCGGCGACCTGGTGGGTTTCGTCTCCGCAGCCGACCCCGCCCGGGTGGTGCTGCGCGACCGCTCCGGCCAGGTGCACAACGTGCCGTGGAGCCGGGTGCTGGCCTGGCGCCCGGTGGGCGTGGCGCGCGGCCGCGACCCCGTCCGGGCGCCCCGGGAGTTGCTGGCCGAGCTGGCCGGGGAGGCCGGCGTTGCGGGCCGGGTGTTCGTCGCCCGGCTGTGCGACCTCCTGGACGGCCGGCCACCACGCCCGCTCGGGCCGGTGGGCTGCCCGCCGCCCCATCCAGCCGTGCTGCGCGCGCAGTGGGTGACCACCGACGGGCTGGGCGACCTGCTGGGGGTGGCCTGGTGGGCCAGCCACGCCGACGCGCGGAGCATCCAGGTGCGCACCTCCGACGACGCGGTGGCCGCCCGGCTGGCCGAACTGGGCTTCACCGAGCTGGCCGGACGGGCCTGAGCCGGCCAGGGCGACGTCGCGGACGGGTCAGTCGGACGGCTTCTTGCCGCAGACCACCGGGGTGAGGGAGTTGTAGCTCCACTTGAACGGCTCGCGCTTGACCAGCTTCTTGTCCTTGTAGAACAGCCGGTGGAAGCGCACGTCGAAGCCGGTCATTGCACTCTGCGGCGTGCAGTCCTTGGAGTCGTCGTAGACGGTCTTGCCCGGTGCGCGGTAGTTGCTGCGGATCGGCGTGCTGGCCTTCACCGTGTACCGCTTGGTCGACCAGACCCGCACGGTGATCGAGCCGGTGGTGCCGGGACGACCGGTGATCCAGGCCTGCATCACCACGCCGTAGGGCGAGTCGTTGCGGAACTTCATGTCCACGCTGTCCCAGTCGAGCGTGGCCTCGCGGCCCACCGGGTAGCGGCTGAAGTACAGGGAGTGGGGCTTGTGGTAGATGTCCTCCAGCCCGGCGAAGAAGATCGCGTTGAACACCGTGGTCGTGGCCTGCGAGATGCCGCCGCCCATGCGCTCGACGATCTTGCCGCCGTCGATCGCTCCCCCGGCCATCCAGCCGGCCGCCCGGGTGCGCTTGCCGAGGGTCTGGTTCATGCTGAACACCTCGCCCGGCTTGAGGAACTTGCCGTTGACCAGCCTGGCCGCCTTGCCGATGTTGTTGTAGCGGTAGCCGCTGCCGGGGAAGTAGGTGGTGAACTTCCCGATCACCTTCTCCACGCCGAGCTGCTTGGCGTCCTCGGTGCTGAACGCCGCAGCCCGGGGGCTCACGTCCACCGAGACCTCGCGGCCGGAGGTGCGCTCCAGCACCGGGACGATGGCCTCCCCCAGCTGCTTCGGGTCGACGCCGACCCCGTCGACGGCCGGGATGATTTTCGGCTTGTTGTTGCGGATGGTGATCGTGGCGTCCTTGGGCTGCCTGAGCCCGAGCTTCTTCAGCGGGCCGCTGACCTGCCGGTCGAGCGCATCGGTGTCGAAGACGGGCGCCAGCGCGCCGTCCTTCGCCTCGAACCGCAGGCTGGCGGCGAGCTGCTCGGGGGTGAGCCGGATGCTGCCCTTGTCGCCCACGCTGACCTTGACCGGTGCGGAGACTGCCGTTGCGGCCAGCCCGGAGACCACTTCGTCGGCCTCCGCCGTGGTGACGGCCGGCTCGGCCACGCCCACCGGCACGGTAACGGCAGTGGAGTTCAGGTAGGCCGTCTTGATGGCGTCCGCTGCCGCCGCCCGGTCGAGCGCCACGCCGTCGGTGCCGGTCGTGCGCTCCGGCTTCAGTCCCGTGTAGCTGACCTCTGCGTCCACCGGCGCCACGTCCACCTTCTCGGCCAGGGCCGCGATCGTGGCGTCCAGCCTGGCCTGGTCGACGGCGAGGGTGGCCGGGCGGTCGGAGCCGCCGAACAGCACGGTGAGGATCGTGGCCGGGTTCCAGCTGCGCCCACCGCCGGCCCGGGCCACGGAGGCCTGGTAGTCGACGTCGAGGCCGGCGTCTGCCGGAGCGACCGTCATCGTCTGGTCACCGGCCTTGAGCTGCAGCTGCCTGCTGGCGCGATCGGCCAGCCCTTCCCGCAACCTTGCCTCGGCCTGCTGCACGGTCAGCCCGCCGACGGCGACGCCGCTGACCGAAGCGTTGCGGGGAAGGTTGTCGCCGGCGAGGAAGTGCCCGGCGAGGTAGCCGCCGCCGAGCAGTACCAGCAGGCCCGCGCCCACACCGATGCCGATCCTCGCTGTGGTCGACAGCTTCTGCCTCGATTGGGCCACGGGGGAAGTCCTCTCGGTTCGTGCGGCCCCAATGCTACGTGAGCGGGTCCTCGGCGGACGAAATCCGGTCCAGCGGCGCCCTCGGCAGCCCGACCTGGGAGACCACGATGCCGAGGATCATCAGGACGGCGCCGAGGTAGCCGCGCAGGCCCATGTTCTCGCCGAGCAGCAGCGCCCCGCCCAGCGCCCCGAACACCGACTCCGCCGCCATGATCAGCGCAGCATGCGTGGCCAGGGCGTGCCGCTGGCCGACCACCTGCAGCGTGTAGGCGATGCCCACCGAGACCAGTCCGCCGTAGAGCAGCGGGACGGCGGCGTCGGCGAGGCCGGTGAACGCTGCGGGCTCGAAGGCGAGCGCCACCGCGCTGCTCAGCACGGCGCAGGTGAGGAACTGGGCGCAGGCGAAGCGGAGCGCAGAGAGCCGGTTGCTGAAGTGCTCGATGACCAGGATCTGGCCGGCCCAGAACACTGTGGAGACGATCAGCAGCACCTCTCCCCTGCCGATCGTGAGCTGCTCGGTCACGCTGATCAGGTAGAGCCCGCCCAGCGAGGCCGCCACCCCGAGCACGGTCGCGAGGCTGCTGCGGTGTCCCCGCAGCGCCGCGATCACCGGCACGAACACCATGTACAGCCCGGTGATGAAGGCGGCGTTGCCGGCCGGGGTGTCGCTCATCGCGGCCTGCTGCAGGTTCACCGCGATGGTGAGCAGCACTCCGGTGAGGATGCCGGGCACCACCACGGCGGCGCTCGCCGCCCTGCGCCTGGCCACCGGCACCCGGCGGACGCGGTCCCGGACGACGATCAGGGGCAGCAGCACCAGCGCGCCCAGCGCGAACCGGACACCGGTGAACGTGAACGGCCCGACATGGTCGGCGCCGACCCGCTGCGCGACGAAGGCCAGACCCCACAGCGCGGAGGCCAGCAGCAGCGCGCCGTTGGCGCGCAGCCGCTGGCTCCGGCTGGCTGGGACGACCGTGCTGGTCAGGTCAGGCCTTGCCCAGCGCCGTCCGCGCGTGGGCGGCGACGTTCTCCGGTGTGAACCCGAACTTGGCGAACAGCAGGCTGCCCGCGGCGGACTCGCCGAAGTGGTCGATGGCAACGATCTCGCCGGCGTCGCCGACGTACTCGCGCCAGCCCATCGGCACACCGGCCTCGACCGCAACCTTCGCAGCTGCGGGCGGCAGGACGCTCGCGCGGTACCCGGCGTCCTGGGCGTCGAACCACTCCGTGCACGGCATCGAGACGACCCTGGTGCCGATGCCCTCCGCCTGCAGCAGGTCGCGGGCGCCGAGCGCCACCTCGACCTCGGAGCCGGTGGCGATCAGCACGACCTGCAGGTCGCCGTCGGCGTCGATCAGGGTGTAGCCACCCCTGGCCAGCTCGGTGGCCGGGGCGTAGCCGGGCTGGCTGCGGTCGACGGTGAGCAGGTCCTGGCGGGACAGCACGATCGCGCTCGGCCGGTCGGTGTTGGCCAGGGCCTGGACCCACGCCTGCGCGGTCTCGTTGGCGTCCGCCGGACGGATCACGTCCAGGCCCGGGATCGCGCGCAGCGAGGCGAGGTGTTCGATCGGCTGGTGGGTGGGTCCGTCCTCGCCGACTCCGATCGAGTCGTGCGACCAGACGAAGATCGAGGGCGCCTTCTGCAGTGCAGCCAGCCGCACCGAGGCCCGCATGTAGTCGGCGAACACCAGGAAGGTGCCGCCGTAGGCGCGGGTCAGCCCCGACAGCGTGATGCCGTTCAGGATGTTGCCCATCGCGTGCTCGCGGATGCCGAAGTGGAGGGTCCGGCCCGAGTAGTCGCCCTTGAAGTCGTGCGAGGACTGCTCCGGCGGCAGGAACGACGGCTGGCCCTTCATCGTGGTGTTGTTGGAACCGGCCAGGTCGGCTGAGCCGCCCCACAGCTCGGGAACCACGTCGGCGAGCGCCGACAGCACCTCTCCGGAGGCCGCCCGCGTGGACTTCTTGCCCGGTGCGAACACCGGCAGCGCATCGGCCAGTCCGGCTGGCAGTTCGCGGGCCAGCAGCCGGTCGAGCAGAGCGGACTGGTCGGCGTTGTCGCGACGCCAAACCTGGAGCTTCTCGTCCCAGGCGGCCTTCGCCGCTGCGGCGCGCGCCGCGGCGTTCGACCGGGTGTGCTCGAGGATCTCCGGCTCCACCTGGAACGACTGCGCCGGATCGAAGCCGAGCAGCTGCTTCAGTGCTGCCACCTCTTCGCCACCGAGCTTCGCGCCGTGGACGGAGTGGTGCCCGGCCTTGGTGGGCAGCGGCCAGCCGATCACGGTGCTGAGCCGGATGAACGAGGGCTTGTCCTGGACCGCCTTGGCTGCCTCGATCGCCTCGTACAGTCCCTGCACGTTCTCGGTGTAGCCGGTGCCGCCGTTGGTCCAGTCGACGTGCTGCACGTGCCAGCCGTAGGCGGCGTAACGGGCGGCCACGTCCTCGGTGAACGCGATCTGGGTCTCGCCCTCGATCGAGATGCGGTTGTCGTCGTAGATCAGCACCAGGTTGCCGAGCTTCTGCGCACCGGCGAGGCTCGAAGCCTCCGACGCCACGCCCTCCTGCATGCAGCCGTCACCGGCGATCACGTAGACGAAGCGGTCGAACAGGCTGGGCTCGCCCCACGGGGTGGCCGGGTCGAGCAGCGCCCGCTCGCGGCGGGCGGCCATCGCGAAGCCGACTGCGTTCGCAATGCCGGCCCCCAGCGGGCCGGTGGTGCACTCGACGCCCCTGGTGTGCCCGTACTCTGGGTGGCCCGGGGTCAGCGAGCCGGTGGTGCGCAGCGCGGCGAGGTCCGCCACCTCCAGCCCGTAGCCGGCGAGGAACAGCTGGCAGTACTGGGTCAGGGAGGAGTGCCCGGCCGACATCACGAACCGGTCGCGGCCGACCCAGGTGGGATCGGCCGGGTCACCGGTCATCACCTTCTGGTAAAGCAGGTAGGCCAGCGGGGCGAGGGAGATGGCCGTGCCGGGGTGGCCGTTGCCGACCTTCTCCACTGCGTCTGCGGCCAGCACCCGTGCGGTGTCCACGGCCCGCTGGTCAGCATCCGTCCACGCGAAATCGGTCATCCTCGGCCCTCCGTAGCGATTTTGAAACGTCATAATACCGGTCGTCCCGGCGTTCCCGGCCAGCCTTTCACACCCGCCGGGAGTCGCTTGCCGACGGGCCGGATGTCGCCGTGGCATCGCAACCCAACCCCATTGCCCAAAGCCGGGACCGGGTATACCCTCGGGGGTATCGCATACGTAGTCTTGCTTAGACGGAGCTCAATGATGAGGCGACTGGTGATTCTCGGCGGGGGCACCGCCGGCACGATGGTGGCCAACAAGTTGCGCGCGGAACTGGGCGCGCACGAACTGCACATCACCGTGGTGGACCGCGACGACGCGCACCACTACCAGCCGGGCTACCTGTTCATGCCGTTCGGCATCTACAACACCACCGACATCGTCCGCTCCCGGCACCGTTTCCTCAGCGACGGCATCGACCTGGTGCTGACCGAGATCGACCGGGTGGACCCCGCCCACCGCAGCGTCCACCTCGCCGACGGGCGCTCGCTCGCCTACGACTACCTGGTGATCGCGACCGGGGTCGCGCCCCGTCCGGACGCCACCCCCGGCATGCAGGGCCGGCTGTGGGGCGACAAGGTGCACGAGTTCTACAGCCTTCCCGGGGCGCAGGCGCTGACCGAGGCGATGCGCCGGTTCCGCGGCGGCCGGCTCGTGGTGCACATCACCGAGATGCCGATCAAGTGCCCGGTGGCGCCGATGGAGTTCACCTTCCTCGCCGACGACTGGCTGCGCAGGCACGGCATCAGGGAACGCACCGAGCTCACCTACGTCACCCCGCTGGACGGGGCGTTCACCAAGCCGGTCGCCTCCCGCGAGCTCGCCACGGCGTTGACCGACCGGCAGATCGCACTGGAGACCGACTTCGCGGTCGAGCAGATCGACAACGACGCCGCAGAGCTGGTCTCCTTCGACGGCCGGCGGATCGGCTTCGACCTGCTGGTCACGGTGCCGCTGAACATGGGTGCGGACTGGGTGGCCCGCTCGGGCATGGGCGACGAGCTGAACCTGGTGCCCTGCGACCAGCACACCATGGCCTCGCTCGCCCACCCGGGCGTGTGGGTGCTGGGCGACGCGGGCACCCTGCAGACGTCGAAGGCCGGTTCGGTCGCGCACTTCTCGGTCGACGTCTTCGTGCACAACTTCCTCGACGAGTTCAACGGCCGGCCGGCCACGCACAGCTTCGACGGGCACGCGAACTGCTTCATCGAGTCGGGCAACCGCAAGGGTATGCTGCTGGACTTCAACTACACCACCGAGCCGTTCACCGGGAACTTCCCGCTGCCCGGCGTCGGGCCGTTCAAGCTGCTCGCCGAGACCCGCCTGAACCACCTCGGCAAGCTCGCGTTCCGCTGGATCTACTGGCACCTGTTGCTGCCCGGGCGGCCGATCCCGATGATCCCGACCACCATGAGCCTGCTGGGCAAGCGGGTCGAGGCCGACGTCACCCCGGCGGGCACCGGGCTGCCGACCGGGCAGGCCCAGTCGAGCCCGGCCCCGAAGCCGAACCCCACCGCAGGGGCCGACCAGCTGAGGGCCCGGCCTGTCCGGCCGAAGCTGGAGACCACACTGCTGGCCACCCCCCGCCCGGCTCCGGTTGCGGCGGCGCCGCGGCCGTCCGGAGCGCCGGCGGGCTACGTCGACCGGCCCGGCGTGGACTCCACCGCCGACCCGGCCACCGTCCTGCCGAACCCGATCATCCCGAAGTTCTGAGGAGCCGAAGCATGCCCACCACCATGATCGCCGGACGCCCGATCGACGTGAACGACGAGGGCTTCCTGACCACCTACGACCAGTGGGACGAGGAGCTCGGCGCCGAACTCGCCCGGCTGATCGGGATCGAGATGACCGACGCGCACTGGGGACCGATCCGCTTCCTGCGCGGCGACTACCCGGCGCGCGGGGAGACCGCGACCCTGCGCCGGTCGAGCACCGTCGGGGGCTACCCGATCAAGGAACTGTTCGCGCTGTTCCCCGGCAAGCCGGCCAAGAAGATGGCCTACATCGCCGGGCTTCCCAAGCCCAAGGGCTGCGTCTAGGAGAGCTGAGATGACCGAAACCCTTACCGAACCCACTCTCGTCCCCGACTTCGGTGGCGCCGACCGTCCCGAGCCCGGCACCGCGGTGCAGCGCAAGCTCGTGATCATCTGCTCCAAGGGCAACCTGGACATGGCCTACCCCGGGCTGATCCTGGGCGCGGCCGCGCTCGGAGAGGGGATCGAGACCCACCTGTTCTTCACGTTCTGGGGCTTCGACATGATCACGAAGTCCCGCATGGACGACCTGAAGTTCACCATGCTCGGCAACACCGCGATGCACCTCACCCAGGCCCCGGCGCTGCCGATCCCGGCCTTCCTCGGCGGCGTGCCGGGGATGACCGGAATGGCCACGAGGATGATGCGCAAGCAGATCGCCGACCTCGAGGTGCCGACTGTGCCGGAAATGCTGGAGCAGATCGTGGAGATGGGCGGCCACCTCTGGGCGTGCCGGATGTCGTTCGACATGATGCGGCTCAACGAGGCCGACCTGTACGAGGGCGTTGAGGCCGTGATCAGCGCATCGGACTTCATGGAGGTTTCCGAGGGCGCCCAGATCATTTTCGTCTGAGGGGCGGTGCTGATCCCCTAGGGTCGGCGCATGCGGATCTGCTACCTCATCCTCGCCGAAGAGAGGCCCGAGCAGCTGGCCCGCCTGGTTGCCCGGCTCGACGGGCCGGAGGCGGCCTTCGTCGTGCACCTGGAGGCCAAGCGGGACCTGGCCGCAGTGCAGCGGTCGATCCCGCCCACGAGTGGTGAACTGCGCTTCCTCGACCACCGTGAGGTCGTGCGCCCGGGCAGCTACGCAGCCGTGGCCGCGGCGCTCGGGGCGCTGGAGTTCGCCATGGCGGAGGTCCCTTCCGGCTACTACGTGCTGCTGACCGACCTCGACTACCCGATCCGCACCGACCAGCAGTTGCGTGACGAACTCACCTCTGGCGCGATCTACGCCGACGTCCGCCCGGTCGACGCCCAGCCGGAGGTGCAGGACCGCCTCGACTTCCGCTACCGGCCCACCCGCACCGAGCACGGCCTTGCCGACCGCCTGGTGAACGAGTTGGTGCTCGGCGCGCTGGGCAGGCGGGACGTCGCCCGCGCCCTCGGCGGCCGCAGCCCGTTCGTCGGCTCGCCGTGGTGGGCGCTGCCAGCTGCGGCGGCCGAGGCCGTGCTGGCCTTCGTCGCGCAGGAGGACGAGTTCGTGCGCTTCTTCCGGCAGACCCGTCACCCGGAGGAACTGATGGTGCCCACGGTGATCGCAGCGTTGCCGAGGGAGCGGGTGATCCGGCCGTCGCTGACCTTCGTGCACAGCGCCCGGGCGGCCGCCGAGGGTGGCCGGACCACGCTGCACTCCGGCGACCTGGAGCTGCTGCGCACCAGCGGGCGCTGCTTCGCCCACGGTTTTGACGCGGCCAGGGAGCCTGAGGTGCTCGACCTCGTCGACCGCACGCTGCTGGCCGACCTCTACGACAACTGATCAGCGGGGTCGGACGAACACCGCAGCAGTCCTGGCCGGCACGGTCACCCAGTCCTGGCCGACCTCGCAGCCGCGCACCACGTCGTCGGCACCACCGGCCTGGACCGGGTGGAGGCCGAAGCCGGACAGGTCGAGCGGAACGCCCTGGCGGACGAGCCAGCCGGTGGCGTTGAACACCGCGAGCAGGCCCGCCCAGCGCTCGTCCACCGGGTCGGTGGAATCGTCGACGGCCAGCACGATGACCCCCGGCACCTGCTGCCAGCTGTTCGAGACCGGGAACGACACCTTCGCCAGCACCCGTTCGGCTGTGCCGAGCCGCAGCAACCGGGTCGACGAGCGCAGCCGCAGCAGGTCCAGGGCCTGCTCGTGGGCCGCGTGGAGGTGCTCCGGGCCGGGCTTGAGCCGCGGGTCGGCCAGCAGCGGGGCGAGCACGTGCCACTTCGAGCCGTTGTCCACCTCCGGGGGCAGGCCGGCTGCGAAGCCGTTGTCGGTGAGCGTGAAGTCGAGGAAGTTGAACCAGTCGCCGGAGTTGTAGGAGTTCCGGTCGAGGCTCTTGCTGCGCAGGATGTCGGTGCCCGCGTGCCACAGCACAGGGCTCTGGCCGAGCGTCGCCAGCGCCAGGCAGACGGTGTTCAACCGCACGCGGTCCGCCATCGGCGTGGCCGGGTGCAGTTTCAGGGTGAGCGCGTCGAACAGCGTCTCGTTGTCGTGGGCGTCGACGTAGCTGATCACCTCCGCAGGGGAGTCGGCGTAGCCGGCGGGGCGGCCGCCGTAGTCGAGCTCATCGCCGCGCAGCTCCCGGTGGTGGGAGTTGGAGCCGAAGCGGAACTGGCGCAGGTTGCCGGCCAGCCCGAGCTGGATGAGGTCGGTGTACCAGGCGAGCCGTTCGCCCTGGATGCGCTCGTCGCCGTTGATCCCGCTGCCGTTGTCGGCCGTGAGCAGGCCGGTGCCGAAGCCCTGGCCCCTGGGGTCGGGGTCCCACGCCGAGCCGCCCCGGACCGCGTCGCGCAGCCGGTCGGAGAAGGTGGCTATGCCCGTGCCGCCGAGCTGGCCCTGGCTCGCCTGGACGAACCGGGCGTTGTCGGCGACCTCGCCGAAGTTCCAGCCCTCGCCGTACATGGTGATCGCCCGGCCGTCCACCCCGTCGACGTCCGGGGTCAGCCCGTCCAGCGCAGCCCGGACGGCGAGCAGGTTGGCCCGGCTGTGGTGCCCCATGAGGTCGAACCTGAAGCCGTCCACCCGGTACTGCCTGGCCCAGAACACGCACGCGTCGACCATCAGCTTCTCGGCCATCCGGTGCTCGGTGGCGACGTTGGGGCAGCACGTGGAGGTCTCCACCTCCCCGCCTGCGTCGAGCCGGTGGTAGTACCCGGGGACGATCCGGTCGAGCACCGAGGACTGGTCCTGACCGGAGCCGGCGGTGTGGTTGAACACCTGGTCGAGGACCACCCGCAGCCCGGCTGCGTGGAAGGCGCCGACCATGGCCCGGAACTCCCGTACCCGCCCCGCCCCGTCGGCGCTGGCCAGCGTGGCGGAGAAGGAGCCCTCGGGGGCGAAGTAGTGCCACGGGTCGTAGCCCCAGTTGAAGCCGTCCCTGCCGCCGGCCTGGCGCACCCGCAGTTGCTGCTCCGGGCTGTCCGGCGGGAGCAGCTTCAGCTGCTCCCACACCGGCCTGACCTGCTGCTCCGGGTGCTCCTCCACGGTGGCGTTGTCGAACAGCGGGAGCAGCTGGACGGTGTTCAGCCCGGCCTCGGCCAGCCGGCGCAGGTGTGCCATGCCTGCGCTGGCGACCGTCGGCGCGAGGAAGCTCCCCCGCAGCTCCTCGGGGACGCTGGCGTCGTTGATGGAGAAGTCCCGCAGGTGCAGCTCGTAGATCACCTGGTCCACCGGGCTGGCCAGCGCCGGCGCCGGGGTGTGCAGCCACTGCTCCGGGGCGAGGTCCGGCCGGGCCGGGTCCACCAGCACCGAGTGGGTGGAGTTGACCGTGAGCGCCCGCGAGTAGGGGTCGGTGACCTGGTTGTCGACCACGCGGTCGTTCTCCGGGACGTACACGCGCACCTCGAACCGGTACCGGGCGTCCAGCCAGCCGCGGTCGCCGGTGACCGCCCACGTGCCGTCCGGCGCCGGCACCATCCGGTGCCGTTCCGGCGCGGCGTCGAGCGCTGACCCGCCCCGCCACAGCAGCAGCGTCACCCGGCGGGCGGTCGGCGCCCACAGCCGGAGCGTCGGCGTGCCGAAGTGGCACTGCGGGCCGAGTTCCGCATCGGCCGCTGCCGCGTACAGGTCGTCCAGGACGCCGGGCACCTGCAGCCGCCCGGCGCTCACCAGCCGCCCGGAAGGCAGGTGCGCGCTCACCACCACCTGACCGCGCAGCGCCTCAGCGGCGCCGGCCGCTGCCTGCTGGCCGAGCCGAAGCGCGAGGTGTCCGCGCAGGTGCGGGAATGCCGCGGCCACCTCGTCCGGCAACCCCTCGGGATCGAGGGTGAGCGCGGCCGTGGCCCAAGGCAGCGGCTCGCTGGCCCGCGGATCGATCTGGCCATCGGCCGAGGTGTGCAGCAGCCAGTCCAGGCCCGCCGGGTCGTCCCGTGGCGGCAGCAGCGTGGCCGGCCAGGCGATCAGGCCGGCACGCAGCCAATGGCCGGGGGCCTGGTCCAGGCCGGAGACCACGCTGACCGAACGCGACACCTGCCCGATTCTGCCACCGCGGCCGGGCACTAGGCTCTGGCTGCGTGCGGATCCTGTTGACCGGAAGCAACGGCTTCATCGGTGCCCGGGTGGCCACCGACGCCCTGGCCAGGGGCTGGGAAGTGGTCGGTGTGGGCAGGGCAGCGGCACCGGCCGGGCCGGTCACCAGCTACGTGCGCCACGACCTGGGTGAGCCGTTCACGCTCGACGAGCCGGTGGCCGCGGTGGTGCACGCGGCCGGGCTCGCCACCCCGTGGGCCGCGCCGGCCGCCTACTGGCGCCACAACGTCGAGGCAACCGCGAACGTGCTGCGCTGGGCGCGGGCCCACGGGCGTCCGCACGTGCTCTACGTGTCTTCCTCTTCGGTCTTCTACACCTCGGCCGACCAGTTCGGCATCACCGAGCGCACCCCGATCCCCTCCCGCCAGATCAACGACTACTCGCGCACCAAGCTCGCCGGGGAGCGCCTGACCCGCGGGTACCCCGGCGACTGGGCCGTGTTGCGGCCCCGGGCGGTGTTCGGCGTCGGCGACACGGTGCTGCTGCCCCGGGTGGTGGCCGCAGCCCGCCGCGGCGTGCTGCCGCGGCTGGCCCGCAGGGACGGGCGAAGGGTGCAGGCCGACCTGACCCCGGTGGCGACCGTCTCGCACTACCTGCTGGAGGCCGTGGCCCGCCGGTTCACCGGTGACCTGAACCTGACCAACGGCGAGCACGTCGAGCTGGACCCGTTCGTCGACGACGTGCTCGGCCGGCTCGGTGTCGCGCCCCGGCGGCCGCGAGTGCCGGTGGGGCTCGCGCTGGCGCTGGCCGGCCTGGGTGAGTGGCGCTCGGCCCGGTTCGGCGGTTACGCAGAGCCTCCGATCACCCGGTACGGCATCTCGATGTTCGCCACGTCGAAGACGTTCGACCCGGCCGCGGTGCAGGCTGCGCTGGGGCCGCCCCCGGTGACCGTTGCAGCCACCGTCGCCGAACTCGTGGGGGACGGGCGTGGCTGAGGCCCTCGGCTGGGCGCTGCTCGGGCTCTACCTCGGGCTCACCGCGCTCCGGACGGTGCTGGCGGTGCGGGCGTGGCGACCGCCGCAGGGCGGGCCGGAACCGGCGGTCGTGGTGCTGCAGCCGATCCTGTCCGGCGACCCGCAGCTGGGCACCCAACTGGCCGCCAACCTTGCCGGCCATCCCCTGGCCAGGTTCCGCTGGCTGGTCGACCAGAACGACGCCGAAGGCATCCGGGTGGCCGAGGCGCTGGCCGGAGCAGCCGGCGCTGGACGGGTCGAGGTGCTTCGGTTCGACCCGGCGCCGCCGGAGGTGAACCCGAAGGTGTTCAAGCTCGCGCGGGCGCTCCGCCCCGGTGAAGGGCTGGTGGCGGTGCTCGACGACGACACCGTGCTGCCGCCCGGCTCGCTGGCGCGTGCGGCGGCAGCCCTGGAGGACGGCGACCTGGTGACCGGAGTGCCCTACTACGTCGCCGAGGGCAACCTCTGGACGCGACTGGTGGCAGCTTTCGTGAACGGCAACTCGCTGCTCACCTACCTCCCGCTGGCACGCCTGGCCCCGCCGGTCACGATCAACGGGATGTTCTACCTGACCACAGCCGCGGCGCTGGAACGCGCCGGTGGCTTCGCCGCCATCGAGCACCTGGTCTGCGACGACTACGAGCTGGCGCTGCGGTACCGGGAATCCGGCCAGCGCCTCGTGCAGGCCGCGATCCCCCACCCGCTGCGCACGACCGTCCCCGACGCGCGGGGCTACCTGCGGATCCTGCGCCGCTGGCTGGTGTTCACCGGCAGGCTGTTGCGGACCGAGCTCAACCTGCCGATCCTCGTCCTCGTGCTGCTCCCCGGCCTGCTGCCGCTGCTTGCCCTCACGCTGGCAGCGTTCGCCGGATCCGGCCGGCTGGCGGCAGCCGTCGTGGCCGGCCTGTTGGCGAAGGCTCTCGGCGCCGCCGTCCTGCGGCGCCGGCTGCTGGGCACGGCAGAGACCGCCGCCGGCACTGCGCTGGAGGTGGTTTCGGACCTCGCGGTGCCGCTGCACGCGCTGGCCACCGTGGTGCGCCCGGGCCGGATCGTGTGGCGGGGCCGGCCGATGGTGCTGGACCGCTCCGGACGGGTACGGCCGTGACCAGCGCCGAAGTGGCCGACCGGGTGGCCTGGCTCTCGGGACGCAGCTCGCCGCGCCACGCAGCGCTCTCCCCCGACCAGCGGCGGCTGCTCGCAGCGGCGGAGCCGGCCGGCTTCAACCCGGTGGAGACCGGCTACCCCTTCCCCGAGCAGACGGCGGCCTGGCACCGCAGCGCGCTGCTGGCTGCGTCGGCGCGGAACGCGCGGCAGTACGCCGCGCTCGGCCGCCCCGGCGCCACGGCCGAAGTGGCCGCGGCCCTCTCCCCCTTCTTCGCAGCGGCCGGTGCGCGGCTGCTCCTGGTGTGCGGCAGCCTCGGGCTGGAACTGCTCGCCACCGGCCTGCCGGCCCTGCCCGCCGGTCCGCGGCTGCGGGTGGTGGCCCTCGGGCCGGTGTGCCGGGTAGTCCCGCCGGACCTCGACCTGGTGGTGGCCCAGGGTGGTGGCGACCTGGTGTCGCGGCTCGGCTACCGCGGGCCGGTGCACCGGCGGGTGCGCTGCGGCCACCTGGGCTACGTCGGGCTGCCCGAGGTCAGGGAGCTCGTCGCCGAGGCGGCCCGGAGGCCGTGGTGAGCCGCCTGCTGCTGGTGGCGCCGCCGTTCGCCGGCCACCTGTTCCCCCTGGTGGCGCTGGGCAGGCGGTTGCGCGAGCGCGGGTTCGACGTCGGCTTCGCCACCGCGCCCGGGGGCCTGCCGGTGCTGCGTGCCCTGGGCTTCCGCGCCGACCCGATCCTGGCCGACCACCCGGAAGCGTTCGACCAGATCGCCAACACCTCCCGCGCCGTGGGGCACAACCCGTTGCGGCTGGTCGCCCAGTTGCGCCAGAACCTGGCCCTGCTGCCCGCAGCCCGGCGCGAGCTCGACGCGCTGCTCGCCCGGGACGCGCCGGCTGTGGTGCTGGCCGACTTCACCGCGCCGGTGGCCGGCTGGGCCGCGCAGGCCGCCGGCACCGGCTGGATCACCACGATCCCCACCCCGTTCGCGATCGAGTCCGCCACCGGGACACCGTCCTACTGCGGCGGCTGGTCCGAGCCCACCCGCGCCTGGCACCACGCGCGCGACGCTGCCGGCCGCCTGGCGGTGCGCGGGTTCAAGCTTGCGGTGGGAGCGGCCTTCGCCCGCGAGCTCGCCGCCCTCGGCACCGGGGTCTACCGGACGGACGGGTCGGAGGCCGTCTACTCCCCCACGTGCATCCTCGGGCTCGGGGTCGCGGAGCTGGAGTTCGCACGCACCTGGCCAGCGGCGTTCCACCTCGTCGGGCCGGTCACGGAGTCCCCGGTGGCGCCCGTGGTTCCGGCAGAGCTGCGCCGGCCCGGACGGCGGGTGCTGGTCACGCTCGGCACCCACCTGTGGTGGGCGAAGGACGAGCTGGTGCGTGGCGTCCGGGCGCTGGCCGACCGGTTCGGCGGCCACGAGTTCGTGGTGACCCTCGGCAAGGCTGCCGCCGGTTCAGCGCCGGTACCGGCCGGTGGCCGGGTGCTGGTGTACGACTACCTGCCCTACGACGAGGTGCTCGGCGGCTTCGAAGCAGTGATCCACCACGGCGGCGCCGGCATCACCTACAGCACGCTGCGGGCCGGGCTGCCGGCACTGGTGTGGCCGCACGACTACGACCAGCCCGACTTCGCAGCGCGGCTGGTGGCCAGGGGGGCGGCGCTGCGGATCCGCGACCTCACGTCCGCAGCGACCGCCGGCGCCCTGGCCACGGCGCTGTCCGGCCTGCCGGGCGTGGGGCCGTTGCAGGCTGCTGTGGCCCGCAGCGACCCCTACGCGGCCACCGAGGCCGCGATCGCCGAGGTCATCGCCAGGCGCGGCTGACCCGCCGCCGCTTGCTGGTGGGGTCGGGCGGGGCGAACCCGCCCTCGGCCACCTCCGGCACGGCGAAGCCGGCCGCGGCGAGCCCCTGGCGCAACGCCGCGGCAGCAGCCGGCCAGCCACCGGCCGGGTCGGCTGCGAGCACGAGCCGGTCCGGTGCCTGCTGCACCAGCTGGAAGTCGGCCACGCCGGGCACGCCCAGCACCAGCGACCGCACCAGGTCGGCGTAGCAGTGTCCGGTCGAGCCGTCCGCCCGGCGCAGCAGCAGCACGTCGTCGGCGCGCCCCTCCACCCGGGCCACGGCCTGCATCGGCGAGCCGCACGCGCAGGGTCCGGCTGCCACCGCCACGTCACCCATGCGGTAGCGGATCACGGCCTGGCTGGTGCGGTACAGATCGGTGACCACCGGCACGAACCGCCCCTCACCAAGGTCGCGCCGCTCGACCACCACCAGGTCCTCGTTCAGGTGCAGCCGGCCGTGGTCGCAGGTGATGCCGAGGAAGCCCTCCGTCGCCTGGTAGACCTGGCCGACCCGCACCCCGAAGCCGGCCGCGATCCGCGCCTCGACGTCGGGATCGAGGACGTCGGCTATCGAGTACACCAGCGCGGGCGCGATCGGCAGGCGCCCGGCCAGCCGTTCGGTCGCGAGCAGGTCGAGCAGTACCGGCGGCGCAGCCAGCACGGTCGGCCGGTAGGCGGCCAGCGCTGCGGCCTGGGCAGGCAGCCCGGCGTACAGGTCGACGAACCGGAAGCTCACCCGGCCGCCGTCCACTGCTGCGTACAGCGGTCCGCCGGCGCGCAGCGCCAGCGCCACGCGTGCCCCGGCGAGCAGTCCGCCGGGCAGCGCCTTGGCCAGGATGCTTCCGGCCCAGCGCGCCCGCTCGGCCGGGCTGGTCAGGAACGCTCCCTGGGCGCCGGAAGTGCCGCTGGACAGCCCCACCGACAGCCCCCGCAGGGCGGTGTCGAACTGCCGGCCGGCCTCGGCCTGCCGGGCTGCGGCCAGGCATTGTTCGAGGGTGAGGCCGCGGTCGTTGAGGCGGTCGAAGCCGGCCAGCCAGGCGGCCCGGTCGAGTTCGGGGAAGTCGGCGAGGCCGGCGCCGGGCAGGTCGCGGTAGTACGCGAACC
This sequence comes from Actinomycetes bacterium, assembly GCA_023460935.1. Lineage (GTDB taxonomy): Bacteria > Actinomycetota > Actinomycetes > Propionibacteriales > Propionibacteriaceae > Propionicimonas. The sequence continues at coordinate 120,059 of JAEWOI010000005.1, forward strand.
TGCCCCGGGCCCGGTGGAGCGCGCGCCGCAGGCGGGGTCGCTGCCAGGCGAGCAGTTCCTCCCGGTCGGCGAAGCGCCGGCGTCGCACCTGCAGGTAGGCGGCGAGCACCGCAGCCCTGCTGATCCCGCTCACGCCGACAGCTCCCGGCGCAGCTTCGCGACCGAGTCCTGGCAGTGGGAGGGCACGATCGCCACGTCCGGGCGGGCCAGCGCCAGCGCGGCCAGCCCCGCAACGGTCCGCCGGTAGGCCGGTCCGGCCTGGCCGGCCAGCGCCCGGACGGGGGCCGGCGGTAGGGCGCCGCGGGTGAACGCCGCGGCCAGCCAGCAGGCGTCGCCGACGAGGAACACCGGCGGCCCCTGGGTGGCGGGCAGCCAGAGGCCGAGGTGGCCGGGCGCGTGCCCGGGCAGGGGGACGGCGACCGCGCTGCCGTCGCCGAATACGTCGCGGCCGTCGGCGAAGCCCGGCAGGCCGGTGGCCACCTCCGGAAGTGCCTCGATGTCGCTGCGCCGGCCGGCCAGGTCGGCCGGGAGCAGTTCGGGCAGGAAGCCGGAGGCCGTCGTGCGCCACGCCGTCCGTCCCGTAGCGGTGCGGCCCGGCGCTGCGCCGCGCAGGTCGGTGGCTGCGGACAGCAGGATCGCTGCCCGCGGGAAGTCACGCAGCCCGCTGAGGTGGTCACCGTGCAGGTGCGACAGCAGCACGGTGCCGACGGTCGCCGCCTCGATGCCCAGCGCGGCGAGCTGATCCACTGCGGCCTCGCCCGGGGCGAGCCGGGCCGGCACCAGCCGGCGGTACAGCTGCTGGGGCAGGCGGGCGGTGGCGGTGAAGAACCGCTCGGAGTAGCCGGTGTCGAACAGCAGCACACCGTGCCGGGAGTGCTCCACCACTGCGACGGTGGCGGGGAAGCTGATCCAGCGCCAGCTTCCGCCGGCGCGCGCGAGGGCCTCGAGCTGGCGGCTGCGCCCGGCCTCGAGCAGGGTGAGCCGGACCGTCATAGCCGCAGGACCATCGCGCCCAGCACGATGCCGGCACCCGTGCCGACCAGCAGCGCGGTCCGGCCCGGCGCCAGGCGGCCGCCGCGGACGGCGTGGTCGAGGGCCGTGGGCAGCGAGGCGGAGACCTGGTTGCCGTGGTCGGCGAGGATGTCGACCACCTTCGCCGGCGGCACGCCGATGCGCTCGCGCAGGAACCGCAGGCCCAGGCCGCTGGCCTGGTGGGGCACCACCAGGTCGAGCTCGGCGAGCGTGGTGCCGGCCTCGGCCAGAGTCGCCTCGATCAGGCCGGGGAGCCGCTTCACCGCGGTGCGCATCAGCCCGATGCCGTCCATGTGGAACAGGTAGTCCCGGTTGCTCGGCGGCGGCTGGGAGACGTTCCAGCGGGTGCCGCCGGCGGCGATCCGGCAGAGCTGGGCGCCGTCGGGGTGGGTCTCGAAGCGGCTGGCCAGGATGCCTTCCCCCGCGGTCGCCGGGCCCAGCACGACCGCCGCGGCGCCGTCCCCGAACAGCGCGCTCGACTCGAGGTCGTCGTGGTCGAGGCCGGGCGAGGCGAGGTCCACCGCTGCCACGGCGACGTGCCGCCAGCGGCCGGTGGCGATGCCGAAGGCCGCGACCTCCAGACCGGTGAGGAAGCCGAGGCAGCTGGTGTTGATGTCGAAGGCCGTGGTGTTGGGCGTGGCTGCGGCCAGCCTGGCCAGCACCAGCATCGCGTTGGTGGGCATCGGCTGTTCCGGCAGCACGGAGGCCACCAGGACGGCGTCCAGTTCGGGCCCGCCGGCGGCGTCGAGCGCGAGCTCGATCGCCTCGGCCGCAAGGGAGGATGAGGTCTGTCCCGGCCCTGCCCAGTACCGGCTGGCCACCCCGGACCTGGCCTGGGTCGTGCCACGCGGACGCCCGAACCGCTGGTCCAGCGAAGCCGAGCTGACCGGGAGCGAGCCGGTCACCGAACCGGTCCCACGGACGGCCACGCCGAGCGCACCGCGGAACTGTGTGGACACCGTCGGAATGCTAACAGCGCGTGCCGGCGGCCGGCCGGGACCTCACCGGTTCAGGCGCGCGTAGCGGCCACCGGCAGCCAGCAGTTCGGCGTGGCGGCCGCGCTCGACGATGCGGCCGGCGGCGAGCACCACGATCTCGTCGGCGTTGCGGACGGTGCTGAGCCGGTGGGCGATCGTCAGGGTGGTGCGCCCGGCCATCAGGTGGTCGAGGGCTGCCTGCAACTCCCGCTCGGTGTCGGTGTCCAGCGCAGAGGTGGCCTCGTCGAGCACCAGGATCGGCGGGTTGGCCAACAGCGTGCGCGCGATCGCCAGCCGCTGGCGCTCGCCACCGCTGAACCGGTGGCCCCGTGCGCCCACCACGGTGGCCAGGCCCTGCGGCAGCGCTGCCACCACTTCGTCCACCTGGGCAGCGGCGAGCGCTGCCCACAGCTCGGCATCGGTGGCGTCCGGTGCCGCCTGGCGCAGGTTGTCCGCGATGCTCGCGTGGGCGAGGTAGGTCTCCTGGGTGACCATGCCGATGATCCGGGCCCGGTCGGTGGCGGCGAGGTCGCGGAGGTCGACGCCGTCAACGCGCACCCGGCCGCTGGTCGGGTCGGCCAGCCGCACGAGCAGGGACGCCAGGGTCGACTTGCCGGAGCCGGTCTCGCCCACCACGGCCACCGTCCGGCCCGGTTCGATGGTCAGGTCGATGCCGCTGAGCGCGTCGCTGCTTGCGTCCGGGAAGCGGTAGCTGACGTGCTCGAACCGCACCTCCCCGCGCACTCGGGCCGGGTCGACACGGACAGGGTTGGCCGGCTCGCGGACCTCCACCGGCAGGTCGAGGTAGCCGAAGATGCGGCTCAGCAGCGCGAGGGAGGCCACCCACTGCGCGCCGACGTTCAGCAGGCCCATGACCGGGCGGAAGATCGAGGTCTGCAGGCTGGCGAACGCGATCAGCGTGCCGATGCTGAGCCCGCCGGACACCTCGGGGAAGCCAGCGGCCAGGTACAGCACTGCCGGGATCGCTGCGAACACGATGCCCATCGTGGCCATCCGCCAGCGACCGGCGAGCTGGGAGCGCACCTCGAGGTCGATCAGCTCTGCGGAGGTGGCAGCGAACCGGCGCTCGCTGGCGGGGGCGCTGCCGAGGGTCTTGGTGAGCAGCGCGCCGTTGATGCTGAGCGCCTCCTCCACCTGGGTGTGCAGGTCGGACAGCGCCCGCTGCCGGGTGAGGGTGAGCTCCCTGCGCACCAGCGCCACCCTGCGGGTCAGCCAGATGGCCGGTGGCAGCACCACCAGCGACAGCAGGGACAGCCGCCAGTTGAGCGCCACCATGGCAGCGGCGGTGGCCACGGCCGTGGTCAGGTTGGCAGCGATCGAGGTTGCCGTGGTGGTGATCACGGCCTGCAGCCCGGCCACGTCCTGCAGCAGCCGGGACTGGATCTCCCCGCCTCGGGTGCGCTTGAAGAACGCGATCGACTGGGCCTGCAGGTGCGCGAAGACCCGGGTGCGCAGTGTGTGCATGACCCGCTGCCCCATCGCCGTCGCGAGCCAGGTTTGCCACACGCCGAGCACTCCGGTGACGGCGGCCACCGCCACCATGCCGGCCACCAGCCAGACCAGGAGGGTGGTGTCGCCGGTGGGCAGGGCGACATCGATCACCTCGCGCAGCAGGAACGGCTGCGCCAGCCCGACCACAGACGCGAAGACGATGATCGCCGTCACCGCGGCCAGCGGACGGCCGTGCCCTGCGAACAGCCCCGCCACGCGGGCCAGGCTCACCGGTGCTTCGGCGAGCTGGGCGCGGTCGGCGGGGTTGATCCGGGCGGGGCCGCGCACGTCGGGAGCGAGAAGGGTGGTGTCTGCCATGCCGGCCTCCGATATAGTGAGGTAACCACAGCATATAAGGCGGTTACCCGTGGAGATATTCCCTGAGGCCCTTGCCGAGTCGTTCCAGCGGGTGGCGCGGCAGCTGCGCAGGGAGACCCAGCGCCGGATCGCTCCGCTGGGGCTCAGCCCGCACCAGTCCCGCGCGCTGCGGGTGGTCGGTGAGCGCGGGCCGCTGCGCCCGTCCGACCTGGCCGGGGAGCTGGGCATCGCCGCCCGCTCGGCAACGGACGCCGTGGGCGGCCTGGTCGCGGCAGGCTTCGTCGAGCGCCGCCCCGACCCGGAGGACGGCCGCGCCTGGTTGCTGGCCCTGTCGCCGTCCGGCGCAGCAGCGCTGGCCGAGGTGACTGCTGCCAGGACGCAGGTCGGCGCGGAGTTCTTCGGGCGGCTCAACCCCGCAGAACGCGCGTCCCTCGCCCGCATCCTGGCCCGCCTGGGGCCCGCCGGCACCCCCTAGACTTCGGCCCGAAGGGGGAGGTCGCGTGGACCGGTTCGGGCTCGACGTGGTGCTGGCGGTCGTCGTCGGGGCCTGGTTCGTCGTCACCGGCGTGGCCAAGCTCGCCGCGCGTCCGGTGGCCGGACGTCGGGCGCTGGTCGCAGAGCCGGGCTGGGTGCCGGCGGTGCGGCGCGTCCGCGGCGTGCTGGAACTCCTCGGCGGGGTGGCTGCCGTCGGCGGCGCAGCGATCACCGTCCTCGGCCTGCGGGTGCCGTTCCCCGGTGTCGTCGTCGGCCTGCTGCTGGCCGGCCTGGCGGCGTGGACGGCGGTGGAGTCGGTCCGGTCGCCCGTGCGCCCGCTGCGGCTGGGGCTGGCGGTTGCGGCCTTCGCGCTCGCGGTGTTCTACGCCGGCTTCCGGGACTGAGCCGGCCGCGCGCGGACATCCCGCAGGCGTCGGCACCAGCGCTTAGGCTGGGCCCGACCCCGCCCAGGAGCGCCGCATGAGCACAGACCGGCCAGAGCCCGGTTCCGCACCCGGCCCCGGTCTGCCGCCGCCAGCCGGCGGTGACCACGGCCTGCCGCCGGAGCCCGTCCGGCCAGCGGTGGCGCCGTCCGGGCCGTGGCACTTCGCTCCGCAGCAGCCCGCTGCCTGGCCCGGCAGCGACCCTGGTGCCGGCTGGCACCCGGTCGGCTGGCAGCAGCACGGGGAGGGGCCGTGGCCCGGATCGGCTCCCGCCACCGGCGCGGCACCGGCCTGGTCCTACCCGCCGCAGCCCGCGCACTGGACGGCCACTCCCCCGCCGTCACTGTCCGGACTGCCTGCTTCCACCGTCGCCCCGGCCAGGCCGCGCAGCTGGCTGGTGGCCCTGAGCGTGGTCAGCGGGCTCGTCCTGGTGGCGCTGGTCACGACGATCGGCGTGCCGTGGCTGGCCGGCTGGCCCACAGCAGGTGGGGTGACCCCACCGGCGTCCGGCCCCGGGGTGCCCACCTCCGGCGCTGGCAGGCCTTCGAGCGCAGCGCCGTCCCCGTCGCCCACCCCTTCGCCGGAGCCCACCGCCACCATGCCGACCGACCCTGACGTGATCCTGCGCCGCAATCCGGTGTACCGGCTGCGGGTCGAGGCCCGCTGCCCCAGCCAGCAGGTCCCGTCCAGCCGGGTGGAGTACCGCAGGCAGGTACTCGCCCTGGTGAGGTGCCAGAACGCCGCCTGGAAGGACGCGCTGGACAAGACGCCGGTGGTGTTCACCAAGCCGAAGGTGAAGTTCTACGACACCTCCAGCAAGTCGCCGTGCGGGAAGCTGGGCACCCGGTTCCCGGCCAGCTACTGCACGTCCAACAAGACCCTCTACTTCTCCAGCGCGGCGTACCAGCAGGGCCGCTACTTCCGGTTGTCGGTCGCGCACTTCGCGATCCACGAGTACGCCCACCACGTGCAGGAGTTGGCCGGGGTGTTCGACTCGTTGTGGTCGCTGGAGGAGAGCTCAGCGGTCACCAACCGCAGGGTCGAGCTCCAAGCCCACTGCATGGCGCACTACGGGCTGACCCACTCCGGGCTCGGGTTCGGCAGCCGCGACCGTGCGGACGCCGAGTTCCAGTTCGACTTCACCGACGACCCGAAGGGGCACGGCAGCGCGGCCGCCGAGCGGTACTGGGGACGCCGCGGCCTGGCCGCAGAAACCGTGGGGGCCTGCAACACCTGGAAGGTCAAGACAGCAAGGGTCAAGTGAGCCTGCGCAGGGGCGACCCGGGCACGTCCGGGTCGGTTCCCGGCCGCCGCTTGCCTCGTTTGCGGGAGCGCTCCGCCGGGTAGCGGCAGGGATCGGGGGGTTCGGTGAGGAGGAGCCATGGATCGTCCGCACGTGGGCGGGTCGCCGGTGACCGCCGTGATGGAGTCGCTGGAGGAGAACCCTGCCCTTGGCCGGGTGAGCGCTGCACTGGGGCCGGCTGTCGACCAGGTCCTGGGATCGGGAGCCGTGGGCGACGCGTTGCGCGGCCGCCAGCTCGGGCACGCGCTGCACCCCCTGATGGTGCAGCTGCCCATCGGCGCGCTCGTCTCTGCGATCGTCCTCGATGTCATGCAGGGGCCACGCGCGGCCCGGCAGAGCAGCCTGCTGATGGGGCTGGCCTGCCTGAGCGTCGTGCCGGCGGTCGCCTCAGGCCTGGCCGAGTGGGCGAGGGCTGACGACCGCACCCAGCGGGTCGGCGTGGCCCACGCCGCCTGCAACACCGTCGGCGCCGTCGCCGCCGTGGCATCGTGGGCCGCCCGGCGCGGCCGCTGGTCCCCGGCCGGAGCCGTGCTCGCCGGCATCGCCGGCACCGCTGTCGGAGTCGGCGGGCTGCTCGGCGGCCACCTGAGCCTCGTCCGCAAGTATGCGTCGCACGACCAGCCGTCCAACCTGGACGGCACCCTGCGCGGCGATTACTCCGGCTGACCCGGCCCCGACCGCCTCACCCCGGCCCCGACCGCCGCATCCCGGCCCGGAGCGCCGCGCGCCCCGACTGCCCGCGCCCCCGAAACTCACAGACGCCCCCGTAATTTCGGGGGTGGGCTCTAGTGGTGGTCGCAACACCGGATGTAGGAGGTTGCGATGGCTGGGAGGACGGGCCGCCCCAGGGGTGGCCGGATGGGCGAG
>JAEWOI010000006.1 GCA_023460935.1 Actinomycetes bacterium
GGACGGGATAGTCGAAGCCCTCCTTGGCCATGCAGGCGGAGACAAGCTCGCTCATCCGATTCTGCTGCTCGGCGTAGAGCCGCCAGCGCTCCTGCTCGCTGGCGTTCGCCGGGGCGCCGTCACCGAAGACCAGGTCGCGGGACTTCTGCAGTGGGGAGTCGGCCGCGCTGAGCTTGCCACCGGGCTCCCCGGCGGTGCCCGAGTTGGCGGTCGGCCCGTTGTCAGGTGGTTCGATGGGGTCGGACGAGCCGGTGCATCCGGTGAGGGCGAGCGCGGCGATGGCTGTGCTCACGGTGAGGGCGAGCCAGGCTCGAAGGTGGGACAAGACGGCTTCCTTGCGACGATCTGCGCCCAGCGCGTCTGTCCTAGCGCCGTCCGAACGGCTGGATTCTGATCAGAGCACGTTCTACTCGGGATGCTGCTCTGCGTAGCGGTCGATGATCGCCTTGCTGCCTTCAGGAGAGCCATCGCTGACGACGACGATCTCGATGCCATCGAGGTCTGGTGAGCCAGCTTGTCAAGGCATAACTCGGTGAAACAACTGAAGGAAGCGGCATCAGTTGAATGTCATCCTTCCAGTTTCGAGATGGAACCCCGAGAGCATGAAGTTCAGCACGGAGGTCTGCATGTGCACCGTGCGCGCGCCAACGTCGGGATGGTGCGCGATGGAGGGGTTCTTCGAGATCAACAGCGTACTGGTTGGTCCCAGACGATCAGCGAAGTCGCGTACAGAGGAGAACTGCTCAGAGTTGGGCGACGAGATGAACACAGGTACATGCTGATACCCGCCGCTACTATCGAGTAGTCGACTGAAATATGTCTCTTTTGTGGAAGGGAAGATCCCGCCTGTCGTGAAGTGGAGATCATTTCGCTGCTCCTCGTAGAACCGATCACTCAAGATTGGATCCACTGCCAAGAAGCTGAGGTTGCCAGACAAACCGAGGGCTACGGCTCCCGTGGCACCCTTTGATGCGCCGTATAGAACGATACGTGACGCGGGAATACCGCGTTCGTTAGCAGTGTCCCGGATGAGTCGTGCGGTCGCCGCTGGGCGTGAGGGCTTGAATGCCGTTGGGAGATAGAACGCTCCTTTGACTCCTCCGAGGTCGCCGATGCGCAGGATGGTTGTGTTTTCAGGAAGATACTTCGCGATCGTTGGAAAGTTCGGATGGAAATATCGTGAGATGTCTGTTTGGTAGAGTCCGCCGGCCATCGATGAGAGCACCACGAGTAGGCTCTCGGAGTTGCCCGACTTTGCTTCCTCGATCCTAAACAGCACGCCTTCATCAGTCCGTTGGATCTTCTTGGTGGCAACGTCCGGCCACACATCGTCGATTCGTGAGTCGTGTACGAAGGAAGTCGTGTACTGGTTGACGCCATAGATGTAGTAGCCGGCGTGTGTCAGAATGTCGAGAAGGGGCCGAGTGGTGGGGGTGTCACGGGTCACGACCATGAAGTTGTAGTTCTCGTTCGAGAGTTGGTCATGCCGAACATGGATGATCGGTTCGACGTGGTCCGCGAGAAACTCCGCGGCGAGGGCATGATCGTAGAGACGATCAGATATGTCGATCAGACTCCGTCTAGTGTCAACCTTCATGCCCTGATCCTAGTGACGTCGCGTCGGTGGGCCGCTGGCGGGTTCAGTGAGCTCATCACCCAAAGTCCGACCATTCCGGCCAGCACGAACTGGAAGAACGCTTCATCGGCGACAAATATCGAACCCCAGGTGCTGCCACGACGAGGCGCCCGCGTCCGAGCCTGTGGTTGTTGTGCGCGCTCGTTGTGGAACGCCTGCTGCTCCTCTGGGGAAGCGGTCGGCGAGTCCCTTCTCGGTGAGAGCCTGAAGCGGATGGTGCGCGCGGTCGTCCTTCGGGTCGTTCTGTGACGGCCGGCGGGGGCCAGAAGCAACTCGAGCACGTTGACCTCGGGTCGCCGTGCGAAAAACTGAAGAGCCGTTGAAGACCGTGGAATAGCACGTCGCGTAGACTAGTTGAGTCTAGTGGACTCAATCTTGATTACCTCCGGCCCAAAGAGGCCAATGACAAGGAGAAATACACCAGATGGATACTTCCAGGCTCACGGCGCGATCTCGGGACGCGGTGTCGGCCGCGGTCCGGATCGCGCTGACCGCAGGTAACCCCAATACCGAACCCGTGCACCTGCTGTACGCGCTGCTGATGGTTCCGGAGAACACCGTCGGGCCGCTGCTGGCCTCGATCGGCGTCGATCCGGCCGTGGTGGACGCCGCCGCGCAGGGTGCGATCAAGAAGCTGCCGAGCGCCCAGGGCTCCTCGGTCAGCCAGCCCGGCATGTCCGGGCCGCTGGCCCGCGTCCTGGCCGACGCCGAGAACCGCGCCGAACAGCTGGGCGACGACTTCGTCGCCACCGAGCACCTGCTGCTCGGGCTGGCGTCCGTCCCCTCGGACGCGCAGAGGATCCTGGCCGACCTCGGCGTCAAGGTGAAGGCGCTGGAGCAGGCCTTCAACGAGGCCCGGGGCGGCAAACGGGTCACCTCGGCCGAATCCGAGGGCGGTGAATCCGCGCTGGCCAAGTACTCCGTCGACCTCACCGAGCGCGCCCGCGAGGGCCGGCTCGACCCGGTGATCGGACGCGACTCCGAGATCCGCCGGGTCGTCCAGGTGCTGGCCCGGCGTACCAAGAACAACCCGGTGCTGATCGGCGAGCCCGGCGTCGGCAAGACCGCCGTCGTCGAGGGCCTGGCCCAGCGGGTGGTGGCCGGCGACGTCCCCGATTCGCTGAAGGGACGCCGGGTGGTCTCGCTCGATCTGGCCTCGATGGTGGCCGGCGCGAAGTACCGCGGCGAGTTCGAGGAGCGGCTCAAGGCCGTCCTGAACGAGATCCGGGACGCCGAGGGCAAGGTCATCACCTTCATCGACGAGCTGCACACCGTCGTCGGCGCGGGGGCGAGCGGTGACTCGTCCATGGACGCCGGCAACATGCTCAAGCCGATGCTGGCCCGCGGCGAGCTGCGGATGATCGGCGCGACCACGCTGGACGAGTATCGCGAGCGGATCGAGAAGGATCCGGCGCTGGAGCGCCGCTTCCAGCAGGTCTTCGTCGGCGAGCCGAGCGTCGAGGACACGATCGCGATCCTGCGCGGGCTGCGGCAGCGTTACGAGGCGCACCACAAGGTGACCATCACCGACGGGGCGCTGGTGGCCGCGGCCACCCTGTCGAACCGGTACATCACCTCGCGTCAGCTGCCCGACAAGGCGATCGACCTGATCGACGAGGCCGCGTCCCGGCTGCGGATGGAGATCGACTCCTCCCCGGAGGAGATCGACCAGCTGCGCCGTGACATCGACCGGATGACCATGCAGGCCTTCGCCCTGGAGAAGGAGGAGGATCCCGGATCGCGGGAGCGCTACACCCGGCTGACCGCTGCCCTGGCTGACGCGAAGGAGGAACTGCGCGGCCTGGAGGCCCGTTGGGAGGCCGAGAAGTCGGGCCTGAACCGGGTGGGCGAGGTGAAGGAGCAGATCGACAAGCTGCGGGTCGAGGCCGAACGGGCGCAGCGCGAGGGCGACCTGACCCGCGCGTCCGAGATCCTCTACGGCCGCATCCCGGCGCTCGAGGCCGAGCTGGACGCGGCCACCGCTGCCGAGCAGCAGGCCAAGCCGATGGTCAGCGAGGAGGTGTCGGCCACCGACATCGCCGAGGTGGTCTCGGCGTGGACCGGGATCCCCGTCGGCAAGATGCTGCAGGGCGAGAGCGAGAAGCTCCTCGCGATGGAGGCAAGGCTGGGGGAGCGGCTGATCGGCCAGCACCGCGCGGTGCAGGCCGTGGCGGACGCGGTGCGCCGCGCCCGGGCGGGCATCTCCGACCCCAACCGGCCCACCGGGTCGTTCCTGTTCCTGGGCCCCACGGGCGTGGGCAAGACCGAGCTGGCCAAGGCGCTGGCCGACTTCCTGTTCGACGACGAGCACGCGATGGTGCGCATCGACATGAGCGAGTACGGCGAGAAGCACACGGTGTCCCGGCTGGTGGGCGCGCCGCCGGGCTACATCGGTTACGAGGAAGGTGGCCAGCTGACCGAGGCGGTCCGCCGCCGCCCCTACTCCGTGGTGCTGCTGGACGAGGTCGAGAAGGCGCATCCGGAGGTGTTCAACGTGCTGCTGCAGGTGCTCGACGACGGCCGCCTCACCGACGGCCAGGGTCGGACGGTCGACTTCCGCAACGTGATCCTGATCATGACCAGCAACCTCGGCTCCCAGTTCCTCGCCGACCAGACGCTGAACCCCGACACCAAGAACGCCGCGGTGATGGGCGTGGTGCGCCAGGCGTTCAAGCCGGAGTTCCTGAACCGTCTGGACGAGGTGGTCATGTTCGACCCGCTGGGCACCGACGACCTGTCCCGGATCGTCGACATCCAGCTGCGCCGGCTCAACACCAGGCTGGCCGAGCGCCGGATCGCGGTCGAGGTCACCCAGGCCGGCAAGGACTGGCTGGCGCTCACCGGCTTCGACCCGGTCTACGGCGCCCGGCCGCTGAAGCGGCTGGTGCAGACCACGATCGAGGACGCCCTGGCCAAGCAGGTGCTCGCCGGTGAGATCGGCGACGGCGACACGGTGAGCTTCGATGTGGCGGAGGACGGCAGCGGACTGGCCGTGGTGCACCACGCCACAGTTGCGTGACGCCATGGGGCGGCCGGCGGGTGGGCCGCCCGCCAGGCGCTCAGTTGAAGGTGACCTTGACCCCGCCTGAGGACAGCAGCGCCTGCACCGAGTAGATGCCGGAGACGCCACGCCAGCTGTAGCCGTTCGTCGAGGCGAACGTGCACACCACGGTGACGTTCACGTAGGCGCCTGCCGAGGTGGGGTCGCCCGGGGTGAGCGTCGGCTTCATCGTCTTCATCGCGTTGCCGCCCTTGGTCACCTTCCACGAGATCGTGGACGTGCGCGGCTTGCCGGAGGGCAGGCGCGTGGCGAAGCCACAGCCGGAGGGGGCCAGCTTCTTCACCTTCAGGCAGGAGCGCAGCTTCTTCTGCGCCGCTGTGCGGATCTCGGCCACCCCGGCCTTGCTCAGGGCAAGGCTCATCGCCCCGGTCCGCGGGGTGAAGGCCGTCGGCGAGTCGAGGGTGAAGGTGCCCTTGGCGACGGTGTAGCGGGAGCTGTCCGAGGTGACGCTGTAGGCGCCGGGGAACAGCTCCAGCTCGGCGCCGGCCAGGGGCACGCCGTTGATCCGCAGCGGCGACACTTCCGGGTCGAGCGAAGCCAGTGACACCACCTGGGTCACCCGGTCCAGACGCCAGTCGCTTCCGGTCCTGACGGCGGTGAACGTCGTGCTCACGGCGCGGTCGCCCAACTGGTAGGTGGCGGCGATTTCGTCGCGGTCGGCCGCGCCGGTGCCGGGGGAGACATTGATGTTCGACAGCGGGGCCTGCGCGAGGGAGCCGGCGAGCACTGCTTCGGTGAGCAGGCTGGGATCGCCGGGGGCCTGGGCCGCGAAGGCCAGGGCTGCAGCGGCGTCGCCGCGCGACAGCGCCTCGAGGTAGCCCCGGACGGCGTCCTCCGCCTTCGGGGCGGACGGCGCGACGGTCACGCCCGGCCCCGGCGTGGGCGCGGCGCCGGGATCGGCGCCGCGTCCTCCGCCGAGCGCGAAGGTGGCGACGACAGCCAGCACGATCAGGCCGGTGACAGCCCCGGCGAGGATCAGCGGCACCTTGCCCGACCTGCGCTCGGGCGGCGGGGCCTGCGGGGGGTAGCCGGGCCCGGCGGACTCGCCGTAGTACTGCCCGGCGTAGGAGCCGACCGGCTGGGCCGCCCACGGGGCGACCGGCTGCGGGGGCTCGCCCGGGTAGGGCTGCTGCGGCTGGTAGGGCTGGCCGGTGTAGGGCTGCTGAGGGTACTGCTGGCCGGGGTACGGCGCGCCGGTGGGCTGTGCGGTGGCGTAGGGGTCGCCGGGGTAGGGCCCGGCGGGCTGGGGCGTCTGCTGCGGGTAGGGCTGCTGCGGGTAGTACTGCCGGCTCGGGTCGGGCTGGGGCGGAACGGTCGGTTCCGGTTGCGGGGTGTTACCGGGTTGCTCGCTGTTGGTCACTTCTGTTCGACTCCGGCTCGCTCGAATGCACCTGTGGCAAACCCTAGCGACCGACCGGTTCGGCGGCGAGGGACTTCGAGGCCGGTTGGGCAGGAGGAGGCGGCGGCGTGGCTGACCGGCGAGGATGGCGTCATGGGAAGCGGACGGAACAGGCTGTGGTACGCCCTGGGGGCCGTGGCGGCCGCGACCGTGGCGGGGTTGTTCGCCACGGTCGGTGACGGGGTCAGTGTGCCGGAGGCCAGCGGCTGGCGGGCCCTGCTCGTCGACCACGGCCACACGGTGACGTGGGTGTTGCTGGCCGTCGCGCTGGCGGCAGCGGCCGTCAGCGCGGGCTGGAACCGGTTCGCCGGCGCGGTCGCGATCGCGGCAGCTGCCTGCTACCTGGCCTTCCTGCTCGCCGTGTTCGTGCTCGGCTGAGGCCGCCGGTCACCGGTCAGGGCCGAGCACGGGCTTCACGTCGAGCACCGGGGTGCAGTCGAGGGCCTCGAGGTGGTCCACGTCGATGGTCAGGCCCGCCACGTCCGTGATTCGCACGCGGTGCAGGCCGATGGGGTTGGGCCGGTCCTGGGAGCGGGTGCTGAACACCCCGGTCAGTGGGCGTGCGGGGTCTTCGCGGGGGTGGACGGCGAGCACGTCCCGTGCGGCGAGGTGCAGCCAGGTCAGCAGCAGCACCTCATCGCCGACAGCCAGGTCGGCCACGGCCGGCGCCACTTCGGGCACGAAGGTGATCGATGCCTGCGGGGCGCCCTCGTCCGCCTGGCGCGGGGCCTGCTCCGGGTCGGTCAGCGGCGAGCTCACCCAGCCGATCGGTCGCACGTCGAAGCCCGGGTCCATGGCATCATCCTGCCGGTTCACCCGGGCGGTTGGGAGACCCAGGAGGCCGCCACCGCCACCGTCTCGCGCAGGTAGTTCGAAGGCCAGAAGTACCAGGGGGTGCGGCTGCTCACGTGGGTTGCCACCAACCCGACTGCCGCCGCGATCCGGCCGGCCCGGTAGACGTGGAACTCGTCGGTGACGAACGCCACCCGGTAGCCCCTGCCCAGTTTTCGGTCCAGCAGCGCCTTGGCGAAGGCGAAGTTCTCCTCCGTCGAGGTCGAGCGGTCCTCCACCACGAGCTGCTCCTCGGGCACCCCGGCTGCCACCAGGTAGCGCGCCATGGCCACCGATTCGGGCAGGTCCTCCTGCGGACCCTGGCCGCCGGTCACCACCACCAGCGAGCCCGGGTTGAGCCGGTGGTAGCCGAGCGCCGTGTCCAGCCGGCCACGCAGGGTGCGCGAGAGTTCGCTGCCGTGCACCGCTGCGCCCAGCACGATCACCGCGTCCTCTTCGTGGGTGGCGTCGTCGCTCGTGCCCACCGCGGCCAGGTAGGCCCCCATCACCACCACCGCCAGGCAGAGGCCGGCGACCGCGCCGTTCCAAAGCGCCGGCCGGGGCAGGCGGTGGTGCCAGCCCGCCCAGAGGAGCAGCGCAACGGACACACCGCCGACCAGCGCGGTGCCCAGGGTCAGGTTCGCGGTCAGGGCGAGCCACAGCCCGTTCGCAGCCAGGCCGAGCCCGGCTGCCAGCCCCGCCAGTCTTGCCGGGCCGACGACGGGCGCGCGTCGATCGCCCTGCGAAGGGCGCGACGCCTCCACCGCCCGGCTGTCGGCGCTGAGCTCAGGCCGAGACGTGCGCCTGCAGCAGCCAGCGGTCCTTGGTGAGGCCCCGCTCGATCTCCACAGCCACGTCCTGCGTGCCGACGTCGCTGTCCAGCCCGGCCACGGCAGCCCGGACGGTGACCAGTGCGGCGTCGATCATGCCGACCACCTGCGCGACAGTGTCCTCCCAGCCCTGGAAGCCGGCCGCCGGCTCCGGCAGGGTGTTCTTCCGCGCCACCGTGCTGACGCGCGAATCGATCGGCAGGCCGAGGGCGATCACGCGTTCCGCCGCCGTGTCGGCGTACTCCTGGGCATGCGCCACCACCTCGTCGAGCAACTCGTGCACGCCGATGAAGTTCGCGCCGCGCGTGTGCCAGTGCGCCTGCTTGCCGTTGACCACCAGGGCTTCGAGGTCGATCACCACCGGGGTGAGGAACTGCGCTGCGCGCGCCGCTACATCGGCGCTGACCGGCTCGGCCTTGGTGCGATCAGTGGTGGTGGTGCCCATGAGTTCTCCTTCTGGAATCGGTGCACAACTCGGTGTGGTCCCCAGTCAAGCCCAACCACAGCGCGCCGGTGGCGATTCCCGCCGATTCCCCGCCCGCCCCTGGCGCCGGACGGGCGGCTGCTTCAGCGCTGCTTCGCAGCGGCTGCCGCCCGCGCGTTCGCCTCGGCGTCGGCGAGCTTGGTCAGGAGCTCGTCCGTGCGCGACTCCTCCTCCAGGCTCTCGCTGAGCAGGTCGTAGCCGTTCGGCAGGCCGAGCATCTTCGCCCACCGGCGCAGCGTTCCGTAGCGGGTGATCTCGTAGTGCTCCACCGCCTGGGCGGAGGAGATCAGGCCGGCGTCCAACGCTGCGGTGCCCTGGTACTCCTCGAGGATCTCGTCGCCCTCGCCGAGGATGCCGTCGATCGCCTCGCAGCGCTTGGACACCGGCTTGCGGTCGATGAGCCCGAACACCTGCTCGAGCCGGTCGATCTGGCCCCTGGTCTCGGCCTGGTGGTGGTTGAAGGCGGCCTTCAGCTCCTCCGAGACCGCCGCGGACTCCAGCTGCGGCAAGGTCTTCAGGATGTGGCGCTCGGCGTAGTACATGTCGCGCAGGGTGTCGTAGAACAGCTTGTCGAGGCCCTTGTCTGCCATGGCTCCTCCAGAGATCGGTGACGGAACGGCTCTCAACCGGTTCTACCCGCCCCCGGCCGCTGCCTAACCGGCGGCTGTGGCCGCCTCGCCGGCGCGGAGCGCCGCAGCCATCCGGTCGACCACCTCGGCCAGCTCCGCCCGGGCCGGCTCGGGCAGCCGGGCCACGTAGGCGACCCCGGCCGGCACCCAGCTCATGGCGTACAGGACGTCGCGCACGTCCCCGCCGCCCAGCGGCCACCGCGTCCTGCCGGGTGTGACGGCCTCCGCGCCCTGGCCCCACTGGGCGAAGCGTTCGCGCATCTGCTCCAGCGGCAGTTCCATCACCACCTCGCCCTCGACGGCGTGCCGTCCCCAGCTGGTGGCCACCCAGACCATCTCGTCCGCCTCCTCGGGCGTGAGCGGGCGCGGCTTGAACCAGGTGCGGGTGCCGGTCACCTCGCTGAGCCGGTCGATGCGGAACGTGCGCCAGTCCTGCCGGTCCAGGTCCCAGCACACCAGGTACCAGTGCCGGTCGGACGGGGCGAGGTAGTGCGGCTCGACGTGGCGGTGGGTGACCACCTCGTCCGCCGAGGTGTAGCGGAACCGCACCCGCTCGTGGTCGCGGCAGCAGAGCGCGAGAGCGCTCAGCGCCTCGGGGGAGGCCCCGGTGCCGGCGTTGACCCCCGCGGGGCGGACGGTGGCGGCGAGCGCGTTCACGCGCTGTCGCAGCGGCCGGGGCAGCACCTGTTCCAGCTTGGCCAGTGCGGTGAGGGTCGTCTCGGTGCCGCCAACCAGCCGCTGCGTGGCCGCCAGCCGCAGCCCGATCGCCATGGTGACCGCCTCGTCGTCGGTCAGCAGCAGCGGCGGCATCGCGGTGCCGGCGAGCAGCCGGTAACCCCCGGTCGTGCCGGGGCTGGACTCGATGCGGTAGCCGAGCTGGCGCAGCCGTTCGACGTCCCGGCGCACGGTGCGCTCGGTGACGCCGAGCCGGTCGGCCAGTTCCGCGCCCGGCCAGTGGCGGTGCACCTGGAGCAGGTTCAGCAGGTTCAAGGCCCGGGCGGTGGTGTCAGACATACCCCCATTGTGCTCGGGATCGCGGACCGAAGCTGTCCGCATTCGGGCCTAGCGTGCCGGTATGCACAGCGAACCAATCATCGCCGCCACCGGACTGACCAAACGGTTCACCGTCAAGCAGAAGGTCGTCGAAGCGGTCACCGACCTCACCGTCGACGTCGCTGCCGGAGAGCTGGTCGCCTTCCTCGGCCCCAACGGGGCGGGCAAGACCACCAGCCTGCGGATGCTCACCACGCTGATCCCGCCCACCGCGGGAACGGCTCGCGTCGTGGGCGCGGACATCCTCACCCGACCGGCCGACGTGCGGGCGCGGATCGGGTACGTCGGGCAGCTCACCAGCGGCAGCTACGCACAGCGGGTGCGGGACGAGTTGATCAGCCAGGGCCTCTTCTACGGCCTGCCCCGGGCTGAGGGCGCGCGCCGTGCGGACGAGCTGATCGAGTCCCTCGACCTGGCGCCGTTCGCCACCCGCACCGTCCAGCAGCTCAGCGGTGGGCAGAAGCGCCGGCTCGACGTCGCCCTCGGCCTGATGCACGCGCCGCCACTGCTGTTCCTCGACGAGCCGTCCACCGGCCTTGACCCGCAGAGCCGCGCCAACCTCTGGCAGCACATCCTCGACCTGCGGGCCAGCCACGGCACGACGGTGTTCCTCACCACCCACTACCTGGAGGAGGCCGACCGCTACGCCGAGCGCGTGATGATCATGGACCGGGGTCGGGTGGTGGCCGACGACACCGCTGCCCAGCTGAAGGCGAACCTCGCCGGCGACCTGGTCACCCTCGGGTTCGCCGACGCCGCGGTGGCCGCGCGGGCGGTGCGCGTGGCGGCCGGGCTCACTGACCGGGAGGTTCGGGTGGCCGACGCATCGGTGGTGCTCACCGCGCCCGAGGGCGACGCGCTGCTGCCGGTGGCGATCCGGGCACTGGACGCCGCGGGCCTGCAGGTGATCAGTGCCAGCGGGGTGCCGCCGACGCTGGACGACGTCTTCCTCGCCCTCACCGGACGCACGCTGCGGGAGGCAGAGGAGCCGCCGGCGGAGGACGCGCCCGTCCAGACCCAGACCGTGGCAGCAGAGCCGGCAGGAGCCAACCGATGACCACTCACACCGACCTCACCCCCGTCCGGTCCAACCTCGCCCGCGACACCTGGCATGTCCTGGTGCGCGAACTCAGGCCGGTGGTGCGCGACCCGTTCTCGCTGATCTTCTCGATCGTGCAGCCGCTGGTCTTCCTCGGCCTGTTCGCACCGCTGCTGATCGGCCAGGCCGGCGGCGCCACGGCGGAGACACTGCAGTGGTTCGTGCCGGGCGTGCTGGTGATGATCGTGCTGTTCGGTACCGGGGCCACGGGCGCGAACCTCCAGTACGAGATGATGACCGGCTCCCACGAGCGCACCCTGGTGGCGCCGATCGCACGTTCCTCCCTGCTGGTGGGGCGGGCGCTGAAGGAGGTCGCCCCGATCGTGGTGCAGTCGCTGCTGATCGTGTTGATCGCCTGGCCGTTCGGGTTCACGCTGCACGTCCCCGGGTTGCTGGCCGGCCTCGCCCTGCTGGCTGTCTTCGGGGTGGGGCTCGGCTCGTTG
Organism: Actinomycetes bacterium; assembly: GCA_023460935.1. GTDB lineage: Bacteria > Actinomycetota > Actinomycetes > Propionibacteriales > Propionibacteriaceae > Propionicimonas. The sequence goes on from JAEWOI010000006.1 coordinate 11,466, forward strand.
TCCTACACGCTGGCGCTGGCGACGAAGGAGCGGGAATGGCTGTTCTGGGGAGTGCAGCAGACCCTGATCTTCCCGCTGATGATCCTCTCCGGCATGCTCCTGCCGCTGGAGCAGGGCCCGGGCTGGATGCGGGTGGTGGCCGGGTTCAACCCGCTCAACTGGGTGGTCCAGGCCGAGCGTGCGCTGCTCGGCGGCGACTACGGCAACCCGGCGGTCCTGTGGGGCTGGCTGGCTGCCCTGCTGCTCGCAGCCCTCGGCCTGTGGCTGGGGATCCGGGCCATCCGGCGCAGCAACTAGCTGTACCCGGTCAGGGCAGCAGCGCGTGCTTGTCCGGCCCGCCGTAGAAGCAGTAGTCGCACACCTTGTGGTGGCGTTCGGCGACGGCTGCCGCGTCCCGGTGGCCGGAGATCTCGGAGGTGGGGAAGGGCAGGTCGTCCAGGTACTGGTACACGGTGCGCAGCGGGGCCCGCTCGACCATCCGGCACCGGGCCGGAATCGCAGTGCGGTGGAGCACCGACTCCTTCTCCGAGCCCACTGCCCAGCCCGTCCACCACACGTAGGGGTGGCTGCGGTCGAGCCGGTCCAAGACCGAGATCGAGATCGTCGCCGAGCCGATCTCCTTGGTCCGGCCGGCCAGCGGCCGGTACACCCGCAGCGCCACCTCGAAGCCGGGCAGGGCCGCGATGGCCGGGTCGGACCGGTCGATCACGATCCTGGTGGGGTTGGTCTTCTGCCCTCCGACGTTGGTCAGGACGAAGTTCCGCCGGGGCAGGTCCTGGCTGAGGATCACCTGCTTGGTGTCGCTGCGGCGTACCTCCCACCGGATGCGGACGTCCGGGTCGACGGGGTCCAGCACCCCGGGCCTGAACCCGACGGCGATCGGGATGGGTGCGGTGTGGTGTGCGGACAGTTCCCACTTGGCGCCGTCGCGGACGGCCGTGCCCGAGACGGTGAGGTTCAGGTTGCGGTCGGGCCGGGTGTCCGGCTCGCTGGCCAGGTGCACGCTGGTGTAGACGTCGATGCCCTCGCCGTCCATCGCGTACCAGGTGTCGGAGATGCCGGCAGGGGTCAGCGGCAGGCCCGGCAGGTTCAGCGTTCTCGCGACTGGCGCGAGGCCGAACTCCCGCCACGAGCCGTTGATGCCGGCCTGCGCGTTCTGCTGAACCTGGGTGGCGACGTTGGCCAGGGCTCCGGGGATGATCCCGTCCAGCAGCGCCACCACCGGCAGGCCGAACACCGGCACGGTGATGCCGAGCAGCACGAGCCCGAAGCTGAGCCACCACGGCAGGTCGATGTCGGGCTCGTAGACCTGCAGGTACCAGTAGTCCGAACGGTGCTCGGAGAGGAAGGCCGTTGGCCCGTCCCAGGTGTGGCGGTGCACCGCGAACGGGATCGACACGCCCACCGGGGTGCCGCTCCCGGCGGGCACGAGCCGGGACTGCGCATCCCGGGCCGTCGACTGGTAGTAGCGCACCCCTACCCCGAGCCGCAGGCCGTCGATGCGGTACTGCGGCTGCAGGTTCGGCGAGAAGGTGGCGGCGGAGAGCGAGAGCCCGTCCAGGGCGACGTGGCAGTCGACGAAGGCATGGTGGCTGGCTGCGCTGATCGGCCCGGCCAGCAGGGCGGCGAGCGCGTCGGGGTTGAAGCTGACCGCCGTGTTGCCCCGCCCGCGGAACGACTTGCGGTCGAAACCGACCGTGCCCTCCGGTCCGCCCGTGCGCACCCAGACCGGCCGGACGTCGTCGAACAGTGACCGCAGCGCTGCCGGGTTGCCGGCGGTGATTCCGGCGATGTCGGTGCCGATCACCAGCACCCCCTCCGCGACCACCGGCATCACCCGGCTGATCGAGAACTGCGCGTGGAACATCTCGGGCAGCTCGAACAGCGAAGCCCCGCACGGCATCTGCCTCGGCGCGATGTGCACGGTGGTCGGGAACCCGTCGACGGTGGTGGCGAGCATCCCCGCCGGGAGCGCCCGGACGGCGGCCTGGACGGCGGCTGCCACGGCAGGGGAGTGCAGGGTGGCGCCGTAGAGGCTGGGCAGGCTGCCGTCCAGCACTCGCAGGGACACGTTGGGGATCGTCACCGATGCCGGGTCGATGCCGACCTGCAGGCGGTCGCCCACCACGAACACGGCCAGCGCGACGGTGACCGTTGTGCTCAGTTCGACGAGGATGTCCTGCGGCTGGGCCGAGGCTCCGGTCATGCTGGCCTCCACCTGGCAGCGGAGCAGTGCCCGCACCTGGCCGCCGGTGAGGGTCACGACCGGCGGCTGCAGCGTGGCGCTCCCGTCGATCGTCACGGTGTGCCCGTTCACCTGCAGCGGCGTGGGCAGGTGCACGGCGCGCCGCTGCGGGAAGTTGACGAACGCGGCCTCGATCAGGTTGTTGATCAATCCCTCGCGGACGCAGGTGACGAAGGCGAACCCGGCGTGGCGTGCGGCCATCACGGCCTCCTCGGCTCATGGCCGGCCCGCTCCGGATCGGCCGGAGCGGGCTGACCTGCTCTAGCAGTCGGGTGAGTTCAGCCGAGTTGCTCCACTTCACCGTCGACGACGGGACCGACGCTGCGGACGGACACGACGTGAGCAGATCCGCTGGCGAACCTAGACGTTCGTCATCCTTCTTCACGAGCTGGGTTCTTTCGAGACCCGAGTACAGGCTAGAACTGCGCCGAGGGGCCGGCGTCGGTGCAATTGTGCCGATCCGGCTGGCGGATTCGCGCGGTCGATGCCCGCGCGCCCCGGCTCTCCGGCAGTAGCGGGCAGACTTGGGCGCAGATCCGCTCACCGGGGCGGCAGCGGGAGGCACGGTTGAGCGAGATCGTCCCCGACCACATCCATCGTGGCGGCTTCGTCGTGCGCAACGGCCGCACCGAGCAGTCCTGGGTCGACCCTGCCGACCCGCTGCGGCTGGAGTTCGAGTACGTGCAGCGGATCGCCGAGGTGCTGGAGGAGACCCTGCTGGCCAGGCCGGCCGGCGAGCGGGTGCGGGTGGTGCACGTTGGCGGGGGCGGGCTGACTATCCCCCGCTACGTCGAGGCGCGCCGTCCGCGCACGGCCCAGGTGGTGCTCGAACCCGACGCCGACCTAACCGAGCAGGTGCGGCTCCGGCTGCCACTGCCTCGGCACAGTGGCATCAAGGTACGTGCGGTGGACGGTCGGGCCGGCATCAGCGGGATGCCGGCGACCTGTGCCGACGCGGTGATCGTCGACGCCTTCGCCGGAGCCAGCGTGCCGGCCGAACTGGCCACCACCGAGTTCTTCACCGAGCTGGCGCGGGTGCTCCGCGACGGTGGGCTGACGGTGATGAACCTCACCGACCAGGCCCCGTTCGGCTGGTCACGACGGTGCCTGGCCGGACTGGTGGCCACGCACCGGCAGGTCGCGGTGAGTGCCGAGGTGCCGGTGTGGCGGGGGCGGCGGTTCGGCAACCTCGTGGCCGTGGCCGGTGCCGAGCTGCCACTGCCGGCGTTCGCGCGCCGGCTCACGAGGGCCCCGTTCCCCTACCGGCTGGTCGCGGGCCGCGACCTGGCCGCCTGGATCGCCGGCGCCAGACCCTTCACCGACGCCGACGCCGAGGGTTCGCCGGCACCGTCCTGGAGCCGTGGCTGGTTCTCATGAGCACCCGGGAGGTCGCTACGGTGCTGCCATGAGCGCGCTCGAAGAACTCGTCAGGCAGATCACCTCCCTCGCCGTCGTGCGGGGACGGGTGACGCTCGCTTCCGGCCGGGAGGCCGACTACTACGTCGACCTGCGCCGGGTGACCCTGGACGGGGTGGTGGCACCGTTGGTGGGTGCCGTGATGACCGACCTGGTGGCTGACTGGGAGTTCGAGGCCGTGGGCGGGCTCACGCTCGGCGCCGACCCGGTGGCGGTCGCGATGCTGCACCACGCCGCGCACGCCGGCGGCCGCCTGGACGCGTTCGTCGTCCGCAAGGACGCGAAGGCGCACGGGCTGCAGCGCCGGATCGAGGGCACCGCTGTGGCCGGGCGCCGCGTGCTGGTGGTCGAGGACACCTCCACCACCGGTGGCTCGGTGATGACCGCTGTCGACGCCGTCCGGGAAGCCGGGGGTGAGGTGGTCGGGGTGGCGGTGATCGTCGACCGCGACACCGGCGCAAGGGAGCGCATCGAGGCTGCCGGGGTGCCCTACCGCTACGCCGTCGGCCTGGCCGACCTCGGCCTGTCCTGACCCGGCGGGCCGGTCCAGCGGGGGCCCTGCTGGTGGGCCTGCCGCGGAGCCGTCCGGGCAGCGCGCCCGTCCGGGTGTGAGCGGGTGGCGTCCGGTCCTCGCCAGCGCAGCACTGGCTGGTTAGGCTGGCCCTGTCGGCCGCCCGCGGCCAACCTTCGCCGGATTGGAGAACCCTGCATGACCACAGGCCTGATCATCTTCATCGTGCTGCTGCTCATCGTCGGCGGCCTTGCCGTGTACGCGGTGTCGCTGTACAACGGCTTCGTCCGCTCCCGCAACCTGATCCAGGAGTCGTGGCGGCAGATCGACGTCGAACTGAACCGGCGCTACGACCTGATCCCCAACCTGGTCGAGACGGTGCGGGCCTACGCGGCGCACGAGCGGAACACGCTGGAGGGCATCACCCGCCTGCGCAACCAGGCAGCAGCCCTGGCTCAGGCCGGACACGGCGCCGTCACCCAGGAACGTGCCCAGGTCGAGGAGCAGCTGTCCGGCGCGGTGCGCAACCTGCTGGTCAGCGTGGAGGCCTACCCCGAACTGAAGAGCAACGTGAACTTCCTCGAACTGCAGCGGGAACTGACGGCCACCGAGGACCGGATCGCTGCGGGCCGGCGGTTCTACAACGCCAACGTGCGCAACTACAACACCCAGGTCGAGTCGTTCCCGTCCAACGTGCTGGCCGGCATGTTCAAGTTCGAGAAGGCCACCTACTTCGAGGTCAACGACGCTGCGGTGCGCCAGGCGCCCCAGGTCAGCTTCGGCGAGATCGGCGACCGTCCCGAGGGCCGCACCCCGGAGCCGACCAACGAGCAGCTCGCCGCCGGCTCCGCGCCCTCGGCCCTGCCGAACCCGCAGGCCTACCCGCAGGCCAACCCGGCGGCTCCGGCGCCCGGTGAGTTCGGCACCCCGCAGCCGCCCACCTACGCCCCGCAGGAGGCGCTGCCGCCGCAGCAGCAGGCCCAGCCGCAACCGCCCACCTACACCCCGCCGAACTACCAGCAGCCCCCGCAGCAGCAGTAGCCCTACGCCGAACGCCACCGTTCGCGTCCAGTGCCTGTGCTCGAGCACAGGCGTTGGACCGGAACGGTGGCGTTCGCTGTCGTCGGCCCGGGGCCGGGCGGGGTCAGCCGGCCCTGTTCGCCGGGGCCAGCCGCGGGGCGAGGTAGCCGAGCGCTTCGCTGGTGCCGGCGTTGAGGCGCAGCGTGGCCAGCTCGTCACCCCTGGTCAAGCCGCGGTTGATGATCACGACCGGCTGGCCGGCGCGCGCGGCGTGGCGGACGAAGCGCAGCCCCGACATCACAGCCAGCGAGGTGCCGGCCACCAGCAGCGCCTGGGCTGAGTCCACCAGCTCGTAGGCTTCCCGCACCCGTCCGGGCGGCACCGATTCGCCGAAGAACACGATGTCGGGCTTGAGGACTCCGCCGCAGCGCGGGCAGTCGGCCACCACGAACCCCGTGGTGGCCTCCAGCACGACGTCGGCGTCCGGCGCCACCTCCAGGTCGCCCAGTTCGCTGACCCGTTCGAGGAAGCCGGGGTTCAGGGCGAGGAGCCTGGTGTCCAGCTCGGCGCGGCTGCAGGTCCAGCCGCAGGACAGGCACCGGATCAGGTCGTAGTGCCCGTGCAGGTCGACCACCCGCTCCGACCCGGCCCGTTGGTGCAGCCGGTCGACGTTCTGGGTGATCACGCCGTGCACCACGCCGGCCCGCTCCAGTTGCGCCAGCGCGAGGTGACCGGGGTTGGGCTCGGTGCGGCGCATGCTGTGCCAGCCGAGGTGGTTCCGGGCCCAGTAGTGGCGCCGGAAGGCGGGGTTGCCGACGAACTGGTCGAAGGTCATCGGGTTGCGCGGCTTCGCTTCGGGGCCGCGGTAGTCCGGCAGGCCGGAGTCGGTGGAGAACCCGGCGCCGGTGAGCACCGCGAGCTTCCGTCCGGCCAGCACCTCGACAGCCGCGTCCAGTTCGGCCGGGCCGGCCGGGTCGCGGGTGTCCGGCGCCGCTGGCATCCAGCCGATGCCGTTGCGCTGCCCGCTCAGGACTCGGCACCCTTGACGGCCGCCGCGCGGCGCTTGTGCAGCCAGGCCTCCACGACCATCGGAAGCACCGAGAGCAGCACGATGGTGACCAGCACTGCGTCCAGGTTGTTCTTGATGAACGGCACGTTGCCGAGGAAGAAGCCCAGCAGCGTGCAGCCGACCGCCCACAGCACGCCGCCGATCGCGGTCCAGGTGATGAAGGCCCTGAACTCCATCCGGCCGATGCCTGCGATGAGGGTGACGAACGTCCGCACGAACGGGATGAAGCGGGCCATCACCAGCGCCCGGTTGCCGTAGCGGCCCAGCAGCACGTGGGTCTTGTCGACGTACTTGGGATCGAAGATCTTGCCCCAGAAGCCCGGGCGGGGGTGGAACAGCCGGGGGCCGATCAGGTGGCCCAGCCAGTAGCCGGCGACGTTGCCGGCCACGGCCGCCACCGTCAGCACGACGCAGGACAGCGCCAGCACCCCCCAGGCGTCCATCCCGGCGAAGTGGATCACCGGCGGCACCGCGGCGATGAACATGCCGACGGCGAACAGCAGCGAGTCGCCTGGTAGCACCGGGAAGATCGCGCACTCGATGAAGATGATCAGGGCCACTCCCCAGAGCGCCCAGTTCCCGAGGCTGTGGATGATCACCTCGGGGTCGAGCCACTCCGGCAGCAGCAGTGGCACGAGAGCCAGGGGGAGAAGGTTCACAATCACTCAGGGTACCGTGACCGCCGTGAACACCCCGGGGCAGGAAGCGGGGGTGCCCGGCGCGGCGCCCGGCGTCGGGCCGCACCCCCTGCCGTGGCCGGACGACGCCCGCTTCGACCCCGAACTGCTGGCCGGTGGCGACCGCCGCAACGTCACCGACGCCCACCGCTACCTCACGGTCGAGGCGATCGTCGCCGAACTGGACACCCGCCGCCAGCCGTTGCAGGTCGCCATCCAGAACTGGGAGCACGACTTCAACATCGGCTCGATCGTGCGCACGGCCAACGCCTTCAACGTGGCAGCGGTGCACATCGTCGGCCGCCGCCGCTGGAACCGTCGGGGGGCCATGGTCACCGACCGCTACCTGCACGTCCACCACCATCCAGACCCCGCGACGCTGCTGGGCTGGCTGGCTGAGCGCGGGGTAGTCCCGGTGGGGGTCGACAACATCCCCGGTTCGGTGCCGCTGGAGGGGCAGGAGCTGCCGCGGGAGTGCTGCCTGGTGTTCGGCTCCGAGGGCCAGGGTCTCAGCCCGGAGCTCGCTGCGGGCTGCGAGCGGCTGGTGGCGATCAGCCAGTACGGGTCGACCCGCTCGTTGAACGCCGGTGCTGCGGCTGCCATAGCGATGTACCACTGGGCGCGGCAGTGGGCCGGCCCGGGTGCCGGCGCTACATAGGATTGCCGCGTGCACGACGAGTACGGCGTCTACTTCCGCCCGGAGCTGGCCAACGCCCAGCTGCGGCGGGCCAGAAGCCTGCTCGTCTGGCGGATCGGCTCGACCGTGCTGAGCGCCGGGCTGCTGGCCGCCGCCTGGTTCGCCTGGCCGGACCAGTTCGGCGACTGGGCGCCGTGGATGATCGGGATCTCGGTCGGCAGCGGGTTGCTACTGGCCGCCTTCTCCCTGGTCCAGTGGTTGCGGGTCCGCCGCGACGCCGCCGCCGCGCAGCCCGGACTGGCGATCGGGCTCAACCGGGACGGCATGCTGGTTGGACAGCGCTGGATCCCGTGGCCGGAGGTGGGTTCTGTGGTCGCCCGGCCCGGTTCCCTTGGCGGTTCCAGCAAGCTGGTTGCGACAGCAAGGGACCAGTCGAGCGCCAGCATCCCGCTGGACTTCACCGACACCATGCCGGCCTCCCTCGACTCCGCGGTGCGGGTGCTGTCGGCCGGCCGGGCCTGGGTCGACCTGTCCCGCCTGGACTGACTCCGCGCCGCCGTCGGTGCCGGTCCAATCTCGGTGCCGTGCTAACAACCCCGGCAGACATTTGAGAGACTGGAAGGGTTCTGTCCGGCGGCCGCGTTGTCGCGGGCGCCGTCACTCTGAGAGAGGCCAGCGAATGCCCATTGCAAGTCCTGAGAAGTACGCCGAGATGCTGGATGCCGCGAAGGCCGGCTCCTTCGCGTTCCCCGCGATCAACATCACCTCGTCCCAGTCGCTGAACGCCGCGCTCGCCGGCTTCGCCGAGGCGGGCTCGGACGGCATCATCCAGGTCAGCACCGGTGGTGCGGAGTACGCGTCCGGCCCGACGATCAAGCACATGGTCACCGGCGCGGTCGCCCTGGCCGAGTACGCCCACGTCGTGGCCAAGAACTACCCGGTCAACATCGTGGTGCACACCGACCACTGCCAGAAGGAGAAGCTGGACACCTTCGTCAAGCCGCTCATCGCGATCTCCCAGGAGCGGGTCGACCGTGGCCTCGAGCCGCTGTTCCAGTCCCACATGTGGGACGGCTCGGCCGTGCCGATGGCGGAGAACCTGACCATCGCGGACGAGCTGCTGGAGCTGACCAGCAAGGCCCGCCAGATCCTCGAGATCGAGGTCGGCGTGGTCGGCGGCGAGGAGGACGGCGTCGCAGCCGAGATCAACGACAAGCTCTACACCACCGTCGAGGACGGCATGGCCACGGTGGAGAAGCTCGGCCTGGGCGAGAAGGGCCGCTACATCGTTGCGCTGACCTTCGGCAACGTGCACGGCGTGTACAAGCCGGGTGCGGTCAAGCTGCGTCCCGAGGTGCTGAAGGAGATCCAGGACGCCGTCGGCGCCAAGTACGGTCGTGAGAAGCCGTTCGACCTGGTCTTCCACGGCGGCTCGGGTTCCACCCCGCAGGAGATCTCCGACGCCGTTGACTACGGCGTGGTCAAGATGAACATCGACACCGACACCCAGTACGCCTTCACCCGTCCGGTGGTGGAGCACATGTTCCGCAACTACGACGGCGTGCTGAAGATCGACGGCGAGGTCGGCAACAAGAAGCAGTACGACCCCCGCGCCTGGGGCAAGTCCGCGGAGGCGGGCATGGCCAAGCGTGTGGTCGAGGCCTGCGAGTACCTGCGCAGCGTCGGCAAGACGGTCGGCTGAGCTGACACCTGACGGACGGCCCGGGGCTCGCCCCGGGCCGTCCGCGCGTCCCCGATCGGATTTGCGCACTCGACTGCCCGGGCGGCCGGAATGAGCTCCGCAGCGGCATCGAGTGTGCAATACCGTCACCGCGCGTTCCTGCGCAGCACCTCGCGGACGACCCGGACGACGTAGGCGGGGTCGTCGAGTTGCTCCCACGCGAACCTGACCACGAAGTAGCCGGCCATGCTGAACTCGTTCTGGCGCTCGCGGTCGAGGATGAACTGGCCCGGGGACTGGTGGGTGGCGCGACCGTCCACCTCGATCACTACCCGTCGCCCGCGGAAGCGCACGTCCGGCTGGTAGCTGCGCCCGCCGATCCGCACCCGCTGGTTGGCCACCCAGCCGCCGATGCCCGCCGCACGGAGGATCTGGTGCAGGCGCAGCTCCGCGAAGGACCACGGGTTGTCCCGGCACGCAGCCACCACCAGCGCCCGCTCCCGCTGTCCGCGGCTGCCGGCCAGCGCCGCAGTGGCCGCCACCAGGTCGCCCTGCCTGGCCACCCCCAGCCGGAGCGCCTCGCAGGCGGAGCGGCCGCCGTGCAGTCGCCGCAGTGTCGGCCCGAGCCGCGGGTGCTCGCGCGTGGCGACCACCCCCTGCTCGGCGAGGATCATGGCCACGACGGGGTGCACGGTGTGCACTTTCGGTACGCGCCGGCCTTGCGCGTCAGCCGTCCACAGGCGGTCGCCGGCGGATCCGCGCAGTGGATGACCGCCTCAAGCCGGCGCGGGCCGTTCCGGCCGGCGAGTGCGCAGATCCGCTCGCGACCCGCCCGTTGACGAGCCGACGCGGCGCGTCGACGATGGCGGCATGGAAGCCGGACGTGCACTGGTGGTCGCCTACGTCGAGGCACTCGAGGCCCGCGACTGGGACGGGCTGGGCGACCTGCTCGCGCCCGGGGTGGTCTACGAGGTGCCGCAGACCAGGGAGCGGGTGTCCGGGCGCGAGGCCGTCGTCCGGTTCAACCGGGAGTACCCCGGCGAGTGGCACCTCCGGGTTCGCGAGGCCTACGGCGACGCGAGCGGCGGGGCGGTCCACCTCGGCTGGGTCGGCGCGCCCGGTGAGGAGGAGTCGGGGGCTGTGGCCCTGCTCAGGTTCGACCCCGATGGCCGGATTCTCCACATCACCGACTACTGGCCCGAGCCGTACGAGCCCCCTGCGGAAAGGGCGCACCTGGTCGAGCGCTTCTGACCCCCCGCCGTCGCCGGGTGCAGGGCAACCGATAGAGTTGGCTGGCAAGAGCCCGCAGGCATCGCCTGTTGGGCTTGACTGACGAAGAGGGGCAGAACATGCCGGGAATCGTGGTCGTCGGCGCGCAATGGGGCGACGAGGGCAAGGGCAAGGCCACCGACCAGCTGGGTGACCGGGTCGACTACACCGTCCGGTACTCCGGGGGAAACAACGCAGGCCACACCCTGGTGGTGAACGGCGAGAAGTACGCGCTGCACCTGCTGCCCTCCGGCATCCTGAGCCCGACCAGTGTCCCGGTCATCGCCAACGGCGTGGTGATCGACCTCGACGTGCTGTTCGAGGAGATCGACGGGCTGGAGGCCCGCGGCGTGGACACCTCCAAGCTGCTGGTCAGCGCCAACGCCCACCTGATCACCACCTACCACAAGGTGATCGACAAGGTGACCGAGCGGTTCCTCGGCAACCGCCGGATCGGCACCACCGGGCGCGGCATCGGTCCCGCCTACTCCGACAAGATCAACCGGCTGGGCATCCGCGTGCAGGACCTGTTCGACGACTCCATCCTGTGCCAGAAGGTCGAGGCCGCCCTGGAGCAGAAGAACCACCTGCTGGTGAAGGTCTACAACCGGCGGGCGATCGACCCGGGCGAGGTGTCGGCAGAACTGCTGGCCCACGCCGAACGGCTCCGGCCGATGGTGACCGATGTCACCCGGGTGCTCAACGATGCGCTCGACGAGGGCAAGGTGGTGCTGTTCGAAGGGGCCCAGGCCCACCACCTCGACGTCGACCACGGCACCTACCCCTACGTCACCTCATCGAACCCGATCGCGGCGGGCGCCTGCACCGGCGCCGGCGTCGGCCCCACCCGCATCGACCGCACGATCGGGATCATGAAGGCCTACACCACCCGGGTCGGCGAGGGCCCCTTCCCGACCGAGTTGCTGGACGCGGACGGCGAGAAGCTGCGCCGCGACGGCGCCGAGTTCGGCACCACCACCGGGCGCAACCGCCGCTGCGGCTGGTTCGACGCCCTGGTGGTCGAGGCCGCCGTCACGGCCAACGCCTTCACCGACCTGTTCCTCACCAAGCTGGACATCCTCACCGGCTGGGAGAGGATCCCGGTGTGCGTCGCCTACGAGGTCAACGGCGAGCGCACCGACAAGCTGCCGATGACCCAGACCGACTTCCACCACGCCGTGCCCGTCTACGAGTACCTCGACGGCTGGGCCGAGGACATCTCCGGCTGCCGCAGCTTCGCCGAGTTGCCGGCCAACACCCAGGCCTACGTCCGCCGCCTGGAGGAGCTGGTCGGTGCCCGGATCTCCGGCATCGGCGTCGGCCCGTCCCGGGAACAGGCGGTCATGCTGCACGACCTGCTCTGAGCCGATGAAGCCCAGGGAGCCCAGGCTGCCCACCCCGTGGTGGGTGCCGATCCTGCTGAGCTTCCTCGGGCTGACCGCCTGCTTCCTCACGGTCGCCTACCTCACCTGGATCCAGGTGGCAGGGCGCATCTACTGGTTCGGTGTCCTGATGGTGCTGGCCAACCTTGCCGCGACCGTGGCCGCGGTCGTCGCCACCGGCATGGACTCCCGCACCGGACGGGTGTCCTGGCGCTGGTGGGTGGTGCTCGGAGCCTTCGTCGTGCTCAGCATGGCGTTGTATCCCTTCATGGGTTCCCTTGCCTGAGACTGCGCTCGGCCACTAGGAGTTTCACCGGCTCGCGGCCAGGGCCGGGCCGCGCCCGGCTTGTGATCGGGCGCCGGGTGTGCCTACTCTGGAAGCAGTGGACGGGCGTTCCAGCCCGATCTCCAACGCCGGACCGAAGGTCACTTCGGGCCGGTTTTGTTTTTCCAGCGATGCCGCGGGCATGCCCCCGGGGCTCGCCCGCGCCCGCCCGATCGGGGGAGGCCCAATTGCCAATCCATGACCTTCAAGCTGTCGCCGGCCCGGACGCCGCGACCAGACGCGAACAGACCCGTAACCCCTATTCGCCGGTGATGATCCTGCTGACGCTAATCGCCACCGGCGGGATCCTGGCCTACTCGGCCTTCCTGCTGAATCCCGACAACCGGGGTGATGCCCTGCCGTACGCCCTGGTGATCGGGGCCGAGACCGTCCTGGTGCTGCACGCGCTGCTGGCGATGTGGACGATCCTCGCCGGCGCGAGGAGTCCCCGCGACCACGCCTACTACTCCGCCCAGGGGGCCCTGCTCGCCGATCCCGACGACCCGGATTCGCCGGTGCTGGTCGGGGGCCGTGAGGTCTCGGTAGCCCTGTTCATCACCTGCTACGGCGAACCGCTGGACGTGATCCGGCGTACCGCCGCAGCAGCGGCTGCCGTGACCGGGCGGCACACCACCTGGATCCTCGACGACGGCCGCAGCGACGAGGTGCGCCGGATGGCCGGTGAGCTCGGCGTCGGCTACCTGCGGCGCCTCAGCGGCAACGGGGCCAAGGCGGGGAACCTGAACCATGCGCTGAGCCAGGTGAAGACGGACTACTTCGCGGTCTTCGATGCCGACTTCGTGCCCAAGCCCCAGTTCCTGGTGGAGACCCTGCCGTTCTTCACCGACGCCAACGTCGCCTTCGTGCAGACCCCGCAGAGCTACGGCAACCTCAAGAGCTTCATCACCAGGGGTGCCGGCTACATGCAGACGGTGTTCTACCGGTTCGTCCAGCCCGGCCGGAACCACTTCAACGCAGCGTTCTGCGTCGGCACCAACGTGGTGTTCCGGCGCACCGCCGTGGACGACGTCGGCGGCATCTACACCAACTCCAAGAGCGAGGACGTCTGGACCTCGCTGATGCTGCGAGCGTGGGTGGCGCAGCGTCTACATCCCCGACGTGCTCGCGGTCGGCGACGCGCCCGAGACCATCGAGGCCTACACCAAGCAGCAGTTGCGCTGGGCCACCGGCGGCTTCGAGATCCTGTTCGGCCACAACCCGCTGCACCCGCGGCGGCGCCTCACGCTCGACCAGCGGGTGATGTACTTCGTCACCGCCACCCACTACCTCACCGGCATCGCGCCCGGCCTGCTGCTGATGGTGCCGGCGCTGGAGGTCTTCTTCGACCTGCGGCCGGTCATCCTCGGCACCAGCCTCAGCGCGTGGCTGCTGGCCTACGCCGGCTTCTACGTGATGCAGATCCTGCTGGCATCGTTCACGCTCGGCTCGTTCCGCTGGGAAGTGCTGCTGCTCGCGACCGCCAGCTTCCCCATCTACCTGCAGGCACTGGTGAACGCGTTCTCCGGCAAGGAGCAGAAGTGGCACGTCACCGGCACCAGCGGCAAGGACAGCTCGCCGTTCAACTTCATCCGGCCGCAGGTCTACCTGTTCACGTTCCTTGCGCTCACCTCGGCCGTAGCGATCTGGCGTGACCTGAGCAACGCCCACCTTTCGCTGGCCACAGCCTGGAACCTCACCAACACGGTGATCCTCGCAGCCTTCCTGTGGGTCGCGGTGCGGGAGCACGCCCGTGGCGTCCCCGCGCCCGCACCCGTCCGCGCCCACGCCCGGCCCCGCCGGCTCGCCGTGGGCTCCCCCCGTCCCGAAGGAGGACTCTCATGACCTGGGAGAACCGTTTCCGACTGCTCGGCGGAGTGACCGCCGTGATCGCGCTGGTGTTCGCGCTGACGCTGGTGTTCAACCACCGCCAGAACCAGATCACCAGCTACTCCGCCGAGGTGACCGCCGACACCTACACCATCGGCGCCGACCATGCCGGCACAGTTACCAGGCAGCTGGTCAAGCAGGGTGACACCGTGACCAAGGGCCAGGAGCTGTTCACCGTGCAGAGCCTGCAGCTGAAGCTGGCGCTGGCCGAGGGCCTCGAGGTGGCCGACACCGAGGCGTACCGGGTGGACGCCAAGCGCGGCACCATCACCTACTACGCCGTGATCGACGGACGGGTGGACGAGCTGAAGGCACAGCAGGGCAACTCCGTGGGGGCGGGCAGCGGCCTGGCCACCCTCACCGGCGGGGATCGCTACCTGAGCGCAGCCTTCCGCCTGGTGCCTCGCGACTACGCGCGGGTCCATCCCGGCGCGCCGGCCAGGATCACGCTGCCCAACGACCAGGTGATCACGGGTTCGGTCGACCAGGTCGCGGTGGCCAGCGACGTCGACGGCACCGTCAGCACGCTGCGGATCAACGCGGCGGCGTTGGAGAACCTCGACCAGGCGACGCTCGCCGAGCCGGGCACGCCGGTGATCGTCACCGTGCAGCTGGCCGACACCAGCTTGCTCGCGCCGGTGACCGACGCGGTCAAGGACCTGCTGCAGCAGGTGGGGCTGCGATGAGGCTCGGCACTCTGCTCTGCGCCGCGCTGCTGCTCACCGGCTGCTCCGCGACCGCCCCGCCCGCTCCGGCGGGACCAACCGCGCCCGAGGGCGGGCGGTCCGGCCCGGCGGTGGCCGAACTGCTGGCGGGCACCACCCAGCGCACTCCGAAGGAACTGCCCGTCGAGCGCCTCGCGGACGGGCTCACCCCGCCGACCAACCGCTGGTACTCCGGCCTGGTGTTCGGCGAGCAGGCGCAGCCGGTGTTCCCGCTGCCGCTCGGGTTCGCGCTCACCCCGGACGGGTTCGGCTTCGGGCTGCCCAGGGTGTCGGCTGGTGCGGACACCATCGCCGG
This sequence comes from Actinomycetes bacterium, assembly GCA_023460935.1. Lineage (GTDB taxonomy): Bacteria > Actinomycetota > Actinomycetes > Propionibacteriales > Propionibacteriaceae > Propionicimonas. Next base: position 26,605 of record JAEWOI010000006.1, read on the forward strand.
CGGCTACACCGCCGATGTCACGGTTGGCGTGGGCGCTCGGCGCTCGGTGGTCTCCAGCGACGATCCCTCGGTCGTGGTGCTCGACAACCTCGGCGGGGATGGGCGACCGGTCGGCCGCACGACCATCGCCCAGGGTTCCCCGTTCGTTTCCTGGGTGGCTGCCGAACCCACCACGGTCGAACTGCCGGAGGGCTTTCGCGCCGCCGGCGACGGCCTGTGGGTGGCCGACCTCGGCGGCACCAGCTACGCCATGGCTGCCGACCGGGCCGAGGTGCAGGCCGGATCCGCGCGGGTGGCCGAGAACGGGTCCCTGGTCTTCTGGGCGGTGCCCGAGGGCGCCGACCCCGCCCAGCTCAAGCCCTTCGCCGCCGTGCTGCGGGGCTCGGAGGTGAGCCACACCGCCTCCGGGGAGGAAGTGCACACCACGCTCACCTACACCGGGGCCGGGGACACGGCGATCGCCCGGCTGCCGCACCAGGGCGGGGCCGACTGCGGCCTCGGCGCCTACCCGTCGATCTACGGGCAGCTGACCGTCTGCCCGGGCGGGGAACTCACCTGGGCCACGCCCCGCACCCCCGCTGTCGGGACCCTCGACCTGTCCGGCCTGTCCGGCGCCCAGCGCGAGCGGCTCACCAGCCAACTGGCCGAGGACCTGGCGGGCCTGCCCGACTTTCCGGCGGACAGCTACTTCGGCGGCAAGACCCTCCAGCGGACGGCGATGCTGCTCGGCGTGGCCGACCAGCTCGGCCTGCGCGACGAGGCCGACCGGCTGGCGGGCACGCTGGACGAGCAGCTGGCCCGCTGGACCGAGCCGCGCGGTTGCGAGGAGCGCCCGGCCTCCTGCTTCGTGTACGACCCGGAGGGCAGGGGCATGATCGGGCTCACGCCGTCGTTCGGCAGCGAGGAGTACAACGACCACCACTTCCACTACGGCTACTTCCTCTACGCGGCCGGAGTGCTGGCAGCGCACGACCCGGGGACGGCCGCGCGGTACGCCCCGGTGATGAACCTGCTGGCGGCCGACATCGGCAGCACAGGGAGCGACCACTTCCCCGACCGGCGCCACTTCGACGCCTGGGCCGGGCACTCGTGGGCCTCCGGCACCTCACCCTTCGCCGACGGCAACAACCAGGAGTCGGTCTCCGAGGCCGTCAACGCCTACGCCGGGCTCAACCTCTGGGCGCAGGCGACCGGTGACCAGCGGCTGGCGGCCGACGCGGAGTGGATGCTCTCTCTCGAGGCGGACTCGTCCCGCAGGTACTGGCTGGAGCCGGACCTCGCCGGGTTCGGGGAGTACCGGCACGGCATCTCGGTGCTGAACTGGGGCGGCAAGCGCGACTACGCCACCTGGTTCTCCGCCGAGCCGGCGGCCAAGCTCGGCATCCTGCTGCTGCCGATGAGCCCGACCTCCACCTACCTGGCCGGCGACCCGGACCGGATCCGGCGGAACGTCCGCGAGGCGGTCGGGGACCGGTTCGACCAGAAGTTCGGCGACTACATCCTGATGTACGCCGCACTGGCCGGCCCCGAGGACCGGGAGCGCGCGGTGACGGCGGCCGAGAAGCTGCCGCGAGAGGTGATCGACGACGGGATGAGCCGCACCTACCTGCTGGCCTGGCTGTACAGCCGCCAGTTCTGAGCACCACCCGGAGGTGGTGGGCGGTCTCGGCAGGCCCGGCCCCCGGGGCGGGGGACGCGCACGCCGCTAGGATCGCGGCCGTGACGGACCTCACGGTGCTGGTGATCGGCTCGGGCGGAAGGGAGCACGCCCTGGCCTGGGCGCTGGCCCGCGACCCGGGCGTCGAGGTGCACGTCGCCCCGGGCAACCCGGGGACCGCCGCCGTGGCCACCAACCACCCCGTGGACCCGCTGGACGGCTCGGCGGTGGCCGACCTGGCCGTCGCGCTGGGTGCCGGCCTGGTGGTGATCGGGCCGGAGGCTCCGCTCGTCGCAGGCGTGGCGGACGAGGTCCGCGACCGCGGCATCCCGGTGTTCGGACCCGGCGCCGATGCGGCCCGGCTGGAGGGCAGCAAGGCCTTCGCCAAGGAGATCATGGAGGCCGCCGGCGTGCCCACCGCCGACGCGCGGCTCTGCCTCGACATGGGTGAGGTCGTCGCGGCGCTGGACGAGTTCGGGCCACCCTACGTGGTCAAGGACGACGGGCTCGCCGCGGGCAAGGGCGTGCTGGTGACCATCGACCGGGACGCCGCGCTGCGGCACGCTGCCTCCTGCCGCAAGGTGATCATCGAGGAGTACCTCGACGGCCCCGAGGTGAGCCTGTTCGCGCTGAGCGACGGCGAGCACGTGCTGGCGTTCGAGCCGGCCCAGGACTTCAAGCGGGTCGGGGACGGCGACACCGGGCCCAACACCGGCGGCATGGGCGCCTACACGCCGTTGCCGTGGGCGCCGCCCGGGCTGGTGGAGGAAGTCGTCCGCACCGTGATCCAGCCGACGGTCGACGAGCTGCGCCGCCGCGGTACCCCGTTCGTCGGCCTGGTGTACGCCGGCCTCGCCCTCACCGGCCGGGGGGTTCGGGTGGTGGAGTTCAACGCCCGGTTCGGCGACCCGGAGACCCAGCCCCTGCTCACCCGCCTGCGGACGCCGCTGGCCGGCGTGCTGCTGGCCGCCGCCACCGGCGGCCTGGCCGGGCACCCGCCGCTGGAGTGGGGCAGCGGCGCCGCTGTCGGCGTCGTGGTGGCCGCAGCCGGTTACCCCGAGTCGCCCCGCCGCGGGGACCCGATCACCGGCGCCGACCAGCCCGGGGTCTTCCACGCCGGCACCGCCGTCGACGAGGCCGGCCGCCTGGTCAGTGCCGGCGGCCGGGTGCTCACCGTGGTCGGCACCGGCGACGACCTGGCCAGGGCAAGGGACGCCGCCTACGCCAAGGTGGCCAGCCTCGACCTGCCGGGTGGCTTCTGGCGCTCCGACATCGCCCAGCACGCAGCCGAGGAGACCGCATGATCCCCAACGTCCTGGCCACCCGGTACGCCTCGGCAGCGATGCGGGAGATCTGGTCGCCGGAGGCGAAGATCGTCGCAGAGCGCAGGCTCTGGCTGGCGGTTCTGCGCGCCCAGGCCGACCTCGGCGTCGACTTCGGCGGGGACGACCCGGAAGCGGTGGTGGCCGACTACGAGCGCGTGCTCGAGCAGGTCGACCTCACCTCCATCGACGCCCGCGAGCGGGTCACCCGGCACGACGTGAAGGCCCGGATCGAGGAGTTCAACGCCCTCGCCGGTCACGAGCACGTGCACAAGGGCATGACCAGCCGCGACCTCACCGAGAACATCGAGCAGCGCCAGCTGCTGTCATCGCTCGAACTGGTGCGCGAACGGATCGTCACCGTGCTCGTGCACCTGGCCAGGCTCGCCGTGGAGTACCGCGACCTGCCCATGGCCGGGCGTTCCCACAACGTGGCTGCGCAGACCACCACCCTGGGCAAGCGATTCGCCTCTGCGGCGGACGAGCTGCTGGTGGCCTTCGCCCGCGTGGACGAACTGGTCGGGCGCTACCCCGCCCGGGGGATTAAGGGCCCGATGGGCACCGGCCAGGACATGCTCGACCTCCTCGACGGCGACCCGGCCCGGTTGGCGGTGCTCGAGCGCAGGGTGGCCGAGCACCTCGGCTTCGGCGGGGTCTTCACCGCCACCGGCCAGGTGTACCCGCGCTCGCTCGACTACGAGGTGCTGACCGCGCTGGTGCAGGTGGCCGCCGGGCCGTCCAGCCTGGCCACCACCATCCGGCTGATGGCCGGCCAGGAGCTGGTCACCGAAGGCTTCGCCGAGGGCCAGGTGGGCTCCTCGGCAATGCCGCACAAGATGAACACCCGCTCCTGCGAACGGGTGAACGGCCTGGCGGTCCTGCTCCGCGGGTACGCGGGAATGGCCGGCGAGCTGGCCGGCAACCAGTGGAACGAGGGGGACGTCTCCTGCTCGGTGGTGCGCCGGATCGCCCTGCCCGACGCCTGCTACGCCATCGACGGGCTGTTCGAGACGTTCCTCACCGTGCTCGCGGAGTTCGGCGCGTTCCCTGCGGTGATCGAGGCAGAGCTGCAGCGGTACCTGCCCTTCCTCACCACCACCAGGGTGCTGATGGCGGCCGTCCGCGCCGGCGTGGGCCGGGAGACGGCCCACGAGGTGATCAAGGAGCACGCCGTGGCCGTTGCGCTGGCCATGCGCGCCGGGGCCGGCCGCAACGACCTCTACGAGCGGCTCGCTGCGGACGGCCGGCTCGGCCTGAGCAGGGAACAACTGGCGGCCGTTGTGGTCGACCCGCTGGAGCTCACCGGCTCGGCCCGCGACCAGGTGGACGTGGTCGCTGCGAAGGTCGCTGCCCTGGCCGAGCGCTTTCCCGCCGGTGCCGCCTATCAGCCGGGCAGCGTCCTGTGAGCGAGCTGGACGGCCTGCGGCTGCTGCACGCCGGCAAGGTACGGCGGCTGTACGAGTGGCCGGGCGGGCGGATCCTGATGGTCGCCACCGACGCCATCAGCGCGTTCGACCACGTGCTCGCCACCCCCGTCCCCGGCAAGGGCGAGGTGCTCACCCGGTTGTCGTTGTGGTGGTTCGACCAGCTGGCCGACCTCGTGCCCAACCACGTGGTCTCCACCGAGGTTCCGGCGGAGGTGGCCGGCCGAGCCGTCGTGGTGGAGCGGCTGGCAATGGTGGACGTCGAGTGCGTGGCCCGCGGTTACCTGACGGGGTCCGGCTGGGCGGAGTACCGCGCGGCCGGCACGGTGTGCGGCATTCCGCTGCCGCCCGGGCTGCGCGACGGTGACCGGCTGCCGGAGCCGCTGTTCACCCCGGCGATCAAGGCCCCGCTCGGCGAGCACGACCAGAACGTCGACTTCGGAACGGTTGTCGAGCGGCACGGCGCCGAACTGGCCGGCCGGCTACGGGACACCACGCTCGCGGTCTACCGCCGCGCCGCCGGCCTCGCCGCAGCGCGGGGGATCATCCTTGCCGACACCAAGTTCGAGTTCGGGCTGCGTCCGGACGGGACGCTGGTGCTCGCAGACGAGGTACTCACCCCCGACTCCTCCCGCTTCTGGGACGCGGCGCAGTGGCGGCCCGGCGCAGCCACGCCGAGCTTCGACAAGCAGTACGTCCGGGACTGGCTGGGGCACGAGTCCGGCTGGGACCGCACCTCCGGCGCCGAGCCGCCGCCGCTGCCCCCGCAGGTGGTGGCTGCCACCAGGGAGCGTTACCTCGAGGCCTACCGCCGGCTGGTCGGCCACGAACTGTAACCCTCCCCCCAGCTAGACTCCGGCCATGGCCCGAGTGATCGTCAACGTCATGCCCAAGCCGGAGATCCTCGACCCGCAGGGCAAGGCGGTCACCGGCGCGCTGCGCCGGCTCGGCTTCTCCGGCCTCGCGGTGCGGCAGGGCAAGCGGTTCGAGATCGAGGTCGAGGGCGAGCTCACCGATGAGCGCCTTGAGGACGTCCGGCGGGCAGCCGGGACGCTGCTGGCCAACACCGTGATCGAGAGCTTCGAAGTGCAGGCCGACCAGTGACCACCCGCGTCGGGGTGGTGACCTTCCCCGGCTCGCTCGACGACGTGGACGCCGTCCGCGCGGTGCGGCTCAGCGGCGCGGAGCCGGTGCAGCTGTGGCACGCCAGCGACTCACTGGCCGGCGTGGACGCCGTGATCCTGCCCGGCGGTTTCTCCTACGGCGACTACCTGCGCTGCGGGGCCATCGCCCGGTTCTCCCCGGTGATGGACGAAGTGGTGCGGGAGGCCGGTCGCGGCCTGCCCGTGCTCGGCATCTGCAACGGTTTCCAGGTGCTGTGCGAGGCGCACCTGCTGCCCGGCGCTCTGATCCGCAACGACCGGCGCACCTTCGTGTGCCGCGACCAGCGCCTGCGGGTCGAGACCCGGGACACGGTGTGGACGTGTGACTTCGCCGAGGGCGAGGAGATCGTGATCGCGCTGAAGAACGGCGAGGGCAACTACCAGGCCGACGCTGAGACCGTCCGCCAGCTCGAGGACGAGAACCGGGTGGTGTTCCGCTACCTCGGGCTCAACCCGAACGGCTCGGTCAACGACATCGCCGGCATCACCAACGCCCGCGGCAACGTCGTGGGCCTGATGCCGCACCCCGAGCACAACGTTGAGGAGCTCGCCGGCGCCTCCACCGACGGGCTGCGTTTCTTCGCCAGCGTGCGGAACTTCCTGGCCGCGGCGCTGAGCTGACTCAGCCGAGCTCGGCGCGGGCCACCAGGGTGGCCAGGGGGCTGTCCTCTCCGAGGTTGGCCAGCAGCGCTGCCCCGTGCAGCGCGTTGCCGAGCGGCTCGGTGAGCGCCAGCGACGGCCACTGCATCCGCAGGTACCTGGTGAACCGCTCCCGCAGGTGCGCTGAGCGCAGCACCTGGCCCAGTGCGCACACCAGCGGCGGCTCGCTGCCCATCAACGAGACCCGGCGCAGTCCGGCCAGCACCGATTCGCTGAGCTCCGCAGCTGCCGCGTCCAGGATCCCGCTGGACACCGGGTCCTGCTCCGCCAGCTCGTCCACCACCCTGGCGAAGTCGGCGATCCGGCTCACCCTGCGCACGTCGCACTGCAGCTCCACGTAGGCGGCGCCGAGGTCGGGGAAGATCGCGCGCAGCCGGTCGGTCAGCGGCGTCAGCTGCCCGCGGCCGTCGTGGCCGCGCATCGCGGCCTCCATGCCGGCCCTGCCGATCCAGTAGGCGCTGCCGGCGTCCCCGATCAGGTACCCCCAGCCGTCCACCCTTGCCACCGAGTCGAGCCCGACCGCGAGGGTGACCGCGCCGGTGCCGGCCGCGATCACCACGCCGGGACGGTCGCCGAGCGCACCGAGGTAGCTGGTGGTCGCGTCGTGGGCCACGGCCACCTCCCGGACGCCGTAGCGGGCCACCAGGCCGAGCAGTTCTGCGGCCTCCGGCTCGACCAGGCCCGAGCTGCCGACGCCGACGGTCAGCGGGGTCAGCCGGCGGGCGTTGACGAACTCGCCGATCGCCGCGGCGAGCTGCGGCATGAGGGGCCGGTCGGTGAGGATGCCGGAGGTGCTGGTCTCCAGCCGCTCCTGGCCGTGTTCCCAGCGCAGCCGGATACCCGTCTGGCCAGCGTCAACGGCCATCAACCCGCTCATGGCGCTCAGCCTAGTGAGGGCGGAGTGAGGCCGGGCACCAACCGCGGAGGCTGTTCAGGAAGGCCAGGCCACCGGCCCGGTCCAGGTCGGCCACGGTAAGGTTCCGCTCCCGCAGCCGGCCCGAGCCGAGCAGTTCCGCACGCAGCACCCCCGGCAGCAGGCCTACGGCCTCCGGCGGGGTGAACCACTCGCCGTCCAGCTGCACGGCGAGGTTACCGGTGGTGCACTCGGTGAGTTCCCCGCCCGGGGTGTGGCAGATCACGTCGAACACGCCCGCGGCCGCCCCGGCCAGCAGCCGGCGGTAGTGCTCCCGGTGGGTGGTCTTGTTGCGGATCACCGGTCGCAGCCACCCGGCTGTGTCCAGCGGTTCGGCGGCCACCTCCAGCACCACCGGCTTACCGGCGGGCGGGGCAGCGGCCACCGTGACCTGCGGGTCGCCCTCGCCTGCGAGCAGCCGTACCCGGTGCCGCCCGGCAGGGTGCGCGGCGACCGTGAGGTCCAGCGCTGCCGTCACCGCCGCGGGGTCGAGTTCCAGGCCGAATGCTGCACAGGTGGCGGCGAGCCGGTGCAGGTGGGCCTGGCGGCGCACCAGCACCCCGTCCGCGAGCAGCATGGTCTCCAGCGCGCGCAGCGGGCGCCCGCCGAGGAAGGCGGTCTTGGCCCGCCACTCGGCGACCTCGAGCCTTGGGTCGGAGTCGGCCACGATCCCGCTGCCCACCCCGCAGCTCAGGGTGCCGTCCGGGTCGGCCGTGACGGTGCGGATGGCCACGCTGAAGGTGGCCCGGCCACCCGGACGCAGCACCCCGAGGGCGCCGCAGTACCAGCCGCGCGGGCCGGACTCGAGTGCCTCGATCACCCGCATCGCGGCGAGCTTGGGCGCCCCGGTGACCGAGCCGCAGGGCGCCAGCGCGGCGAACACCTCGGCCAGGCCGGTGCCCGGCCGGGCCCGACCCGCGACCGTGGAGGTCAGCTGCCAGACCGTCGGCAGGCGGTGCAACTCGAACAGCCGCTCGACGGTGACCGTGCCCGGCTCGCACACCCGGCCGAGGTCGTTGCGGAGCAGGTCGACGATCATCAGGTTCTCGGCTCGCTCCTTGGGGCTGCGCAACAGGTCGCCGGGGTCGTCGGACGCCGCAGCGGTGCCCTTCATCGGCTGGGTGGTGATGCGGTCGCCGGAGATGTCGAAGAACAGCTCGGGAGAGACGCTGGCCACCCCGGCGAGCGCTGAGTACAGCGAATAGCCGCCGGGCTGGGCTGATGCCAGCCCGAGGAACAGCCGGTGGAGGCCGTCCGTCCCCGGCGGTGGCAGTGCGTGCCAGCGCGTGGCCAGGTTCACCTGGTAGCACTCCCCGGCACCGATCAGGGCGAGCACCTGCCGGATCGCGGCTTCGGGCTGGAGCCCTCCGGCCAGCCCGGCCTCGGCTCGCCAGTCCAGTTCCGGCAGCTCCGCCGACTCGTCCGGCCACGGCGCCGGCGGGGACCGGTACACCTCGAAGTGGGCCGCGGGCGCCCCGCCGGGTGCAGCCGTCCCCGCGGGATCCCACCGCGCGGCGTACCCCACCCCGCCGACCACCCAGGCGCCGGCGTCGGCCGCCGCAGCCGCCGCTCGCACCACGTCGGCGGCAGCTCCGGGGTCGGTGGTGGCCAGCACCCGCTGGGGCGGCTCCAGGAAGCGTCCGCGCACGCGCAGGTCCCGCCCGGGCGGCAACTCGGGGAAGTCGAACGCGGCCCAGACCCTTTCGGCAGCCGTCATGGCAACGTTGATACACCGCCCGCCGCGATTCCACCATCAGGGCGCGTCCGGGGCACCGGCCGGGCCCGGGGGAGAATGCACGCGATACGCCGGCGCGCGGCGGGCACCGATCCGAAAGGCCGAGCATGACCGCCACCACCACGACAGTCCGCACCGTTGCTGCGCAGGCGCTGCCCGTCGCGGTCCGCCCCGCCTTCGAGTCGGTCTTGCGGCGCAACCCGGGGGAGCCGGAGTTCCACCAGGCGGTGCAGGAGGTACTGGCCTCGATCGTGCCGGTCCTGCGGGAGGAGCCGCACTACCTTGAGGACGGCATCCTGGAACGACTGGTGGAGCCGGAGCGGCAGATCATCTTCCGGGTGCCCTGGGTGGACGACGCCGGCCGGGTACAGGTCAACCGTGGCTACCGGGTGCAGTTCTCCTCCGTGCTCGGGCCGTACAAGGGCGGCCTCCGGTTCCACCCGACGGTGAACTCCTCGATCATCAAGTTCCTCGGCTTCGAGCAGGTCTTCAAGAACGCCCTCACCGGCCAGGGCATCGGCGGCGGCAAGGGCGGCTCCGACTTCGACCCGCGCGGCCGCAGCGACGGTGAGGTGATGCGGTTCTGCCAGTCGTTCATGAACGAGCTGTACCGCCACCTCGGCGAGCACACCGACGTGCCGGCAGGTGACATCGGCGTCGGCGCGCGCGAGGTGGGGTTCCTGTTCGGCCAGTACCGCAAGATCACCAACCGGCACGAGTCGGGCATGTTCACCGGCAAGGGCACCGGTTGGGGCGGGGCAGAGGTGCGCACCGAGGCCACCGGGTACGGCACCGTGTACTTCGTCCAGGAGATGCTCGCCGTCCGCAACCAGTCGCTGGCCGGGCGCCGCGTGCTGGTCTCCGGCTCGGGCAACGTTGCGCTGTACGCCATTGAGAAGGCCCAGCAGCTGGACGCGCTGCCCGTCACCGCGTCGGACTCCTCCGGTTACATCGTCGACGAGGCCGGCATCGACGTCGACCTGCTCAAGCAGGTCAAGGAGGAGGAGCGGCTGCGGATCGGCGCCTACGCCGAACGCCGCAGGTCCGCCCGGTTCGTGCCCGGTGCCCGGGTCTGGGAGGTCCCGGGAGAGATCGCGCTGCCCTGCGCCACCCAGAACGAGGTGGACGCCGCCGACGCCGCCAACCTGATCGGCAACGGCGTGATCGCAGTGGCGGAGGGCGCCAACATGCCCACCCTGCCGGAGGCCGTCGACGCGTTCCAGTCCGCAGGGGTGCTGTTCGCCCCGGGCAAGGCTGCCAACGCCGGCGGCGTGGCCACCTCCGCCCTGGAAATGAGCCAGAACGCCGCGCGGCAGCGGTGGAGCTTCGCCGATTCCGAGCTCAAGCTGCACCACATCATGACGTCGATGCACGAGGCCGCGTACGCCGCGTCCGAGCGCTACGGCAGCCCCGGCGACTACGTGGTGGGCGCGAACTGCGCAGCGTTCGTGAAGGTGGCCGACGCGATGATCGCCCAGGGCGTGATCTAGCCCGCGTCCCGGCCACGCCCGGCGAAGTCGTCCATGGTGTGGTTGATGCCGAAGAAGTCCACCACCGCGTCGAACGCGGGTGCCGGAAGCGCGCGCAGCGGCGGCACCAGGCGCGCCAGCGGGGGCAGCACCAGCTGCCGGCGGCCGGACTCCACAGCGGCCAGGATCCGGCGCGACACCTCCGGCTCGCGCAGGATCGGCAGCAGCAGCGGGAACCGCGTGCGCACCCCGGCGAACATCCCGGTGTCGATGTAGTAGGGGGCCACCACCAGCGTCCGGACCCGGCTGCGGGCCCGGCGGAGCTCGGCGCGCAGCGACTCGGTGAAGCCGATCGCCGCCCACTTGCTGGCCGCGTAGTCGGTCTGGCGCGCCACGCCCAGCAGCCCGGCAGCGCTTGCGATCGTCACTATCGTGCCGCGGTCGCGCGCCAGCATCTCCGGCAGCAGCGCCTGTGCGGTCCAGTAGAGGGCGAGCGTGTTCACCTCGAACGTCCGCCGGATCTGTGCCTCGGAAGCCTCCAGCAGGAGCCTGCCGGAAACCACTCCGGCCGAGTTCACCAACACGTCCACCGGTCCGGCGGCAGCGGCGGCGTCCCTGACGGCCGCCGGGTCGGTGACGTCCACCCGGTGGTGCCTTGCGGTGGGGCCGGCCATTCCGGCCGTCGCAGCGGCCGCCTTCCCGTCCAGGTCCCACACGACCACCCGCGCGCCCCGTGCCGTGGCCTGCAGGCAGAGCCGGCGTCCCAGCCCGGACCCGCCTCCGGTGACCACCACCACCGCGCCGTCCAGCTTCATCTGCACAGCATTCCAGAGTCGGCTGACCCGGGTCTGGACGGCGGTTCAACCCAGCCGGTTGAGCAACCGGACGGCCCCGGCCAGCAGTCTGGCGAAGCCCTCGTTGCCGAGCCGGTCCGGCGGTGCGATCGGGTGCAGGCGTTGCTCGCTGACCGTCTGCGCCTCGGTGTACTTCAGCAGCCCGGCACTGCCGTGCCGCCGGCCGATGCCCGAGTCGCCCATGCCGCCCATCGGTGCGGCGTGCGACCCCCACGAGGCGGCGTACCCCTCGTTCACGTTGACTGTGCCGACCCGCAACCGCGCCGCGACGGCCGCGCCGCGCCGGGCCGACCAGACGCTCGCGTTGAGCCCGTAACTGCTGTCGTTCGCCCGGGCGACCGCCTCGTCCTCCGACGCGACGCCGTAGACCGCCAGGACCGGCCCGAACGTCTCCTCCCGGCACAGCGCCATGTCCTCCGTGACGCCGGTCAGCACGGTCGGCTCGTAGACGAACGGGCCGAGGTCCGGCCTGGCCCTGCCGCCGGCAAGCAGGGTGGCGCCCTTCGCCACCGCATCCCCTACATGCGCGCCAACCGAGCGCAGCTGGGCCGCCGATGCCAGCGAGCCAACGTCGATCGCCCAGTCCGTGCCCACCCCGAGACGCAGCCGGGACACCCGCTCAAGCAGCAGATCGAGGAACTCCGGGAGCACCGCAGAGTGCACGTACGCGCGCTCGATCCCAACGCACATCTGGCCGGTGTTGCCGAACGCTGCCCGCGCAGCGCCGTCGGCAGCGGCGGCCAGGTCGGCGTCGGGAAGCACCAGCAGCGGGTTCTTGCCGCCGAGCTCGGCGGAGAAGCCGATCAGGCGCCGCGCGCAGGCCTCGGCCAGGGTGCGCCCGGTGGCGGTGGAGCCGGTGAACATCAGGTGGTCCACCGCGGCCACGAGCGCCGGCCCGAGCTGTGCACCTGAGCCCGGCAGGACGGTGAACAGGCCTTGCGGCAGGCCGGCCTCGGCCAGCAGCTCGGCCAGCAGCAGGGCGGTGAACGGGGTCTGGGAGTCGGGCTTGAGCACCACTGCGTTCCCGGCCAGCAGCGCCTCGGCCGAGTCGGTGGCGGGCAGGTTGAACGGGTAGTTCCACGGGCTGATGATCCCCACCACCCCGACCGGGCGGCGGTGCTCCACCGACCGGGTGAGCACCGGGATGGCGCCCGGCCGGCGGGCCGGTCGCAGCAGGCGGGGGGCAGTGCCTGCGAACACACGCACCGCACGCGCCGCGTCCATCACCTCCTCGAACGCGCTGAGCCGGGCCTTGCCGTTCTCGAACTGGATGGTGTCGAGGATCTGTTCCCTGCGGTCGAGGATCAGCGTGGCCAGCCGGCGGAACACCAGCGCCCGCTGCGCGGGCGGGCGGTCGGCCCAGCCGGCCTGGGCGGTGCGGGCGGCGGCCACCACCGTCGCCACCTGCCCCGGCAGCGTCGTCGGCAGCGTCCCGTGCACCGTGCCGTCGAACGGACGGAGCACCACCAGCTGCTGCTCGGGCGCGGTCGTCATGGCGCTCAGGCTACGCGGACCGGCGGCTGCCGGTAGGGGCCGTCACGGTAGATTTGCCGCCGTGGCCGACACCGTGAGCAATGCCGAGCTGACCCCCGATGCCGAGCAGCCCTGGGCCGAGCTGGGCCTGAAGGCCGACGAGTACGACCGGATCCGCGCGATCCTCGGCCGGCGGCCCACCTCCTGCGAGCTGGCGATGTACTCGGTGATGTGGAGCGAGCACTGCTCCTACAAGTCCTCCAAGGTCCACCTCGCCCGGTTCGCCGAGGTCGGCAAGCAGACCCCCCGCGGGCCACTGCTGGCCGGGATCGGGGAGCAGGCCGGGGTGGTGGACGTCGGCTCGGGCTGGGCGGTCACGTTCAAGATCGAGAGCCACAACCACCCGTCCTACGTCGAGCCCTACCAGGGCGCGGCCACCGGCGTCGGCGGCATCGTCCGGGACATCCTGGCCATGGGCGCCCGCCCGGTGGGCGTGATGGACGCCCTGCGCTTCGGCGCCCTGGACGCACCGGACACAGCGCGGGTGCTGCCCGGCATCGTCGCGGGGGTGGGCGGCTACGGCAACTGCCTTGGCCTGCCGAACATCGGCGGCGAACTGGTCTTCGACGCCAGCTACGCCGGTAACCCGCTCGTCAACGCCCTGTGCGTCGGCGTGCTGCGGCACGAAGACCTGCACACGGCGTTCGCGTCCGGCACCGGCAACAAGGTGATCCTCTACGGCGCGGCCACCGGCGGGGACGGCATCGGCGGCGCCTCGATCCTGGCCTCTGAGACCTTCGAGTCCGACGGCCCGGCGAAGCGGCCGGCGGTGCAGGTCGGCGACCCGTTCATGGAGAAGCTGCTGATCGAGTGCACGCTGGAGCTGTTCGCCGCCGGCATCATCGTCGGTATCCAGGACCTGGGCGCCGCGGGCATCTCCTGTGCCACCTCGGAGCTCGCCAGCGCGGGCGACGGCGGCATGCACGTCGACCTGGACCTGGTGCCGCTGCGCGACCCGACGCTCTCGCCGGAGGAGATCCTGATGAGCGAGTCGCAGGAGCGGATGATGGCCGTGGTGGAGCCGGCCGACGTCGAGCAGTTCCTGGCGATCTGCGCCAAGTGGGACGTGCTGGCCACCGTGATCGGTGAAGTCACCGAGGGCGACCGGCTGCTGATCGACTGGCACGGCGAGCGCGTGGTCGACGTGGAGCCGGGCACGGTCGCGCACGAGGGACCGGTGTACCACCGGCCGGTGGAGCGCCCCTGGTGGATCGACGACCTCAACTCCCGCGACGCTGCGCAGCTGCCGCGTGCGGTCGAACCCGACGACCTCGCCGCCACCTTGCTGAAGCTCGTCGGCGCGCCCAACCAGGCGGACAAGTCGTGGGTCACCGACCAGTACGACCGCTACGTCCGCGGCAACTCGATCCTCGCCCAGCCGGAGGATGCCGGGATGCTGCGCATCGACGAGGAGACCGGGCTCGGGGTGGCGCTGGCCACCGACTGCAACGCGCGGTTCACCCTGCTCAACCCCTACCTCGGGGCGCAGCTGGCGCTGTGCGAGGCCTACCGCAACGTCGCGACCACCGGCGCCCAGCCGGTGGCGATCACCGACTGCCTGAACTTCGGCTCCCCCGAGGACCCGGAGGTGATGTGGCAGTTCAGTGAGGCGATCCTCGGGCTGGTGGACGGCTGCAAGGCGCTGGGCACACCGGTTACCGGGGGCAACGTGAGCTTCTACAACCAGACCGGTGGGGCGAACATCCTGCCCACGCCGGTGGTGGGCATGCTGGGCGTGATCGAGGACGTGGCCGACCGGGTCCGCTCCGGGTTCGCGCACCTGGGCGACAACGTGTTCCTTGTCGGCGAGACCAGGGAGGACCTCTCCGGCACCGCGTGGGCTGAGACCATCCACGGCCACCTCGGCGGCAGGCCGCCAGTGCCCGACTTCGACCACGAGCGCCGCCTGGCCGAGGTGCTGGTCGCGGCTGCGAAGGCCCACCTGCTCAGCTCGGCCCACGACCTGGCCGACGGCGGTCTTGGCCAGGCTCTGGTCGAGTGCTGCCTGGCCCGCGACCTGTCGGTTTCGCTCACCCTGCCCGAGGGCGATGCCTGCGTGCAGCTGTTCGCGGAGACGCCGGGCAGGGTGCTGGTGTCCCTGCCCGCCGCGACGGTCGCGGAGTTCAGCAGGCTGTGCGCAACGCACAGCCTGCCGCTGACCCGGCTGGGCGAGGTGACCGGCACCGGTTACCTCGAGATCCAGGGCCACTTCGCCCTGCCGATGGCCGAGTTGCGGCAGCGCTGGGCGGCGACGATCCCGGCGGCGATGCACGCCTGATCCACGTCGCGGCCGGCAGGACGCGCAGCGGGAGCCGTGCCCGGGCCGGGCCGGTGCCCGGCTAGGGCCCGTTCAGGGCGATCCCGGGGTAGTTGCGGCTGCGCCGCGCGGGGTGGCGCCGTTACTGTGGCTGCATGTCCGAATCGCCGTCGAATCCCGGCCCTGAGCGGCCGGTCGCCGATCAAGAAGTCCCGCAGCAGCCCAGCGTGCCCGAGCCCGTCGCGGCAACGCCCGAAGCCGCCCCCGCCGCGGACTTCCGCACCGATGTAACCCCGGAGCCGGCACTGCCGGAAGAGCCACGGCCCGAGCCGACCGAGCCGGTGACCGGGGAACTGGCCACCGCTGAGCAGGCCGCGGCTGAGCCGGCCGCCGGCGAGCCGGTGCGCACCGACCTGATCTCATCCGAACTCGCTCCGAAACTGACCCTGGACGACATCGAGGCGCCCCCGCCCGTCGCGCCTGACCTCGAAGCCGTGCCGACCCAGCCGCCGGCCCCCGTGCCCCCTGCGGCCCCGGGGCTTGACCTGCCCGGCGTCGACTACGCCGAGCAGTCAGCGCGGATGGCCTACGGCCAGCCGGAACCGCAGGCAGCGCCCCCGGCCCCCCCGGCACCCCCGGCCGACCCCTACGCAGCCACGCCGTACGCGGCGCAGCCGCACTATGGCCAGCCGTCGTCGCAGTACGGCCAGCCGACGCCCTACGGCCAGCCGGGACAGGCGCCCTACGGTCAGTCGGCGCAGTACGCCGAACCGGCGCAGCCGTACGCCGATCCCGCCCAGTCCCAGTACGCCCAGGGCGGATACTCCCAGCCGCAGTTCGGCCAAGCCCCGGCCTACCCGATGGTGCCCTACAACCAGCAACTCAGCCCCGCGGACGAAGTCACCTGGTCCAGCGCAGCCCATTGGTCGGCGATCCTGGCCAGCTTCGTCGGCCTCGGCTTCCTCGGCCCGCTCCTGGTGATGCTGATCCAGGGCCCGAAGAGCGCGCGCGTCCGGGCGAACGCCGTGGAGTCGCTGAACTTCGAGATCACCTACGTGCTCGCGATGATCGCCAGCGTCCTGCTGATGCTGGTCGTGATCGGCTTCGTCACGATCTTCCTTGTGCCCCTGGTCTGGCTGATCCTGCGGATCGTCGCAGCCGTCCAGACCAGCGGCGGCAACGACTACCGCTACCCGGTGAACATCCGCTTGGTGAAGTGAGCGCCGGAGGGGTCGGCGCGCGCCGGTAGAGTTGGCGCGTGCTGACCCCGGCCGACGTTCAAGACGATCCCGGCCCGAGGGACGCCTGCGGCGTCTTCGGCGTCTGGGCCCCGGGTGAAGAGGTGGCCAAGCTCACCTACTTCGGGCTGTACGCACTGCAGCACCGCGGCCAGGAGTCCGCCGGCATGGCGGTCAGCAACGGCGAGCGGATCATGGTGTTCAAGGACATGGGGCTGGTGTCCCAGGTCTTCGACGAGCCGACCCTGAACTCCCTCAACGGGCACGTGGCGGTGGGGCACTGCCGCTACTCCACCACCGGCGCCAGCACCTGGAGCAACGCCCAGCCCACGTTCCGCGGCACGGCGGACGGCGGACTCGCGCTCGCCCACAACGGCAACCTGACCAACACCGACGAGCTGGAGGCGTGGCTCGCCACCTCCATCGCCGAGAGCGAGGTGCCGCGCAAGGACCGGATGGACTCGACCTCCGACACTGCGTTGCTGACCGCGCTGCTTTCGGTGTACTCCGATGCCGGCCTCCGCGCAGCCGCGCTGGCGGTGCTGCCGCGGCTGGAGGGCGCGTTCTGCCTGGTCTTCGCCAACGAGCGCACCCTGTTCGCGGCTCGTGACCCCCAGGGGATCCACCCCCTGGTGCTCGGCCGGCTGGAGCGCGGCTGGGTGGTGGCCAGCGAGACCGCAGCCCTCGACATCGTCGGCGCGACGATGATCCGGGAGGTGGAACCGGGCGAGCTGGTCTGGATCGACGAGTCCGGCCTGAACAGCGCGAGGTTCGCCGAAGCCGACCCCAAGGGCTGCCTGTTCGAGTACGTCTACCTCGCCCGTCCCGACACCCAGATCGCCGGGCGCAGGGTGCACTCGGTGCGGGTGGAGATCGGCCGGACCCTCGCCATGGAGGCGCCGGCCGACGCCGACCTGGTGATCCCGACGCCGGAGTCGGGCACCCCCTCCGCGATCGGCTACGCCGAGGCGTCCGGCATCCCGTACGGCCTGGGCCTGGTGAAGAACTCCTATGTCGGGCGAACGTTCATCCAGCCGTCCCAGACCATCCGGCAGCTCGGCATCCGGCTGAAGCTGAACCCCATCCGGGACATCATCGAGGGCAAGCGCCTGGTCGTGGTGGACGACTCCATCGTCCGCGGCAACACCCAGCGCGCACTGGTGAAGATGCTGCGCGAGGCCGGGGCAGCGGAGGTGCACGTCCGGATCTCCTCCCCGCCGGTCCAGTGGCCGTGCTTCTACGGCATCGACTTCGCCACCCGCGCGGAGCTGATCGCTCCGGGGCTGAGCGTCGAGGAGGTCTGCCGCTCGATCGGCGCCGACTCCCTCGGCTACATCAGCCTCGAGGGCCTGGTGGCCTCCACCGGGCGGCCACAGCGCCTGCTCTGCCGGGCGTGTTTCGACGGGGTCTACCCGGTGGCGATCCCTGCCGCCCGGGCCCGCCAGATGGGATTGGAGCAGCAGCTTGGCTGAGAGCGCCTACGCCGCCGCCGGGGTCGACATCGTCGCCGGTGAGCGCGCAGTCGAACTGATGAAGGACGCCGTCGCGCGCACCCACCGTCCGGAGGTGCTGGGCGGGCTGGGCGGCTTCGCCGGGTTCTTCGACGCCTCCGCCCTCGCCGGCTACCGGCATCCGGTGCTGGCCACCTCGACCGACGGGGTGGGCACGAAGGTGGCCATCGCGCAGGCGCTGGGCGTCTACGACACCATCGGCTGGGACCTGGTCGGGATGCTCGTCGACGACCTGGTGGTCACCGGCGCGGAGCCGTTGTTCGTCACCGACTACATCGCCTGCGGCAAGGTGCGTCCCGAGCGCATCGCCGCGATCGTCGGCGGGATCGCCGCAGCCTGCACCGCCGCCGGCGCAGCGCTGCTGGGTGGGGAGACCGCGGAACACCCGGGCCTGCTCGGCGCGGACGAGTTCGACGTGGCCGGCGCCACCACGGGTGTGGTGGAGCGGGACGAGATCCTGGGCGCAGAGCGGGTGGTTCCGGGCGACGTGGTGCTGGCCCTCGCCTCCTCCGGGTTGCACTCCAACGGCTACTCGCTGGTCCGCCGGGTCCTGGCCGACGCCGGCTGGGGCCTGGAGCGCGAGGTGCCGGAACTGGGCGGGACGCTCGGCGAGGCGTTGCTGACCCCCACGCGGGTGTACGCCAGGGACCTGCTCGGCATCATCCGCGCCACGCAGGTGCACTCGATCAGCCACATCACCGGAGGTGGGCTGGCCAACAACCTGGCCCGCGTACTGCCGGCGGGCGTCGTCGCCGAGATCGATCGGGCGTCCTGGCAGCCGCCGCCCGTGTTCGGGCTGGTCCAGCAACTGGGCGGGGTGTCCCAGGCCGACCTGGAGGCCACCCTGAACATGGGCGTCGGGATGGCGCTGGTGCTGCCGGAGGAGTCCGTGGCGAGGGCTTCCGAACTGGCTGCAGCGGCCGGTATCGAGGCCTGGGTGGCGGGCGTCGTCCGGGCTGCGGGGGAGGGTCCGGGCAGCGTGGCCATGCACGGCGCCCACGCCTGAGCACCCGTCTTTGCGGCACTCGGTTGATTGGGTACCCTTGCCTCACGACGAAACCGGAACATTGAAGCGGCTCGACCGCTGCTAAGAGCGAGGGGGCTGACCCGAACATATGGGGCGCGGCCGTGCGAAGGCGAAGCAGACCAAGGTCGCTCGCGATTTGAAATACCGTTCCTACTCCACGGACTTCACCTCTCTGGAGCGTGAGTTGCGTGGCGACTCCTACGATCCGGATCTCCCGGAACTCCCCGAAGAGGTCGAGGAGGCGGAGGACGACCAGTACGCCCACCTCGCCGACCGGTACGCGGTGGACGAAGAGCCCGAAGAGCCGGGCGCCTTCCGCCGCATCAGCTGAGTTCCAGCCCCTTCCCGTCCAGCCCGGCGGCCTGCCGGATCTTCGCCCTGCACGGTCTGGGCCCGACGGCGTGCGCGTATGGTGGGCCCAGCGGGACCGGGCGATCAGCCGCGGCCCGCGGGAGAGGGGCTGGCCGTGAACGCGATCAGGTGCGGCAAGTGCATCTCCGGGGAGCACGCGCGGTGCGTGGGCAGCATCCGCATGGGTGCGCCGAAGTCCGCCTACACCTGGCACTGTGACTGCGGCTGCAGGGCAGCGGTACCGCCAACAGTGAATACTGAGAGAACACCGCAGTAATTCTCAGTTTCTGTTAGGCTTCGGGCGGCACGAATCCCCCCCGATTCCGGCCGCTCGTCCCCCCGTGCTCCGAGCGGTCACACCCCGAAAGGACGACCCATGTCGGGTTCCTCCCGAATGGCTGATCGCCGCCGCTCGCCCTGGACCGGGCTCGCCGCAGTCTGGGCTGCCCTGGCGATGCTGCTCGGCACCGTGACCACGGTGCTCGCGCCGGCTTCAGCCAACGCCCTGCCGACGGTCACCACGGTCAGCGGCGTCACCCCCAAGCTCTCCGACACCACGCCCCGGGTCGGTCAGAAGCTGTCGGTGAACGCCGGCACCTGGACGCCGTCGACCGCTGTGCTGGACTACCAGTGGTACCGCGGCTCGGACCCCATCGCGGGCGCGACGTCGGCCGCCTACGTCGTTCAGCCCGTCGACCTCGGCCAGAAGCTGAAGGTCCGCGTTGCCGGCAGCCAGCCCGGGCTCGCGCCCGCCACCAAGGTGTCGGCGGTGACCTCGACGGTGGCCCGGGGCTACCTGACTGCGAAGCCGAAGCCGGTCCTGAACGACTCGACCCCGGTGGTGGACCAGAAGCTGACCGTCAGCGTCGGCAGCTGGGCGCCGGACCCGGTCTCGCTGAAGGTGCAGTGGTACAAGGAGTCGACCAAGGGCAGGACCACCACGCTCACCGGCGCAACCTCCACCAGCTACGTCGTGAAGGCTTCCGACAAGGGCTACCGGTTGAAGGTGAAGGTGACCGGAAGCAAGGCCGGCTACTACTCCGCGGCCGTGGTCTCGGCCAAGACCGGCCTGGTCAAGCAGTACAGCTTCAGCAGTGCGCCGAAGCCGGTCGTCAAAGGGGAGGCCAAGCCCGGTGGGACGCTGAGCGTGACCACCGGCTCGTGGACACCGGCGCCGGACAGCTTCGCCTACCAGTGGTACCGCTCCGGCAAGGCGATCGCCGACGCGACCCGGACCAGCCTGGTGGTGGCCGAGGCCGACCTCGGCCTGCCGATCACGGTGAAGGTGACTGCGGTCAAGGCCGGCTACAAGACGGTGACGGTGACTTCTGCGGCGGTCACCCCGCGCGGCCCGGAGACCGACCTCCGCGTCGGCTCCTTCAACCTGTCCGGACAGAACAACGATTCCAAGGCGTCCGGTGACTTCGAGGAGTGGAGCAAGCGGATGCCGCGGGTGGTCACCCAGATCCTCGATCGGCAACTCGACGTGGTGGGCCTGCAGGAGGCCTACCAGGGGACCACCCAGTACATCCAGCTGCGCAACGCCCTGAACGCCAGGGGCGGCACCTACGAAGTGGTGGACACCGACAAGTCCACCTCGGCCGCCACCCGGATCATCTACGACTCCCAGACCCTGGAAGTGGCCGACCACGGATACTTCAAGTACGCCAACCAGGTCAGCGGCAAGACCAACCGCTACCTCGTCTGGGCCGTGTTCCGGCACAAGGTCACAGGCAAGCGGTTCTTCTTCGCCAACACCCACCTGAGCCCCAACAGCGCGACGGTCAAGATCCGCGAGTGGCGGGAACTGGTCACCATGGTGGGCAAGCTCAACACGGGCAAGCTGCCGGTAATCACCGTCGGAGACTTCAACACCTCCAAGTTCGACGACGAGACCAAGGAACTGCTCCCGGCGATGAAGGCTGCCGGGTTCGGCGACGTAATGAACCAGCAATTCGAGGTGAACCCGCCGGTGAACCCAAGGGCGGAGAAGGTCGTCAACGGCTGGATCGGTTCGTTCAACAAGTACCGCCGCGACATCACCTCGTACTCCTACAGCACCAAGCGGTACAAGGTCGGCAACGTGATCGACTGGATCTTCGTCGCCAACTCCCTGCGGGTGAAGCAGTGGGAAGTGGTCATCGACTACAACCCCTCGACCCTCAGGATCGACGGCGTGATCCCGTCCGACCACAACATGGTCGCAGCGGTGGTCGTGCTCTGAGCAGGGCTGCGGTTCAGTAGTCGGCCGCCGTTTGCGCCGCCCGCGCACCGTACCCACCGCCGAAGAGCACGGCGTGGACGAGCAGCGGGTGCAGCTGGTGCAGGCCGATGAGGTCGCGCCAGTGGGCCGGAAGGTGCGTGCTCGCAGCGGCGTAGGCATCGAACACCGCCTCCAGGTGGGGCAGTCCGAACAGCGCCAGCATGGCCAGGTCGGTGATCCGGTGGCCGCCGTGGGCCGCAGGGTCGATCAGGGTGGCTGCGGCACCGCTGAACAGCACGTTGCCGCTCCACAGGTCGCCGTGGATCCGGGCAGGCGGCGCCCCGTCGTCGAACTCCCCGGCGCCGATCCGCCCGGCCAGCCGCTCCACCACGGCAAGCCCCGACCCGGTCAGGGCGCCCCGGCTGTGGGCGGTGCGGGCATAGGGCAGCACCCGTTGGCCTGCGTAGAAGCTGCCCCACCCGGCCTCCGGACGCAGGCGCAGCGGCGCGTCGCCGATGTAGCCGTCGCCGGCCCAGCCGGCCGGCGGGCTGCCGAAGGCCGGCGCGCCGGAGTCGTGGGTCACGACCAGCAGCCGCCCGAACTCCTGTGCGGCGGTTGCGGTCGGCTGCCGGGGCTCCACCCGCGAGACCGTGATGCTGTCCGCGCCGACGTCGAGGACGGCCACCACGGGCACTCCGCCCGGCACAGCCAGCCAGCGCAGGCCGGCGGCTTCCACCTCGAAGAACCCCGGCGGGGCTCCGTCCCGGCGCTTGGTATGGCCTAGGGCTCGCCCACCAGTTCGGCCAGTTCCAGCCATGTGCCTTCCAGCTCCTCCTGCCGCGCAACGGCCTGCGCGAGTTCTGCGTCCAGTGCGACCAGCTTCTCGTAGTCAGCCGACTGCCGCGCCATCGCGGCGTGCAGGTCCTGGATCTGCGTGCCCACCCTGGCCAGCTGCGACTCCACCCTGGCCAGGTCCTTGCGGGCCTGCCGCTGGCGGGCGGCCTCGCTTGCCGTGCGCGCCGGAGCGGAGGCCGCTGCAGCCGGCGCCGCCGCAGCGGCGCGGCGCCTGGCCAGGTACTCCTCCACCCCGCCCGGCAGCAGCACGCAGCTCCCGTCGCCGAGCAGGGCGTACTGGACGTCGCAGGTGCGTTCGAGGAAGTAGCGGTCGTGGGAGATCACGACGAGCGTGCCGGGCCAACCGTCCAGGTAGTCCTCGACCACGTTCAGGGTGTCGATGTCGAGGTCGTTGGTCGGCTCGTCCAGCAGCAGGACGTTCGGCTCCTCCAGCAGCAGCCGCAGGAACTGCAGCCTGCGGCGTTCCCCGCCGGAGAGCTCACCGATGCGGGTGACCAGTCGCTGGCCGGTGAAGCCGAAGTCCTCAAGGAGGCTGGAGGCGGAGGCTTCCCGGCCGGTGGCCAGGGTGGTCTGGCGCTGCAGCCGTTGCACCGAGTCGAGCACGCGCTCGGACTCGTCCAGTTCGGTGACGGCTTGCGAGAGGTGGCCCAGGCGCAGCGTACGACCCTGCCGCACCTTGCCCGACTGGGGCTTCAGTTCGCCGGCGAGCAGCCGCAGCAGCGTGGTCTTGCCCGAGCCGTTCACCCCGACGATCCCGATCCGGTCGCCGGGCCCGATCGACCAGTCCAGCTGCTTGAGCAGCGTGCGCCCGTCCGGCAGACCGTAGCTGACGTCCTGCAGGTCGAATACGTCCTTGCCGAGTCGGGCGGTGGCGAACTCGCGCAGTTGCAGGCTGTCCCGGGCGGGCGGTTCGTCGCGGATCAGGGCATTCGCCGCGTCGATCCGGAACCGCGGCTTGCTGGTGCGGGCCGGCGGTCCCCTCCGCAGCCACGCCAGCTCCTTGCGCAGCAGGTTCTGCCGCCTGGCCTCGTTGGCAGCCGCCTGCCGGACGCGCTCGGCCCTGGCCAGGACGTACGCGGCGTAACCGCCGTCGTAGGCGTCCACCTCGGCGTCGTGCACCTCCCACACGCGGTTGCACACCGCGTCCAGGAACCAGCGGTCGTGGCTGACCACCAGCATCGCGGTGCCGCCGGCCTGCAACCGGTTGAGGTGTTCGGCCAGCCAGGCGACAGCCTCGACGTCGAGGTGGTTGGTGGGCTCGTCCAGCACGAGCAGGTCGTGCCCGGCCAGGAGGATCGCGGCCAGCCCCACCCGGCGGCGCTCGCCACCGCTCAGCTCCGCCACGGGGCGCGCGAGGTCGACGCTGCCCAGCAGGTGCGTGACCACCGAACGCTTCCCGGCGTCGGCTGCCCAGACGTGGTCGGGACGGCCGTGCACTGCGACGTCCCGCACGGTGGCTCCGGCGGCGAAGTCCTCGGCCTGGCCGAGGTGCCCGATCGAGACCGACCGGTTGCGCACCACCTGGCCCGAGTCCGGTTCCCGAGCACCCGTCAGGAGCTCCAGCAGGGTGGTCTTGCCGTCACCGTTTCGGCCGAGCACGCCGACCACGTCGCCGCTGTCCAGGCCCAGCGAGACCTGGTCGAGCAGGACCCTGGTGCCGAAGGCCAGCGAGATCCGCTCGGCGTTGACGAGGTTTGCCAAGCTCAGCGCCCGCGCATCGCCCGGTTGACGCCCTTCATCGACGGCATCGGGCCGCGGGGGAGCGGGGCCTTCGGCCGGACGGCGTCGAGCGCCCGCAGCCTGGCCTTGACGTCGTTGACCTGGCTCGGTTCGAGCTTCTTGGGCAGCTTCTTCAGGTGGTCGGCGAGCTTGGCCAGCGGCACCTGGCCCGCGCCGTCACCCATCACCACGGTCGTGACGGCGACGCCGTAGGCGACCTGCTCGTGCTTCCTGGCCTCGGCGGCGAGCATGGTGCGCACGCGGGCGGGAGCGCCCTCGCCGATCAGCACGATGCCGCCCGGACCGACGGCGCGGTGCACGACGTCCAGCTGCTTGTTGAAGGCCACCGCCGGGCTGGAGAACCACTTCTTCTTGTCCAGCATGCTGAGCGCGACCTCCGCCGAGCCGGGCTGGCCGGCGTAGCGGGTGTAGGTGGCCTTCTTGGCCCGGTTGAGCAGCACGGCCAGCGCAGCGGTGATGCCGCCGGTGATGCCGAGGGTGAGCCACATCCACCAGGGCTGCCAGATCAGGCCGATCACGATCGCGACGACCAGCACCCCGCCGAAGGCCGCGAGCAGCAGCCGGTTGAGCTGCGGGTCGGCCTCGGCCGTCACCTTGTAGGTCTGCCAGAACTGCCGGTACCACGGCCAGTCCCGGGGATCGTTCGAGTTCTTCTTCGCCAGCTTGGCCGCCTTCAGTTCGGCCTTCTGCTTCGCGGCCAGTTCCTTGGCCTTCTCGCTTGCCATCATGCACTCCGGGTTTCTCTGCTGGCCTGCTGCTCGCGGGCCGCCATGGCCTGCCGGTACAGCCGGCCGGCACGGTAGGAAGAACGTACCAACGGTCCGCTCAGGACGCCGACGAAGCCGATCTCGGTGGCCTCGGCGGCGAGTTCATCGAATTCCTGCGGGGTGACCCACCGGTCGATCGGGTGGTGTCGCACCGACGGGCGCAGGTACTGCGTGATCGTCAGCAGCTCGGTGCCGGCGGCGTGCAGGTCGCGCATGGCCGCACTGATCTCCGCCCTGGTCTCGCCCATGCCGAGGATCAGGTTCGACTTGGTGATCAGGCCCTCGTCGCGGGACCAGCGCAGCACCTCCAGCGACTTGTCGTAGCGGAAGCCGGGCCGGATCTGCTTGAAGATCCGCGGCACGGTCTCGACGTTGTGGGCGAACACCTCCGGCCGGGTGTCGAAGATCTGCTGCAGCAGTTCGCGGCGCCCGGAGAAGTCCGGGGCCAGCATCTCCACGCCAACGCCGGGATTACCGGTGTGGATCTGGCGGATGGTCTCCGCGTAGAGCCACGCACCCTCGTCGGGCAGGTCGTCGCGGCAGACCCCGGTGACGGTGGCGTAGCGCAGGCCCATCGTCGCCACCGACTCGGCCACGCGGAGCGGCTCGCCGATGTCGTAGCCGGACGGCTTGCGCGACTCGATCTGGCAGAAGTCGCAGCGACGGGTGCACGAGTCCCCGCCGATCAGGAAGGTGGCCTCCCGGTCCTGCCAGCACTCGAAGATGTTCGGGCAGCCCGCCTCCTGGCAGACGGTGTGCAGGCCCTCGTCCTTCACCAGCTGCTGCAGCTCGCGGTAGTCCGGCCCCATCGTGGCGGTCGTCTTGATCCACGGCGGCTTGCGCTCGATGGGGGTCTGGGCGTTCCGCACCTCCAGTCGCAGCAGGCGTCGAGGCTGGGTGTCGGTCACCCGGCAATGGTAACCGGGCCGGGGCGCTACCCCTAGCCGCGGCGGCCGCGGTGGAGCCCGGCGTCCACCCGGGCCGTCCAGTAGCCCACCCACGCCGTGCCCGCGGCCATCAGGGCGCCGAGTGCCACCGGCACGGCGACGAGCGGCAGCGCCGCGGCGGCAGCGCCCACCAGCAGCGGGCCGGCGCTGGCGCCGAGGTCGCCGCAGAGGCGCCACGCGCCCAGGAACTGGGCCCGTCCGGCCTGCGGCGCGGTGTCCGCTCCGAGGGTCATCACGATCCCGGAGCCGAGCCCGTTGCCGATCGCGATCAGCACCATCACGGCGGCCACCGACCAGGCAGTGGTGGCCAGCGGCAGCAGGAAGCACGCCACCGCGACCGCGCCCACCACGGGCACCGCGACGGCGGCCCGGCCCCTGGTGTCCATCAGCCAGCCGCCGGGCAGGAAGAACGCGACGTCGACGGCCGCCGCGACGGCGAAGACCAGGGAGATCGCGCCTGCGCCCATCCCGACGTGTTCGGCCCACAGCGGGAACAGGGCGGTGCGAAGCGCCCGGCTGGCGCTGATCACCACGACGGCCACCCCGACTGTGGCCAGGGCGCGGCGGTGCGTGCGCACCACTGCGCCCACCGTGAGGTGGCCAGTGTCCCCGGCCAGGGCCCGCTCCTCCCGGCCGAGGTCGGGCATCAGCCGGGCCAGCCCGGAGCTGGCCAGCGATGTCACCACGGCGAGCCAGAACACTGCGCGCAGACCGGCCAGCTCGATCAGCCCTGCCCCGAACAGCGGACCGAGCAGCAGGCCGATCCGGTGGCTACCGCCCAGCCCCGACATCGCGCGCGCCCGGAACCCGGGTGGGACCACGTCGATCAGGTAGCCCTGCCTTGCCATCATGAAGGTGGTCCAGGCCATGCCGCTGACGGTCACGGCCACCGCCAAGACCGGCCAGGACGTGGCGAGGGCCGCGGCGCCCATCGCCGCCGCGTCCAGCAGCCCGGCCAGCACCAGGGCCCGGCGTTCCCCGATCCGGGCGATCAGGGCGCCGACGGGCAGGGCCGTGACCAGGCTGCCCACCCCCACCAGGGCGACCACCACGGCCGCAACGGAGACGTCCGCGCCGAGGTCGCGGGCACGCAGGGCGAGCACCGGCAGCACGGCGCCGTGGCCGATCGCGTTGACGACCGTCGGGCCGTAGGCGGTGAGCCCTACGTCGCGGAGGCGGAACGGCTCGGGGTCGGAGGGCACCCCGGAAGTGTGCCTCATGCCACCGACGCTGCGACCCGGCCGGCACGGGCGGCGCCGGCTCAGCCGGTGAGGCCGTAGCTGACCACCGGCTGAGGCTCCGGGACGGCCGGGCGCAGGTCGGGCGCGGACTCGAACGGCTCGAAGCCGAGCAGCCCAACCAGGTGCGGCTCCAGCGCTCGGGCCACCTCGACCAGCGACGGCGCCGGGTGGTCGAGCTCCGCCGCGAGCGAGGTCACTCCTGCGTCGGTGATCCCGCAGGGCACGATCCGCCCGAAGTCAGCCAGGTCGGAGCTCACGTTGAGCGCGAAGCCGTGCATGGTGGTCTGCCGGGTCACCCGGATGCCGATGGCGGCGATCTTGCGGTCCGGACGCCACCCGTCCGCGGCCAGCCACACCCCGGTGCGCCCGGGGATGCGTCCGGTGGCCAGCCCGTAGCCGGCGAGCAGGCGGATCAGGGCCTCCTCGACGCGCCGCACGTAGTCGACGACTCCGATGCCCCGTGGCAGGAAGACGATCGGGTAGCCGACCAGCTGCCCCGGTCCGTGGTAGGTGATCTTCCCGCCACGGTCGACGTCCACCACCGGCGTGCCGTCCAGCGGCCGCTCGTGCGGTTCGGTGCGCCGGCCGGCGGTGTACACCGGCGGGTGCTCGACGTAGATCACCTGCGGGCCGAGCTCGCCGGCAGCCACCCGGGCGTGCACCTGCCGCTGCAGGTCCCACGCCGCGTGGTAGTCGGTGAGCTCGGCTTCGGCCAGCCCGACATAGCGGAACCGGACCGGGCGCGGGTCGGCGACCTGCTCGCGGTTGGGCTCGACGGGGGAGGTCACAGGTCGAAGTCGCCCTCCTCGAGCCGGGCCTTGACGAAGCTGAGGAACCGGGCGGCGTCGGCGCCGTCCACCAGCCGGTGGTCGTAGCTCATCGACAGGTACATCATGTCCCGCACCGCGATGATCTCGCCGAGGTTCGGGTCCTTGACCACCATCGGCCGCTTGACCAGCGCGCCCGTGCCCAGGATCGCCACCTGCGGCTGGTTGATGATCGGGGTGTCGAACAGCGTTCCGGCCGAGCCGTAGTTGGTGATCGTGAAGGTGCCACCGGACAGCTCGTCCGGGGTCACCTTGTTGGAGCGGCTCCGGGCGGCGAGGTCGCCCACCTTCTTGGCCAGGCCGGTGACGCTGAGGTCGCCGGCGTCCTTGATCACGGGCACCATCAGGCCCTTCTCGGTGTCGACCGCGATGCCGAGGTGCTCGGCCTCCGCGTAGGTGATCGTCCCGGCCTCCGTGTCGATCGTCGCATTGACCTTCGGGAACTGCTTGAGCGCCTCGACGGCGGCCTTCGCGATGAACGGGAGGTAGGAGAGGCCGACGCCCTCCCGGGCACGGAAGTCGTCCTTCACCTTCGCGCGCAGCTTGGAGATGGCAGTGAGGTCCACCTCGACCGTCGCGGTGAGCTGGGCCGACACCTGGAGCGACTCGACCATCCGCCGGGCGATGGTGGCCCGGATGCGGGTCATCTTCTCCGTGGTGCCGCGCTTGCCGGTCCCGGCTGCGGTGGCCGCTGCGGGCGCGGACGCTGCCGATTCGGCCGCAGGCTCCGGTACGGCCGGCGCGGCCGCCGCCTTCGCCGCAGCCTCAGCGGCCTTCCTCGCCGCCTCGGCTGCTGCGAGCACGTCCTGCTTGCGGATGCGGCCGCCGACACCGGTGCCGCTGACGGTGTTGAGGTCGATGCCGTTGGCCTCGGCCATCTTGCGCACCAGCGGGGTGACGTAGCCGGTGTCGGGCACCGACTCCGCTGCGCGCCGGGCCGGGGCGGGCTCCGGGCTGGGCCCGGAAGCCGGGGGCTTCGCCTCGGTTGCGGGCTGGGCTGCCTGGGGGGGCTCCGCTGCCCGGGCGGGCTCTGCGGGCTCTGCGGGCGCAGCCGGTGCCGCCGGTGCGGGCTGCGCCGCTGCTGCGGGCTGGGCTGCGGGTGCTGCCGGAGCCGGCTGGGCAGGCTGGGCAGCGGGTGCGGGCTCGGCTGCGGGTGCGGGCTGGGCAGCGGGTGCGGGCTGGGCAGCGGGTGCGGGCTCTGGCGCGGCTTCGGCGGAGCCGATCACGGCGAGCACGGAGCCGACGGCGGCAGTGTCGTCCTCGGCCACGCGGATCTCCAGCACGACGCCGGAAGCCGGGGACGGGATCTCGGTGTCGACCTTGTCCGTCGACACCTCCACCAGCGGCTCGTCAGCCTCGACCCGGTCGCCCACCTGCTTCAGCCAGCGGGAGATGGTGCCTTCGGTGACCGACTCGCCCAGCTGGGGGAGCACGACCTCGGTGGACTCGCCCGAACCGCCCCCGGACGCCGGCGCCTCCGGTGCGGGTGCCTCGGCTGCGGGCGCCGCTGCCTCCGGTGCCGGACGCGGCTGCTCCTGCCCGGGCTGCTGCGGCTGCTGGGCCTGGGCGGAGTCCCCGGCCTGCTGCGGCGCCGGCTCCGCGGCCACCGCGCGCTGCGCGGGGGCGGACTCCTCCTCCGCGGGGGCTGCCTCGGCCGGCTGCGTCGCCGGCTGCCCGGCAGCCTGGGCCTCGGCCGCAGCTGCCGGCTCCGCCGGAGCGGAACCGCCGCCCTGGGCGGCCTCGTCCGGCTCGCCGATGGTTGCCAGCGTTGCGCCCACCGCCGCGACGTCGTCCTCCTGGACGAGGATCTCGAGCACCACGCCGGCGACCGGCGAGGGGATCTCGGTGTCGACCTTGTCTGTGGAGACCTCGACCAGCGGCTCGTCCACCTCTACCCGGTCACCGACCTTCTTCAGCCAGCGGGAGACGGTCCCCTCGGTGACGCTCTCGCCAAGTGCGGGCAGTGGAACGGGAGTGGACATTTCGCTGGCTCCTTCGCTCATCAGGTCGGTGCAGAGTTCAGACTATCCCCTACCGCGGAAGCCATAATGGGCGCCGTGGGTTGGTTCTCGAGATTGCGGCGCAGGCCGGTGGCCCCGGCCAGGAAGGGCGCCCTGGAGTCGGCGACGCTGGCCCACCTCGAGGACTTCGTGAGTACCCGACGAGGAGTCGAGGCATTCATCGAGCAGCCCACCACCATGACGAGGGCGACGCTGCTGCTGATCGCGCACGACGGGGAGTGGACCCGGCGCAGCGTCGGCAGCGTGGAGTGGGCGCGGCAGTTCGCCGCCTCCCACAGGCTGCCGGCGTACGACGCCGGTGTCGTCGGGTACCCGCAGCGGATGCGGGACTACAACTCCAGGCGCCGTTCCGGCGACTGATCCGTGACGGCGAGGAACGCCTCCACCAGCGCAGCCCCGAGCGCAGCCCCCGGCGCCGGGGACACGCCGGGGAACAGCGAGCCGGCCGCACCGCCGCAGGCGTAGAGCCCGGCGATCACCGTCCCGTCCGTGCGCAGCGCCCGCGCCGCCGCGTCGACCAGCAGGCCGCCCTTCGTGCCGGCGTCGCCGGGATAGACCCGGACCGCCCAGTAGGGCGGCTTGTCCACCTTGCCGAGGCCGGCCTTGCGCCGCTTGCCTGCTGCGCCCGCCGAGACCCCGCCGCGGGTCTCACCCCGGCGGAAGTCGGCGTCCGCGCCCTTGCCTGCGAAACCGTTGAACCGGACCACGGTGCCCAGGAGGCCGGCGCGATCCACCCCCAGTGCCTGCGCCAGGTCGTTCAGCGTTCCCGCCCGGACGATCTCCTCGTTCTCCAGGGCCCGGCGCGGCGGGTTCCCCGCGGGCCAGGGGCCCAGCGCGTGCGCCTGGCGGTGGCGGTTGTCCATCACCAGGTAGGACGGCACCGCGCGCACCCCGCGGCTGCGCTCGTACAGCGCCCGGCCGGCGGTGTTGGCCGGCGCCGACTCGTCGAAGAAGCGGTCACCGGCGGAGTCCACGATCAGGCTGTGGGCCTGCCCCCGCACGTCGTCCAGGGAGTAGGCCTTCCCCTCCGCGACCATCACCGGCAGCCACCACGCGTCGTCCAGGCCGGTGGTGGCCGCGCCCAGCGCCGTGGCGAGGTGCAGCACCTCGCCGGTGTTCCGGCCGGAGGAGGTCGACCACGCCGTGTCGGTTGGCAGCGGCAGGTACTCCTCGCGCAGGCCCTGGTCGTTCTCGAAGCCGCCGCTGGCCAGCAGCACGGCCGCAGCCGTCACCCTGACCTCGGCGTCGTTCCGGCGCACCACGACGCCGGAGACGCCGCCATCGTCGGCGAGCAGCTCCACGACGGGGCTGTCCAGCCAGAGTTCCACGCCGTTCGCCGTCGCCCGGTGCAGCAGGTGCGCGGCCAGCGCCTCGCCCGGGGTGGCGGTGGAGCGGCGTCGGCGCAGCAGCCTGCCCAGGCCGTTGCCGCCGGACTCGGCCGCCGGGCGCAGTTGCGCGTCCCACTCACCGAGCACGTGCCGGTCGAAGGCCTGGGCCTGCAACACGCGGCCCTGCGGCTTGGCTCCCGGCAGGGACGGCAGGTGGTCGCCCAGCCCCTTCACCGGGGAGAGTGCGATGTTGGAGGAGGTGAGCCAGCGGCCGAGCTTTCCGGCCGTCCGGACGTAGGCCGCGCGCCGCGCAGCCCCGGTGGCAGCAGTCGGCTCGCCGAGCAGCGCATCGAGGTAGGCCAAAGCGTCCGCGGTCGAGTCGGTGACCCCGAGCTTGGCCGCCAGGTGGTTGGCCGGCAGCCACAGCCGGCCGTCGGAGCCGGCGGTGCTGCCGCCGGCCAGCTGGTCCGCGTCCACCACCAGCACCCGGCGGCCCAGCCGGCGCGCCGCCACTGCCGCCAGCAGTCCCGCCGCACCGGCGCCGACGACGACGAGGTCGAACTCGGCCGTCATCGTCAGCTGGACAGCGCGTGGGCGAGCGCGATCAGCGTGCGCACACCCACCCCGGTGCCTCCGGCGGGGACGTAGTCGTAGGGGTTGCCGTCGTTGAACGCAGGCCCAGCGATGTCGAGGTGCGCCCACGGGATCTCGGTCGGGACGAACTCGGAGAGGAACGCGGCCGCGGTGAGCGCACCGCCGTACCGGTTGCCGGTCGAGCGGAGGTCGGCCACCTTGGACTCGAGCTTGGGTCGGGCGTCCTCTGGGATCGGCAGCTGCCAGAACTGCTCGCCGGCGACCTCGGCGGCGTCCAGCACCAGGTCGGCGGTCTGGTCGTCACGCGCCATCAGGCCGGCCACGCGCTCGCCGAGGGCAACCATGCACGCGCCGGTGAGGGTGGCGACGTCGAGTACGAGGTTGGGCTTGTCCTCCACCGACTTCACCAGCGCATCGGCCATCACGAGCCGGCCCTCGGCGTCGGAGTTGCCGTTCTCGACGGTCTTGCCGCCGTACATCGTGAGCACGTCGGACGGGCGGTAGGCCGAGCCGGAGGGCAGGTTCTCCGCCATCGCTGCCCAGGCCGTGACCCGGATCCGCAGGCCCAGTTCCGCGATGGCCGTGGTGGCGGCGAGCACCGCGGCGGCACCGGCCATGTCGCACTTCATGGTGTACATGCCCTCGGGCGACTTCAGGTTCAACCCGCCGGCGTCGAAGGTGATGCCCTTGCCGACCAGGGCGAGGTGGAACTTCGCGCCGCGCGGGGCATAGGAGAGCTTCACCAGCCGGGGCTTGCGGGTGGAACCGCCGCCGACGGCGAGGATGCCGCCGAAGCGGTCGCGCTCGAGGGCCTTGTCGTCCCAGATCTCCACGTCGAGCTTGGCCGTGCGGGCCAGGGGCCGCACCGATTCGGCGAAGGTCTCGGGGTAGAGGTCGTTGCCGGGGGTGTTGACCCAGTCTCGGGCCCGGACCACAGCCGTGGCGGTGACCACGGCGAGGTCGAGGGCCTGCTTGGCCTCGGGCCTGCGGTTGGTCGCCACCAGGTTCAGCTGCCCGATGCCGGGCACGTCCGCGGCTGCGCGACGGTAGCTGTAAGCGCCCAGCAGCGCTCCCTCGGCCGCACCCTTGATCACCTGGGGCTCAGCGGTGTCGAGGCTGATCGTCACGGTCTGCGGTGCCGGGGCGGGCAACGCGGCGACGAGTTGCACAGCCGAGCCGGCCGCACGGCGGACCTGCTCAGGCGTGACGTCGATCGGGCCGAGCCCCACCACGACCACCCGCCAGCCGTTGGGTCCGGCGACGAGCACCGACTTGCCGGGCTTGGCCGAACCGCCGAGCTGCCGTGCGATGGCGGCCAGGTCCTGGCCGAGTGCCTTGCTGAAGGCCTTCGCGAGCTCCTCCGGCAGGCCGACGACGAGGTCTCCCTCCGACGCCTCGGCAAGGCCGACCACGAGCACTCCCGGCTCCTTGCCCACGGCTGGGGAGAGCGATATCGCTGGCAATGCGTTGGTCGACACTGTGGTTCCTCTCTTGCTGCACGCCGGTGGTCAGCTGCGACCCCTAAGGCTAGTCCTGAGTTGTCCACAGATGCTCGCCCGGGGTCTGGATCTGCGGCTCTGTTCCACGGCACCGTGGTCGGATGCGACGTCCGCGTCTCTGGGTGCTCCCGCAGCACCCGAGCCCGCTGGCCGCGCTCGGGCCGGGGGTCACCCGCGCCATGGTGCGGACCGGCCTGCGTACCGGCAGCCTGCTCAGGCTGCGCGAAGGCGTGTACCTGGCGGCGGCAGCCTGGCCGGATGGCGAGGTGGAGCAGCACCTCACGAGGGCCCGCGCCGAGCAGGTGGCCAACCGAGATGCCGTGCTCAGCCACCACAGCGCCGCGCTCGCCTGGGGGCTGCCGTCCCCGCCGCTGACGCACTGGGCGGTGTTGCCTCCGGTGGTCACCGTTCCCCTCGGTGGCCGACGGTCGCGCACGTCGGCCACGGCGAGGGTGGTGGAGGCGCCGCTGCCAGCGGGCCACGTCACCCGCGACGCCGCCGGCTGGCTGGTGACCACCGTGCCCCGGACGGCCGTCGACGTGGCCGGGCACCTGGACCTGCCCGACGCCCTGGTGGTGCTGGACGCGGCGGCGCGGCTGGTGTGCAGCAGCGTCGTGGCGCAACCGCGCCGGCGTGACTACGCCGCCCCTGCGCTGCTGACCCTGGTGCGGAAGCTACTGGACGACGCCTGTGCCGGCAGGCGGGGGCTCGCGGCCACCAAGGTCGCGGTCGGCCTGGTTGATCCGCGCAGGGAGAGCCCGATCGAATCCCTGACGGCCGGCCACATCTTCCTCGCCGGGCTGCCGATGCCGGAGTTCCAGGCGCCGATCCACACCGTGCGCGGCACGTTCTACCCGGACTGCTACTGGAAGGACCACCGGCTGATCGGGGAGGCCGACGGCGCGGTGAAGTCCGCCGGTCCCGAAGCGGTCCTGCAGGAGAAGGAGCGCGAGCAGTACCTGCGGGACCTGGGTTTCGGCATGGTCCGGTGGCTGGGCCGGGAAATCACCTTGCGGCCGGAGGTGGTGGTGGAGCGGATCGCCCGCGCCCTTCGTGCCGCCGCCTGAGGGTTGTTATCGGAGGCCGTTCAGCCGGTGGTGGAAGTTCGCGCCGCTTGAGGGCTGCCAAGCGCGCCAGCACGCCGGGGATAGCGACCGCAGGGCGGCGCCAACCTCGACGCTGGGCGGCCCGGAACTCCATAACGACCCTCGGGCGGCGACAGGACGGGTCGGTGATTGCGGCAGACTGCAGGCGTGACCTCCTTCACCTTCGCCACCGCGGGCCGGATCGAGTTCGGGCCGGGTCGCAGCGCCGGCCTGGCAGCCGCTGTGGCCGGCCTCGGTTCCCGGCCGTTCGTCTGTACCGGCTCGGATCCGGCCCGGTTCGCAGCGTTGCTCGAAGCCCTGCCCGCCGCCGCCGTCTTCGCCGTCCACGGCGAGCCGACCATGGACGTGGTCCGGGCCGGCGCCGCCGCCGCCCGCGAGCACAACGCAGACGTGGTCGTCGGCATCGGCGGCGGTGCGGTGCTGGACGCTGCCAAGATCGTCGCCGCGCTGGTTACCAACGGTGGCGACCCGCTCGACTACGCCGAGGTGGTTGGAGCCGGCCAACCGCTCACCGAACCCTGCCTTCCGTTCGTCGCGGTGCCCACCACTGCCGGCACCGGTTCGGAGGTGACCGCCAACGGGGTGGTCACCTCGACCGACCACCGCGTGAAGGTGAGCCTGCGCTCACCGTCCATGCTGGCCAGGGTCGCGATCGTTGATCCGGAACTCACGATCGGCTGCCCGCCCGCCGTCACCGCCCACGCCGGCCTGGACGCGCTCGTGCAGTGCATCGAGCCGTTCGTCTCCCAGTTCGCCAACCCGCTCACCGACGGCTTCTGCCGCGAGGGGATCCGGCGGGCCGCGTCCGGGCTGGTGCGGGCCTACCGCGACGGCAGCGACCTTGCGGCGCGCACCGACGTCAGCCTGTGCGCGCTGCTGTCCGGGCTGGCGCTCGCCAACGGCAAGCTGGGCGCGGCGCACGGCATCGCCGGCCCGATGGGCGGGGCACTTGGCGCACCCCACGGGGCGATCACTGCCGCCGTCATGGTCGCGGTGAGCGAGCACAACCTGCGGGTGGGGGACGACGCGACGAGGGCCCGCTACGCCGAGATCGGCGAGCTGCTCACCGGCCGCAGGGATCCGGCCGCCTACCTGGACTGGTTCGGCGGCACCGCTGCCGAGCTGGGGGTTCAGGGCCTGGCGGCGCTGGGACTCACCGAGGACGGGATCGGGCCGGTCGCGGAGGCCGCGGCCAAGGCGTCCAGCACGAAGGGCAACCCGGTGCCGGTGGGTCCGGACGACTTCGCGGTGATTCTGCGCCGCTCGATGTGACTAACCTGAGCCGCGAGAAGAAGGGGCCGAAGATGACCGAACCGCTCAAGTCACCGCTGCACGACCGCCACCTCGCGCTCGGCGCGAAGTTCTCCGAGTTCGGCGGGTGGCTGATGCCCCTGCAGTACTCGGGGGTGGTCGCCGAGCACCGCGCCGTCCGGACCGCTGTGGGCATCTTCGACGTCAGCCACCTGGGCAAGCTGCGGGTCACCGGGCCCGGCGCTGCCGACTTCGTCAACCGCTGCCTGACCAACGACCTCACCCGGATCGTCCCGGGCCAGGCGCAGTACACCCTGCTCTGCAACGCCGAAGGCGGGGTGGTCGACGACATGATCGCGTACCTGGTTTCGGACGAGGAGGTCTTC
Organism: Actinomycetes bacterium; assembly: GCA_023460935.1. GTDB lineage: Bacteria > Actinomycetota > Actinomycetes > Propionibacteriales > Propionibacteriaceae > Propionicimonas. The sequence goes on from JAEWOI010000006.1 coordinate 62,484, forward strand.
CTCATTCCGAACGCAGCCAACACCACCACCGTGGGCGCCCTGCTGGCCGATGCCGCACCGGCCGGGGTGGAGGTGGCCAACGAGCACACCGACCATGCCGTCCTGGCCGTGCAGGGCACCAACTCCGATGAGACCCTCGCGGCGCTCGGCCTGCCGCTGGACCAGCCGTACATGGGCTTCGCCCGCGGCAGTTGGGGCGGCAAGGAGCTGATCGTGTGCCGTACTGGGTACACCGGTGAGCGCGGCTACGAGCTGGTGGTGCCGGCAGCCGCGGCGGCGAGCCTCTGGGACGCCGTGGTCGCTGCCGGGGCGGAGTACGACCTGCTGCCGTGCGGGCTCGGCGCCCGCGACACGCTGCGCACCGAGATGGGCTACCCGCTGCACGGCCAGGACCTCAGCCCACGGATCAGCCCGGTGATGGCCGGCCTGAACTGGGCCGTCGGCTGGGCCAAGGAGGACTTCTGGGGCGCGCCAGCACTGCGCTCCGAGCGGGAGGCGAAGGCCGGCCCGCTGCTGCGTGGGCTGAAGGCCACCGGTCGCGGCATCCCGCGTCCGCACATGCGGGTGCAGGCGGACGGCGTGGACGTTGGCGAAGTGACCTCGGGCACCTTCTCCCCGACGCTCGGGACGGGGATCGCGCTGGCGCTGCTGGACCGCTCGGTCACTGTCGGCGGCTCGGTGGACGTCGTCGTGCGTGACCGGCTGGAGCGTTTCGACGTGGTCAAGCCGCCGTTCGTGGAGCCGGGGGTCCGGGAGGCCTGAGCCCCACCCGGCCCTCCGGCACCGGCGCCGACCCGGCCGGGTTAGGCTGCCGGGATGAAGACCTTCGTGCTGCCAGGGACAGAACTCAGCGTGCCCGCCGTGGTCACCGGCGTGATGCGGATCCAGGACAAGTCGGACGCGGAGGTGCGTGCGCTCTACGAGGCATCGCTCGACGTCGGCATCAACTTCTTCGACCACGCGGACATCTACGGCTCCAGCGTCCACGGCTGCGAGCGGAGGTTCGCCGAGGCGCTGCAGCTCAGCCCTTCGCAGCGCGCGGAGATCATCCTGCAGAGCAAGGCCGGGATCGTCACCGACGGCCCCTACTTCGACTTCTCCTACGACCACCTGATCGAGGCTGTGCACGGCTCGCTCGCCGCGCTGGGCACCGACTACCTGGACATCCTGCTGCTGCACCGCCCCGACGCACTCGTCGAGCCGGAAGAGGTGGCCCGGGCCTTCGACGAGCTGGAGAGCGCAGGCAAGGTGCGGGCGTTCGGGGTCTCCAACCACACCCCGGCCCAGATCGAGTTGCTCAAGCGCTACGTCCGCCAGCCGCTGGTGGCCAACCAGTTGCAGCTGTCGATCACCCACGCCCCGATCGTCGCGCAGGGCGTGGCGATGAACATGGCCGACCTCGACCAGTCGATCAGCCGTGACCTGGGGGTGCTCGACTACTGCCGGCTGCACGACATCACCGTCCAGGCCTGGTCGCCGTTCCAGGCCGGCTTCTTCACCGGGGTCTTCCTCGGCTCGCCGGACTACCCCGACCTGAACCGGGTGATCGACCGGCTGTCCGGCAAGTACGACGTCCCGGCAGAAGCCATCGCGACGGCATGGATCACCCGGCACCCGGCCCAGCTCCAGGTGGTGCTCGGCACCACGTCGCCGCAACGGCTCGGCGCTGCCGCCCTGGGTGCGGAAGTGCCGCTGACGCGTCCGGAGTGGTACGAGCTGTACCGGGCTGCGGGTCACGTCGTCCCCTGAGCCCGGCGCACCGGGGACGGTTCCTGGCGCGCCAGGAACCGTCCCCGATCAGCCGGGGTCAGGCCTCGAGGCTCATCGGGCCGTAGACCAGGCGGCCGGCTTCGTAGAGGGAGACCTCGTGCACTCCGGCCTCGGCGAGTTCGGGGTAGCTCGCGGTGAGCCACTCCTCGGCGCGGGCCTGGTCGTCGAACTCGACGTCAAGGCCCAGCCGCTCGGCCGCGGGGTCGTCAGGCTGGGGGGTGGCCGCCCAGTAGTAGCCCATGTCAGACGGGGTCGCCGGGCTTCACCCGTGGCGCGGGCAGCCGGAACCGGCGCAGGTTGATCGAGCGGTTCACCATGTACGCCAGCAGCCCCTTCAGCTGCACCCCCGGGATGCGCTCGCTGGCCAGCTGCTTGAACCGGCGCCAGGACAGGAACAGGTCCACTCCGATGAGGGCGAACACCGAGTAGGTGAGCGCCGTGACCAGCACTGCGGCCTCCGGGCTGAACGAACTGACGAACAGGGAGATGGCCAGGGTCGTCATCAGGATCGGCATCGACCACTGCGCCGGGCCGCGCCGGGAGTCGACGAAGTCGCGCATCAGCACCTTGCCGGGGGTGTTCTCCGCCTTCACGAACCGCTCGTCGCGCAGCGCGTTGCGGGCCGCCCGCTCCCGGATGCGCTGCTCCTTCGGGGAGAGGCTCGGGTTGAGCCGTTCCCGCCTGGCTGCCTCGGCCTCCCTGCGGGACGGGGTCGGGGCGTCCTTCCGCGTCGGCCGGGCCGGGTCGGCGTTGACCTCGGCGGTCGGTTCGGGCTGGTCCGGACGGGATTCGGACCGCTCGTAGGGACGGAACAATGCCACTTCAAACCTCGCTTGGTGCGACGATGTCTGCCTCATCCTAAGTCAACGCGGAGCGGCCGGATTCTGGGGAGGTGAGCGTGGTCGACGCCCAGCGGCGCGACGCCATCGAACTCGCCTACCAGCGTGCCCTGACCGCGCTGCACGAAGCCAGGGCCGACCTGGCCGAGGTGGCTGCTGCGCGCCGCCGGCTGGCCTTCGACCGCCACCGCATCGCTGCGGACGCGGCCGTGGCCACTGAGCTCGCCCTCGCGGCGCGGCACGCCGAGCTGGCCGACCGGGTGGGCCGCCTCCGGGACGAGGCCGAGGCCCGCCGCGACGACCTGCGGCGGCATGCCGGCGCCGGCGCTGCCGAACCGGACGAGATCGAGGCCGAACCCGCGGGCGAGGGGTTCGAGCAGCCGCCCTATCTCGGGCCGCACGCATGAGGCAGCTGCGGGTGGTCGTGGCCACCGACCGGATCGGCGACCTCGACTCCGCCGCTGCCGGGGCGGCGCTGGCCCGTGGCTTCGCCGAGCACGCGCAGGTGGCGGTGGTGCCGCTGGCCGCGGGAGGCCCCGACCTGGCCCGGGCCGTCGCGGCGATCAGCGGCGCCCGCGTCGACCTGCACGTCGACCGGTGGCAGGTGCGGGCCGGCGACACCCTGCTCGTCGGCCTGCGGCAACAGTCCGGCGCGGCCTGGCGGCCAGGCGCCACGACGACCGACTTCGGCGAGTGGCTGGACCGCTGCCTGGCCGGGTGCGACGCGAGCGAAGTGGTGCTCGACCTCACCGGGTTGAGCGCCCACGACGGCGGGGCCGGCCTGCTGGCCGTGGCCGGCCCCCGGCTCGCTGGCCGCAGCGTGCTGGGCGTGGTGGCGGCCGGCGAACTCGAAGTGCCTGCCACCGGCATCGGCGGTGGACTGGCCAGGCGGGCGTTCACCGAGCGGGTTGACGTTGCCGAACTGCTCCGCGCCGATGCCGAACTGACCGCTTACGCCGACCGGCTCGGCGCCGGGCTGGCGACCGCCCCGGGGGGTGGCGCGGCCGGCACTGTCGGGCTGGCGGTGCTGGCCAACGGCGGCGAGCTGCTGACCGGTACGCAGTTCTGCCACCGACTTTCCGGCCTTGCCAGAACCCTTCCGCTGGCCGATCTGGTGGTCACCGGCTGCACCGAACTGACCCCGCTCGACCGGGGTGGCGACGTGGTGACTGCGGTGTCGGACTGGGCCGGGGCGGCCGAGCGTCCGTGCATCGTGTTCACCACGGCGACCGGCCTGGCCCGACGTGAACTGCGCACCCTCGGGGTCGAATCGGCCCATGTCGTGGGGCCGGCACCGGTGACCGCCGAGCTGCTGACAGCGGCCGCGGCCCGCATCGCGGCCGGCTGGCTACCGGGTGCGCCGAACCGCAACGTAGACTGACCTGAGCCCACGGAATACCCGTCCGACAGGCGGGGTTGCAGGCTGCATAGGCTAGTCCGGAAGGAACCCAATCAGCATGACCGTAGATATGACGATCGGCTCCCCGATCACCACCGACGGCATCACCCTCACCGAAGTCGCCGCCACCAAGGTGAAGGACCTGATCTCCAGCGAGGAGGTCGAGGGCCTTGCCCTGCGGATCTCGGTCGCGCCGGGCGGCTGCTCGGGACTGCGCTACCAGCTGCAGCTCGACGACCGGCAGCTCGACGGCGACGTTGTGGCCGACCACTACGGCGTTTCGGTGGTCACCGACCGGATGAGCGCACCGTACCTCTCCGGCGCGACGATCGACTTCGTCGACACGATCGAGCAGCAGGGATTCACCATCGACAACCCCAATGCGCAGGGCTCCTGCGCGTGCGGCGACAGCTTCCACTGAGCAGGCCCTCCGGCTAGGGTTTCGTCGCATCCAAGGAGCTAGGTAACCGGATCGGAAGGGCGCCGCAGTGGGTCAACAGCTACGTCCGAGAAAACTGCTGCTGACCGTCGCGGCGATCGGGGCGACCACCGCGCTCACCGGTTGCAGCGCCGAGACCCTGGCCCAGTGGCAGCGGGTCGGGCTGCCTGAGGCGGCCACCGACCGTGCGCCCTTCATCGGCGAGCTCTGGGTCGGGGCGTGGATCGCCTCGATCGTGATCGGGGTGTTCGTCTGGGGACTGATCGGCTGGGTGGCGGTGCGGTACCGCCGCAAGCACGCCGACCACCACCCGAGGCAGACCCGGTACAACCTGCCGATGGAGATCCTGTACACCCTGGTGCCGTTCCTGATCATCGGGGTGCTGTTCTTCTTCACCGTGAACGCGCAGAACAGCGTCCTGGCGCGTGAGGCGCAGCCCGCGCACACCGTGAACGTGATCGGCCAGAAGTGGTCGTGGACCTTCAACTACATGGAGGCCGAGAACCCCGCTGTCGGCGCCGTGGTGCACCACAAGGGCACGATCGACCAGGTGCCCGACCTGTACCTCCCGGTGAACAAGCCGGTGCGGTTCAACCTGGTCTCGGCAGACGTGATCCACTCCTTCTGGGTGCCCGCGTTCTACTTCAAGCTGGACGTGATCCCGGGCAAGCCCAACTCCTTCGACGTCACCCCGGACAAGCTCGGCACGTTCCAGGGCAGGTGCGCGGAGTTCTGCGGCACCTACCACGCGGCCATGCTGTTCGACGTCCACGTCGTCACCGAGGAGGAGTACGTGGCCTACCTGAACACGCTGAAGGCCGCGGGTGACGTCGGTGAGATCAAGGCGCCGGAGTACCCGAACACGGTGCCCAGCGTCCCGGCTGGGGAGGAGCACGAATGACCACCGTCGCCCGGGTCGGCCTGGACGAGGTCGAGGCCACGCCGCTGGTCGAGCGCAAGCGCTGGGGCACGCTCGCGATGAAGCTGCTCACCACCACCGATCACAAGGTGATCGGCAACATGTACTTCGTCACCGGCCTCATCTACTTCGGGTTCGCCGGCCTGCTCGCGCTCGCGATCCGCGCAGAACTCGCGTTCCCCGGCCTGCAGTACATGCACTACGAGACGTTCAACCAGTTCTTCACCATGCACGGCACGCTGATGCTGCTGATGTTCGCCACCCCGATGTTCGCGGCGTTCGCCAACGCGATCATGCCGCTCCAGATCGGCGCGCCGGACGTGGCGTTCCCACGGATGAACGCGTTCAGCTACTGGCTCTACCTGTTCGGCTCGCTGACCGCCTGCTCGGGCTTCCTGACCCCGTCCGGCGCCGCGAGCTTCGGCTGGTTCGCCTATGCGCCGCTCTCGGACGCGGTGAACTCGCCCGGCATCGGCGGCGACCTGTGGGTGATGGGCCTCTACGTGATGGGTCTTTCGACCATCCTCGGCGCGGTCAACTTCATCACCACGATCATCACTCTCCGGGCACCGGGCATGACGATGTTCCGGATGCCCATCTTCACCTGGAACATCCTGGTCACCTCGATCATGGTGCTGATCTGCTTCCCGGTGCTGGCAGCCGGCCTGCTCGTGCTGGAGGCCGACCGCAGGCTGGGCACCCACATCCTCGACCCGGCCACCGGCGGGGCGATCCTGTGGCAGCACCTGTTCTGGTTCTTTGGGCACCCCGAGGTCTACATCATCGCGCTGCCGTTCTTCGGCATCATCACCGAGATCCTGCCGGTGTTCAGCCGCAAGCCGGTGTTCGGCTACATCGGCCTGGTGGCCGCAACGCTCAGCATCGGCGCGCTGTCGATGTCGGTCTGGGCGCACCACATGTTCGTCACCGGCGCGGTGAACCTGCCGTTCTTCTCCTTCATGACGTTCCTGATCGCGGTGCCGACGGGCGTGAAGTTCTTCAACTGGATCGGGACGATGTGGGGCGGGGCGCTCAGCTTCGACACACCGCTGCTGTGGTCGCTCGGGTTCCTCACCACGTTCCTGTTCGGCGGCTTGACCGGCATCATCCTCGCCTCCCCGCCACTGGACTTCCAGGTGTCCGACACCTACTTCGTGGTGGCGCACTTCCACTACGTCGTGTTCGGCACAGTGGTGTTCGCGATGTTCGCCGGCTTCTACTTCTGGTGGCCGAAGCTGACCGGGCGCATGCTGGACGAGCGGCTGGGCAAGCTGCACTTCTGGCTGCTGTTCGTCGGGTTCCACACCACGTTCCTGGTGCAGCACTGGCTGGGCGTGGAGGGCATGCCGCGCCGGATCGCCGACTACCTGCCGGGGGAGGGCTTCACCTTCCTCAACCAGGTCTCGACCGTCGGCGCGTTCCTGCTCGGCGTCTCGATGCTGCCGTTCCTGTGGAACGTGTGGATCAGCCGCAAGTCGCCACTGGTCAACACCGACGACCCTTGGGGCTGGGGCCGCTCACTGGAGTGGGCCACCAGCTCGCCGCCGCCGCGGTTCAACTTCAACAAGCTGCCCCGGATCCGTTCGGAGTCTCCGGCGTTCGACCTGAAGCACCCCGCGGTGCCGAGACCGGAGAACCCGGTGCAGGAAGTGCTGGACGAGGCCACCACGAGGGATGAGGTCGAGAAGTGAAGGCCGAACGCTGGATCTTCACGCTGATCGCGCTGTTCTTCGTGGTCGTCGCGCCCATCTACTGGTTCATGAGCGGGGAGATCATCGGCACGGTGGCGCTGCTGCTCACCCTGGCCTTCTGCGGCATGCTCGCGGTGTACCTGACCATCCAGTCGCGCAAGATCGACCCGCGCCCGGAGGACCGCAAGGACGCAGAGATCGGCGAGGGGGCCGGCGAACTGGGGTTCTTCCCGGGACGCAGCATCTGGCCCTTCTGGACCGCCCTCACCGTGACGGTGATGGCGCTGGGGCCCGTCTTCGGCTGGTGGCTGACGCTGCTGGGCGCAGGGGTCGGGGTGTGGGCCCTCACCGGCTGGGTCTACCAGTACTACCGGGACGACTACCAGCACTGACGCCAAGGGGCGGCCCCGGCTCGACCGGAGGTGGCGGATGCAGTTCGCGGCAGGACCGACCAACGTGCACTACGTCGCGCAGGGCAACGGCCGGCCGGTGCTCGTCCTGCACGGTGCCGGGGTGGACCACCACGAAGCCGAGGCCTGCTTCGAGCCGGCGCTGCGGGAAGTCCCCGGGCTGCGCCGCATCTATCCCGACCTGCCCGGCATGGGCCGAACCCCCGCCACGTCACTGGACAGCGCTGACGACGTCCTGGACGTGCTGCTGGCCTTCGCCGAAGGCATCTGCGGCGATCGGCCCTACCTGGTGATCGGCCACTCCGCAGGGGCGCACTTCGCGCTCGGGCTGGCTGACCGGGCGCCGGGCCGGGTGGCCGGGCTCGCCCTGGTCTGCCCGCTGCTGCCGGGCACCCATGACGTACCCGAGCACCGGCCGGCTGTCGGTGCCGGGGACCTCGGCGACGAGGCCTTCCGCGACTACTTCGTGGTCCAGACCCCTGCCATGCTCGAGCGCTACCAGCGCCACGTCGCCCCATCGGCGGCGCTGGTGGACGAGCGCGCGCTGGGGCGGATCGGTGAGCGTTGGGAGCTGGCCCACTCCGGCGGGCCGCCCTTCGCCGGGCCGGTGCTGGTGGTCGCGGGACGGCTCGACTCCACCGTCGGCCACGAGGGCGCGAGCGAGCTGGCTGCGGGCCTGCCGCACGCAACGCTGGCCGTCCTCGACGACGCGGGGCACGCGCTCCCGCACGAGCAGCCGGACCTGTTGCGCGCCCACCTGCTGGAGTGGCTCCAGCGGGTGGAGCGCCGCGCGGGACGCAGCCAGGAGGAGGGTGAGTGATGCCGGGAGTGGTCGCGATCATGTCGATGTCGCTGGACGGTTTCGTCGCCGACCCCGGCGACGGCGTCGACGAGGTGTTCGACTGGTACTTCAACTCCGGTGAGGTGGAGTTCGAGGCCGGCGGATCCGACCGGATGACGTTCCGGGTCTCCGAGCCGAGCGCCGGCCACCTGCGCGCCCTGTGGTCGGAGTTGGGTGCCGTGCTCACCGGCCGGCGCACCTTCGATCGTGCCCAGGGCTGGGGCGGGAACCACGCGTGGGGTCCGGCGTACGTCCTCACCCATGAGGTGCCGGACGGCTGGCCGAAGCCGGGATCGACCGTCCACTTCGTGACCGACGGCATCCGGAGCGCCGTGCGCCAGGCGCAGGCAGGGGCCGCCGGGAAGTCGGTGGGGGTGCACGGCGCGGACACCATCCAGCAGTGCCTCGAAGCGGGGCTGCTGGACGAGCTCAGCATCGACCTGGTGCCGGTGCTGCTCGGCTCGGGGGTGCGGCTGTTCGGAAACCCGACCGGCGGGCCGGTCACGCTGGGCGACCCGAGCGTGGTCCAGGGTGTCGGCGTCACCCACCTGCGTTATCGCGTCCGCACCAGCTAGCCCGGCTGGACAGCGGCGACGCGGGCTTCAGTCGAGGGGCTCGACGACAGCGTCGGGATGGGTGCGCTCGAACACCTCCGCGTCGCTCCAGCCACGCCGGACCAGCTCGCGGAGCACGTCCAGGTCGACGTCCTCCAGCTTGTTCACGTAAAGGCAGCCCTTTCCGACCCGGTGCTTGCCCAGCCGCTCCAGCAGGTCGGCGTTGCTGCCGTAGAGGGTGAGCCCGTACAGCGTGAGGGCACCCTTGCGCGGGCTGAACCCGACGCGGGCCATCTCGCCAGAGCGACCGGTGGCATAGGTGTAGCGGAGCCGGCCGAAGCCGACGATCGAGGGGCCCCACAGCACCGGCTCGGCACCGGTCTCGGCCCGGAACATCTCCAGCAGTTGCAGCCCCTGGTCACGGCGGACGGCCGGCTCCACTGAACTCAGGAACTCCTGCACGGAGTCGTTGGTGGGCCTGGTCTTCGCTTCCTCGGCCATGGGCCCAGCCTAGGCCGCTGCCTGTCGGCCAGGAAGGCCGGCTGGGCAGCACAACTGCAGCTGGAAGGCAGCCTCGCGCGGGGCTATGGTGCCGCGCATGGGACCCGCTGCCGGCAGAGCTGGAACTGCGCGCGAGTTGCTGCCGCCGGCGCTGGCTGCGCTGTTGGTGGCCGATGCGGTCGGCGGCCTGATGGATATCGCCGCCGGGCGTTCCCGTCCGGTCGATGCGTGGAGCTCGCGGGCCACCCTGTGCGCGCCGTGGCCGATGATGCTCGCCCAGGTGCTGCTCACCGGTGTCGCGACCCGATCCTCCGGCACCGGGCGCCGGGTGGCGGCAGCGTTGCTGGCCCTCGGGTGCGGGGTGTCGGTGGCCTCTGGGTTCTTCGACGGGCAACTGGGGCGGCGCGACCTGGCTCCGGGTGAGGTGGGCTTCCAGGTGTTGCTGCTGGGCTTGACCGGAATGCTCGGTGGGCTCGCGGCCGTCGCAGCGACCGATTAGTCTCCGCGTCCGGACGGGGTGCCCTAGACCCGCTCTGTGGCTAGGGTGGCAGCCGGCCGGCGGGCGCGCCCCACCGCGCAGGCGGCAGCGGCCGCGCCGACGCACGAGACCAAAGCGAACGAGGACTTGCCGATGACCGACCCCGCCACGCTCCACATGTGGACCGACGGTGCCTGCAAGGGCAACCCCGGCCCCGGCGGGTGGGGCGTGCTGATGGTGTACGGCAGCCACACCAAGGAGCTCTTCGGCGGTGAGGTGCTCACCACGAACAACCGGATGGAGCTGCTGGCGGTGATCCGCGGGCTGGAGGCCCTGACCCGGCCGAGCGAGGTGCACCTGCACGTGGACTCCGCCTACGTGATGAACGGCATGACCCGCTGGATCCACGGCTGGAAGCGCAATGGCTGGCGCACGGCGGACAAGAAGCCGGTGAAGAACGCGGAGCTGTGGCAGGAACTGGAGGAGCTGGTCGGCCGGCACAAGGTGCGCTGGGAATGGGTGAAGGGCCACGCCGGTGACCCGGGAAACGAGCGGGCCGACCAGCTGGCGAACCTGGGGGTGGAGCAGGTGCGCGGCTGACCCACCCGATGCCCGCAGCGCCGGCCCTAGCCGGACGTCATGCGGGTGAAGGTCAGGTGGGTCACGCCGCTGGGGGAGGAGACGGCTTCGATCTTGAAGCCCTCCTCCAGCGCCTCGAGGCCATCCCAGATGCGGACGCCCCGGCCGAGCACGATCGGCACCTGCACCAGGTGCAAGTGGTCGATGAGGCCCGCGAGCAGGAAGTCGCGCACCACGCTCGGGCCGCCGCCGATCCGCACGTCCAGGCCTTCGGCCGCCGCGCGGGCGGTCTCCAGTGCCGCGGCCGGGGCGGTGTCGAGGAAGTGGAAGGTGGTGCCGCCGGCCATCGCCAGCGGCGGCCTCGGACGGTGGGTGAGCACGAAGGTTGGCGTGTGGAAGGGCGGGTTCGGCCCCCACCAGCCCTGCCAGTCGGGGTCGTCCTGCCAGCCGGGCGGGCCGAACTTGTTGGCGCCCATGATCTCTGCGCCGATGCCGAGGCTGTGCTGCTGGGCGAACGCGTCGTCCACTCCGGCCGCCCCGCTCGAATCCCAGAAACGGGTCGCGAACATCCACTGGTGCAGGCGCTCGCCGGCGTGCCCGAACGGTGCCTCCAGCGACTGGGGCTCGCCGGTGGCGAAGCCGTCGAGGGAGATGGACAGGTTGTGCACCCGGGTGATGGACATCGCGCTCCTCGGTCTCATCTTCGGCCAGGGCAGCGACTGTACGCCCGCCGTTGGCGTCCTGCGCCAGGGCAGGACGGCGCCGCAACGAACCAGGGGCGACACACGTGGATAAGGCATCCCGACCAGGAAGGACCGCGATGCGATCACTCGGGCTCCTCACGTTGCTGCTGACCGGCTGCGCCGCCGTCCCCGCCGCGCCCGCGGCCCCACCCAGCCCCGAACCGGCCGTCCTGCTCGTGAAGGTCGAGGCCAGGGGCGGGCTTTGCGTCACCGGAACGACGTGCGAGTCGAGCATCACGGTGCTCAGCGACGGTGCGTGGACCCGGCTGGTGAACGGGGCCAGGCAGACCGGCACCCTGACCGGCGGGCGGGTCGCCCAGCTGGCCGACGCGGTCGACCGGACGGAGCTCGCCGACGCCCCGGCGTTCACCGGCACCTGCCCGGTGGCCTACGACGGGCAGGAGCAGCTGCTCAGCTGGCTGGAGGACGGCAAGCAGATCACAGTCGCGTCCTGCGAGCAGGAGTTCGACCCGGCCGACCCGCTCGTCGCCGCCGCGGCGGAGCTCTCCGCCGAACTGGCCTGAACCCGTAGGCGCCGCCGCGGGACCCGCAGCCTGCCCCGAACATGGCGAATCCCGAGACGCCGTGCCGAGCGGCGTCCCGGGATGGTGCCAGGCGCGGACGGGATCGCGGCCGCAGCCGCTCCGCGCCGGGATCTCAGGCGGCCACGACCTGCCGGGTGCGGCCGGAGGCGATCAGCAGCGCCGTCCCCGCGACCGCCGCGACGACGGCCAGGCCGTGGAGCGCGGTGAGGCCCCGGCCGAAGAGCACGAACACCAGCGGCGCGAGTCCTACTGCGAGCAGACCGGCCGCGGTGAGTGCGCGGGCCGGCGTGCCCGCCGTGTGCCGCAGCGCGAGGACCGCTGCGCCCACGCAGGTGGCGAGCGCGAACACCTGGACGACCGGGGCCCAGAAGATACCGAGCCCCGAGAACGCCCCGGCAACAGCCAGTGCGGCGGCCACCCTGGGTGCCGTCCGTTGCAGGGCCACGCCGGCGAGGATCAGCGCGGCGAGGGTGAAGGCCTGGATCGTGCCTTCGAGGTAGGGCATGCCGGGCATGGCGAGGTTGCCGGCACCCAGCCAGATGTTGGTTGCCGCCAGCGTCGTGGCGGTGATCGTCCACCACCAGGTGGCGGCGAAGCGGAGGAGTGCTGTCATGGGTCGTGCCTTTCGTTCGGCCGGCCGACCCCGTGCTGCCAGGCGTTGTGTGTGTACCCAGAAGAGGTCAGCCGGGATTCCGGCGATGACCCGTCGCGCGATCGAGAACCGCACCGCGAGCGGCGGCAGGTTCCGGGCGCGGGCTTCGGCTTGCTGTTCCCACAGGTCTGACTCGATTTCGGCGCGGCGACGCTCGGACGCCTCCGCACCCACCAGGCCCGTGTAACAGGCAACCCACGAGCGCGCGATGGTTGCCCCGATCACGGCAGCTCCCAGGCGGCACGCCCAAGTGGCGCGTTCGGCGCCACGGTCTTGCGGTGCTCGGCAAGGGCTGCCACCGCTGCCCCGGTCGGCTGGTAGAGCCGGCGGCGCGGGCGTCCCTCGGCTGCGGCGTCCGCGGCATCCTCCCAGTCGCTGGTGAGCAGGCCGGCGGCCTCCATCCGGCCGAGCGCCTTGTAGAGGGTGCCGTGGGCGGTGAGTGCGCCGGCCTCCTCCCCGTCGGCGATCGCTCGCGCGATCCCGAAGCCGTGGAAGCCCGGCTCGCCTGCCCGGCGCAGCCGCAATGCCGCCTCGAGGATCGACACCTCGAGGGGGAGCAGGGTGCCCGGCCGCCTTCGCATGACCCAACTATAGGCAGATATCTTCCTATAAATCAACAGCCCCTGCCCCTGCCTTTCTCTCGCCTCCAGCAGCGGGCGGGGTTAGCGTGCGGATGTGGCCGCGGGCGATGCTGACCTGACGCCGGAGCTGTTCTTCGCCGGCTCACCGCTGGGGCTGCGCCTGTTCCGCGAGGTCGAGGAGGCGGTCGCGGCGCTGGGCGAGGCGTCGATCAGGGTGACCCGCAGCCAGATCGCTTTCCGCAGGCGCCGTGGGTTCGCCTACGTCTGGCGGCCGGGGCAGTACGTGCGCAGCGAGGTGCCAGCGGTGTTGTCGATCGCCCTGCGCCGGGCGGTCCGCTCACCCCGGATCAAGGAGGTGGCGCACCCCTCAGCGAAGGTGTGGATGCACCACATCGAACTGGTCGACCCGGGGGAGATCAACGACGAACTCCGCGCCTGGCTGGCGGAGGCGTATGCCGCCGCCGAGTGAGCGGCCAGGCTCTGCGATTGCCGCAGCGCCGCCGAGTTCAGCTGGGTGGCTCAGGGCACTCGAAAACCTCGATGGAGTTGCCCTCGATGAGGTCGAGGTGCGGGTGGTCGGCGAACAGCTGGACGGCCGCTTCGTGGCTCGGGGCTTCAACGATCGCGTAGCCGGTTCTGCTGTCCTCGAACGGCTGGGCGCCCGCGGAGGTTAGCCGGATCTTGCGGTACAGCGGGGCGCCGGGGTCGGCCAGCGCTGCGCCCACCCGCCCCGCCCATGCGGCCCAGCGTTCAAGGAACGCCTGGCTCTCCTGTGGCGACAGCTCCCGGCGCTGCTCGGGGGTGGCCGCTCCGTTGAAGATCGCGAGATACCTGCCCATGCCGCAGATGCTAGGCCGGTTCAACCCCTCGCAGGATCTTCGACATCGCGAATTCGTCGACGAACCCGCCGTCGACCCGCAGGGACGCGACCCGCCGGCCTTCGAGGCGGTAGCCGCACTTCTCGTATAGCCGGATGGCCGCAGGGTTGTGCACCATCACGGTGAGCTCCAGTCGCGCCACGCCCACGCCGGCCGCCCAGTCGTCGACGGCCGCGAGCAGCCGCTTGCCCCAGCCGCCTCCGCGGGCCGCTTCGAGCAGGCCGATCACCACAGCTGCGCTGTGCCGGTTCCTGCGGAAGCGGCCCCGCTCGGCGTGCACGAAGCCCTGCGGTCGGGCGCCGTCGAAGAGCGCCAGGTAGCAGTCGGTCGCCGGGTCGAGCGCGGTGATCCACTCGGCCAGCCGGGCCGGGTCAGGGTCGCGTTCGTCGGGCTCCAGCATCATGAACGCGGTTTGCCGGTCCAGCTGCACCAGCATGGCGGTCAGGGCCGCGGCCTCGTTCGGCTCCGGCCGCCGGATGGCCATCCGCCCTTCGCTCACCGTCCAAATCATCCAGCCGCCGCAGCTGTCACGTGGCGTTCACAGCTCGGTGCTGCGCTGGCGCTCCAGTACGTGACTGTGCGGCTAGGGTTCAGCGGTGGCCCGCTCGACTTCTGGCGCGCCCGGCACGGATCAGCCCGATCCGGCCCGGCTGCGGCGAACCGTGCTGGTGGTCGCGGGGTTGAACCTCGGCTACTTCTTCGTCGAGTTCGCGGTGGCGCTGGTGGCCCGGTCTGTGGCGCTGCTCGCCGACAGTGTGGACTTCCTGGAGGACACGGCGATCAACGTGCTGATCTTCGTTGCGCTGGGGTGGCCCCTGTTCCGCCGGGCCACGGTGGGCAAGGTGATGGCACTGGTGATTCTCGGGCCCGCGGTGCTGGCCGGCTGGGAGGCCGTTCAGCGCTTCTCGGCGCCCGAGCCTCCGCTGGTCGGGCCGGTGGTCCTCGCCTCCCTCGGCGCGATCGCGGTTAACGGCACGAGCGCCTGGCTGCTCAGCAGCGTCCGGCATCACGGTGGATCGCTGAGCCGGGCGGCGTTCCTTTCCGCGCGCAACGACGTCCTGGTGGACCTTGCGATCATCGCGATGGGCCTGGCCACGCTCTGGACGGGTTCCGGCTGGCCCGATCTGGCGTTGGGCAGCTTCATCATCGCGTTGGCCGTCCGCGCGGCAGCGGAGGTCTGGCGGGTAAGCGAAGAAGAACGCTTGGCCGCGAAGGCACTCGCTGGGGAAGAGCTCGACTGACCACGGCAGTCAGGATGCGGGAGAAGAGCTCCCGAGGGCAAGCCTCCCCATTGCCGTGAGCGGCTGCCGAGGCACACAGTGGAACGGTTCGGCGTTAGGAGTGCCATGCCTGGTGGTTACCTCCCGGGTCTCAACCGGACCTGGTATCGAGTCGGCGCGATCGTGATGATCGTGCTCGGGTTGCTCCTGTCGGTGCTGACCTTCGCCGGGGTGCTCGGCGGCGGCACCGTGATGGGGATCCTGTGGATCGTGGTGGCCCTGGCAGGAGCCGTCGGTCTCGCCGACGCGCTGGGAAACGGATGACCGGCCCCGCCGCCGGCGGCGACCTTCCCGCGGTCGCGACGCTGCAGGAAAGGCGCGGGTCGTGGACTCGAAGCCCGATGCGCCGGCTGGCGTGGTTCTCGCTGGTCCCCGGGCTGGCCTGGTTCCTGCTGCCAGCGGTGTTCAGCGGCCACCTGGGTCCGGCGGATGGGCCGGTTTGGGTGCTCCCCGCTATCGTGTTGGTCGGCTTGGGCTTCGTCGTGTTGTGGCGCGGCCGCGATCTCAGCGAGCTTCCCGTCCGCCTTCTTCCTCTGTGGGTGGCATCCGGGCTGACCGTGTCGGTCTATGGGCAGCCAAGGGACCTGCTCGGCCTTGCCGCGGCGTTCGCATTCGCCACCCCGCTCGCCTTGTTCTGGATGGGCCTGCCGCTGCTGGCCGAGTCGACCGTCCGCCAGGTCCTTGATCACCGCACCCCGCGCCCGTAAGTTCAGTTGTCCTCCTCGTAGGGAAAGGACGCGGGAGGCCCCGATGGCCGCGCGAAGCGGTGCTGCGTGGCTCCACACCCGCAGGCCGCCGTCCCGTCGGCTACCGCTGGCCCTGACCGCTGCGGTGGCCGCCGGGCTTTCGCGGCGGGTGAGCGCCGGCGGCCTGGAAGAGGGCTATCCAGGCGTCGGTGCTCAAGGCGCCTGGCAGCGAGTCGGGGCTGAGCCCGTGCCGGTGGAGCCAGGCGGTGGCTTCGCGGGTGCCGCAAACGGCCGTGTTCCGGGCGAGGATCTGGGCCAGGCCCTGTCCGCGTCCGGTGTAGACGCGGTGCACGAACTCCTGGAAGGCGCGGCGGTGCTCGAGCGGCAGGTCACCGGCCCGCCGGCGCATGGTGAGCAGGCCGCCGTCCACGCCCGGCCTTGGGGAGAACGCGCCGGCCGGCACTCGCGCCGACAGGCCGAAGCTGACCCACGGGCTCCACTGGGTGAATCGCCCCGGGTCTGATGGAGGCTCTCAATCCTGGGAAGGGATGATGAGAGTCATGGCATCACCGAGGAAGTACAGCGTGGAACTCCAGCAGCGGGCGACGCGGATGGCGTTGGACGCGCGGAGGGATTCGGAGTCGTCGCGGGGGGCGATCAGGCGGATCGCGGATCAGTTGGGGGTGCATCCGGAGGCGTTGCGGAACTGGGTGCGTCAGGCCGAGATCGACGACGGGGTACGACCCGGGGTGACGAGTGAGGACACGGCCCGGATCGCGGAGTTGGAGCGCGAGGTTCGTGAGTTGCGGCGGGCGAACGAGATCTTGAAGACCTCTGCAGCGTTTTTCGCGGCCGCGGAGCTCGACCGCAGGATCAAGTAGGCCGACAGGTTCGGGTCGCGGTGGTGGTCGACTACATCGACGCCCACCGTGACCGGGTCGTGGAGGTCCGCCCGCTCGGGGTCGAGCCGATCTGTGAGGTCCTGACCGGGTCAGGAGTCCGGATCGCCCCGAGCACCTACTACGCCGCCAGGAGCCGGCAGCCGTCCGCGCGCGCGGTGCGGGACGCCGAGTTGGTGGAGGACATCAAGACCGCCCACAAGGCCAACCCGGGTGTCTATGGGGCGAGGAAGATCCACGCCGCGCTGAACCGAAAGCGACAGGATCGGGTGGCCCGGTGCACCGTCGAGCGGCTCATGCGGGCCGCCGGGCTGCGCGGGATCGCCAGGGAGAAGACCCGCAAGACCACCATCTCCGACGGCGCCGAGACCCCTAGGCCCTTGGACCGGGTGCAGCGACAGTTCGTTGCCACCTGCCCCAACCAGTTGTGGGTCGCCGATCTCACCTACGTCCGTACCCATGCCGGCTGGACCTACGTCGCGTTCGTCCTGGACGTGTTCTCCCGGATGGTCGTGGGCTGGCAGGTATCCACCAGCCTGCGCACCGACCTGGCCCTGGATGCCCTCGACATGGGCCTGTGGGCCCGCGGCCGGGCCGGCCAGGACCTCACCGGCCTCATCCACCACAGCGATCGAGGGGTGCAATATCGAGCAATTCGCTACACCGAGCGGCTCGCCGAAGCCGAGGCCGTCGCCTCGGTCGGCTCCAAGGGTGACAGCTACGACAACGCCATGGCCGAAGCGCTGAACTCGCTGTTCAAAGCCGAGTGCATCCGCAACCCGGCGATGCGACCGATCGGCGGCTGGAAGAACGTCGCTGACGTCGAGATCGCCGTCGCCGAGTACGTCGACTGGTTCAACCACCGCCGTCTCCACGGCGAACTCGGGCTGGTCCCACCCGCTGAGTACGAGGCCACGTACTGGGCATCCCAACTCGGACAGCACTACCGTAAGAACCCCGTCCTCACCGAGGCCGGAACCAACTAACCGAGCCTCCACGAAACCCGGGGCGATTCATTCCGGTTGGTTGAGTCCCTTGACGCGGCCAGCATCGCCTCGAACTGCAGGTGCGACAGCCCTAGTGTCGGCGATTCGGGTGGCACGTTTGGTCGGCGCACGTAGTCCGCCGGGGAGGTGGGCAGGACTTGGTCGATCACGCAGGTGCGGTAGAAGCCGGCGACCACCGACATCCGCCTCGACACGGTCGAGGGCTTGAGCCGGCGGATCTCCTGCATCCACCGGACGTACAACTCGATGTGCACCCGTTGCGCAGCCAGCGGTGGCAGCCGCCGCTCGGTGCACCAGGTGAGGAACGCGCGTAGGTCAGATTCGGTGTGGACACGGGTGGCGTGCTTGAACCTGGCCAGATAGGCAGCGACCGCCCGAATCAACGGGTCGGTATCGGCGAGCAACACCGGAAACAGAACAGGCTGAGTACTCATCCCCGGATCGTCCCGCCGCACCGGGCGGAGCGTTAGGGGAGCAGATCCCAGTACTGCTTGCGGGCCGGCATCGCGTGGATCACCATCTCTTCACCACCCTCGAACACCAAGACCACGGTCTCTAGCAACATCGCATGGGTGTCGAACCCGAGCCGCAGCTCGCGAAGCGGCGGGCCGTCGTCCAGCGGCTCGACCCACAGTGCCCACTCAGCGGCCTGCTCGACATCCTCAGCGGCCATCCCGTGCTTGAGGGCGCTGGCGTGGACCTTCACGCCGCGAAATGCGCCAGTGCGGCCCGGATCGCCTCCGAGCGGCTCAAGTCGTGGCGCTTCGCGGCAGCGTCCAGAGCCTCCAACTCCTCAGCCGTCAGGCGCACCGCAACCACTTGCGCCGGCTCGGCGCCACGCCCAGGGCGGCCCCGCCCGCGACGCTTCAACTCGGCGACGTCGTAACCGGCATCAGCTTCCTCGGCCCACTTCTGGATCTGCTCGTCACTCACCACAGCCAAATCGTATAACGAAAATCTCTGGCGGCAAGACCGCCGACCTGGCGCAGGCCGCGCACCGACGGCGGCAATTGAGTGCGCGGCCGACCCGCAGGGTAGCGTCCGCGCACAGCGCGGCAGTAGCGGCTGGTGCTTGCGTCGGAGCGCCCTTCTGGCACTAAGTTGGAGAGAGCTGATGGAAACTGGTGCCGTGGTTCCGACTCTTCCCCCGCCAGCGGAGCGCTTCGACCCGATAACAGCCCGCTGGCTAACTCCAGGCGGGGTGCTTCACGATCCACAGCGCGACAGTTTCGATCCCGATCACCATGAGCCACTGGAACTGGTCGACCCGGTCCCTCCAGAGCTCTCCGTACTGGATGAGTCGGCAATGGCGGGTGCTGGCGGCGGCGCCAAACGGTGGCAACGCCGGCGATGGATAATCCTCGCCCTAGTTGCCTTGGCCATCGCTGGCATGGTCATCGGTGGATTGCTCGCCGGGTAGCCCGGCTCAGACTCCTCCGCCAGCGGGTCACCGAGTCCCGCTCGTTCGAGGGTTGGCTTTTGGCTGAGGCGCAAACGACAACCGAGCGCCCTGCGGCATGAGCGGGTGCCGCCTTGAGGTTCGGCCCAGCGGAGGCTTGCGCTCTGGGGAGTTGAGGCCAAGCCGGACTGCCGTGGGGATGGGCCTGCGACGCGATTCACTTCCCGATCCGGTCGGGGCCGAGAAGGGTTGATGATGTCGTCGGGCAGGTTGTTGACGATGGGTCGGTCGCTCAGTGTCAGGCGGCACGCGCCATCGGCCAAGGCTCGGCTGGAGGAGACCGCCGGCGGGCTTGCACATCACGGCAGGAGCAGAGTCCGGGCGCCATGCTTCAGGTGCCAGTGGTCAAGCGCCTTTGAGTCACCGCGCCTTAGTCATCAATTACTTGCCGGTCTTCTTCATTGTGAAGTTCCCGCCACCTTTGTTCACCTTGGTGTAGCCGCCGAACGCGTTATTGGAGCCGGACTTCTGGTGCAGCCGCGCGGCACTTACGCTCTTGCCACCGCTTGAGCCTGTCTTCTTGTTCATCTTCAACCTCCTGCCACCCGGCCGCTGAACGACCGAAGCACCTGACGTGAACCTCGCCCGTGTCCCGCTTCTCGGTACGACCTTCTAGAGACTAGCGCTCGATGGATGGGTGCGCTGGGCGTTCGTGCCGATTCCCGGGATGCCGACTAACCTCACGTCCGCTGCGCCCAAGCTGGTCGAAATGGCACGCGCAGCCTGCTTGCAGCGGCATACTTCTTAACAAGAGGCACAGGGAGTTACTGATGGGAATCGACTCACGATCAGAGAGAGCGCGCCGTCGCTATTGGAGCACGTTCCTCCTTTGCAGCGCGGTTGCGTTCGCGGCCGCCTTCGTGTGGGCCTCCGCCTCGGCAGACCAAGGTTTCTTCAACCTGACCCCAGATGCGACGATCACACAGAAGGCAGGTCTCGCGGTCATGCCGTTCCTCTTCCCGGGCCTGATCATCGCGCACCTGGTGGCGGTGGCAAGGGCGAACCGCACTCCCGATTGAGAGTGGAGGGCGGCGGGCGCCCTATCAACTCGGTCACGCGGCGACGCTGCCATGTCGGGACGACTGTGTCGCGGGAAAGTTGCAGTTGCGATGAACTGAGCAACTGGAGGGCAAGGTGCTCGAGGCGCAAGTGGGCGGTGCACTGGGGTGACCGGCCGCCGAGGGCTACCCTCGCGCACGGCGGCAGTTGCGGATGTCTTCCGGCTGCTGCGAGCCCCGCGCCGACGCCCGTCTTTCGGTCGCTCATCCGGCGGCCAGTTTCGCGGTCGGGGCTGCCTCGCAGGTTGAGGACGTCCACGAGCGGTCTCCGCCAGCCAGGGTTCCTTTCGCCTACGTTGGCGGCGGTTGGCGGGCTCAGCCTCCTTTCAACTATCCGGCAGTGCAAGGCGTCCTCGTTGAATACAGTTCTTGTCGTTTGGAAGTTGTCGAGCAAGAGGATCCGCATGGTCGAAACACGCCACCAGGCCGCTGCGCGGGTGGCATCCTCTCTCTTCGTCCTCTTGGCCATCGCCCTCACCGGGTGTGGCGTGGTTGAGAGTTCGTCGGATCGCGCCGAACCCACCCCGTCTGCCAGCGGTCGGAGAGACCCAAGCAGCCCGGGAGCGCCAAGCGCCGAAGAGCCTTCAAGTACCCCCCGTGAGAACGCCAAGTACTTCTCTGATGTGACAAACACTGGTCTGGACAACGGCTACTCGGGAAGTAGCGCGATTAGCGTCGATGATCCGCATTACGGATGGGAACTGGGAAGGTTCGTGGTCAGTGGATACACCTCCACTGTGAAGGCTGATGGCACTGAGGTCTTCCTCAAGAACGTCGGCGACACCGTCAGGCTGAGTTTCAGGCTGGACCAGGACATTGCCCACCTGAACGGCGTCGAGGGGTTGGTCATCGCCGACGACGGCAACGGCTACGACGAACACTTCCAGACCGAGACGACCGACTTCGGACACGGCGCACTCTTGGTGAAATACACCGACTATCGCAACGTGGACGGCCCGCCAACGCTGTACACCGACTACCTGGCTGGGAAGCTCCAAGGTGCCGACACCGAAGTAGAACTCTGTGAGGAGGGCGATTACGAGGTCGCGCTCGACTACGAGGTGGAGAGCTCGGGCCTCGTCCCGTTCACGAAGGCGTACACCAACTACCGGATGAGCTTCCGATTCTCCGTGCGGAACGGGAACGCGATGGTCTTCCCCTTCGACGTGATGACAGGTTCGGAGCTTCCCGGTGGATCGATCACCCAAGCAGGCTTCCGCCTCGACCTGGCCATGTCCAGGTACCTGAACATGTCCATCACCAAGCAAGTGCTTCTCGAAGGTTCCGACACTCTGTCAGACGACGTCAGGTTCAACCGGCCGGCAAAGGACGGGGAAGCCTTCACAGACGAGGGCCTCTACACGATCACAGTCGCAAACCAGTACACGGGCGCGACAACTTCGAAGCAGATCTGCGTCGGTATGAATAAGGTCCTCAACGCCCATGTCCGCACTGGGCTCTCGGTGTCACAAATCAACGACTTGGTGGCACGAGGCGCCTACATCACGATTGACGGTATCATCATCGAACCTTCAGCCGCTCCCTCGTACGGTGGGACTCCATGACGCGCAAGACTCTGGTCGTTGCGCTTGTTCTCATGCTGGCGCTCACGGCATGCACCCCGTCTAGCCCCCCGGCCGCGCACCCTGTCAGCCCGGAGGAGTACACGCGCTTCGATGTGGTGCCGACAAGCCTCGGCGATCCCGCCCTCCTGGCCCACGTTGAGGACTCGGTGGAAGCCGATCTCGGCAACGTCGCCAACGGTCGGAACCAGCTGGTGGATAACGTGGATGCCATCTACTACTCGAAGGAGTATCTGGAAGAACTCGCCTACAACTCGAAGTCCAGCATCTACTTCGGCTACACCCTCGCTGAACTGGAGAAGCAGTTTGAGGGTCAGAAGTATGTCTTCGCCCCCGACGGGCACGGCAAGACCATCGCCAAGCCGTTCGACGATTACGACGACACCTACGACCAGATCATCAGAAACGTCGCCATCGGAGGAGGCGTGATCCTCCTCTGCGTGACCGTAGCCGTGGTTACGCCAGCTAGCGGCCCCACGGCTGCCTTCTCCGTCATCATCGCCGTTTCGGCCAAGTCCGCGGCGATGTTCGCCGGCTCTGAGGCCCTCCTCAACGCCATCGTCGCCGCAGTTGTGACCGGCGTTCAGACGGGCGACCTTGAGCAAGCACTCAAGGCAGCCGGGCTGGCAGGCAGCGAAGGGTTCCTATGGGGAGCGATCGGCGGCGCCCTGATCGGCGGGGCGACCGCACTCAGCGCTCTGCGGGGCGCCACGCGTGGCGGGCTAACCCTGAATCAAGCCGCTGAAGCCCAGAGCGCAAAGCTCTCACTGAAGTCCATAACGAGAATGCGGAACGGTAGAGAAGTCCAAATTTACAAGGAGGCTGGGCTAACAGGCAGGTGCAGGTTCATGAACAAGGGCGACCTGCTCAGGCGAATCGACCTCAACAAGACCGGGCCCGACGATCGGACCAATCTCCAGTTGATGCGGGACGGTTTTGCCCCGCTGGATCCAAGGGGTGCGCCCTACGAGTTGCACCACATCGGCCAGACGCTGGACGCCCCCCTGGCGATACTCGAGTGGCAGGAACACCGGGGCGGCGAGAACAACGGGATCCTGCACAGGTCGGGGCCCAGCGACGTCGAGCACGGGGCGGCATGGTTGAGGCAGAGGCAACGCTTCTGGAGGGAGTTCGCAGCTCAGGCAGAGCGTGGCCTCCTAGACCAGTGCCTGGGCTAGCGGTCAGGGACCCCGAGCTCGGTGGACGAACTCCGTCCAGCCCACCAGCCGGATTGGTGCTCGTCAGCCCATGGGCGGACAACAGACTTACCCCTCGCACCGCGCACACCACGACAGTGGGTGTACCAGACGCCTCGAATCTACGTTCCCGGGCCACTGGCAGGCGCCCGGCGAGAAGATGGGGCTGGCGACGCTTGCTGAACACATCCTCGACGCGACCCGCCACTCACCGTGGATGACGATGTGCTCGCAGCTCGTCTCGGAGCGAGCAGCCGGCAGGCCGTCAACGATGGTGTCCCACGCCCACCCCGGGTGTGGCTAGCCCCCATACTGATGCCATGGCGCAACGGAGCACTAGAGAGAGTTACGGCAACTGATATGGCGAAGGTGAAGGAACAGAACATTGCCGTGTTCGGCGAGAGCGGCAGTGGCAAGACGGTGCTGGTTTCGTCGTTCTACGGGGCGACACAGGAATCAACGTTCCGCGAGCACAACCTATACAAGCTGGTCGCCGACGATACCGGCCAAGGAACTCGTCTGCGCCAGAACTACCTCAAGATGAAGAACTCGGCGCAGGCTCCGGCGCCCACCGTGTTCGCCGCGCCCAGCTACTCCTTCACACTCAAGCCGAAGGACGGTAAGGATCCCAATGAGCTGCCTTTCGGCGCCCTGCGCTTGGTCTGGCATGACTACCCGGGCGAGTGGTTTGAACAGGATCCCAGCAGTGACGAGGAGGCCGCGCGCCGCGTTGACACCTTCACCAAGCTCCTGAAGTCCGACGTCGCGCTCATACTCGTCGACGGCCAGAAGCTCCTCGACTACGCCGGCGAGGAGGAGAAGTACCTGAAGTCGCTGCTCTGGGGCATTGGCGGCGCACTCGAGAAGCTCAAGGACGACATCCTGCTCAACGGAGAGCGGCTGGCGGAGTTCCCGCGCATCTGGGTGCTCGCGCTGTCAAAGTCGGATCTGCACCCGAACCTTGATGTCAACGCGTTTCATGACCTCATCGTGGAGAAGGCTGCGGGGGACGTCGCCGCGCTGCACGAGACGCTCAAGGGGTTCGTCCAGGTGCCGAAAGCCATGTCGATCGGAGAGGACTTCATGCTGCTGTCCTCTGCCAAGTTCCAGCCTGGCAAGATCGAAGTAACACAGCGCGTCGGCCTAGACCTCATCTTCCCCGTAGCGTCCATGCTTCCCCTCGAACGGGTCGCGCAATGGGCCGAGCAGTTCGACCTACCTCTCAATGTGCTGAGCGCACTGGTCGACAACTCCCAGACGCTCGCGAGGGTACTCACCGGGGTGGCCGCAGGCTTCTTGGCCAAGGTGCCTTTCGTTGGGCCGTTTCTCGCCCCGCTGGTCATCCCCGCCTTGGAGGAGGCGGCAAGGCTCGGGACATCCAAGCTTGAGGAGATCCACACCCAAGCACTGAAGGACAGGGACTACTTAACGGCCACCCTCACCCAGTTCCGGCTCGACCTAGACCGTGGCGTGCAGGACCACCTCCTCGTCAAGAGCCAGAGGTGAACCTCATCTGGGCCACGCGAGGACGGTCATGGGGGTTCCGATTTCTCCTCAACGCGGGCTATCCCGACCCGCTGTCGCCCTATGAGCGCGCCTTCCTCGACATGGAGGGCGAAGTTGCAGGCTACCGACGCGCCGGCGAGCAGGTAGCGCTGCGCTTCCCCGACCCGCTGAACCGGAAAGACACGGCCGGTCGTGTCATTCCCCACAACTTTGTTGTCTTGCCCCCGCTGGCCCAAGCCATCAACTCCGTCGATGACGGACTCGAGAAGGTCTGGCCCTTAGTCCAGGGCATCTATGAGCAGTTGTGGGAAGCCAAGGAGCCGCCATCGGCTGAGGCCATCCAGTCTGCTATCAACGGCGAATCACCGCTCACCGAAACCGGGGATCTGGCCGACGCCCCGGATTCCGTCGACCATCCCGCCTAAAGGGATCACCAGCCGGGACCTCTCTGCGGCGGACCTAGCGGCGAACAGTGAACCGGACCTGCTTGCCTCACTCCCGCGCCACCGTAACGCCTGTCCGCTGGAGCGAAGCCGCAGCTCATCGCAGTGCCTTCGTGGCAGAGCGCCCGCCCAAGCCACCATTGATCAGACAATCGACAGGTCGGTCCGCTGCATCAGGGCCCTCATCGCCAGTCTGGCTTCGTCTAGTTCCCCCGTATCACGAATTCGGCTAGATCGATCGCGCAGAGCGCGGCAATTGAGGGCGGTCGTGCTCGGGAGGCCGAAGCCGAAGGCTACCCTCGCACACCGCGGCATGATCGTGCGATACCAGACTGGTATCATCGAGTCATGGCGATGACTCTGCGGCTTACTCCCGAGGACGAACACGCGCTCACACTGCTGGCGGAGGCTGAGGGCGTGAGCAAGCAGGAGGCGACCGTGCGCGCGATCCACGAGGCCGCCTCCCGGCGGCTGCGCCGCGACAAGGTCACCGCGCTCTCGGCTGCGGCACGGGATCGTTACGCCGACCTGCTCGACCGCCTCGGCCAGTGATCGAATACCTCACCCTGGAGGACGTCCTTGGCCTGATTGAGGACCTTGACGTGGGCCCGATCCGGGACATCGGGCTGCTCGACTCCGCCGTCCACCGGCCCCAGGTCAGCGTGTTCGGCACCGACGCCTACCCCGGCATCGACGACAAGGCGGCGGTCCTGCTGGAATCCCTGGTACGCAACCACGCCCTCCTCGACGGCAACAAACGTCTCGGCTGGCTCGCCACCGTCGTGTTCTACGGACTAAACGGCATCCCCCTCGAAGCCCCCGACGACGACGCCTACAACCTGGTTATCGCGATCGCCAGCGGCACAACCACCTACCAAGACGCGGCCGAACTCCTCGCGAACTGGCACTAGCTGACTGCGGCAGAACAGGACGTCGGCTGAGTGTGGAGTTGCGATTATCTAGGCGGAGACTCGACCGACCCGCCGCGCGCGCGGATGTCCGGGGATTATCAGCAGTCATACTTCGTGGCCGCGGATAGCATGCCGTCATGGCCCGCAACGACCTGAGCGTCACCACCACTGACGGGCGGCTGGCCTTTCAACTCCACGGCGGAGTATTGGTCCGTGGCACGAGCGTTCCGGTTGAGATCGTCGTGATAGGCACGTCGCGGATGGACGCGATCCAGCGTGTCCGCAAACTCGGCCTGCGTAGCATCAAGGTGCGCGAGGCCGGTGATGTCGACCGGAGCGGTGTCTTGGCCGCCGTCGATTCGCAAGAAGGCGTCGTCTGGCGAGAATGGATGCCACCCAACCACCACTGGTCACCAGGTTTCACCCTCCCTCGATGACGTAGCACCCCCAATCAGGGGACAACAGGGTCGCGCTTCGGAACGTCCTGCATTCGGCAGATACGTGCGTTGGTTTCGACAAGCTCAACCAACGGTCTGACCTCGGCATGTCAGTGCATTGGTTTCGACAGGCTCAACCAACGAGCGCGTTGGTTTGACGGGCTCAACCAGCGAGCGCGTTGGTTTCGACGGGCTCAACCAGCGAGCGCGTTGGTTTCGACAGGCTCAACCAACGGATCCCGTGGCTTCGACATCTCCCGGTCACCAGCTTGAGTGCAGGGGCCTGCCCTCGTTGTAGCCGGAGGCGGACTGCACGCCGATGATCGCTTGGTCGGCGAACTCGTTGAGGTTCCGCGCGCCAGCGTAGGTGCAGGAGCTGCGCACGCCGGAGACGATGAAGTCGATCAGGTCTTCCACGCCGGGCCGGGCCGGGTCGAGGTACATCCGGGAGCTCGAGATGCCCTCCTCGAACAGCGCCGCCCGCGCCCGCTCGAAGGCCGACTGGGTGCGGGTCCTTGCCCGCACCGCGCGCGCCGAGGCCATCCCGAACGACTCCTTGTACGGCCGTCCGTCTGAGGCGTACAGCAGCTCGCCGGTGGACTCGTGCGTGCCGGCGAACCACGAGCCGATCATCACCGCACCCGCGCCCGCGGCCAGCGCCAGCGCCACGTCGCGGGGGTGCCGCACGCCGCCGTCCGCCCAGATGCTCTTGCCCGACTCCCTGGCCTCCTCGGCGCATTCCAGCACGGCGGAGAACTGCGGCCGGCCCACCCCGGTCTGCATCCGGGTGGTGCACATCGCCCCCGGGCCTACGCCCACCTTCACCACGTCGGCCCCGGCCCCGATCAGGTCGGCCGTGCCGTCCGCGGTCACCACGTTCCCGGCCACGATCGGCACGTCCCGGCCGGAAGCGGCCACCACGGCCCGGCAGCGCTCCACAGCGGTGATCATCCGCTCCTGGTGCCCGTGCGCGGTGTCCATGACCAGCACGTCGGCGCCGGCCTCCAGCAGCGCCTCCGCCCGCTGCTCCACGTCGCCGGAGATCCCGACCGCGGCGCCCACCTTCAACTTGCCCGCCGCGTCCAGCGCGGGGGAGTAGAGCGCAGCCCGCAGCGCACCCTTCACCGTCATCAGCCCCACCAGCCGGCCGTTCTCCACTGCCAGCGCCGCCTTGTGGCGCCGCGCCGAAAGCTGGTCGAACACCTCGGTGGGGGTGGCGTCCGCCCCGACGATGGTCAGGTCGGTGGTCATCGCCTCGTGCACCTGCGCGAACCGGTCCAGACCCTCGGCCTCGGCCGGTGACAGCGTGCCCACCGGGGCCCCGTTCTCCACCACGACCACCAGCCCGTGGGCGCGCTTGGGCAGCAGCGCCAACGCCTCGCCGATCGTCGCGTGCGGCTTGATCGTCAGCGCGGTGTCGAACACGGTGGGGGCAGCCTTCACCTTGCCGATCGCCTCGGCGACGATGTTGGTGGGCAGGTCCTGCGGGATGATCGCGATCCCGCCCCGCCGCGCCACCGTCTCGGCCATCCGCCGGCCGGCCACCGCCGTCATGTTCGCAACGATCAGCGGCAGCGGCAGCCCGAGCCCGTCAGTGGTCGTGAGGTCCACGTCCAGTCGGGACGTGACCGAGGAGCGCCGAGGCGCCATGAAGACGTCGTCGTAGGTCAGGTCATGGTCGGGCTTGCCGGTGAGGAAACGCACCGCACAAGGTTAGCTTGGCCCGCCCGCCGGCCGCCGGGACGCAGAAACCCGGCCGGCGCCGGGCAGGCACCGACCGGGTTCCCGATCAGGTCTCGTCGCTCGCGCGCGGGTTGCCGCCGGCCGACCCAAGCACCGGGTCCATCTCCGGCGACTCCAGTGCCACCTGCCCTTCACCCTCGGCGATCGCGTGGTGCTCAGCCTCGGCAACCTGGGCCGCGGTCGGCTTCGGGTACTGCCCGGCCGTATACCACTGCGACAGCCGTCTGCGCAGCTTGCCGACCTTCTTGCCGTTCGGCGTGAGCGCCTCGGGCTGCGGGTGCCGCGTGAGCGTGAACTTCTCGGCCCGCGAGATCGGCAGGTGCGCCTCGGCGTAGCCGCCGTCGGGGGAGCGGACGATGACGCCCGACTCCGAGCCGTGCAGGACGCGTTCGGCGTCGGCCCGCTGCAGCGAGATGCAGATCCGCTTGGTGATGATGAACGCCAGCACCGGCGCAACGAACACCGCCACCCGCATGAAGTACGTCACCGCGTTCAGCGAGATGTGGAACTGCGTGGCGATGATGTCGTTGCCGCCGGCCAGCCAGAACATGCCGTAGGCGGTCATGCCGGCGACGCCGATCGCCGTCCGGGTGGGGGCGTTGCGCGGCCGGTCGAGGATGTGGTGTTCGCTGCGGTCGCCGGTGATCCACGCCTCGATGAACGGGTAGACCGCCAGGCCGGTGAACAGCAGGCCCATCAACCCCACGCCGGGCAGGAAGATGTTCCACGACCAGGTGGTGCCCAGGATGTGGGTCTCCCAGTTCGGGATGATCCGGATCGCGCCCTCGACGAAGCCCATGTACCAGTCGGGCTGGGAGCCGGCCGTCACCTGCGCCGGGTTGTACGGCCCGTACAGCCACACCGGGTTGATCTGCATCAGCGCGCCCATCAGGATCGTCACGCCGAAGACGATGAAGAAGTAGCCGCCGGCCTTCGCGACGTAAATCGGGAAGAACGGGTAGCCCTGGATGTTGCGCTGGGTGCGGCCGGGCCCGGGCCAGTGGGTGTGCTTGTGGTAGACCAGCAGCGCCATGTGTGCGCTGATCAGGCCCAGCAGCAGGCCGGGGATCAGCAGGATGTGCACCATGTACAGCCGCGGGATCACCAGCTCGCCGGGGAACTCGCCGCCGAAGATGAAGAACTCCGCCCAGGTGCCGATCAGCGGGATCGAGCGGATCAGCCCGTCCACGAACCGCAGGCCGGTGCCCGAGAGCAGGTCGTCCGGCAGGGAGTAGCCGGCGAAGCCCTCCACCAGGCCCATCGAGAACAGGCCGACGCCGATGATCCAGTTGAGCTCGCGCGGCTTGCGGAACGCCCCGGTGAAGAACACCCGCAGCATGTGCGCGGTCATCGCCGCGACGAACAGCATGGCCGCCCAGTGGTGGATCTGGCGCACCAGCAGGCCGCCGCGCACGTCGAAGCTGATCGCCAGGGTGGACGCGAACGCCTCCGACATGGGGATGTTGCGCAGCAGCTCGTACGAGCCGGCGTACTCCACCTCGGCCATCGACGGCTTGAACCAGATGGTCAGGAACACACCGGTGAGCAGCAGGATCACGAACGAGTACAGCGCGATCTCACCGAGCAGGAACGACCAGTGGTCGGGGAAGATCTTGCGGATGTTGCCGACCAGCTTGGCCAGGCCGACGCGGTCGTCCACCCAGGTCGCCGGGCCGGCCAGCTTGCTGGCAGCCTTGGTCTTCGGCGGCGTGCGAACCTCCATCACCGGCGATTCGGTGCTCACCTTGGTTGGCCTGGCCATCAGCGGTCACCATCCTTGAAGTCCTTGGAGGAGTCCCGCTCGAAGTAGCTCGGGCCGACCGGGACGGTGAAGTCGCTGCGGGCGACCAGGTAGCCCTCGGCGTCCGTGGTGATCGGCAGCTGCGGCAACGAGCGGGCCGCCGGCCCGAACACCACGACACCGGAGTTGCCGAGGTCGAACGTCGACTGGTGGCAGGGGCACAGCAGGTGGTGGGTCTGCTGCTCCCACAGGCTGATCGGGCAGCCGACGTGGGTGCAGATCTTGGAGTAGCAGAGGATCCCGTCCACCTGCCAGTCCCGGCGCGACTCGGGAATCTTGATGCTGTTGGGGTCCATCCGGACGACGATGATGGCCGCCTTGGCCTTCTCCTGCTGGTAGGCGGTGCCGTGGAAGTCCTTGAGGGTCTCGGGCTGGGCGTTCACCAGCTGCCCGACCTCGAGCTCGTCAGCCTTCAGGCGCTTGAACGTGATGTCGTTGACCAGGTGGACGGCCTCGGCCCAGATCGTGCGCTCGATGGTCTTGGCGCGCAGTTCGGCCGTGGGCCAGGGCCCCATGTCGGCAAGGGTGACCACGGCCGGCACGGCCATCAGGCCGAGCGCTCCGGCCATGCCCGAGCCGATCAGCTTGCGGCGGCGGATCCCGGAGGCCTCGATGCCGGTCTCCAGGTCGGCGAGGACGCGTTCGCGCTCGGCGGTGGTGGACGGGGCGGCGTGGCGGTCGCCGGTGATCTCCTCATCACTCATCAGCGTGCGCGCCCACTGGATCGCCGCCATCCCGACCAGCAGGGTGGCCAGGCCACCGGTGACGCCGAGCAGGGTGGTCTGGGTCTTCAGGTTCGCCCCGAGCAGCACGATCTCGGCTTCCTTCGGCACGGCGAAGTAGACCACCAGGAAGCCCAGCACGAGCAGTGGGACGGCGGCCAGCATGCCGACGATCTGCTTGTAGGCGCGGTCGGAGGCTGCCTTGTCCACGTCGGTGAACCGCGGCTCGTGGCCGTGGTAGCCGGGGTCGCGCACGGAGGCCGCCTCGACGTCATGGAGCGGGGTGCCCGGGCGTTCGAGCTCGGTGTCGTGGCTCATGCGCGCGCCCCCTTGGTGGCGATCCAG
Organism: Actinomycetes bacterium; assembly: GCA_023460935.1. Taxonomy (GTDB): domain Bacteria; phylum Actinomycetota; class Actinomycetes; order Propionibacteriales; family Propionibacteriaceae; genus Propionicimonas. Next base: position 93,379 of record JAEWOI010000006.1, read on the forward strand.
ACCGCGAACAGCACCAGCGAACCGATGCCGAGCACCCAGCCCCAGAAGCCCTCGGACACCGGGCCCAGGCCGCCGAGCGTCATCCCGGCCGACGGGGTCTGGTTCACCTGCTCGACGTAGGCGATCATCTCCTTCGCGTCGTCGTCGGTGATCGCGCCCGGCCCGAACACCGGCATCTGGCCGGGACCGGTGCGCATCGCCTCCCAGATGTCCTTCGCTGTGGCGTCCTGCAGGCTGGGCGCAACCACGCCGTTGGGCATGGCGCCGCCGGAGCCCTTGAAGTTGTGGCAGGCCGAGCAGTTGGTGCGGAACAGCTCACCGCCGCGGGCCACGCCCTCGGCGCTGATCCCGCTCGGGCTGTACTGGCCCTCCTCCGGGATCGCCGGCCCCTCGCCGAGGGACGCGACGTAGGCGGCCAGGGCCGCGATCTCGTCCTCGGTGAAGGTGTTCTCCTTGCGCGGCGCCTGCGCCAGCGGGTTGGCCATCGGCATCCGGCCGGTGCGCACCTGGAAGTCGACCGCGGCCGCGCCGACGTTGGTCAGCGCCGGTGCGCCCTGCTGCGCGAGCCCCTCGCCGTTCAGCCCGTGGCACGAAGCGCACGACACGGCGAACAGCTGCTTCCCGGTGGCCACCAGTTGCTCGTTGGTCGCGTCGTCAGCCGTGGAGCTGGGTGCCGGCGCGAACGCGGCGTAGCTCGCGCCCACCAGGAACAGGCTGGCGATCAGCAGCAGCGGACGGGCGGCCCGGCTCCGGCGCAGCGAGCGCCGCCGTCGTCCCGAGGCCAGGAATCTCATCAGGGGTTCCTCCTAAGGAATCGGCGGTCAGCGCAGCAGGTAGAGCACCCCGAAGAGCACGACCCAGATCGCGTCGACGAAGTGCCAGTAGTACGAAGTGACGATGGCGTGTACAGCCTGCTCATGGGTGAAGCGGCGCGATACGTACGTGCGCCCGAGCATCAGTAGAAATGCCACCAAACCGCCGACCACGTGCAAGCCGTGGAATCCGGTGGCAAGGAAGAAAGCCGACGTGTAGGCATTGGTGGAGAGCACAAACCCCTCGCTGATCAGCGTGGCGTACTCGTAGGCCTGGCCGCCGATGAAGACCGCGCCCATCACGAACGTGAGCGTGTACCACTCCCGCAGGCCCCACCCGCCCACGTTCAGCAGCGAGCCGGAACGGGCCACCTGGCCCTTCTCTGCGGCGTGCACGCCGAGCTGGCAGGTGACCGAGGACAGGATCAGGATCGTGGTGTTGATCGTGGCGAACCACGGGAACTCGATGCCGAACCAGTTGTTGTCTAGGTGTGCAGCGCCCCACTCCCACATCGGGGTGGTGTTCGCTGTGGCCGCTGCGGCGTTCGTGATCTCGCGGAGGTGGAAGTACGCGGCGAACAGCGCTGCGAAGAACATCAGCTCACTGGCCAGCCAGATGATCACGCCCACGGAGAGCGGATCCGGGCGGCCCCGCAACCCGGTCAGCCGGCTGGCCGGGATCGGGTGCAGCGCTCCGGGCGCAACTCCGGCAGGTGCACTCAGCGGCGAGGTGTGAGCCATTGCGCCATTATGTCCAAGCCCGGCCGGAATGGGCACCTCCGCACACTGATAATTGCTGTATGCGATTCGTGGGTTGGCCGTTGCCGTTCCATGCCGACCCGGCCAACCAGCCACCCCCGCTGACCTGGCTCCGGCTGCTCACCGAATGGAAGTGGGACTGGCTGTTCGCCGTCCCGGCGCTGCTGGGGCTCGGGCTGTACCTGTGGGGGGTCTGGCGGCTGCGGGCGCGTGGCGACCGCTGGCCCGCGGTGCGCACCTGGTCGTGGTGCGTGGGCGGGATCGGCACCGCGACCATCGCCGGCATGAGCTCGCTCGGCGCCTACGACACCGTGCTGTTCAGCGTCCACATGGTGCAGCACATGATGCTGACGATGTTCACCCCGGTGTTCCTCGCGATCGGCGCCCCGGTGACGCTGCTGCTGCGCAACCTCGGCCCGCAGGGACGCCGGCGCGTGACCGCGGTGCTGCACTCGTGGCCGTTGAAGCTGCTGCTCAACCCCGCCCTGGCGACGGCCCTGCTGATCACCACCCCGTTCGCGCTGTACCTCACCGACCTGTACCGCTTCACCCTGGACGTCGACTGGGCGCACGACCTGCTGCACGTCTACATGGTCACGGTGGGCTGCATGTTCTTCTTCCCGATGCTCGGCAACGACCCCATGCCGTACCGGCTGCCCCACCCGCTGCGCATCCTGCTGCTGTTCCTCACGATGCCGGCGCAGGCGTTCCTCGGCACCACGATCATGGGCTCCCCGCGCCTGATCGCCGAGGAGTGGTACCTGGCGTTCAACCGGGCCTGGCCGCCCAGCCCCGTCGACGACCAGTACCTGGCGGGCGCGATCATGTGGGCCACCGGCGACCTCACCATGGGGGTGGTGATGGCGGTGTTCCTCGCGCAGTGGTACGCCGAGAGCAAGCGCGAGGCGGCCAGGGAGGACCGCCGGCTCGACCGGGAGGAGCGGCTGGCGGCACAGCGGGCGGCAGCCGAAGCGGCGGCGCCGAACCGTTACGATGACCGCACAGGCGACCGCTCGGCCGCGGCGCCGGATGAGGAACACCGATGACCGACCAGACCGCCAGCCCCGCGCGGGTGCTGCTGTACTCCGACGACCGCACCGTCCGCGAGCAGGTGCGGCTGGCCCTGGGCAAGCGGGTCGCCGCCGACCTGCCGGAACTGGACGTGTTCGAGGTCGCCACCCAGCCGGTGGTGCTGCAGGCCATGGACGCCGGCGGCATCGACCTGGTGATCCTCGACGCGGAGGCCGCCCCGTCCGGAGGGATGGGGCTGTGCCACCAGCTGAAGAACGAGATCGAGAACTGCCCGCCGGTGCTGCTGCTGGTGGCGCGCGTCGCCGACGGCTGGCTGGCCGCCTGGTCGAAGGCCGACGGCATCACCCCCTTCCCGGTCGACCCGGTGCGCCTGCCCGAGGCGGCGGCCAAGCTGCTGCGGGCGAGGCTGCACGAGCAGGCCACCGCGTGAGTTTCAGCTGGCCGCAGGTGCTGTCCACCCTGATGGGTGGCACGGACCTGCCGCCGAACGCCGCCGGGTGGGCGATGGACCAGATCCTGGCCGGTGACGCCACTCCCGTGCAGGTCGCGGGGTTCGCCGTGGCGCTGCGGGCCAAGGGCGAGTCGGTCGGGGAGATCAGCGGGCTGGCCGAGGCGATGCTCGACCACGCCCTGCCGATCCGGCTCGACACCGAAGCGGTCGACGTGGTCGGTTCCGGCGGTGACCGGGCCGGCACAGTGAATGTCTCGACGATGGCGGCGATAGTCGCAGCCGCGTGTGGCGTGCCGGTGGTGAAGCACGGCAACCGGGCCGCATCGAGCTCCTGCGGCACCGCCGACTGCCTGGAGGCGCTCGGCGTCGCCATCGACGTCCCGCCGGCCGCCCAGCCGGCGGTGCTGGCCGAGGTCGGCATCGTGTTCCTGTTCGCGGCCATGTACCACCCGGCGCTGCGGTTCGTCGCGTCCGCCCGCCGCGAGCTCGGCGTCCCCACGACCTTCAACTTCCTCGGCCCGCTGGCCAACCCCGCCCGTCCCGCGGCGCAGGCCGTGGGTGTCGCCGACGCCAGGATGGCTCCGCTGATCGCGGGCGTGATCGCCGGGCGCGGCAATCGCGGCCTGGTCTTCCACGGCGGGGACGGCCTCGACGAGCTCACCACCACCACCAGCTCCGAGGTGTGGGTGATCCGGAACGGCGAGGTGACGCAGGCCCGGCTCGACCCGTCAGCGCTCGGAATCGCCCCGGCCGGCCGCGACGACCTGGTGGGCGGCGACCCGGCCCACAACGCCGGGGTGGTGCGGGAGGTGTTCGGCGGTGCCGCCGGCCCGGTGCGCGACATCGTCGCGCTCAACGCCGCCGCAGCGCAGCTGGCCTTCGCGGGGCCGGACCCGGACGCACCGCTGGCCGACCAGTTCGCCGGGCCCCTCGAGCGCGCCTACGCCGCCATCGACTCCGGGGCCGCCGCAGCCGTGCTGGACAACTGGGCGCGGGTCAGTACAGCCGCTCGGCCCAGCTGAGGAGCAGCGCGAGGTAGGGCCCGAGCAGCAGGGCCGGTCCGTAAGGGAAACTGCCGTCGTGACCGCGCCACCACCACAGCAGCCCACCCCAGGCCGCACCGACTGCGCTGCCCAGCAGGAACGACCACAACGCCAGCGCGGGTGAGTTGGCGCCGGCCACCACCCCGATCAGCCCGGCCAGCCGGACATCACCGAACCCCAGCCCGCCGTTGGTGAAGCGCCACAGCAGCCAGAACACTCCGGCGGCCACCGCCCCGGCCACGCCGGCCCAGACCAGCGGCTGCCAGGTGCCCTGCAGCCAGGCCGCAGCCCCGGCCCCCGCCACGGCCAGGCCGATGGTCAGGTAGTTCAGCCGCAGCGGCAGGAACGTGGTCCGCAGGTCGATCAGGCCCAGTAGCGTGGCCAGCGGCGCCCACACCGGCCACAGCGCGGCCGGGGTGAGCCCCAACGCGAGCCCGGTGGCCAGGCCGCCGGCGAGGAACACAGCCCAGCGGAAGCCGGTGCCGTCCAGCTCGCTGAACGGCGGCGGGGGCTCCTCCTCGTCCTGCGGCACCGGCAACCAGCGCAACAGCGCCGGGGTGAGGGCGGCGAGCAGGCCGGCCAGCAGCACAGCGGTCAGCGGCACGACGAGCTCGGCTGGCACGCCGGCAGCCTAGTGCCCGCCCGCCCGGGCGAGGGCCCGCAGGCTGCGCTCGTCCAGCGCCAGCAGGCGCCGCGCGCAGTCAGCCGGGATCCGCGTCAGTGGTCGCCCACCGCGGCCGAACAGCAGCCGCTGCACCACGGCCGGCGGCACGATGGCCTCGGCGGCCAACGTGGTCCACGGCACGCCGGTCAGGTCGAGCAGTCGCTGCAGGTGCGCGCGGAACGGCGCGGCCTGCACCCAGTAGTGGTCGGGTTCACTCACACCCTGGAAAGTCGAATCCGGGGCCCGATTGTGAGTCGGTGCCCCGGATTCGCCGGAACTTCTTCGGGAGCGGTCAGCGCTGGGCCCGCACGAACCCGGCTTCCCGCGCAGCCTCCTCCGACGCGAACCACACCGCGGCGATCGTGCGCTCGTACGCAGCGCTGCCCGGGAGGTGGTACTTCATCGAACGGTCGTTGCCCTTGATCGCGTACCCCGCCGGCGGCTCGCTCCCAACGAACGAGCCCTCGCCGTAGGGGCTACCGGCTAAAGGGGAGGCATCGCCGCCTTCCGCCTCGTCAGCGAGTTTGTCCAACTGGTCCTCGATGTCGTCGCGGACGTCCTCGACCTTGTCCGCTGCTGCCGCGCTGGCGTCCTCCACCTTCTCGGTCACGTCCACCGCAACGTCCCCGGCCGCGGCGGCTGCGCCGGTCGCGAAGTCGCCGACGTCCCCGGCCACGTCGGCTGAGGACTCCTGCACGTCGTCGACGACGTCGTCCGTCGCGTCCTTCAGGTCGCCGGGATCGGCAACGTACGCCGTGCGCGGGGTGTGGGTCTCCCAGCCGGTGGACGGGTCGGCCAGCAGCTTGCGGACGGCGACGAACACGCCGCCCAGCGCCGCGAAGGCGAGGAGGACCTTGCCGAACGTCCGCCAGCCGGACCGCTTGTTCCGGCCGGATGCGTGGTCGAGCTGCTTGGCCAGCGCCGCGGACGCCGCCGCCACCTTCAACTCCCTGGCCAGCGGCTGGGAAGCCAGGTGCCGGAGCACGTCGGCCACCTTCGGCAGGTAGTCGTCCTGGACGAGCTCACGGGCGTGGTCGACAGTCGGCGGGATGCGCTGCAGCACGTCGTCCACCGCCGGCTTCACCTTCTTCACCGTCGCGGTCACCGCCGGCGAGACCCGGTCGAGCGCGTCGTCGATGACCGGGTGCACCTTCTCGAAGGTGTCGGAGGCGAGTCGTGCGCCCCGGATACGGGCGTCGCTCAACGCCGGACGGATCCTGCTGTACGTCTGGTCGGCCAGCTCGCCACCCTCGCGTAGCGCCTGTGCGACGAACGGAGTGAGGTATTCGACTGCGGTCTGCGTGCCGCCCTCGACGGCCTCGAGCAGCTTCTTTGTCTTCACGGTGCCTCCGATGCTCTGCTTGAGCACCACCGTACCCGGCAGCGAGGCGCGATTCACAGCATCTGTCAGGATGGGTCGGACCGCAGAAGAGAGGAAACAGCATGGCGCAGACCGCAACCTTGCACACGAACCACGGCGACATCGTCATCACCCTGTTCGGTGACCACGCCCCGAAGACCGTGGCCAACTTCGTCGGGCTGGCCACCGGCACCAAGGAGTACGCCGACCCCGAGACCGGCGAGCAGAAGACGGGCCGGTTCTACGACGGCGTCGGCTTCCACCGCGTCATCGACGGCTTCATGATCCAGGGCGGCGACCCGCTGGGCACCGGCACCGGTGGTCCCGGCTACAGCTTCGACGACGAGATCCACCCCGAGCTGGTGTTCAACAAGCCGTACCTGCTGGCCATGGCCAACGCCGGGCTCCGCATGGGGCGGGGCACCAATGGCTCGCAGTTCTTCATCACCGTTGTGCCGACGCCGCACCTCAACCGCAAGCACACGATCTTCGGCGAGGTGGCCGACGAGGAGTCCCGCAAGGTCGTGGACAAGATCGCCAGCGTGCCGACCGGCCGGATGGACCGGCCGCTGGAGCCCGTGGTGATCGAGTCGGTCGAGATCACCGGCTGAGGCCACCCCTTTCCGGCCCGGCCCGGGGTGGCGCTGCGCCGTCCCGGGCCCGCCGGAGCGAGGCGGGTGGGTGCTACTCGGCGCCGATGGCGAAGGCAGCCTCGAGGTCGTGGGTGGAGTAGGCCCGGAACGCAACGTGGGTCTCGGTGTTCAGCACGCCGGGCACCTTGTTCAGCTGGTCGGCGACGGTGGTGGCCACGTCGTCGATCGTCCGCACCCTGACCATCGCGATCAGGTCGATCTTGCCGGTCACCGAGTACACCTCGGACACGCCGTCGAGGTCGGCGATCTGCTGGGCGACCTGGGGGATGCGGGCGACGTCGGCCTCGACGAACACGAGCGCGGTGATCATGCGCTGATCCTAATCCGCTCGGCGATGCTCGGGCCGATCCGGGCCGGCCAGCACCAGTCGCCGTCGATCTCCATCAGCCGCACGCCCGGCCGCTC
>JAEWOI010000007.1 GCA_023460935.1 Actinomycetes bacterium
TGGTCACGTTCGCGCCGGCGATCAGCAGCGTCGCGGTGACGGCCAGCGCCTTGCGGCCCCGGATCAGCGCGATGAAGCCGATCACCGCGGTGGCGGCCAGCAGCGACACCACGGACATGGCGTTGAGGAGCGTGTCGACCGGACCGTCGATGCGGTCCTGGCCGATCCGGTTGCCGGTCAGCGCCACCGTGTCCAGCCACTGGCCGAGTTCGGTGTGCACGGCGAAGCGCCACACCACCACGAACGCAGCTGTCTGCAGCAGGGCCAGTACGACCAACCAGACCGCCGTCCAACCCCTCGCCGTCTCCCGCACCCGGACAACTTAACGGTAGGGCCGCCGACGCGCGCGGCGGAGCGCCATCGGCTGCGGCGTACGGTGAGGCGGGCGATTCGAGGAGGTGGGGCGTGACCGGCATGCCGCAGCGGGAACCGCAGGCCGGGCCCCGGCCGGAGTCGCTGGCCGACCTGCTCGGCGGCCGGCGCGGGGCGGTCGACGCCACGCTGCCGCCGCTCGCGTTCGGGCTGGGCTGGGTGCTCGGCGGGCTGCGTGGCGGCGTGCTCGCCGCGCTGCTGACCGGCGCGGCGGTGGCCGGCTGGCGGTGGCGGCGCGGAGACCGTCCCCGCTCGGTGCTGATCGGGCTGCTCGCGGTCTGCGTGGCCGCGCTCGTCGCGTTGCGTACCGGCCGGGCCGAGGACTTCTTCCTGCTCCAGATCGCCGCCAACGCGGCGAGCGCGCTGGCCTGGGCGGTGAGCATCGTGGTGCGCTGGCCGCTGCTCGGCGTGGTGGTCGGCACCGCGCTGGGCCAGCGGACCCGGTGGCGGCACGACCCGGCGCTGCTGCGGGCGTACGGCCGGGGCAGTTGGGTGTGGGCCGGCACCTACGTGCTGCGGCTGGCGGTGTTCATCCCGCTGTGGCTGGACGGGCAGGTGGTCGCGCTCACAGTGGCGCGGGCGGCGCTCACCTGGCCGCTGATCGCGGCGGCGCTGGCGTCGAGCTGGGTGGTGATCCGGCGGTCGCTGCCGGCCGGGCATCCGGGACTGCGGCACCCGGTGGTGGCGCCGGTGCCCGGCGGCGGGCCGGCCCGGGAAGAGTAATGGAGAGGCCGCCACGGGGGGAGCGGCCTCTCCGTCAAATACGTTACTCCGTCCGCGGCCCGGATGTGATCCCGTGGACCGCTGAATTTTGCGTGCCTTTTCGCGCCATGGGTCGTCGCCGGGCGGAGTGGTGGGCCGGCCGGTCCGCTGCGTCGGCCGGACGGCCGGCCCACCCGGCCTGACCGTGGGCGTCAGGCCGTCCGCCGACCCGGCCGCTCCGTTCCCCCATCGGCCGGGTCGGCCTCCTTCGTGGGCGGGCTCGCACCCGCCCACGAAGAAGGGGTCACCTCACCCTTGCGGGAAGTAGGTGCCGTAGTCGGCGTACGCCATGGCGATGTCCGCCTGCGCCCAGAACCGGTGGTAGTTGAAGACCGGCTCGGGACCGCCGTCCAGGTACGCCTGCACCTTCGGCCAGTCCGGGTCGTTCTTGTAGAACGAGCGGATGTCCAGGAAGCTCTTGCCCGGGGCGATCGCGTCGCCGTTGGGCATCTTCCCGGTCCAGCCGTTGGGGACGTAGAGACCCTGGCCGTCGGCGGCGTTGTAGACGTCGTCGAAGCGCTTGTAGTCGCCGCGCTTCTCCGGCGTCGAGACGCCCTTGCTGTCGGCGGACGCCGAGAGCGCGTCCAGCAGGCCCTTGGCGGTGTTCTTCGCCGCGGTGTTGCCGGACTTGGCCGCGTACGCGATGAGCGTGCGGGCGTAGGCGCCGGCGACGCCGACGTCCTGACCCTTGACCGTCACCTCGACGTGCAGGTTGGTGTTCGGCTGCGGGCTGCTCGGGTTCCAGTTCGCCGGCTGGCCGGTCCACTTCATGTCCGACGGGATCGACCAGTTGGTGCCCAGCGTGGTGTTCGCGATCGCCCACGGCACCCACTTGTCCAGCAGCGCCTTGGCCTTCGCGTTGCCGGTCTCCAGGTACAGCTCGGCGATGCGCTGCATCGACCAGGCCTGCATGCCGAACCACTGGTTCGACGGCGGGTCGTTGTAGACCGGGTCGACGTCGTAGAACATGCCGTAGAAGGTGGCGGTGCCGGCCGGCGGCTGGGCGTAGCTGCCGTCCCAGCTGTTGGTGGCGCCACCGGCGATGCCGCCCTCGGCCGACTGGAGCCAGGTGTAGAACTCCAGCTGCCGGTCGAGGCTCTTCTGCCAGTCGGAGACCGCGGTCGGCGACTTCGGCTTCAGCTCCGCGACGTTGGTCATCGCCCAGGCCGCGAACGGGTTCTGGTAGCCGAAGTGGCTGTGGCTGGAGCCGATCCGCCAGGACCAGTTCTGCGAGGCGTCGTACGCGCCGCCCCAGGCGTAGTACCAGGACAGCAGGTAGTGCGCCGAGTCACGGCCGCTGGCGGCCGGGCAGGTGCTCGCCCCGACGCAGTTGCCGATCTTCTTGAAGTACTTGTCGAACAGCGCGTAGCGCAGGTAGTCGCCCATCTTGGCGGCCTTGGCCACGGTGGCCGCCACGTCGGCCTGCTTGCCCTGGGCCTTGGCCCAGGTCAGCGCCCAGTAGGCGGCCTGGACGGCGCGCGCGTCGGCGTCCGGCGCGTTCGTGTACTTCCACTGCTTGGCCGGGGCGCTGGACTCCTTGACGAACAGGTCCAGGTAGCCGTTCGGGCCGCCGTGCTTGAACGTGTCGCAGGACGGCTGCGGCA
>JAEWOI010000008.1 GCA_023460935.1 Actinomycetes bacterium
TCGGCCTCGACGAACACGAGCGCGGTGATCATGCGCTGATCCTAATCCGCTCGGCGATGCTCGGGCCGATCCGGGCCGGCCAGCACCAGTCGCCGTCGATCTCCATCAGCCGCACGCCCGGCCGCTCCAGCCAGTCGGCCACCCGCTCGGTCTCCTCGACGATCGCCGCCGGCGCCGGCCCGGTCGGGGCCGCCACCCACTCCGCGGTGGCCACGGCGTCCCGCGCCACCCGCTGGGGCACCTCGCCCGGCCGGGCCAGCGCAGCTGCCGCGAGCCGGCCGTGGCGCACGACGTGGATCTCCCAGCCGGCGTCGGTGCGGTAGGCGGCAACGATCTGGGGGCACCGCGCGAGGCTCGCCAGGCGGTGGTGCCGCAGCGCCGCCCGGCTCAACCCCTCCAGGCGGTCGGTCAGCACAGCGGCGTCCTCGAACCGCTCGGCCCGCACCAGGTGCTGCAGCCGCGGCTCGGCCGCCCGGGCCAACGGGGCGACATCGACCCACAGGGCCTTTCGCACCTGCTCGGCCACCTGCCCGTACTCGGCAGGGGTGACCGCCAGCTCGCACGGCGCGAGGCAGCGCCCCATGCCGGCCAACGCGCAGGCGGAGGTTGGCTTTCGGGGGGAGAGCCGCTTCGTGCACTGGCGCAGCGGGAACGCCTCGTACAGCGCCAGCATGGTCTGCTCTGCCGCCGCCCGCCGGCGGAACGGACCGAAGTAGGCGGCGCCGTCGGCGCCAACGGCCCGCACGATCGAGAGCCGCGGGAACGGTTCTACGGTCAGCTTCAGCCACACCTGGCGCTCGGGGAACTTCGAGCGCCGGTTGTACCTGGGGGAGTGCGCAGCGATCAGGCGGAGCTCCAGCACGTCGGCCTCCAGCGGGGTGCGGCAGACCGTGGTCTCCACCGAGGTGGCGATGCGCACCATCTCGTCGATCCGGGGCCGGGTCTCGGCCGCGGTGAAGTAGGCGGCGACGCGCTTGCGCAGGTTCCGGCTCTTGCCGACGTAGAGCACCTGCCGCCGTGACCGTCCGTCCGGGCCGGTGAGGTCGGCGACGAACTGGTAGATGCCGGGCGCGGCCGGCACCCCCTTGGCCAGCCCGCGCTTGGCCCGTCGCTCCGGGGAGACCCGGCGGGTGAACTCGAGCAGGTCCTCCAGGGTGCCGGCACCGAGGTTGCCGACCCGTTCCAGCAGGCCGTGCAGGACGTCCACCGTGGCCCGCGCGTCGCTCAGCGCGCGGTGGTTGGGCGTGGTGCCGGCCTTGAAGTGCGCGGCGAGCGTGGCGAGCTTCACGTTGGGCACCTCGTCGCGCAGCAGCACCTGCCGGGCCAGCGCAACGGTGTCCAGCACGTCCGGATTGGGCCACGGGTAGCCCTGGGCAGCGCACGCCCGCCTCAGGAAGCCGACGTCGAAGGCCGCGTTGTGCGCCACGAGCACCGTGCCCCTGGCGAACTCGAGGAAGCTGGGCAGCACCTCGCCGATCCGGGGCGCACCGGCCACCATCAGGTCGGTGATGCCGGTGAGTACTGCCACCAGCGCGGGGATGTGGGTGTTCGGGTTCACCAGGGTCTGGAACTCGCCGAGCACCGCACCGCCCCGCACCTTCACCGCGCCGAACTCGGTGATCGAGTCCTCGCCGGTGCTGCCGGTGGTCTCGAGGTCGACAACGCAGAAGGTGACCTCGGCCAGAGGGCGCCCCAGGTCTTCGAAGCTGGGCTGCAGGAGGGCCGTACCGGTCACGAACTGGACGCTAGATCGGCCCTCTGACAATCGCCGGTCAGCAGCCCGGCGCGTCGCGCCGCCACAATTCGCCGGCAGCGGTGACGACGTACAGCGCACCCCCGCCCGCGGCCAGGGCCTCCGCCCTGCCCGGTGGGGCCGGCAACGTGCGCCAGCCGGTGGGGCAGGCCAACTGCAGGGTCGGCTCGGCCGCGCCGGTGAGCACCACCGGCCGGTCCGCCGCGACCGCCACCAGGGCGATCGGGTCACGCTGCGGCGGCCTGCCGGGAAGCACGCTCGGCCGGGCCGGTTGCGGCCGGCCCTCTGCGCCGAGTCCGACGCGCCACACCAGCGGGCGACCGTGGGCCCAGCCAGCCACCCAGCAGTGATCGGTGCCGGAGCAGGCAACCGACGTCGCCCGGTTGAGCTGGCCCGCGACCGCCGGAGGGGTGTCCGGTACCGGCAACAGCGCCGTCTCCCAGCCGCCGGAGGTCCGGCCGGTCCAGACCGCCGGGCGCTGCAGCAGCCCGCCGCCAAGGCCCACCTCATCCCCGGTGAGCACGATGCGGTCCCCGAGTCCGGCCACCCCGGTAAAGCCCAGCACCCGGTCGGGGCTCGAAGCCAGCGCCGGGTCCACCCCGGTGCGCTTGTGCCAGGTGGTGGCCTCGGGCGTCCACAGCACCCCCTCGGTGCCGCTCGCCGTCGTCCGGCTGCCGACGATCACCGGGCCGGACGGCAGCACCACCGTGCCGAGGAGCGGACCGGCGTCGTGGCCTCCGAAAGTGAAGAACTCCTGGGGTCTGCTGGTCAGCGTGCCCGCGGCAAGGGAACCGTCCCACACCGTCAGCCGCGGGTTGGAGTGGGCGCCGCCGAAGGCCCGCCCGATCGCGTACAGCCGGTCGTCCGCTGCCGTCACCGAGATCAGCTCGGCCACCTCCGCGTAGGGCTCGGCCGGCGCCAGCCGCAGCTCGCGGGTAACGCGCGCGCCGGTCACCTCCAGCAGCGCGGGCGCCGGGGGGTCGGGACGGACGCCGCCAACCAGCACCCCGGTGCCGGTGCCGGCCACGGAGGCCGCGCGGACCACGGCGGGCAGTTCCAGTTGCTGCCAGGCGGGCTCGGGTGCGCAGCCGGTGGCGAGCACCGCCAGGCCGGCGACCAGCGCGGCCACGCCCGCGGCAGGTGCAGCCCTCAGCACGCGGGCAGCCTAAGCCAACGACCTCCGGTGCCATAAGGGTAGAGGCGCGCAAGACGTCCGCCCGGGTGGACTGTCAGTGGGGGCGGCGAGGATGCAGGCATGGACGTACTGCATGTCGACTGCGGGAGCTGCCGGGCGCGCGGCCCGGCCTGCTCTGACTGTGTGATCTCCGTGCTGCTGGGCCCCATGCCCACCGAGGTCATCCTCGACGACCAGGAGCAGGCCGCGCTGCGGGCGATGGCCGATTCCGGCCTGCTGCCACCGCTGCGGCTGGTGCGCCCGCTGCCTCCGCCCGAGGAAGGAGTTGCCTTAGCCGCTGCCCTCCCTTAGCATTTTCTCAGTTTTGTTTCAGCGACCGTTCAACGGCCGCTTAACGGGAGGTCGTGAATGGCGGCAGGGCGAAGCGCGCGGTCCGGACTGGCTGCGGCAGTCGCAACCCTGCTGCTCGGCACCCTCCTCACGGTTTCGCCGGCTGACGCCGCGCCCACGCCGACCCCGAGCCCGTCGCCGGGTTCGATCGAGGCGAAGATCTCCGACGCCAAGACCCGGGTGCAGGAGCTGGAGAAAGAAGCCAGCGACGTCGGCGAGGACTACGTCGAGGCATCCCAGGCGCTGGCCGAGAGCAAGGAACGACTCGCGGTGCTGCGGGCCGATATCGCCGTGCAGCAGCGCAAGGTCGACGAACTCAGCGAACAGGTGCGCGCAATCGCCCTGATGCAGTTCCGCAACCGTGAGGTCGACACCACCGTGCAGATCTTCACCAGCGGCGACCCCGAGACCCTCCTCGACCGGCTGTCCACCGCCAGCAAGGTCGACCAGGACATGAACGACACCTTCGCCGAGCACGAGGCCGAGCAGGCCAACCTCGCCGACCTGCAGCGCACCGCGGCCGCAGAGGTGGCGGCGCTTGCCGAGGCCGAGCGCGAGCTCGCAGCCCTGAAGAAGCAGGTGGACGAGAAGGTCGACGCTGCGCAGGCCATGGTGCTGCAGCTGACCGCCGAGCAGCGCGCGGCGCTGGAAGCCGCCGACGGCGGCAGCGCCGGCTTCGACCTCAGCGAGCTGGACGGCGTCACCGCCAACGCCAAGGCGCTCGCAGCGGTCAAGTACGCCGTCTCGAAGGTACCGGGCAGCCAGTACGTCTGGGGCGCCTCCGGGCCCCGGGGCTTCGACTGCTCCGGCCTGATGCTGGCCGCCTACCGCTCCGTCGGGGTCAGCCTGCCGCACTCCTCCCGCGCCCAGTACAACGTGGGCCGTGCGGTCTCCCGCAGCGAGCTCAAGCCGGGCGACCTGATCTTCTGGTACCGCCCCATCCACCACGTCGGCATGTACATCGGCAACGGCAAGATCGTGCACGCCCGCAACACCCGCTCCGACCTGGTCATCCAGACCCTCGCCTCCTACCCGGCGCCCTACGTCGGCGCCCGCCGGGTGCTCGGCTGAGGCTCGGCACCGGGGCGTTCTGCCTCCTGCTGGCGCTGGTCGGCTGCACCTCTTCGCCGACCTCCGGGACGGGACCTGCCCCGACCGCCACCACGTCCGCTGACCACGGGAGCCTGCTCAGCCAGGGCCTGGCCGAGCTCGACCGGCAGGCCTGGTCGGAACGAATCGACGAAGCGGTCCGGCGCGTCCATGCCTCCGGACTGGTCGCCCCGGCTGCGGGCTGGGACGGACGGCTGACGGTCGTGGTGCCGGCCGGGCCCGAGGACTTCCCGGCCGCGGCCGGGCTGCCCGACGCTGACGCCGCCGCCGGCACCGAGTGCCGCAGCGGAGCGGCGCGGGTCGTGGTGAACCCGGTGGTGCTCGGCCTGGAAGACGCCTACCTCACCACCCTGCTCGCGCACGAGGCGGTCCACGTCGCCTCAGGCTCCGCCTGCGCGGGCGGCGGCCTCGGGTGGGCCGTCGAGGGGCTGGCCGAGGCGGTGGCCGCAGCGGGCGATGCCGGGCTGGCCCGTTCGAACTCGGCCCTGGTGCGCGCCCACCTCGCCGAGCACGGAGTGCCGGAGGAGCTGCCCACGGGCCTGTACGACCAGACCGACTACGCCCTGGCCCAGGTGGCCGTCGAGCAGGTTCGGGCCCGCCTTGGCGACGCAGCCGCGGTCGACCTGCTCGACCGGGCCGTCCGGCGGCCGGACAGCGTCACCGCGGAGGAGCTCACGCTCGCCGGCGGCTGGTACCGCGACGAACTGGCCCGGCTGGCCGAATCAGGCTGAGGGCGAGTGCCGGGCGAAGAACTCCAGCGACTCGGAGAAGATCTGCTCCTTGTCGTAGTCCATGGTGGCCACGTGGTAGCTACGGGGCAGCACCCGCTCGGTGATCTCGTCGCTGGAAACGTGGCTCAGCACGAAGGCCGTGGAGGCCGCAGGCACCACGTGGTCGGTGGCTGACCGGAACACCAGCAGCGGACAGCTGACCAGGTCGAGGCAGGCCCGCACCTCGAACCACAGCTTCATCATCGAGTTGGCGGCGCGCAATGGCGTCCGCGGGTAGGCGTACTCGTCCACGCCCGGCGAGGCGACGTCGGAGCCGATCGCCCGGGCCGAGGGCACGAGCCGGTGCAGCACCGGGATGGCGCGCATCTTCGGGTAGCCGAGCACGGCCGGGTTCACCAGCACCAGTCCGGCGAGTTCGTCCGGGTGCTTCTCGGCCAGGCGCAGGGCCAGCGCGCTGCCCATGCTCAGGCCGGCGGCGAACACCGTGTCGCACTCGGCGCGCAGCTTGCGGTAGGCCCGCTCGACCTCCGCGTACCAGTCCCGCCAGCCGGTCACGTTCAGCTCCTGCCAAGTCGTGCCGTGGCCGGGCAGCCGGGGGAGCGACACCCGGTAGCCGGCGTCCGCGGTCAACCGGGCCCACTCCAGCAGCGACCACGGCGAGCCGGTGAAGCCGTGGCAGAACAGCACCCCGACCCTTCCGGTGCCGGCATGGAAGGGCCTGGCGTGCTCGCCCACCAGCGGGGCCGAACCGGTCGAAGTCCGCATGCGGCTCATCGTAGGCTGTCCGCCGTGTACTACACGCTGTTCAAGAACCTGCTGTTCGCGCCGGTCGTCCGCTGGCTGTTCCGGGCGCGGATAGAGGGGGAGGAGAACCTGCCGGCCGAAGGCGGGGCGATCCTCGCCAGCAACCACCTGGCCGCCGGTGACACGTTCGTGCTGCCGGCGATGCTGCACCGCAAGCTCACCTTCCCGGCCAAGGCGGAACTGTTCCGCGGCAACCGCGGGCCGGGTTCGAAGATCGTGGCGTGGTTCCTGAAGGCCGTCGGCCAGGTGCCGCTGGACCGCTCCGGTGGCAGGGTGAGCCTGGACGGGCTCGGACCGGTGCTGCAGGTGCTCGCCGACGGCGGCATGGTCGGCATCTACCCCGAGGGCACCCGCTCTCCGGACGGCCGGCTGTACAAAGGACGTACCGGGGTGGCGCGGATGGCGCTGGCCGCGGGCGTCCCGGTGGTGCCGGTGGCGATGTTCGACACCGCAGCGGTGCGCACGCCGGTGGGTGTGCCGTGGATCTGGAAGCCGCGCATCGTGATCGGCAAGCCCCGCTACTTCACCGAGTACACCCGCCAGGCCGACGACCGGGAGACCCTGCGCTGGGTCACCGACGAGGTGATGGCTGACATCCAGGCGCTGTCCGGCCAGACCTACGTCGACGCCTACGGCACATCGCTGAAGAGCGGTTCGCTCTCCGCCGCCGAGGCCGACGCCCGGGTGCTGCCCCGTCCAGGCTTCGGCGCGAACCCGCCGGAGCTCTCCAGCGGCGGACTATCCTGACCGCCGTGTTGGAACCCATCCCGTCCCTGGCCGAACTGCACAGCCTGGGCGCAGCCCAGCAGCCGGCCTACCCGGACCCGGACGAGGTGGTGCGCGTCCTCGCCGAGCTGCGCCGCCGGCCGCCGCTGGTGTTCGCCGGCGAGTGCGACGACCTGCGCGGCAAGCTCGCCGACGTGGCCGCGGGACGCTCGTTCCTGCTGCAGGGCGGGGACTGCGCAGAGACCTTCGACACCGTCACCGCAGCCAACATCCGGGGCAAGCTGCGGGTCCTGCTGAGCATGGCGGTGGTGCTGACCTACGCCGCCCAGGTGCCGGTGCTGAAGGTCGGCCGGATCGCCGGGCAGTACGCCAAGCCCCGCAGCCGGGACACCGAGACCCGCGGCGAGGTGACCCTGCCCGCCTACCGCGGCGACGCGGTGAACGCCCTCAGCTTCACCCCGCAGGACCGCCGGCCAGACCCCCGCCGCCTGATCGAGGTGTACAACCACTCCGCGGCCACGCTCAACCTGCTGCGCGCGTTCGTCAAGGGCGGTTTCGCCGACCTGCGCGCCGTCCACTCCTGGAACTCCGACTTCGTGCGCAATTCAAACGTCGAGGAGCGCTACGAGCAGCTGGCGGCCGAGATCGAGCGGGCGCTGGCGTTCATGGTGGCGTGCGGCGTCGACAACGAGGCGTTCCGGACCGTCGACTTCTACTCCAGCCACGAGGCACTGCTGCTGGAGTACGAGCACGCGCTCACCCGCATCGACTCGCGCACCGACACCCCGTACAACACCGGCGCGCACATGGTGTGGATCGGCGAGCGCACCCGGCAGCTGGACGGCGCGCACGTGGAGTACCTGCGGCACCTGCGCAACCCGATCGGGCTCAAGCTTGGCCCGTCCTGCAAGCCGTCGGAGGCGGTGGAACTGGCTGAGCGGCTCGATCCCGAGCAGGAGCCGGGCCGCCTGACGATCATCTCCCGCATGGGTGCGGAGCGGGTGCGGGACGCCCTGCCGCCGATCGTGGAGGCGGTGGAGGGCACCGGGCGCAAGGTGGCCTGGGTCTGCGACCCGATGCACGGCAACACCTTCGAGACGTCGCTCGGCTACAAGACTCGCGCCTTCGACCAGGTGGCCGATGAGTTGAACGGCTTCTTCGACGTGCACCAGGGCCTCGGCACCTGGCCGGGCGGGGTGCACATCGAGCTCACCGGCGACGACGTCACCGAGTGCGTGGGCGGCGTCGGTGAGATCCTCGAGGCCGACCTGGCCAACCGCTACGAGACTGCCTGCGACCCCCGGCTGAACCGCAACCAGTCCCTCGAGCTGGCGTTCCTGGTTTCGGAACGCCTCACCGACGGGCGGATCCGGCGGATCAACCCGGTGCAGGAGTACCTGCCGGAGGACTTCTGAGTTGATCGACCTGCGCAGTGACACGATCACCCGGCCCACGCCCGGGATGCTCGCGGCCATGGCCGCGGCATCGGTGGGCGACGACGTCTACGGCGAGGACCCGGCCATCACCGCCCTGGAGCAGCGGGTGGCCGGCCTGCTGGGCCACGAGGCCGGCCTGTTCTGCGTCACCGGGTCGATGGCCAACCTGCTGGGCGTGTGGCTGCTGGTCCAGCCCGGCCAGGAGGTCGTCTGCGACGTCCGCGCCCACATCGCCCGCGCGGAGATGGGCGCCCACGCCGCGCTGCACGGCATCACGATGCGCACCTGGGACTCGGCTGACGGGGTGGCCGACACCGCAACGATCGCCGGTCTGATCACGCCCGACGCCGGCCCGTACCTGGTCTCCACAGCCGCTGTGGCGCTGGAGAACACCCACAACTTCGGCGGCGGGACGGTACAGCCCTACGAGCACCTGCTGGAGGTCTCGGCGCTGTGTCGCCAGGCCTCGGTGGGCCTGCACCTCGACGGCGCCCGGCTGTGGAACGCCCATGTCGCCAGCGGGGTCGCCCTCGCCGAGTACGGCCGGCTGTTCGACACGGTCAGCGTCTGCTTCTCCAAGGGGCTGGGTGCGCCGGTCGGTTCGATGCTGCTGTCCAGCGCAGCGAACATCGCCCGCGCCAGGGTGCAGCGCAAGCGGCTCGGCGGCGGCTGGCGGCAGGCCGGAGTGCTTGCCGCTGCTGCCGACTACACCATCGACCACCACCTGCCGCGGCTCGCGGAGGACCACACCGCCGCTGCCGCGTTCGCAGCCGAGGTCGTGGCCGCTGCCCCCGGCGCCGTCGACCCAGCCCGGGTCACCACCAACATCGTCGTGCTGGACACCGGAGCACTGGCCGCGGCCGACGTCGCGAAACAGGCCGCAGCGGCCGGGGTGCTGGTGTCGGCGCTGGGCGCCCACATGGTGCGGGCGGTCACCCACCAGGAGGTCTCGCCCGAGCAGGCCGCAACCGCGGGGCGAGTGGTCGGGAACGTGCTGGCCGGGGTGCCGGTCGGGTGAGGGCCGCCGTCCTCGGCTCGCCGATCGCCCACTCGCTCTCCCCGGCCCTGCACCGCGCGGGCTATGCCGCGCTCGGCCTGGCCGAGTGGAGCTACGACCGGTTCGAGCTGCGGGCGGATGGGCTCGCGGGTTTCGTCGCAGGGCTCGGCGAGGAGTGGCGCGGGCTGAGCCTCACCATGCCGTTGAAGGAGGCCTGTCTCCAGGTCGCGGCGGAGGTGACCCCGCTGGCGCGCCGGGCGGCCGCGGGCAACACCCTGGTGCGCCTGGACGCCGGCCGGTGGCTGGCCGACAACACCGACGTCGGCGGGCTGGTGGACGCGCTGCGTCCGCACTGGGACCCTTCCTGGCGGGAGGCGGCTGTGCTCGGCTCCGGGGCAACGGCCCGGTCGGCGCTGCTGGCGCTGGCCGAGTTCGGCGTGACGCAGGCGACCGCCTACGCGCGCAACCGGGACACCGCCCGGCTGCTGGCCGGCTGGGCCGCTGAGGCCGTCCCGGACCTTTCGGTGCGCCGGGCTGGCCTGGAGGAGTGGACGGTTGCCGGGGAGCCGGCGGTGCTGTCGACGCTGCCGGCGGGCGCGGCCGACGCTTTCGCGCTCCCCGGGCAACGCTCGGGGCTGCTGTTCGACGCCGTGTACGCCGGCTGGCCCACGCCACTGGCCCGTGGCGCCGCAGCTGCGGGCATGACCGTGGTCGGCGGCCTCGACCTGCTCGTGCACCAGGCCGCGCGCCAATTCGAGCTGTTCACCGGTCTGCCCGCGCCGCTTCCCGAGCTGTTCGCCGCCGGACACGCGGCGCTGGAGGCCGGCCGATGATCGTGCTGGTCGGCTTCATGGGCGCAGGCAAGACCACGGTCGGCCGGCTGGTGGCCCAAGCGCTCGACCTGCCCTTCATCGACGCCGACGCCGCCATCGAGGCAGCGGCTGGCCAGAGCGTCGCAGACATCTTCGCCGCCTCCGGTGAAGCCGGCTTCCGGGCGTTGGAGGCCGAGGTGATCACTGGCCTGCTCTCCGGCGCCGAAGCGGTGCTCGCCCTCGGTGGCGGGGCCCTCGGCAGCGAAGCAGTGCGCTCTGCCCTGGCCGGGCACCGCGTGGTGCTGCTCGACGTGTCGCTGGAGGAAGCGCTCGCCCGCGTCGGCGCGGACGCTTCCCGGCCCATGCTCGCCCGTCCGGACTTGCCCGAACTTTTCGCCGCACGCCAGCAGGCCTACCGCGCGACCGCCGGAGTGGTGGTTGCCGCCGGCTCCGCCGACCCCACCTCCGTCGCCCAACAGGTGCTGGCCGCCCTCGCCTCAACGACCGGCCCCTGAGGAGCGAGCGTTCCCTTCCCCTTCCGCTCCCTGAGGAGCGAGCGCGGCGAGCGTCTCGAAGGTGCCGTCACTTGGCCTGTGCGGGCCGGCTCGTCACCGGGACCCAGGTCGCGGCCCGACCGTTGCCGGCCCGGTCGTCTGCCTGCGGTGGGCGCTGGATTGCGTTCGAAGGGATACGGCCCGCTGACCGGGGTCCCGGCGCCGAACCGGCCGGGATGGCAAGCGGAATCGCCCGGTCGATCTGCAAGAGCGGACTGTCTTGGGCTACACGGGCATCGAGTGCGCGGATTCGACCACCCACGATCACTGAGGAGCGAGCGTTTCCTTCCCTTCCGGTCCCTGAGGATCGAGCGTTTCCTTCCCTTCCGGTCCCTGAGGAGCGAGCGAAGCGAGCGTCTCGAAGGGTGCCGTCACTTGGCTTGTGCGGGGCCGGATCGTCACCGGGACCCCGGTCGCGGCCCGACCGTGGCTGGCCCGGTCGTTTGTCTGCGGCCGGGCGCTGGATTGCGTTTCGAAGGGATACGGCCCGCTGACCGGGGTCCCGGCGCCGAACCGGCGGGGATGGCAAGCAGAATCGCACGGTCGATGCGCAAGGGCGGTCTGTCTTGGGCTGCAGCGGCATCGAGTGTGCGGATCCGTTCACCCCACGGTCCCTGAGGAGCGCTCGCTCCTTCCGGTCCCTGAGGAGCGAGCGTTCCCTTCCCTTCCGGTCGCTGAGGAGCGAGCGAAGCGAGCGTCTCGAAGGGCGCCGTCACTTGGCTTGTGCGGGGCCGGATCGTCACCGGGACCCCGGTCGCGGCCCGACCGTTGCCGGCCCGGGTCGACTGCCTGCGGCCGGGCGCTGGATTGCGTTTCGAAGGGATACGGCCCGCTGACCGGGGTCCCGGCGCCGAACCGGCCGGATGGCAATCGCCCGATCGATGTGCAAGAGCGGACTTTCTTGGGCTGCAGCGGCATCGAGTGCGCGGATCCGACCACCCCACGGTCACCGGAGGAGCCTTCTCTCCCGCCCGGCCGCTCCGCCCGGTGGCGCGCCATCTCAGCCTCGACCGTGGGAAGGTACTGCCATGGACGTGCTGGTCATCAACGGGCCCAACCTGAACACCCTCGGTACCCGCGAGCCCGAGATCTACGGCTCGGTGACCCTGCCCGAGATCGAGGCGGCGCTGATCGCGCAGGGAGCGGCGGCAGGGCTCAGCGTGGACACCTTCCAGAGCAACCACGAGGGAGCGATCATAGACCGGCTGCACGCGGCCCGCAGCGACGGCACCCGGTTCATCGTGATCAACCCCGGGGCCTTCACCCACACCTCGGTCGCGATCCGCGACGCGTTCGCCGCCGTCGACGTGCCCTTCTGCGAGGTGCACATCTCCAACGTGCACGCCCGGGAGGAGTTCCGCCGCCACTCCTACCTCGCCGACCTGGCGGTGGGCGTGCTCGCCGGCTTCGGCACCCACGGCTACACCATGGCCATGGACTACGTGATCGGCGTGCTCCGGCCCGAGCGCTGAACTCTGCCCGCCACGTCACCTGGTCGCGACCCGGCAGTGCCCAAGTAGGCTGCGGGCCATGCAACTCACCCATCTTGGCCATTCGGCGGTGCTGGTTGAGACAGTCGGCACCCGGATCCTGATCGACCCCGGCAACTTCTCCGACGCCTGGCACGGTTTGACCGACCTGGACGCGATCCTCGTCACCCACCTGCACCCCGACCACATCGACCCCGAGCACGCGCCCGCGCTGGTTGCGGCCAACCCGCACGCCCGGGTGCTGGCCGAGCCCGGCGTGTCCAAGACCGTCCAGCTCGAACGGTCCGAGCCGCTCACCGCCGACACCACCCTCGAGTTCGGCGCGGTGAGGGTGTCCGCAGTCGGCGGGCTGCACGCCGTCATCCACCGCGACATCCCACGCATCGGCAACGTCGGCCTCGTCGTCGAGGCTGAGGGCGAACCCACCTTCTTCCACCCCGGTGACAGTCTGGAGGCGGCTCCGTCCGGGGTGGACGTGCTGGGCGTGCCGGCGTACGGGCCGTGGGCAGCGATGAAGGAGACCGTCGACTTCTGTCGTGACGTGGGCGCGCTGCAGGGCTTCCCGATCCACGACGGGCTGCTGAACGAGCGGGGCTGGTCGCTGGTGTTCAACCGGGTGCGAGAGATGACGCCCTGCCAGCTGGTCGACCTGCGCGGAGCCGGCGCCTGGACCCCGGCCTGATCAGCCGACGTAGAGGATGACCGTCGACCCCTTCGGGGCCAGCTGGTTCGCCCCGGGGTTGGTGCCGAGCGCTGTCGGCCCGAAGAACGTCTTCTGAACCTTCACCTTGAACCCGGCGTCCTTGAGCTTCTTCTTGGCGGCGTTCTCGCTGAGCCCGCGGACCTCGGGCACCGCGATCATCTCCGGGCCCTTCGACACGGTGAACGTGATGGTCTTGCCCTGGGCGAGGGAACCGCTCTTCGGGTCGGAGGAGATCACGTTGCCCGCCGGGATGCTGTCGTGGAATTTGTCCTCCGCGCGCTGCACGATCAGCTTGGCCTTGGTGTAGTAGGCCTCGGCGTCGGCGAACGGCTTGTTCCTGAAGCTGACGATCTTCACCGGAGCCGGACCCTTGGAGATCTCCAGACCCACCTTGGTGTCCGGCTTGACCAGCTTGCCCGCAGCGATCGAGGTGTTCACGACTGTGCCTACCGCAGCGGTCTCGTGGTAGACCTCCTTGACGTCACCGACCTTCAGGTGCGCCTCCTCGAGGGCGGCTGTCGCCTCGTCGCGGTCGCGTCCGAACAGGGACGGCACCGGGTAGCGCTCGGGGCCCTTGGAGAGGAATGCGGTGACGGTGCCGCCGCGGAGCACGCGCTCGCCGGCCTCCGGGTCGGTACGCACCACGCGGCCCACGGACACGGTCTCGCTGAAGTCCTCGTCCCAGGCCAGTTGCACGCCCTGCTCGGCTGCGATCCTCGTCGCCTGCTCCTTGGTGCGGTTGCTGAGGTCGGGGGTGGCGGTGAACCGTCCGGCCAGCAGGTACCAGGCACCCACGCCCAGCACGATGGTGGCCACCAGCAGCACCGCCAGAGCGGCCGCGCCGCGGCGACGCTGCCTGGCCCGCCGCTGCCGCAGCGGTCCCGCCGCCGGGCTCGGGATCGGGCCCGAGGGGTGGTCGTAGTAGGGCATGCCGTCCGCTGCACCGGGGTGGCTGGGACTGATCGGGGTGGACGGGGTGAACCGCAGCGTGGCGGTGCGTTGCACGTCCTCCGCGGGTGCCAGCGCCGGCAGGTGCTCGGTGACCTGGTCGGCGGTGTCGAGCGCGGTCTCCCGCATCCGTGCGCTCAGCGCCGGGTCGTCCCGGACGCCCTGCTCGATGGCCGCCCGTGCCTGCCGCAGGTGGTCCAGCAACACCCTCGCGTCGCCGGGACGGTTCGCCGGCTGGCGGGCGGCTGCCGCCATCACCAGGGCGTCCAGGTAGGGCGGTACCCCGGAACGGGTGTCGCGCCACTGGGCGGGCGCGCTCGCCGAGGGCGGGCCGATCTCGTTGTGGACGTGGCTGTAGGCCACCTGGATCGGGGTCTCCCCGGTGTGCGGCTTGCGCCCGGTGAGCATCTCGAACAGCAGCACACCGAGTGCGTAGACGTCGCAGCGGGTGTCGGCGCGGCCATGGGTGACCAGCTCGGGCGCGATGTAGGAGACGGTCCCGATCAGCATGCCCTGCGCAGTCGCGGTGTGCGCCGTGACCGCCCGGGCCAGGCCGAAGTCGGCGACCTTGATCTGGCCACGGGAGGAGATCAGGACGTTCTCGGGCTTCAGGTCGCGGTGGATGATGCCGGCCTCGTGGGCGGCGGCCACCGCGGCCACCACCGGGATCAGCAGGTCCAGCGCGCGCTGCGGCTCGAGCGGGGCCTCCCTGCTGATCACGTGCCGCAGGGTCGAGCCCTCGACGTACTCCATGACCATGTAGGGCCTGCCGGCGTCCATGCCCTGGTCGAACACGGACACGACATTGGGGTGGGAGAGCCGGGCGGCGGCCCTGGCTTCGCGGTCGAAGCGGCTGACGAAGTCCTGGTCGCTGCCGAGGTTGTCGTGCATGACCTTGACCGCGACGGTGCGGGTGAGCCGGCGGTCCGTGGCGAGGTAGACGGTGGCCATTCCGCCACGAGCCAGCTTGCGGAGGATCTCGTAGCGACCGTCAACGACACGCCCCACCAGGGGGTCGGCGTTGTTCATCGTGGTCACTCGTGGCTCCGGACAAGTCGGGGAAGTAGGCCGTCCAGACCTAGGGGGATTCTAGGAGACTTCGCCAAGGCGTCGCTTGCGACCCGCCGCCGGAATAGGCTGACGCGATGACCGCGCTTCTTGGCCTGGCAACCCGCCTGGGGTTGGCCCGCCTGATGTTGATCACCGGGACGCGAGCCGAGGCCGGTGACCTGGCCGAGTTCGTGGACGCGGCCTTCGCCGGCGGGGTCGACCTGATGCAGCTGCGGGATCCGGAGGCCAGCGAGGCGGAACTCCTGGCCGCGTTGAACGTGATGCGCGAGGTCGGTTACCGCTACCAGGGCCTGGTCAGCGTGTTCGAGTCGGGCCCGCTGGCCGAGAGCTTCGCCGCCGACCTGCTCCACCTCCCCGAGCGCGGCGATCCGGCGGCGAAGGCGCGCACCTACCTGCACAAGTGGGGACTGATCGGACGGTCGTGCCACTCGCGCGCCCAGATCGACGCAGCGCGGTCGGACCCGGACGTCAACTACCTGACCGTTGGCCCGGTGTTCGGCGGGCTGCCCGTCGGTAACGCAGGGCTCGAATTGGTGCGCTACGCGGCGGAGGTGCTGCCGCCCAGCGACCCGGAAACCAAGCCGTGGTTCGCGGTCGGCGGGATCACCGCGGCCAACCTCGACGAGGTGCTCGCCGCCGGTGCCCGGAGGATAGCGGTGTCGCGGGCGATCACCGACGCCTCCGACCCGGAGGCCGCGGCGATGGCGCTGAAGGACCGGCTGCGCAGGGTGTGGAACGAGGACCCCGCCATGCAGAACCTGACCCTCAAACTGTTCCGCAACTGACCCGGGCTGGAGGCCGACCCCGCGGCCGCCGGGCTGGTTGTGGACAACTGAACGAGTTCTGCCGAACCCTGTGGATAACCCACTTCCGGGTCTGGTTGGCCGGACGCCGGTGTGACACACTCCTGCCACCCCCAGGAGGTAGCCATGCAGTACAGGCCAGGGCGAATCGCAGTTTCTGCGGCTCTCTGCGCCTGTCTCCTGGCCGGATGCCAGCCGCCGGCTGTAACGCCCTCGCCAAATCCCACCTTCAAGTGCACCCCTGAAGCCGGTGGTGCCGAGTTCGAGTGCTCCCAGCAGCAGTACGACGACATGGTTGCCAAGGACAAGCTCTACGCCGAAGCCGAAGCCGTGTACAGGCGATTCCTTGAGGAGGAGGTCCGGGTACTGCGTCTTGGGGGAACCGACGCTGCCACCGAGGTCATTCTTGAGACCACCGCGGGAGCGTTTCGGACGGAGGTACTTGAGGACCTTCGATCAGCAAAGGCGAACGGCGTGTCTGTGGATGCTGGCTCCCGCGTGGTGAAGCGGGTCGCGCGCATGCCGGGGGTCTCAAAGGGTGGCTCGCGCATCTCGCTGAGCATCTGTGTGGACTCAACCGCCGTGCACTTCCTTGAGAACGGCCGCGATGCCGGATTCGGAAGCGTGACCAATGACGACCTGTACTTCGCCTTCGACGGAGACCGCCTGAAGGTAATCGGGGCTGATGGGGAGGAGGTAGACGGATGCTGAGATGGGCGGTGGCTTTGGTGCTTGGGGTGCACCTTGCCGTTGTCCCGAGCGCCGCACTGGCGGAAGACGGTGCCTCGGATGACCGTGTGTCTATCACCAGCCCGGCTAAAGGGTCGTGGCAGGGGCGTGCGACTTGGGGTAAGCCGCTCCAGCGAAACAGAACAGTGAGTGACAGGCACGGAAGACGCCCGTCGCAGACCCGGGAAGCGCTCAGTCCGAAAGCTCGGCTCACGAAGGCGCAGTGGGCTGCGTTCCTGGAGATGTGCCGCCAGACGTACGGCGACTCCGGCTGCCGGGACATCTCGCCGGCGTCGCGGGAGAGCGTGGCGCGGTTGGTGGCAGACCTCGACGCCACGGCCCGAACGTTGATCGCAAGGCTGCAACTGCCCGATCCGACGCCGCAGATCGGTCCCGACCCGGCAAGGAACGAGTGGAAGATGGCTGCGGTCGGTTACCCGCTGTGGCTGTGGACCGGCGGTCCGCGCACCGTCACCAGCAGGGTGCGGGCGTTCGGCGTCACCTTCACCCTTCAGGCAACCTGGCTGTCGACCGTCTTCGACATGGGCGACGGCCACCAGGTGAGGTGCACCGAGACCAGCACCTACCCGGCACAGGGAGAACCGGGGCGGAAGTCGCCGTCGTGCGGCTACACCTACCTGAAGTCCTCGCTGCCCAAGGGCGAGTACACCGTCCGGGCCACCACGAACTGGCGGATCAGCTGGAGCGCGCTCGGCCGATCCGGCTCGGTTCCGGGGAGCTACACCGGCAGCCGGTCATTGCCGGTGGGGGAGTTGAACGCGCTCGTCGTCAGGTAGGCGCCGTCAGGCGTTGCGCGCGGTGGCCAGTCCGATCAGGGCGTCGAGCCCGCTCCGGGCCGGTTCGGGTACCGGCTGCAGGGCGGCTGCGGCCTCGGCGGCAGCTCCGGCGATCTCCCGTTCGGTGGCAGCGAGCGCGCCCGAGCCGGTGATGATCCGCCGCGCCCGGTCGAGCTGTTCGGCGGACAAGCGGGTGCCCAGCAGCGCATCCAGTTCGGCCGCGTCGGCGGCTCCAGCTGCCGCCACCGCATTGGCGATCAGCACGGTCAGCTTGCCTTCGCGGAGGTCGTCGCCGGCGGGCTTGCCGGTCACGACCTCGTCGCCGAACACGCCCAGCACGTCGTCGCGGTACTGGAATGCCCGGCCGAGGGGGGAGCCGTAGGCGGCCAGCGCCGCCAGCAGTTCCGGCGCGCCACCGCCGAGGGCTGCGCCGATCTGCAGCGGGCGCACCACGGTGTAGCGCGCGGTCTTGAACTCGACGACGCGGCGCACCTGGGCGAGCACGGCGGCCGGCTCGCTCCGGGCGTCCAGTGGTGGCCGGGTCTGGGCGGTGATGTCGAGGTACTGCCCGCCCGTCACTTCGGCCCGCATGGCCGACAGCAGTGGCTGTGCTGCGGCCAGCGCTCCCGCTGGCGCGCCGCAGGAGTTGAACAGCTCCACCGACCACATGAGCAGCAGGTCGCCCAGCAGGATCGCGCCGGCCCGTCCGATGTCGTCGGCGTCGCCCCGACGGCCGGACGCAGTGTGCCGGTCCGCCAGCTGCACGTGTGCGGCCGGCAGCCCTCGCCGGGTGGCCGAGCCGTCCATCACGTCGTCGTGGACGAGCGCGCTGACGTGCAGCAGGTCGAGGCTGGCCGCTGCGCGCAACACGTGGCGGGGAACCTCGGGGCCGCCGGCAGCGGCGAGGTAACCCCAGCAGCAGAACGCGGGTCGCAGGCGCTTGCCCCCGGAGGTGAAGGCCACGGCGAGCTCCACCAGGTCGGCGGTCTCCGGGCCGAGGTCGGCCAGCCTGCGGCCAGCTTCGCCGAGGAAGCCGGCCAGTTCCGCCGACACCGCGTCCAGCAGTTCGGCGGGGAGCGGATCGGCTGCGTCGAGGTTGACCACGGTCTGAGCCTAGACCGGCGCCTTCGGGTGCTGGCCTAGCCTTGCGGCCATGTCCTCAACCCGGCCGGCGCCCGCCATCGCCGACCTGTTGGCGGCAGCGGAGCACCCGACGATGTCGTTCGAGTTCTTCCCGCCCAAGGACGACGCCGGGCAGGCGCAGCTGCTCGACGCGATCGCGGGGCTGGACCCGTTGCGTCCCGACTTCGTGTCGATCACCTACGGCGCAACCGGCTCCACCCGGTCCCGGACGATCGACGCCACCCGCCTGATCCAGCAACGGACGAACGCCATCACGATGGGCCACCTGACCTGCGTGAGCCAGTCGGTGGCTGAGCTGCACGGTGCGATCGCCGCCTACGCCGATGCCGGCGTCGGCCACATCCTCGCCATCCGGGGTGACCCACCGGGCGGGCCGACCGCGCCCTGGGAGCGTCACCCCGACGGTCTGGACAACGCCACCGAGCTGGTTCGGCTGGTGCGCGCCAGCGGTGACTTCTGCGTCGGGGTGGCGGCCTTCCCCGACGGCCACCCTGAGCACTTCGACTTCGACCTCGACGCGCGCATCCTCGCCGAGAAGGAGCAGGCCGGTGCAGCGTTCGCGATCACGCAGCTGTTCTTCGATGCCGACGCCTACTTCCGGCTGGTGGAGCGGGTGCGCCGGCTCGGCTGCGAGCTGCCCATCGTGGCGGGCATCATGCCGGTGACCAATGTGAACCAGATCGAGCGGTTCGCCACGCTGTCAGGAGCGGCGCTGCCCCCGGCCCTGGTTGCCCGGCTGCACGAGGTGGCCGCCGATCCGGCAGCGGTCCGCGCGGTGGGCCTGGAGGTGGCCACCGAGCTCTCCGACCGCCTGCTCGCCGGCGGCGCGCCCGGCCTGCACTTCTACACCCAGAACCGCTCCCGGGCCACCGCAGAGATCCTCGCCCGGCTGCGGGAGATCCCGCCGCACCGCCTCTGAGCCCGGCGCAACGGGGACGGTTCCTTTCGCGCCAAACGCGAGCCCGGCGCAACGGGGACGGTTCCTTCCGCGCCAGGAACCGTCCACGGTGGGCTGTGGCGCGAAAGGAACCGTCCCCGGTCGGCGGTGGCGCGAAAGGAACCGTCCCCGGTGAGCCAGGAACCGCCAGGGCGGGTCAGGACAGGGCGGCTCGCCAGGTGCCGGGGGAGTCCAGGTCGATCGTGACCAGGCGCTGGGTGGGGCGGGTCAGGGCGACGTAGAGCACGCGGACGCCGCCGGGGGATTCCGCCACCACCTCGTCGGGGGCGACCACCACGACGGCGTCGTACTCCAGGCCCTTGGCGTTCAGCGGGCTGACGAACGAGATCCGGTCGGGGTGGGCGGCTGCGGTCGGCAGGTCGGCCGCGACCAGCTGCGAGAGCCGGGACGGGGCGGCGATCACGCCGATGGTCCCGTCCACGAGGCCGGCCAGCCGCGCCAGCTCGCCGTCCAGGTCGGCCGGCAGCGACTCCGC
This sequence comes from Actinomycetes bacterium, assembly GCA_023460935.1. Classification (GTDB taxonomy): domain Bacteria; phylum Actinomycetota; class Actinomycetes; order Propionibacteriales; family Propionibacteriaceae; genus Propionicimonas. The sequence continues at coordinate 19,566 of JAEWOI010000008.1, forward strand.
AGGGCTGGTCAACAGCGCCGGCTCGACCCCGGTGGAGCGGACGGCCTGCGGCAGGTCGGCCTGCGGGAACTCCCGGCGCACCACGTCCGCGGCCAGCCGGAACACCTCAGCCGGGCTGCGGTAGTTGGTGGACAGCCGGAAGTTCCGGTGCGGTGCCGAGCCGATCAGCTCGGTCAGTGCCTGCTCCGACTCCGCCAGGTCCGGCCAGCTGCTCTGCGCCGGGTCGCCGACGATCGTCCAGCTGGCCTGGGAGCCACGGCGGCGCAGCATCCGCCACTGCATCGGGCTGATGTCCTGCGCCTCGTCGACCAGCACGTGCGCGAAGGTGTCGTACGGGTCGGCGTTGGGGTCGACCTCGCGGACGTCGCGCAACCAGTCGGCGGAGGTCACCACCTCGCCCACCTCGGTGCCGTCGGGGAGGAACAGCAGCGGCTCCTCCGCTTCCTCCTCCGCCACCGGCCCGAGCATGGTCACCAGTTCGTCGAGCAGCGCGGTGTCGGCCACCGACCAGTCGTCGAAGGCGTACGCAGCGGCCAGCGTGGCCTGCTCCGCGCCGTCGAGGATGCCCTCGCCGACCTGGGCGACCACCCGGGGCGACGAGAGCCGGCTGAGCACGTCGGCAGGGCGCAGGTCTGGCCACCAGGCCTGCAGGAACATGCGGTAGCCGGCGCTCTCGGACACGATGTCGGTCATCGTCTCCAGGTCCAGCTCCAGCTCGGCGGGCAGCCGCTCGAACAGCGCGGCCATCACGGCGTGCTCGGCGGCCGGGCGGCCGGCGTTGGCCTTGGTGCGGGTCAGCACATCGCGGCGGATCCGCCCCAGCACGCCCGCAGAAAGGGTCAGCACCTCACCCTTCACGATCACGCGCAGTGGTGGCTGCTCGACCCCCGGGTCCAGCAGGGGCAGGCTGACCAGCCGCTTCAACAGCGGCACCATCCGCAGGCTGCCCTTGATCGCGGCCGCGGCCGCGGAGTCGATGCGGGTAGCGCTGAACCCGAGTGAGTCCACCGCCACGCCGCCGATCGCGCGCAGCGTCACCGAGTCCTCTCCCAGGGACGGCAGCACCCGCTCGATGTAGTCCATGAACAGCCCGCTCGGGCCCACCACCAGGATGCCGCCGCGCTCGAACCGGCGCCGGTTGGAGTACAGCAGGTAGGCCGCGCGGTGCAGCGCCACCACGGTCTTGCCGGTGCCCGGGCCGCCGGAGATCACGGTCACGCCGGGGTAGTCGGCGCGGATCGCCTCGTCCTGCTCGGCCTGGATCGTCGCGACGATGTCGCGCATCCGGTTGCCCCGCGCGCGCTTCAACGCCGCCATCAGCGCACCCTCGCCGATGATCACCAGGTCGTCGCGGGCGTGCGCGTCATCCAGCAGGTCGTCCTCGATCCCGACCACGATGTCGTTGCGGCAGCGCAGCACCCGGCGCCGCACCACCCCCATGGGGTCGGTGGCCGTGGCGCGGTAGAACGGCTCGGCCGCGCGCGCCCGCCAGTCGATCACCAGCGGCTCGTACTCCTCGTCACGCACACCGATGCGGCCGATGTAGCGAACCTCGGCGTCGGTGTGGTCGAGCCGGCCGAACACCAGGCCCTCGTGCTCTGCGTCCAGCACGGCCAGCCGGCGCGCCGCCTGGAAGGCGAAGGCGTCGCGCTCGAACAAAGCGGTGCCGTCCTCCTCCCGGACATAGCTCTCCCGGTCGGAGCGGTAGATGGCCCGGCCCTGGGACGCGACCTTGCGGGCCGAGCGGGCCGCCTTTTCCAGGTGCTGGTAGACGAGGTCGACGTGCGCCTGTTCCACGGCCAGTTCGCGTTCCAGCGCGCTCGGGGGTGACGAGTTCAAATCCACTTAGTGTCCTTATCGGGCAAAGGTGCGCGACGGGCCAGTCTACGCCGCACGTCGAGCGTGAGCGCGGAATCGCCTCATTCCACGACCAGCACGATCTTGCCGTTCGCCCGGCCCGACTCGCTCAGCCGGTGCGCCGCGGGCGCCTCGGCCAGGCCGAACGTCGCCGCGACGTGCACGCCGAGCTGCCCGGAAGCAGCCAGGGCAGCCACCCGGGCCAGCGCCGCGGCGGCGTCGACCACGGTGCCGCTGAACCGGGCACCCGAAGCCTCCGCCCCGTAGTTCGCGATCGTGACCACCCGCCCCGGCTCCGGCACCAGGGCCAGCAGGTCCGCCAGCTGGCTGCCTGCGGCGTCGAAGACCCCGTCCACCCCGCCGCCGGTGAGGCCAGCAACCCTGGCGGGCAGGCCGTCGCCGTAGGTGACCGGCTCGGCGCCGAGTTCCGCCAGCAGGGCGTGATTGGGCTCACTGGCTGTGCCGACCACTCGCAGGCCACGCGCCCGCGCCAGCTGGACGGCGGCCTGGCCGACCCCGCCGGCGGCGCCGTGCACGAGTAGCGACTGGCCCTCGGCGAGGCCGAGCAGGTCCAGCACCCGGGTGGCCGTCTCGCCGGCCACCGCCAGCCCGGCGGCCCGGACGGCGTCCAGCCCGGCGGGGCGCGGGGCCCAGGCGCCCAGCACGGCGAACTCGGCGTAGGTGTTGCGGCCGAGGCCGAACACCTCATCGCCAGGGGCCACGCCCGCCACGCCCTCGCCCAGCTGGTCGACCACCCCGGCGGCCTCGAGACCCGGCACCACCGGTGCGGCCAGCGGGGCCCCGCGGGCGATCATGCCGGAACGGTGCTTGGCGTCGAAGCGGTTGACGCCACTGGCCCGCACCCGCACCCGCACCTGTCCGGGGCCGGCCTGCGGCTCCGGGACGTCGGCAAGGTGCAGCACTTCGGCGGGTCCGTACTGCTCGAAGACCACTGCTCGCATACCCTTGTCGAACCACGCGCCGGAGCCGGGCATTCCACGCCTGCGGCCCGTGCCGGTCAGCGTGCCGGCCCCGATTTGGGCCGGTAACCGGGCGTGAAGTAGTCTTGACCCTTGCATGACCTGTGCTCGCACCGGCGTGCGTCCACATCACCTCAGCGATTGGGAGTAATGGCGAAGAAGGAAGGCGCCCTCGAACTGGAGGGAACCGTCGTCGAAGCCCTGCCCAACGCCATGTTCCGGGTGGAACTGGCGAACGGGCACAAGGTTCTGGCGACCATCAGCGGCAAGATGCGGCAGCACTACATCCGTATCATTCCGGCCGACCGGGTGGTCGTCGAGCTGTCCCCCTACGACCTGAGCCGTGGACGCATCGTCTTCCGGCACCGGTAAGCAACCCGCAAGAATCCACCACCAGCCCGGACCCAGGGGTATCCCTGTGCCCGGCGATGAGTCAGAAAGTTGCTCGATGAAGGTTCAGCCGAGCGTCAAGAAGATCTGCGACAAGTGCAAGGTGATCCGCCGGCACGGTCGCGTGATGGTGATCTGCGACAACCCGCGCCACAAGCAG
>JAEWOI010000009.1 GCA_023460935.1 Actinomycetes bacterium
ATCCCGAGGAACGCATCATGGAGTACCCCAGAGAGGACGCCGGCGAAGAGTTCCTGCCCGTGCTCTTCGTTTACGAGGGCGAAGGAGCCTGGGGCTTCCTCGAGTTCGCCTACGGCTTCGCCACGCCCGACTACATCCTCACCGAACTCAGCAAGGAGTCACGCGTGTGGATGACGACCTGGCACTTCAACGGGGGATACACGATCCTCTACGCGGCCGAGGGCAAGATCAGAGCGCGGATGCGCAACTTCATCTTCGCCGAGCACACCATCCAGGAGGGCGATCCGAGCATCCTGGCCGAATTCCGCGCCATGCTCGACCGCCTTGACCCCGAGGATTACCGCGGCAAGCGCAGCGCGGCGTTCGCCTTCATCGAGGCGTCCACCGGCATGGGCATTGAAGCCGAATGGCTGGACGTAGAAGAGGCACCCGTCATCATCCTCGACAACTGGAATGAGGCCTGAACCGTAGCGCTCGACTCTAGCGCTGGTGAGCGTCGAAGCCACGCCTCCGGCGGGGGCGCTCCGGCTCCTGGATTATCAGGCGGACGGCGTATGCGCGTTGCGCTCCCACTCGACCTCGTCGTATTCGTCGATCCACAATTTCGGCGCCCACCTCCCCCAGGAGTTTGATCACGGGGGCATCCAACATGAAGCACAGAGCACCAACTCCTGGCCCGAGCAGGTCACGCGTAAAGGTGCAGTTCGATCGTCGCCCCCGGGACTGTGCACATCGCTCATGATCCGCAATGTTGCGCTGTGTTCGACTCTCACGGCGCACAGGCTAGGGCTCTGTGTCCAGGTCATGCCAGGTCGAAGGCTGGTCGTCGGGCCATTAGCGGGCCATTAAGAGGGGCGACGAGGGGGCAACCACGGTCGCTCAGGACCAGCTTGCCGCCCAGCTCAGTGCCCCAGTGGGCCGTGATCGATGCAGTTCCCAAGCTGACAGCGCGGGTTCGTTTCTCGTCACCCGCTCCACGTACGAAAGCCCAGACAGGCAGGCCGGCCGGTTCGGTGTCTGGACCTTGGCCGTACGAGTTTGTTCGATCTACGCAGGCTCAATAACAGGCTAGGCGTTCTTCCTGAGCCTCGCTCGGGCTTGGGTCACTACATCGGGATGAGGATCCTCAGCGAGAACCCGCAAGACGGCTTCCGGTGTGGTGGGCCATGTGGCCAGCCACCAGCGCACATTGACCGAGCGGTCATGGGCAAGGCGTTGTAGCTCGTCATGAGCAAGCCTTCCTGACTGCACAGCAGCCGCGCGCACGGCTGCGGACTTGTCGTTCGCGAGAAGGCGGTGTCGATCCATTGTGGTGAGCGGGTTCTGAGTCACACCAACGCGGACCTTGGAATCGGCGTCGGTTATCAGAATGGCGAGAATGTCTGGGTCATCGGTGTACGCTGCCAGGCCCGCTCGAACGTTTGGAGAGCGGTCCCCAGCAAGTGCCGCGTTCGTCTCCTGATCCAGTCCTCGCCTCTCAGCGAGCAACCGGCGCAGATCCTCGTCCGTGGACCGGCAGATGGCACGGCGGACCTCGACATCGGCGGCGGGATGGTTCGGCAGCGACCATCGAACCGACCAGTGAGGATCCTCCGCCAAGGCGACCAGAACATCCGGTGGACAAGTTGGATTCTCAACAAGGATCTGACGGGTCTTCAGATCCGGATCCCCGGCGAGTGCACGCAGCAATCCTCCCGGCGCGTCGCGCCGAGCTGCCAGGGCACGCCTGACCGTGCGGGAGGGGTCTGCCGTCATGGCTTCGAGAATCTCTGGGGGTGTGGCGGGATCGCCTGCCACGGCCAGCCGGACCGCGACCTTCTTGTCGCGGGCGCGTACACCGAGGCCAGCCTCGCCCGTACCGCGATCTGGTTTCGAAGCCCTTGATCCTCGCTGCACCGTTCAGCCCTTCCTTGCAGTGAGCACATCATCGCAGCCGCCACCCACAGCGTGAGCGCCAGAGGAGCACGTCGCAGGCGTGCCCGTTGCGTGCCCGTTCGTATGGCGATCAGCAGGAAGTAACGGGGACTCACGGTCACTCGCCCCGTATACGCCCAGGTCAACGTTTCCCTTGCTCAGAGACCATGATCTTGAAAGAGTTCCCAAGCTGACAGCGCGGGTTCGATTCCCGTCACCCGCTCCCATCATGTGGGGGCCTTGACTGCGCGGTCTTTCGCTTCGGGGGCGCTTCGCGCTCACAGCTCCAGGCCCTGCTTCCCAGGGGGCTCCGCCCTCTTCGACCCCCGAACGCTCGCTCCGCTCGCCATCGCCCGTACTGCGCGTTGCCCGGGCCCGGGTAGTGGCGGCAAGCGGCTTGGTCCGAGCCGATTCACCCACCTGGCAACCACGGCGACTCCCGCTCGATGGGTCGTGCTCATCGATGGCCACGGCGAAGACCTTGTCCATTCCCCGACGGGCGTGCTGACAGGTAATCACGGTCTGGAGACGCCCCAGCGTGATCATTCAGAGTTCGTGCCGTGGCCGAGCCACAGCGCAAACCCTGACGGCTGGATGGTCATCTTCAACGAACTGATGACCCGGATCGCCAGCCGGTTCGGGCGCATCGAACCACATCGCGCGGCGAGTGCGTACGCGCGTGGACTGCCGGCCGACCTCGACCGTAAAAGCTGAGAGCGAGACCGTAGGTGGCTGAAGTGGAAGACTGCTCATCCCGTCCGCCCTCGGGCCCGTGGCCCTGGCCCGCTTCTCCTTCGGGTGGATCGACGGCGCACAGGTGATCAGTGGGGCTGGTGCGCGCGGCGCGCGGACCAGGCCTCCGTCTTCAGACCGTGTCATGAGAAGCTGCGCTGATGATCCGAACCGGGACGTAGGAGTCGATGGTGCGCAGGAAGTCGCAGCAGGAACCGCCACCGAGCGACGCTGAGACTGCAGAGCACATGCGGAACCTGGCTGAGCTCTTCGTTGAGCACACACGCGAGAACGGATACTCCTTCGACTGGGACCCGGCGTTCATCCATCATCTCGACAACTACTGCACCGAGTTCGCCGCCTCGAAGCCGTCGCCCGAGGCCATCCACAGCGTGATCACGGGTGCGGGGGCCTGTCTCGGCGAGATGATCGTCCGAAACAGCGACTGGACATGGGTGTACTGCACGGACGAGAACGCCGCCGCCGTGGAGAGCCCCGAGCAGCTTCGCGGCTATCCACATAACGAGGTCGCAAAGCGGATCCACAACGGAGCAGAGCAGGACCTTGAGGCGTTCTTCAAGTACGCCGTGACAGGAGAGACGCAACGCAGGACAACCGCCCGTGTCAGTAAGCCTTCATGGTGGCAACGATTGAGGTCGAGAGCCTGATCGTCGTGCCATTAACGTCCCTTGAGGGCGTCAACGAGAGGGCGCCCACGGTCACTCACGCCGGCTTCAGTCCCAGCGCGGGTTCGATTCCCGTCACCGCTCCACTCTCATGGCGGGCCCATCTCTCGTGTGTGCGTGAAGGATGTCACTCCTCCTCTGTAGTCTCTACAGGACAAGGAAGGGAGCGGGCATGACCGCACAACCGCAGGACTTCATCTCCGTCGGCGCACCTCTGCCTGAGAAGAACCTGCGGGCCATCCGCGCCGCGCTGGTCGTCCCGGAAGATCGCGAAGCTTTCGACGCCGGGCTCAAGGCCGTGCTCGACGATGTCAGGGTGAGCCTGGATCTTGGGGCGCTGAACACTTTCGTGCACCGCTGGTGGATCTCCGCGTGTGACACCGCAAAGGATCCCGAGGGGCGCCGTCAGATGCACGTCCGCGCCCAGCAGGCTCTTGCTGGCGAACCCGTTCCTCAGGGGAGGCCGTGGCGGGAGATCCTTGCTGCTCGCGGGATCGATGTCTAGGTGTTCAAGCTCATCATCGATCCCGTAGCCGAGGAACAGATCGCCGGGCTACCCGATCACGCACTGCATCCGCTCGCGGATCTGTTCGCGCTGCTGGAGGCCGCTCCTTGGAGCGGCAACCCGTACAACTCCAGAAACCCCAGGGCGAACATGCTTACGCACCCGTTCGGAGAGCGCGGTCTCGCCACCTATGTGGTTTTGGACCAGCAGCGCGAGGTCTATCTCGTTCGCATCGAATGGCCATAGGTTCACGC
>JAEWOI010000010.1 GCA_023460935.1 Actinomycetes bacterium
CGACGAACGTTCGTCGGCTTCTGCACCTTTCGTCGGCGTTTGGGGCGGACGGGTCGGCCGTGATCCGTAGCCAGTGGTCCGGGGTCCGTGATCAGGCGGGACGGCGCAGCCGCGCCGAATCGACCAGCGCCGACCCGATCCGCACGCGGAGCCGCTCCCGGTCGGACAGGTCCGACCAGGTCCAGCGCACCACTCGCCAGCCGGCGTCCTCGATGGCCTGTTGCCGCCGCTTCTCCGCCAGCACCGCGCGAGCCACCTGTTCCGGCGTGCCGGTGTACTTGACTGCGCCGTCGAACTCACCGACGACGCCGCTCTCCGGCCAGGCGAAGTCGACCCGTGCGATCAGGACACCGTTGTGATCGAAGATCTCGAGTTGCAGCACCGGCGCGGGCAGGCCGGCCTGGGCGAGCCGGACCCTGCTCAGCGACTCCCCCACGCTCTCCGCACGGCCGTCGGCGAAGGCCAGCGCCCGTCGGGCCACGCCGACGCCCCGCCGGCCTGGGGCGTCGTCCACGAGATCTACCAGGACGCGCGCAACGGCACCCTGGTGCAGTGCCGCGTCGAGGACGGCGACCGCCTGCTCGTGGCTCAACGACCGGGCCAGGTCGAACGCGGTCCGCTCCAGCGTCGTCACCCGGTACCCGTCCAGCTGCACGACTTCGCTGGGCGCCAACGCCGCCAGCCGGACGTGCAGATGGGTGGTTCGGCCGCCGTGCCCGCCCTGCGCCCGCGTGGTGGCGACCCGGGCAAGTAACGGCTCCCAGGCGGGCAGCCCGTGGAGGATGCCTGCCGAAGCATGGCTAAGGACAGCACCGTCGCCCAGCAGTGGCCAGGACCCGGCGATGAGCTGCCGGTGCCGCTCGACCGCATCCGCGGGGGCATCGCGGCTCCAGGCGCCGTGCCGCACCCGGACACGTTCGCCACTCTGCAGGGATCGCGCCAGTTCCCGCTTGGTGAGGCCGCCGTGAAGCAGTTCTCCGGTCCGCCGAATGTCCATCTCCCAATCGCAGCCCCACCGGGGCCTCGCCGCCAGTGCGGCAACGACATTGCCAACACCCTGACAACACACCGACAACACCCCGTACCCGCGCCGGCTCGCGTCCGGCCGCCTGCCCACCGTCCGAGCAGGCCGCCCCAACCCGCCGAAGCCGACGAAAGGTGCAGAAGCCGACGAACGTTCGTCGGCTTCTGCGCCCTTCGTCGGCGTTCGGGACGGGCGCCGGGTGGTGGGCGCGCCCGCTCCAGGTGAGAGCGGACGGGTCGGTGCCGCCCGCCTAGTCTGCGATCCGCACGCCCGCGCGGGCCAGTTCCGCGGCGGACTCGGCCGCGGTCCGGGGCCGGGTGGCCTGTGGGTACCGGCCGAGTGGCGCCACGGTGGAGGTGACGGTGTGGTCGTAGACGCTGATCAGTTGCCACCCCTGGGCGCCGTCCTGGCCGCGGATCCCGCGTCCGGTGGAGAGGTCCTGGGTGTAGGCGAGCGAGGTGGCGGCGTGCACCGGCACCCCGGCGAAGGTGCCGAAGGCGGCCTGGTGGAAGTGCCCGGCGAGGATCGCCCGAACGTCGCTGCCGGTGACCACGGCCGCCAGCTCCCGCTGACCCACCAGCTCCCAGCTGGCGGCGAGGTCCTGCACCACCGGCAGCGGCGCGTGATGCAGGCCCAGCACCGTCCCCTCCGGGGCGGGCTCGGCCAGCTGTTCCGCGAGCCAGGCCAGCGACCCGGCCGCCACCTCGCCGTGGTCGGCTCCCGGGACGGTGCTGTCGAGCCACAGCAGCCGCAGCCCACCGAGCCAGTGCACCTGGTTCAGCGGCTCGTCCGACGCGGGCCCGTCCAGCAGCCCGGAGCGGAAGGCCGCGCGGACGTCGTGGTTGCCGTTGCCCCAGACCACCTTCGCCCCGATGCGGTCGGCCGCGGGCTGAACCAGCCGGCGCAGCTCCGCATACGACTCCGGCGTGCCGTCGTCGGACAGGTCGCCGGTGCACACGATGGCTTCCGGGCCGTGGGCGGCCAGCGCGGCGAGCGCCTCGGCCAGCGCCGGACGCGGATCGACCACCCCCCGCACCAGGGGGTCGTCCGGCCGCCGCAGGTGGGTGTCGCTTAGCTGGGCCAGCACGTGCCGTGGCCGGGGGTGTTCCGCGGTTCTCACCAGCGCAAGCTAACCCACCTCGGTCGCCGCGACCAGCGCTATGGTCGACTCGGAGCCGCCACCACGACCGAGGAGGAACATGCGCAGGCTGAACGGTGTGCTGGCGGCACTGCTGCTCCTGGGCATCTCGGCGTGCGCCGGCGTCCCGGCCGAACCGGCCGAACCCCCGCGGCCCGTGGTCGAGGGCGCGTGGGTGCGCACGACGGTCGGGGCGAAGGACCCGTCCATGACCGCGGCGTTCCTCACCGTGGTGAACCCCGGGGAGACCGACCTCCGGCTCACCTCCGCCGAGGCCACGGTGGCCCACATGGTGCAGCTGCACGAGATGGTCGAGGTCGACGGGAAGCTCGCCATGCAGGAGGCGAAGGACGGCATCAGCGTGCCGGCCGGCGGCCACACCCACCTGACCCCCGGCGGGTATCACGTGATGCTGATGGGCCTGACCGGGCAACTCGCCGTCGGGGACGAGGTGCAGCTGACCCTGAACTTCGCCGACGGCAGCCAGGTGCCGGTGACGGCCCCGGTGAAGGAGTTCGTCGAGGAGGAGGACCACTACCACTCGCCCGAGCCGTCCACCACTTCGGAATGAGCGACCCCGAACGGCCCGGTCCCGGCGGGTCAAACGAGCCGGTCGCGGGCCTCGCCCGGCGCCACCTCCTCGGCTATGCGGGAGCCGCGGGCGCCGGTGCCATCGGCGGGGGTCTGGCCGGCGCGGGGATCGCCCGGGCGCTGCCCGGCGGTGGCCCGCAGCGGCCCGGCGAGCAGGTGGCCGGGCAGGCGTACTCGCCGCACGGTCCCCACCAGGCCGGCATCGTCACCCCAACCCCGGGGTCCACGCAGTTGCTCGCCTTCAACCTGCTGGAGCCGGACCCCGCGCCGCTGGCCAAGCTGCTCAAGCTGTGGAGCGGGGACATCGAAGCTCTGCTGGCAGGGCGGCCGGTGCCCGGCGACCCCACCCCGGAACTGGCGCAGGCCGGCCGTTCGCTGACGGTGACCGTCGGTCTGGGGCCGCGGGTCTTCACCCTGCCGGGCCTTGCCCGCAGGCGGCCCGACGGCTTCGTGGACATCCCGCCGATGCGCCACGACCGGTTGCAGGAACGGTGGAACGGTGGCGACCTCCTGGTGATCGTTGCTGCTGACGATGCCACCACGGTCGAGTACGCCGCCCGCCGGCTGGCGCGCGACGCCGCCACCTTCACCACACCGGCGTGGGTGCAGTCCGGCTCCTGGCGCGGCAGTGGCCCAACGGGTGCGCCGGTCACCGGACGCAACCTGTTCGGGCAGCTGGACGGGTCGGGCAATCCTGGCGGCGACGAGCTCGACGCCGCGGTCTGGGCACGTGACCAGCTGCCGTGGTTCGCCGGTGGCACCTGCCTCGTGGTGCGCCGCATCGAGATGGACCTCGACTTCTGGGACCGAACCACGCGGGAGCGGCAGGAGAAGGTGATCGGGCGAAGGCTGGACACCGGCGCGCCGCTCACGGGCGCCCTCGAGACCGACGCGCTCGACCTGTCCGCCCGCGACGCGGCCGGCAACCCGGTGATCCCGGCCGACGCCCACTCCCGGCGCTCCCACCCGGACGAGAACTCCGGGCGCCGGTTCCTTCGCCGCGGCCTGAACTACACCCACACCGAGGTGGTCGACGGCCGCCCGGTGACCACTTCCGGGCTGGTCTTCCTCGCCTTCGCCGCCAACCTCGCCCACCAGTTCGTGCCCGTGCAGAGCCGGCTGGACGAGTCCGACGCCCTCAACGACTGGACCCGCGCGATCGGGTCAGCGGTCTTCGCCGTTCCCGGCGGGTTCGCCAAGGGCGACTGGATCGCCCGCGGCCTGTTCGAGTAGCCGCCCGCCCCCCACGAACGCCGACGAAAGGTGCAGAAGCCGACGAACGTTCGTCGGCTTCTGCACCCTTCGTCGGCGTTCAGGGCGGAGAGGGTCAGGGCGTCCCGGCAGGTCGGGGGTGCCGGGCGGTGAACAGCCTGGCCTCGACGAGGGCTGACCAACCGCCGTAGAACTCCAGCCCCACCAGGGTGGCCGGCGGGAAGTTGTACCGGATCAGGGAAAGCGCCTCGGGGCTGGAGTGCTGCCGGTCGGCGAGGTTCACGGCCAGGGCCGCGATGCCGGGCGCGTGTCCCACCAGGAGCACCGTCCGGACCTGGTCTTCCACGCCTGCCAACTCAGCGAGCAGCTGCCTCGAGCCGGCGTTGTAGAGCCGGTCGAGGTAGCGGACGGGTGCAGGCAACTGCAACAACTCGGCGGTCTGGCGGGTGCGCGCAGCCGAGGAGCAGAGCACCAGTTCGACCCGCTGGCCGGCCAGCACCTCCGCGACAGCTCGTGCCTGCGCCCGCCCGCCGCGGGTCAACTCCCTGCTGGTGTCGCGCCAGTCGATGCCGGTGGCGGCCGCCTCGGCGTGCCGCAGCAGGTACAGCCGATGAGCCTTGGGTTCGCCTCGAACCGGCATCTAGCGAGTCGGGATCACTCGCGGGTGAACTCGTTCTCGTAGGAGGTGCCGCGGGCACGCTTCCAGCTGGCGCGGATCTCCATCTCGGCCTCGGCGTGGCCCACCCACACCGCGCCCTCCACCGACTTCCCCGGCTCCAGGTCCTTGTAGACGCTGAAGAAGTGCTCGATCTCGAGGAGGGTGAGGTTCGGCAGGTCGGTGAGCTCCTTGAGGTTCTGCTGCCGCTGGTCCGCCACCGGGATGCACAGCACCTTGTCGTCGCCGCCCATCTCGTCCGTCATCCGGAACATCCCGATCGCCCGGCACTCGATCAGCGCCCCCGGGAACGTGGCCTCCGGCACCAGCACCATCGCGTCCAGCGGGTCGCCGTCCTGGCCGAGGGTGCCCTCGATGAAGCCGTAGTCGTTCGGGTACTGCGTGGAGGTGAACAACGTCCGGTCCAGCCGGATGCGCCCGGTGTGGTGGTCCATCTCGTACTTGTTCTTGGTGCCCTTGGGGATCTCGACGGTGACGTCGAAGTGCAGGCTGGGCTGGATCTTGGGGCGGGCGAACGACGGGCGATCGACGGTCATCGGCAGCCTCTCTGTAAGAATGAGTACTCGATGTGTGAGCCGAGCCTATCCCTCCGGGAGCCCAGAGCAGCAGTACGGGTCACCGCCCGGGTAGCCGGCACGGTGGCGGCGCTGCTGCTCAGCGCGTGCAGCCCGCCCGGACTGGCCCCGACCGCACCAGCATCCTTCGCCGGCGGGCAGGGCACTGCCGGGCCGGTGGCCACCGCCACTTCCCCGACGCCGACCCCGACGGTCGCGCCGCTGCCCGACCCGAAGGTGCTGGCGGCAAGGCTGAACAAGGTGTCCAGGGCCGGCATCGGTCGCTCCGGAACGGTCGTGCTGGCCGCGGACGGCACAGTGCTCAACCGCCGCGGTGACCGGCCGTTCGCCCCCGCCTCGACCATGAAGCTGCTCACCGCACTGACAGCGGTCGACATCCTGGGCGCCGACCACCGCTTCACGACCCGCGTGGTAGCCACCGGAAAGGGCCGGGTGGTACTCGTCGGCGGGGGCGATCCGCTGCTCACCGACAAGCGCTCGAAGGCAGCGAGCAGGCCGGCGTCCCTGCAGGTCCTGGCCGCCCGTACGGCTGCGGCGCTGTCCGCGTCCGGCGTGGAGAAGGTGAGCCTCGGCTACGCCGCCGACCTGTTCACCGGACCGGATTTCAGCCCCGCCTGGAAGCCGAGGTGGCGCTCCTACCTGGCCCGGGTCAGCCCGCTGGTGGTGGACGGCGGGGTGTACAACCAGTGGCAGTCCCACCAGAACCCGGCCCGGACGGCCGCGGAAGCCTTCGCCAAGCGGCTGCGGGCCGCGGGCATCAAGGTCACCGCAGTGCGCCCGGCAGGATCCCCGACCACTGGCACCGAGCTGGCCGCCGTGGAGTCCGCACCGCTGGCCGCCGTCGTCGCCCGCACCCTCAAGCTCAGCGACAACCTCGCCGCCGAGGTCCTCGCCCGGCACGCAGCCCTCGCCGCCGGGCGCAAGGCCAGCTTCACCGGCGCCAGCGCCACCATCAAGGCCTGGCTGGTGGACCACGGGCTGTGGGCCGACGGGATGCGGATCATCGACGGCAGCGGCCTGGCCGGCAGCGGGCGGATCACGCCCGGGGTGCTGGCCGGGGCCGTGCACCTCGCCCTCGGGAGCGAGCGGTTGCTCCCGGTTGCCGACGGGCTGCCGGTCGCGGGCCGGAGCGGCACGCTGAAGGATCGCTTCGACGACAAGTCGGAGCGGGTGGCCCGGGGCAACGTGCACGCCAAGACCGGCACGCTGGCCGGCATCTCCTCCCTCGCCGGCTACCTCACCACGGCGGACGGCGCCCGGCTGGTGTTCGCAGCGATGGCCAACGACGCCAGCGGCCAGACCACCGCCTACAACTGGCTGGACCGGTCCGTCGCCACCCTGGTTCGCTGCGGCTGCCGCTGACCGCCCCGCGCGCGCCGACGCCTAGGGTTGAGGGCATGCAGCAGCTGCCCGCCGTCGACTGGTCCTTCGCCGCGCGTACCGCGAGGGGCCTGATCCACCCCGGCCCCGAACTCACGCCAACCGAGATCACCGGCGTGGTGGCCGAACTGCGCGCCGCCGCGGCCAGGGCCACCGGCCACATCGCCGAGGTGACCGAGTTGGCCAGCCCGGCCCCGTCGCAGGTGCTGGTGGTGGCCCGGGCCGGCTGGGTGAACGCGATCTCGGGCTCTGCGGCAGCCCTGCTCGCAGGGGCCGGAGCGGCAGCCGAGCCCAGGGACACCGTGTTTGCCAGGCTGCAGGCGAAGGCGCTCGGCGGCCAGGCAGGGGCGGTGTTCGCGGTGATCGCGAACCGGATCCTCGGCCAGTTCGATCCGTTCGTCGATCCCGCCCGGCTGCTGCTGGTCGCCCCCAACGTCGTGGCGGTGGAACGGGCGCTCGGCGTGCTGCCGTCGGACTTCAGGCTGTGGGTCTGCCTGCACGAGGAGACCCACCGCTTCCAGTTCGGACGGGCCCCATGGCTGCGGGGCCACGTCCTCGGGCTGGTTGCCGAGCTGCTGGACGGCGACGAGCTGGGGTTCGGCTGGCCGAGCAGCGGCCGTCCGGGCGGGGTGCGTGACCTGATCGGCTCGCCGGAGCAGCAGCAGGCGTTCGACCAGATCACCGCTGTGATGTCGCTGATGGAAGGCCACGCCGACGTGATGATGGACCGGGTGGGCACCACTGTGGTGCCGACCTACCGGGCCATCCGCGACGCCTTCGAGGCGCGCCGGGACCAGCGTGGCTGGGGCGCCTGGGTGCGCCGGCTGCTCGGCTTCGACCTGAAGCGGGCGCAGTACCGCGACGGTGCCGCGTTCTGCCGGACCGTGATCCAGACCGCGGGCGTGGCCACCCTGAACCGGGCGTTCGACGCGCCCGGCCTGCTGCCCACCTTCGCGGAACTGCACGACCCGCAGCAGTGGCTGCACCGGCTCTGATGGCCCGAAGGGCGCTCGGCCCGGCCACCCTTGCCGTCGCCCAGGCCGTCGAAGGCGCCATCACCGGGCCCGTGCTGGTGGCCTGCTCCGGCGGCCCGGACTCCCTGGCGCTGGCCGCCGCCGCAGCCGTCGTGGCGCGGCGCAGGGAGCTGCCGCTGCGGGCGGTGGTCGTCGACCACGACCTGCAACCCGGCTCGGCCGAAGTGGCCGCGGCTGTGGTCGCGACGCTCGCCCGGCTCGGGGTGCCGGCGCAGGTGCTGAAGGTTTCGGTGCAGGCCGCGGGCGACGGGCCGGAGGCTGCGGCGAGACGAGCCCGCTACGCCGCGCTCGAAGCCGCTGCCGACGCCGGCGAGCAGGTGCTGCTCGGCCACACCCTTGACGACCAGGCCGAGACCGTCCTGCTGGGGCTGGCGAGAGGCTCCGGTACCCGCAGCCTGGCCGGGATGCCCGCCAGCCGCGGCCGCTTCGTCCGGCCGCTGCTGGGCCTGCGCGCAGAAACCACGCGCCAGGCCTGTGCAGAACTCGGGCTGCGCCCGTGGCTCGACCCGCACAACGCAGAACAGCGGTTCGCGAGGGTGCGGGTGCGGTCGGCGATCCTGCCGCTGCTGGAGGCAGAGCTGGGACCGGGCGTGGCCGAGGCGCTGGCCCGCACAGCCGAGCAGGCCAGGGCCGACGCCGACCACCTGGACGCACTGGCAGCGCAGGAACTGGCCGAGCACCCGGCGCCCGCCCTGGACTGCACGCGCCTGGCCGGCCTGCCTGCAGCGCTCCTGGGCAGGGTCGTGCGCGAGTGGCTGCGCGGTTCCGGGGCCGACGACCTCTCCGCGGCCAATATCGCTGCCGTCACAGCGCTGGTCACCGACTGGCACGGGCAGCGGGCAGCCGAGGTCCCCGGCCTCCGGGTGGTGCGGGCGGCCGGCCTGCTCAGCGTCCGCGGGGAGTGACGGGGCGGGCCGCTCCGTCCGTCCCGGGGTAAGTTGGCCGCGTGGATGCCACCGACGTCTCAGGCGACCTCGCCGCAGTCCTGTACACCAGAACCCAGATCGAGGCGCGGCTCGCCGAGCTGGCCGCACGGATCGACGCCGACTACGCGGAATCGAACCCGCTGCTGGTCGGGGTGCTGAACGGCGCGGTGATGGTGATGGCCGACCTGTCCCGCGCGCTGCACATCGACTGCGCCATGGACTGGATGGCGATCTCCTCCTACGGCTCGGGCACCCAGTCCTCCGGCGTGGTGCGGATCCTGAAGGACCTGTCCACCGACCTGGAGGGCCGGCACGTGCTAGTGGTCGAGGACATCATCGACACCGGGCTGACCCTCACCTACCTGATGCAGAACCTCGCCTCCAGGAACCCGGCGAGCCTTGAGATCATGACGATGTTCCGCAAGCCGGACGCGATGAAGATCGAGGTGGACGTGAAGTACGTCGGCTTCGACCTGCCGAACCAGTTCGTGGTGGGCTACGGCCTGGACTACGCCGGGCGGTACCGAAATCTCACCGACGTCGGCGTCCTCGCACCGCACGTCTACAGCTGACGGGACCCGGCCGGCCGCGCCGGCTCCGACGGTGTGCAGGTTGCTCCCTTCGGTATCGTCCTAGTTGCGCAAGCGATGGCTCACGAAGGTAGGCAATGAAACCCAACCGGTTCTTCCGATCCCCATTCCTCTGGATCGTGCTCGGCTTCCTGGCCATCGCCCTGGTGTTCGAGGCCGTGGGCAGCGTCGGTGGCTACACCGAGAAGCCCACCTCTGAGGTCGTGGCGCTGATCAACGGCAACGACCCGCTCGCAGAAGTGGTGCTCACCGATGGTGAGCAGACCATCCAGGTGACCACCAAGGACAACCCGCCGCGCAAGTACCGCGCCAGCTGGGTGGGTACCCAGAGCCAGGACATCATCGAGCGACTGAACGCCAGGCAGGCAGCCGGCACCCTGGACGCCTGGAACGGCCGGAACCCGCAGCCGACGTTCTGGAGCACGTTCCTGTTCAGCATCCTGCCGTTCCTGATCATCGGCATCCTCTTCTTCATCATGTTCAACAACGTCCAGGGCGGCGGGAACCGGGTGCTGGGCTTCGGCAAGAGCAAGGCCAAGCTCGCCAGCAAGGACACCCCGAAGACCACCTTCAGCGACGTGGCCGGTTGCGAGGAGGCGATCGAGGAGCTGCAGGAGATCCGCGAGTTCCTCTCCGAGCCGGCCAAGTTCACAGCCGTCGGCGCGAAGATCCCCAAGGGCGTGCTCCTCTACGGCCCGCCCGGCACCGGCAAGACCCTGCTGGCCCGCGCCGTCGCCGGCGAGGCGGGGGTGCCGTTCTTCTCGATCTCCGGCTCCGACTTCGTCGAGATGTTCGTCGGCGTGGGTGCCTCCCGCGTCCGCGACCTGTTCGAGCAGGCCAAGGAGGCCGCCCCCGCGATCGTGTTCATCGACGAGATCGACGCCGTCGGACGGCACCGCGGCGCCGGCATGGGCGGCGGCCACGACGAGCGGGAGCAGACCCTCAACCAGCTGCTGGTGGAGATGGACGGGTTCGACGTGCACGGCGGGGTCGTGCTGATCGCGGCCACGAACCGTCCCGACGTGCTCGACCCGGCACTGCTGCGTCCGGGACGGTTCGACCGGCAGATCCCGGTGGAGGCGCCCGACATGAAGGGCCGGCTACAGATCCTGCGCGTGCACGGCGCGAACAAGCCGATCTCGCCGGACGTCGACCTGGCGACCGTGGCCAAGCGCACCCCCGGGTTCACCGGCGCCGACCTGGCCAACGTGCTGAACGAGGCAGCCCTGCTGACCGCGCGGATGAACCTGCGGTTCATCGGCAAGCCGCAGCTGGACGAGGCCATCGACCGGGTGATCGGCGGGCCGCAGAAGCGCAGCCGGGTGATGAACGAGCGCGAGCTGCTGATCACCGCCTACCACGAGGGCGGCCACGCCCTGGTGGCCGCTGCGATGCCGGGCACCGACCCGGTGCAGAAGGTGACGATCCTGCCCCGCGGCCGGGCGCTGGGCTACACCATGGTGATGCCCGACGACGACAAGTACTCCCAGACCCGGGGGGAGCTGCTGGACCAGCTGGCCTACATGATGGGTGGCCGGGCTGCTGAGGAACTGGTGTTCCACGACCCGACCACCGGGGCCGGCAACGACATCGAGAAGGCCACGAAGCTGGCCAGGGCGATGGTCACCGAGTACGGCATGACCGAGGAGCTCGGCGCGGTGAAGCTCGGCTCGGGCGACCACGAGCCGTTCCTCGGGCGCGACTACGGCGGGCACAGCCGCGAGTACTCCGAGGCTGTGGCTGCGAAGGTCGACGCCGAGGTGTCCCGGCTGATCGCCACCGCCCACCAGGAGGCCTTCGACGTGCTCGAGACCAACCGGGACGTCCTGGACGAGCTGGTGCGCCAGCTGTTCGAGAAGGAGACCCTGGACAAGGAGCAGGTGGCCAAGATCTTCGAGCCGCTCAAGCGGTGGCCCAAGCGCCCGGCATGGACGGGCTCTGAGACCCGCAAGCCGAGCGCGATCCCGCCGGTGGACCCGCCGGAGCGGCTGCAGCCGCAGCCGCAGCCCGAGCACGCACTGGTCGGTGGCCAGCCGTTCCCCGACGCGCAGCAGCTGCCGCCCTACCCGCCCTACGGTCAGCCCTACCCGCCGTACGGGCAACCGCCGCCTCCGTACGGGCAGTTCCCCGGCTACGGGGCACCGCAGCCCAACGGACAGCCGCCGTACCCGCAGCAGCCACCGGCAGGGCCCGGCTACGCACCCCCGGGTCAGCCGCCGGCGTCCCCGGACCAGCCCGGACCCGACCGCCAGGAGCACTGAGCCGTGGCCGTCGACCTCGAGCGGGTGGCCGCTGCCGTCCGCGAGATCCTGATCGGGGTGGGTGAGGACCCCGACCGCGAGGGGCTCCGCGACACCCCGCTCCGGGTGGCCAAGGCCTACGGCGAGATGTTCAGCGGCATCGGCTCCGACCCGGCGGAGGTGCTGGCAACCACCTTCGACCTCGGCCACGACGAGATGGTGCTGGTGCGCGACATCGAGGTGTGGAGCACGTGCGAGCACCACCTGCTGCCGTTCACCGGAGTGGCCCACGTGGGCTACATCCCGTCCCACGGCCGGATCACCGGGCTGTCGAAGCTCGCCCGGCTCGTCGACGCCTTCGCGAAGCGACCGCAGGTGCAGGAGCGGCTCACCTCCGAGGTGGCCGACGCCCTCGTCGAGCACCTGCAGCCACAGGGGGTGATCGTGGTGGTCGAGTGCGAGCACCTGTGCATGACCATGCGCGGGGTCCGCAAGCCCGGCTCGAAGACCGTGACCAGCGCCGTCCGTGGCGTGATGAACAACCCGGCCACCCGCGCGGAGGCGATGAGCCTGATCATCGGCTGAGCCCGCACCCCCCGGCGCCGCACCCCGCCCCGGCACTCACCCGACCGCGGGGCTCACCCCGACTGCGCTGCTCACCCGCACCGAACGCCTCTCTTCCGGTCGAACGCCTGTGCCCGGGTACAGGCGTTCGACCGCAACAGAGGCGTTCGGCGGGAGGACGCATCAGCCGGCCAGGCCGACGACCCGGGTCAGCCGCCGCACGATACCGGCGTCCCACAGCTCCGCCCAGGTCCAGCGGACGACGTTGTAACCGGCGTCGCGAATTCTCTGCTCGCGGCGCTTCTCGCTGAGGACGACGCGGGCGAGGTCTGCCTCGGTGGGCGCCAGTTCGCCGTACTTGAGCGCGCCGTCGAACTCGCCGATCGTGCGGACGTGGTCCCAGTAGAAGTCGCTGCGGCCGAGCAGGACGCCGCCCGCATCCCGGATGGGGTGCTGCAGCACCGGCGCGACGATGCCGGCCTGGTGCATCCGCACCCGGCTGAGCGACTCCCCGGGGCTCTCGGAGCGCCCGTCTGCGAACAGCAGCACCTGTTCGGCCCGTCGGCAACCGCGCCCGGCGGCGGTAGCTGCGAGCAACTGGCCGCGGTCGGCGCCGGCGGCCAGGGCTGCGTCCGCGAGGATCACGCCCTCGTCGAACGGGAGCTGGCGCACGAGGTCGGCGACCGTCCGCACCAGGCTCGTCGCCGGCAGCTCATCGAGTTCGCACCGCTCGCCCGGGCTCAGGACGGCCGCACGGGCGTGCAGGGTGGGGTGTACCGAGCCGTGGCCACCCCCGGTGCGTACCACGGTCACCTCGCCCAGCCGGTGGGCGAGCAGCGGCAGGGCGTGCAGCACCGCGGCGGAGTAGTGGCTGAAGAAGGTCTGCGGACCGAGGTATGGCACTGCTGCCCGCAGGCGCAATCGGTGCTCTGCGACAAGGCGCTGGCTCGGCTCAGCTGTGGTCAGCACGCCCCGGCGCAGGCGTCGCACCGCGCCCGTCGCAAGGGCGCGCTGCAGTTGCCTGCGGGTCCTCCCCGTCGCGTACCAGTCTTGGTAGCTGATCAGCGTCACGCCCGGACCTTCGGCAGCGACCCCGGCCGGGCGCCAGCCGTCCGCGGTCCCGGGGCCGCCGTCCACAGGCCTGGGGCCGCGCGAGCTCCCCGTCCCTTCTCGTCGAACGCCACCTTTCCGGTCGAACGCCTGTGCCCGGGTACAGGCGTTCGACCGAATCGGGGGCGTTCGGCGGGAGGGAGGGGCAATAGGCTGCCCGGGTGACCAAGCTTCCCGAGCCCGGCCGCACCCTGGTGATGGGCATCCTCAACGTCACGCCCGACTCGTTCTCCGACGGCGGGGAGTTCCTCCAGGCGGACGCGGCCGTCGCGCACGGCCTGGCCCTGGCCGCGGCCGGGGCCGACCTGGTTGACGTGGGTGGGGAGTCGACCCGGCCCGGGGCCCTGCGGGCATCGGTGGAGGTCGAGCTCGACCGGGTGCTGCCGGTGGTGGAGCGGCTCAGCGCGGCCGGGGTAGCGGTTTCTGTCGACACCATGCGGGCGGAGGTGGCCCGAGCGGCTGTCGCAGCGGGCGCCGTGCTGGTGAACGACGTCTCCGGGGGGCTCGCCGATGCCGACATGCTGCCGGTGGTGGCTGAGCTCGACGTCGCCTACGTCGCCATGCACTGGCGCGGCCACTCCGACCGGATGGCCCAGCTGGCCAGCTACACCGACGTGGTGGCTGAGGTGACGGCCGAGCTGTCCGACCGGCTGGCCGAGGCCACCGCCGCGGGCGTGCGGCCCGACCGGGTGATCCTCGATCCCGGGCTGGGGTTCGCCAAGACCGCCGCCCACAACTGGGAGCTGTTGCGCAACCTGGACCAGCTGGCGCGACTCGGCCGGCCACTGCTGGTGGGGGCCTCCCGCAAGCGCTTCCTCGGTGAGCTGCTGGCCACCGGGGAAGGGCCGCGTCCGGTGCGCGAGCGCGAGGACGCCGGGGTGGCACTCACCGCGCTGCTGGCCGCAGCCGGTGTCTGGGGGGTCCGCACCCACGGCGTGCGGGCCCACGCCGACGCCATCGCGGTGGCGCTGCGCCTGTTCGGCCACCCGCCTACGCCCCCGGCACCCGGACGGTAGGGTCGGCGCAGGAGGTGAGGAGATGGAGGTGCCCGACCGGATTCGCCTAACCGGCATCCAGGTGACCGCCAGGCACGGCGTCTACGAGGAGGAGAAGCTCAACCCGCAGCTGTTCGTGATCGACCTCACCTGCAGCCTGCGGTCCCGTCCCGAAGGGGACGACCTTGCCACGACGGTGGACTACGCGGAACTGTCCCAGCGGGTGGCGCAGGTGGCCCGGGCGGCTTCGGTCGACCTGATCGAGACGCTCGCGGAACTGATCAGCGACACCTGCCTAGCCGACCCGAAGATCGCCGCGGTTGAGGTCACCGTGCACAAGCCGCAGGCGCCGCTGCCGGTACCGACCGCGGACGTCTCGGTGACGATCACCCGAAGGAGGCCGGCATGACCGGCAGCTTCCTCGACGTCGACACCCTCTCCGGAATGGCTCCGCTGCGGGTCGCGACCTTCTCCCTCGGCTCCAACCTCGGCGACCGGCTCGACTACCTGCAGGGCGCCACCAGCGCCCTGCGCGCCACCCCGGGCCTGAAGGTCACGGCGATCTCCTCGGTCTACGAGACCACCCCGGTGGGTCCGGTCGACCAGCCGGACTTCCTCAACCTGGTGGTGGTCACCGAGTCGACGCTGGCCTCGATGGTGATGCTGGAGCGCGCGCTCGCCATCGAGGACGCGTTCGCCAGGGTCCGCCAGGTTCCGGGTGGCCCGCGGACGGTGGACGTGGACCTGATCGCGGTCGCCGACCGGCAGATCGACAACGAGGTCCTCACCCTGCCGCACCCGCGGGCGCATGAGCGGGCGTTCGTGCTGGTGCCGTGGCTGGAGGCGGACCCGGACGGGTTCCTGGTGGGCCACGGCAGGGTGGCCGACCTGGTCGGGCTGGTCGACGCCAGCGGGGTGCGCCGCCGGGACGACCTGCGGGTGGAGTGATGGGCGAGCCAGAGCTACCCCAGGGCAGTGTGCGGCCCACCGGTTGGCAACCGATCGGAGTCGCGCTGGTGGCCGGGGCCGGTCTCGGCTGGTCGGCCTTCACCGCCCTCGACGCGCTGGGCCTGCCACTGCCCCAATTCCCGCTCGCGGTGACCCTGGTGATCGCAGTGCTCGCTGTGGTCGTCGGGGGACAGGCCGCGCTGACCCACCGGACCATCCAGGTGCGCCGCGAGCCGGTGCCGCCGCGGCGGGCCGTCGCCCTGCTGGTGCTCGGCAAGGCCTGCCTGCTGACCGGGGCAGCCCTGGCCGGCGGCTACGCAGCGATCATGACGTATTTCTGGGGACGGCAGGAGGCGGCACTGCCAAGAGAGCGCGTACTCAGTTCGGCGGTTGCCGTGGTGGCAAGTGTCGCGCTGGCCGTGGCCGGTGCTTTCCTGGAACGTGCCTGCCGCATTCCCGGTCCCCCCAAGGAGGACGCCACGCCGCCCACCATTCCGGGAAGTCGGGACAACGCTGGATAGACTCCGCTCGTGAATACCGCCGTCACGCCGAGGAAAGCGAATCCTTCCCCGCTGCGCCGCTACGCGTGGCTGTCGTTGCTCGGTTCGGCCGCCATCGCTGTTGCCGCCGGTTTCGGTGGGGTCTGGATGGCGCGGGCCGGCCTGCTCGTGGCGATCGCCGGAGCTATTGCCGCCTGCAGCTTCGCCTGGCGCGAGGTGCGGGTGACCCGAACCACGATGCTGGCCCAGCAGTCCGCTGATTCCCGCCGCGCCGGCGACCAGCTGCACGCCGAGCGGCTGCAGCACGTTCGGCTGCTGCAGGTGCTGCAGACCCGCAACGGCGACCTCCGCAGCAAGCTGAACACCGCCAGGGCTGAGACGGCCCGGCTTTCCCAGGAGGCCGCGCAACTCCGCGGTGACAAGGCGGCCCTGCAGGTGGAGCTCGCAGAGCACCGGGCCGCGGCGGAGGCCGAAGTGCTCGCCCTGCCGCGGCGCGTTTCCGGGCGGGCTGCCGCGGTGGACCTCTGGGCGGCGGACGGCGCCCCGACAGTGGTCGAGCTGCAGAAGCTGGCCAACCCGCCGGTAGGCGACGGCGACCTGCGCCAGCACGCCTGAAGCACGATTTCCAGCCCTCCGGGCCGCGTAATTCTGCCTGCGCTGAGGTCCTCCCCGATTCCGGGCTGCGGCGAATTGCGCTCAAGTGAGTGCTCCGCACGGCTTCGATAATGGTCGCTCGATATGTCGGCTCTGTTTGCACCCAACTGCGCCGGGTATATGCTCTGGTGGCATTAGGGGAGCCAATACCGGCTGTGCCGGGCGACACACTCATTCGAAAGGACCATCATGGCCAAGCGAGTTCAGGTGATCCACACCGACGACATCGATGGCAGCGAGGCTGCTGAGACCATCTCGTTCGCGTTGGACGGAATCACCTACTCCATCGACCTGTCCGCCGACAACGCCAAGAAGTTGCGGGACGCATTTGCGCCCTTCATCGCAGCCGGCGAACGTGACCGGAACTCCTCGGCGCGCCGCGCCGGTTCGTCCCGGCGCAAGTCCGGCGGCACCGCCGCCACCGACATCCGTGCCTGGGCCGCCGCCCAGGGCATGCAGGTCTCGAGCCGCGGCCGGGTGTCCGCCGAGGTGCGCGAGGCCTACGAGCGCGCCCACAGCTGAGGCCTCCGCCAGGCCATGGTTCCGCCCCCGGTTCAACGCGATTGAGCCGGGGGCGAACACTGGGACTCCCAGGTCGCCCTGCTGCGTTGACTAAGCTGAAGAGGCGGGCCGTGAGGATCAACGGATCCACCCAGCGCGCCGCAGTGGCTGGATTAAGGAGTTCCAAGCATGTTTGATCGGTTCACCGACCGTGCCCGGCGAGTGATCGTTCTCGCCCAGGACGAGGCGCGCATGCTCAATCACAACTACATCGGCACCGAGCACCTGCTGCTCGGCCTCATCCACGAGGGTGAGGGCGTGGCGGCCAAGGCGCTGGAGTCGATGGGGATATCGCTGGAGGCCGTCCGCGAGCAGGTGGAGGAGATCATCGGGCAGGGCCAGCAGGCCCCGACGGGGCACATCCCGTTCACCCCCCGGGCGAAGAAGGTGCTCGAGTTCTCGATGCGCGAAGCCCTCCAGATCAACCACCCCTACATCGGCACCGAGCACATCCTGCTGGGCCTGATCCGGGAGGGTGAGGGCGTCGCGGCTCAGGTGCTGATCAAGCTCGGCGCCGACCTCAACCGCGTCCGCAACCAGGTCCTGCAGCTGCTGTCGGGCTACCAGGGCAAGGAGGCGGCCACCTCCGGCGCGCCCGACACCGGCCCCGCCTCGTCCGCCGCGACGATCCTCGACCAGTTCGGCCGCAACCTCACCCAGGCCGCCCGGGAGAACAAGCTCGACCCGGTGATCGGACGGGAGAAGGAGATCGAGCGGGTGATGACGGTGCTGAGCCGTCGCACCAAGAACAACCCGGTGCTGATCGGCGAGCCCGGTGTCGGCAAGACCGCCGTGGTCGAGGGGTTGAGCCAGGCGATCGTCCGCGGAGACGTTCCGGAAACCCTGCGGGACAAGCAGATCTACACCCTCGACCTCGGCGCGCTCGTGGCCGGCTCGCGCTACCGCGGCGACTTCGAGGAACGCCTGAAGAAGGTGCTCAAGGAGATCAAGACCCGCGGCGACGTGGTGCTGTTCATCGACGAGATCCACACGCTCGTCGGGGCCGGCGCAGCCGAAGGGGCGATCGACGCCGCGTCCATCCTCAAGCCCATGCTGGCCCGCGGCGAGCTGCAGACCATCGGGGCGACCACCCTCGACGAGTACCGCAAGTACATCGAGAAGGACGCGGCGCTGGAGCGTCGCTTCCAGCCGATCCAGGTGGCCGAGCCGTCGATCGCGCTGACCATCGACATCCTTCGCGGCCTGCGCGACCGCTACGAGGCGCACCACCGGATCACCATCACCGACGGCGCGCTGACCGCGGCAGCCCAGATGGCCGACCGGTACATCTCCGACCGCTTCCTGCCGGACAAGGCGATCGACCTGATCGACGAGGCCGGTGCCCGCCTGCGCATCCGCCGGATGACCGCCCCGCCGGACCTGCGCGAGTTCGACGAGCGGATCGCTGCCGTGCGGCTGCAAAAGGAAGCAGCCATCGACGCCCAGGACTTCGAGCTGGCTGCCCGGCTCCGGGACGACGAGCGCAAGCTCACGATCGGCCGCGCCGAGAAGGAGGAGGCGTGGCGGGTCGGCGACTCCGACATGCCGGCAGAGGTCGACGAGGAGGCCATCGCCGAGGTGCTCTCCAGCTCCACCGGCATCCCGGTCTTCAAGCTCACCGAGGAGGAGTCCTCGCGGCTGATGAAGATGGAGGAGGAGATCGGCAAGCGCTACATCGGCCAGCACGACGCGGTCAAGGCGCTGTCCCGCTCGATCCGGCGCACCCGCGCTGGCCTGAAGGACCCCAAGCGGCCCAGCGGCTCGTTCATCTTCGCCGGACCCTCCGGCGTGGGCAAGACCGAGCTGACCAAGGCGCTCACCGAATTCCTGTTCGGTGACGAGGACGCGTTGATCACCCTGGACATGAGCGAATACTCAGAGAAGCACACGGCTTCGCGGATGTTCGGTTCCCCGCCCGGATATGTGGGTTACGAAGAGGGTGGCCAGCTCACCGAGAAGGTGCGCCGCAAGCCGTTCAGCGTGGTGCTGTTCGACGAGATCGAAAAGGCGCACCCGGACATCTTCAACTCGTTGCTGCAGATCCTGGACGAGGGTCGGCTGACCGACGCCCAGGGCCGCGTGGTGGACTTCAAGAACACCGTGATCGTGATGACCACGAACCTGGGCACGCGCGATATTTCGAAGTCGGTGAATCTGGGCTTCAGCCAGAGCTCGGACGAGGTCGGCAGCTACGAAAAGATGAAGGCAAAGGTCTCCGACGAGCTGAAGCAGCACTTCCGTCCCGAATTCCTGAACCGCGTGGACGAGATCGTGGTGTTCCACCAGCTCTCGACCGAGGACATCCAGCACATCGTCGACCTGATGGTCGGCGAGATCGAGACGCGGCTGCGGGACAAGGACATGGGCATCGAGCTCACGCCGGCTGCCAAGGCCCTGATCGCGAAGCGTGGCTTCGACCCCGTGCTGGGTGCCCGTCCGTTGCGTCGGGCGATCCAGCGGGACATCGAGGACATCCTGGCCGAGAAGATCCTGTTCGGTGACATCCACCCCGGCGAGATCGTGGTCGTGGACGTGGCCGCCGAGGGGGCGGAACTGCCGTTCACCTTCTCCGGTGTGCCCAAGGCGCCGCTGCCGGATTCGCCGACGGTGGACCTGGGCCAGCCCAGCTGACCCGTTGAAGCGGCCGAAGGGGCCCGACCGATTCCGGTCGGGCCCCTTCGCCATTCGGTGGTCCGAGCTGGTCGGTGGTCAGCCTGGCGAGACCCCCGCTAGGTTTCGACAGGCTCAACCTGCGGGATTGGGGTTGTCGTCGGTCGAGCTTGTCGAGACCCCTGGGCAGGTTTCGACAGGCTCAACCTGCGGTGGGGTTTCTAAGGCTCAACCAGCGACCCTTGAGGGCGCCAGGGGGCTTCAGCTCACGACGCGGCGACGATCATCAGGATGAAGAAGCCGATCATCAGCATGCCGAGGGCGAGGAAGACCGTTCCGATGATGCCCAGGATCTTGCCGGCGGTCAGCATGCCGCCCGAGCGCCAGCGATCCGGGTCGAGCGCGGCCTCCCGCTGGCCCTTCGCCGCCAGGTGCCACGCCAGCGGCGCGACCAGCGGGAACAGTACGAGGCCGACGATCCCCAGCACGAGCGCGGGGATGGCGTTCGGGTGCTCGGCACCGGCCGGGCGGTAGTTGTAGCTGTAGCCGCCGCCGTACTCGGGCCGGACCGGGTCGGAGACGGTGGCGGGCAGCCACTGCTGGCCGGCCTGCTGGGCATCCTGAGGGTAGCCCTGGAAGGTCGGCTGGGCGTACGGCACACCGACCGCGGGGGCCGCCGGCGCCTGCGGCTGCTGGGGCACGCCGGACCGCTGCCAGTACTCCGCAGCGGTCGGGTACCCGCCCTGGGGTGGCTGGGCCGCGGCCGGCGCCGGCGTCGGCGTGTAGCCGAAGTTCTCTGCCCGGGGCGCGGCCCAGGGGTTGGGCCCCAACGGGTCGACCAGGGTCTCGTCCGCGAAGGGCTGTTGGGCCGGCGAAGCGTAGCCTGAATCGGGCACCAGAGGGATCGTCACGTCCTCCTCCGGCTGATCGGCTGGACGGGCGTAGGGGTTGGTCATGAGAACCTCGGCGCTGGTCGTTGGATGCTGGCGCCAACGCTACCTGTTCGCCGGGCCCGCGCCAGCCCTCCGCAACTGCGGCGTGGTGCTGCCCTTCCGTGCTCGATCCGACCTAGCCTGAGCGCATGGGTTCGCTGCTCCACCCGATCGGATCGCAGCCGCCGTGGGTCTACTGGGCGCGGCGAGCCGCAGTGGTGGTCGCGGTGCTGCTGGTCGCCGGCGGGCTGTGGGTGCTGGTCGCGCAGCCGGGCGGGACGCCGATCGCGGCTGAGCCGGCCGCCCAAACACCGTCCGGGCCGACCGCTCCCCAGACCAGCGCCACGCCCACCGTGAAGGAGAGCACCACGCCGACCGCCAGCCCGAGCGGCCCGGTGATCTGCGACGAGACCAACGCCAGCATCTCACTCGCCGGCTACCAGAAGGTGAAGCAGGGCGGCAAGCAGGCCTTCCGGGTGGGGGTCGGCAACCGGGACTCCGCCAACTGCGTGCTCGACCTGAAGCCGGCCAACTTCGAGTTCACCGTGACCAGCGGCACCGACCGCATCTGGACCACCGCGGACTGCCCCAAGTGGGTGCCGGCGAAGAAGCAGTCACTGAAGCCGCAGCAGGCGCACGAGTTCACGATCGAATGGCCGCTGCGCCGCTCGGCCACCGGCTGCAAGGTGACCAAGGACGCGCTCCGTCCGGGCACCTATGTCGGCACCGCCACCTTCGCGGACGGTCTGAAGGCGCGGCAGGTGTTCACCATCGTCAAGAAGTAGCTCCCGCTCAATCGGGCAGGGGATAGCTGGGCACCGCCTCGTCCGCTCCCGGCCGGGAGCGCCTCGCTGCCCGCAGCCCGAGCGCTTCCAGCGCCCCCGCCACGCTGGCGACTTCGATCGTGCGCAGGCCCGGTAGCTCGCGGGCCGGTCCGCCGGGCGGGATCAGCGCGGTCCGGAAGCCCAGCCGGGCAGCCTCGGCCAGGCGACGGTCCAGGCCGGGCACGCGGCGCAGCTCGCCGGACAGCCCCACCTCGCCCAGGGCCACCACGGGTCGGCCGAAAGCGTGGTCGACGGCAGCAGAGGCGACAGCGATGGCCGTGGCCAGGTCGGTGGCCGGATCGCTGACCCGGGCGCCGCCGACAGTGGAGACGTAGACCTCGCGGGTGTGCAGCCGGACGCCGGCGCGGCGTTGCAGCACGGCAAGGATCATGGCCACCCGACTGCCCTCCACGCCGTGGGTCACCCTGCGCGGGACCGGGGCTGCGCTGGGCGCAACCAGCGCCTGCACCTCGGTGAGCAGGGGCCGCCGGCCGGCAAGGGAGACGCTGAGGCAGGTGCCCGGCGCCGGTTCTGCATGCAGCGAGGTGAACAGCCCGCTCGGGTCGGGAACCTCGCGGATCCCGGACTCGACCATCTCGAAACAGCCCACCTCATCGGCGGGCCCGAACCGGTTCTTGGTTGCGCGCAGCATCCGGAAGCCGTTGTGGCGGTCGCCCTCGAAGGAGAGCACGACGTCGACGAGGTGCTCCAGCGTGCGCGGGCCGGCCACCGTGCCCTCCTTGGTGACGTGGCCGACGATCATCACCGGCATCGCGCGCTGCTTCGCCACCCGCACCAGCGCCGCGGTGACCTCCTTGACCTGCGCAACGCCGCCCGCCACGGCTTCGGTGCCGGGCACCTGCACCGTCTGCACGGAGTCGAGCACCAGCAGGTCGGGGGAGAGTTGCTCGATGTGGCCCAGCACGGTGCCGAGGTCGTCCTCGGCTGCGAGGTAGAGCCCGTCGATCACGGCCGAGGTGCGCTCGGCACGCAGCCTCACCTGCGCCGCGGACTCCTCTGCGGTCACGTACAGGGTGCGGCGGCCGGTGCGGGCCCAGCGGTTCGCCACCTCCAGCAGCAGGGTCGACTTGCCCACCCCCGGCTCGCCGGCCAGCAGCACCACGGCACCCGGGGTGAGGCCGGTGCCCAGCACCCGGTCGAGCTCGCCGATCCGGGTCGGCACGGCCCGGGCGGAATCGATGGCCACGTCGGCGATCAGCTGGGCCGGCCTGGCCGGGGCGGCCGAAGCCACCCGGGTGGCCGGCGAACTGCCCTGCGCCACGCTGCCCCACGACTGGCACTCCCCGCAGCGGCCCACCCACCTGGGCGTCGTCCAGCCGCACTCGGAACAGCGGTAGGTGGCGGGGTTGCTCTTGGCCATGCCCCGAAGGCTAGGCGGCGGGTCTGACAGCCGCGCCGGTCAGATCTTGACCTTGCCGTTCGGGGTGGAGAAGGTCGCGGAGAGGATGCCGGGCTGGCCGTTCGGGGAGCTGAACTTCAGCTTCACGCCGTCGAAGACCTCGTCCAACTGCACTCCCAGCCAGTCCTCGACGCGGGCGCGGGTGCCGGCGATCTCGATGCGTTCCAGCCGGATCCGGCCGTCCAGGGCGCTCGGCAGCAGGGACGGGTCGGAGTCCCACTTGATGAAGTAGGGCAGCTGCGGGTCCGAGAGCAGTCCCTTGACGCCGATCTGGCGCCACTCCAGCAGTCGTCCGTCCGGGAAGTGCCGCGAACCGCGGACGGCCTCCCGGTCCAGCCGGTCCTCGATCGGGGCGAGGTCGTCGACCGAAACCACCCAGCCGAGCCAGCCACCACCCATCTCCGAGCGCGCCCGCACCGCCTGCCCGAACGGGGCCTTCTCCGCCGCGGGGTGCTCCAGCACCTCCACGACCTCCAGGTAACGGTCGTCAGCCAGGGGCAGGATGTGGTTCTGGGTGCCGAATCGAGGGTGGAACCCGCCGTCGCGGAAGCGCTCGCCCAGCAGGGCACCGAGTCGTTCCGACTCACCCTTCAGGCCAGCCGATCCCACTGCGAACGTCAGATGATCGACATGCATGCCCCCATTGTGGCGATGTGGCAGGCGGGAAGCGAATCGGCGGGTTCCGGCCCGGGGGCCGGGCCGACCCGTCGCCTACGATTGGCCCGTGCCACCCGACCCGGCTCCCAGCCCACGCGTCGTGCTGTCGACCTCATCGGTGTTCCCCGAGTCGACGGCGGCGGGCTTCGCGCTGGCCCGTGAGCTGGGTTTCGACGGAGTGGAACTGATGGTGGGGGTGGACCAGACCTCGGCGGACGTCGACGCGGTGGAGCGCCTCACGGAGTACCACGAACTACCGGTGCTGGCCGTGCACGCACCCACCCTGCTGCTCACCCAGCGCGTGTGGGGGCCGGACCCGTGGGAGAAGCTGGAACGCTCGGCGATGGCCGCCCACCAGCTCGGCGCGAAGGTGGTGGTCGTGCACCCGCCGTTCCGGTGGCAGCGCGGCTACGCGGTCGGCTTCACCGAAGGCATCCGCCGGCTGGCCCAGACCACGGGTCTGGCGTTCGCTGTCGAGAACATGTACCCGTGGCGCGGCCCCGGGGGCGGCGAGGTGCGTGCGTACGCGCCCAGCTGGGACCCCTCGCAGCTGGACGTCGACCACCTGACCCTCGACCTGTCCCACGCCGCGATCGCCCGCCTCTCCTCCCTGCAGCTGGTGCGTGACTGGGGGGAACGGTTGCACCACGTGCACCTCACCGACGGCACCGCCGGCGCGGCCGACGACCACCTGCTGCCCGGCGAGGGTGACCAGGACGCAGCCGGGGTGCTGGCAGAGCTGGCCCACACCGGCTACTCCGGCCAGGTGGTGGTGGAGGTGCGCACCCGCGGGCTGACCCGCGCCGAGCGGGTGACCGCCCTGGCCGGCAGCCTCGCGTTCGCCAGGGAACACCTGGCCGTGCCGAGCGGGCAGCGCAACTGATGGCGCAGCCCGCTGCGCTCTCGGCGACGATCCCCGGGACCGGCCGGGGCCGGCCGGGTGTCGAGCTGCTGCTGGTGCTGGGCGTCTCGCTCGGCCAGTCCGCGGTCTACTCGTTGCTGTCGATCGTCGAAAAGCTCACCCGCGGCACGCCGCTGAACCAGCAGACCACTTCGATGAACAACTCGGTGGTGCCCGACCGGCCCTGGCTCGACCTCGCCTACCAGGTGGCCGGCATCGTGTTCCCGCTCGTGCCGGCGCTGCTCGCGCTGTACCTGCTGCGGCTCACGGCCGACCGGCGGGGCATCGGCTTCGACCTGCGCCGGCCAGGCCGCGACACCGGGTGGGGCTTCGCCCTGGCCGCGGGGATCGGCGTCCCCGGACTGGCGCTCTACTTCGCTGCCCGGGCGCTGGGCTTCAACACCAACGTGGCCCCGGCCAACCTCGCCGAGAACTGGTGGACCGTGCCGGTGCTGATCGGAGCCGCAGCGATGAACAGCATCCTGGAGGAGGTCGTGATGATCGGCTTCTGGTTCACCAGGGCCCGCCAGCTGGCCTGGCCGCTGTGGGTGGTGCTGGTCTCCAGCGCTGTCGTCCGCGGCGGCTACCACCTGTACCAGGGCTTCGGCGGCTTCGTCGGCAACGTGGCCATGGGGTTGGTGTTCGGCCTGGCCTACCTCAAGCTGAAACGGGTGGGGTCGCTGGTGGTCGCCCACTTCCTGCTCGACCTGGTGGCGTTCGTCGGCTACGCGCTGGTCGCACCCCTGGTTGACTGGATCTGAGCCTCCCGGACGGTCGGCGTCGTTACGCTGCGGGCATGGATCCGAGCTTCGACGCGATGTTCTCGATGATGCAGGGCCTGTTCGTGCTGGTCTTCCTGGTCGTACTGGGCGGCATCGTCTTCGCGATCGTCAGGAGTGCGCGCACCACAGCCCGCAACGTCGCCGCTCCCGAGGTGTCCGCCGTGGCCAGGGTGGTCGACAAGCGGATCGAAACCAGCGGGGGCGGGGACACCCCGGTACGGCAGCAGCACTTCGTCTCCTTCGAACAGCCCGGGGGTGAGCGGTTCGAGCTGGAGCTCCCGGCAGCCGAGTACGGGCTGCTGGCGGCGGGCGACCAGGGCACGGTGACCATGAAGGGCACCAGGTACCTCGGCTTCGCCCGCGAGCTCATGCGCTGAGACACCCCGAGACCTGCTCGGTAGGCTGCTGGACATGCGTGTTGGAGTTTTCGGAGCCACCGGCCAGGTGGGCGGCGTGATGCGGACCCTGCTGGCCGAGCGGCAATTCGGTGTTGAGCAGGTCCGCTTCTTCTCCTCGGCCAGGTCGGCCGGGCAGACGCTGCCCTGGGCCGGGGGAGAGGTGGTGGTGGAGGACACCGCCACGGCCGACTTCGCCGGGCTGGACCTCGCCCTGTTCTCGGCCGGCGCAACGATGTCGCGCGAGTTCGCGCCGCGGGTAGCGGAGGCAGGCGCCGTCGTGGTGGACAACTCCTCAGCCTGGCGCAAGGACCCGCAGGTGCCCCTGGTCGTTGCAGAGGTGAACCCCGAGGACGCGATCGACCCGCCCAAGGGCATCATCGCCAACCCCAACTGCACCACCATGGCTGCCATGCCCGTGCTCAAGCCGCTGCACGACGCGGCCGGCCTGCAGCGGCTGGTGGTGGCGACCTACCAGGCCGTCTCAGGCTCTGGGATCAAGGGCGTGCAGGCCCTGGCCGGGCAGACCGCTGCCGCGGCCGACCCGGCCCGGCTCGCCCTGGACGGCGAGGCCCTGCCCGCCGGTGACCCGGCTCCCTACGTTGCGCCGATCGCGTTCAACGTGATCCCGCTGGCCGGCTCCATCGTCGACGACGGCAGCGGGGAGACCGACGAGGAGCAGAAGCTCCGCAACGAGTCGCGCAAGATCCTGCACCTGCCCCAACTGCTCGTCGCCGGGACGTGCGTCCGGGTGCCGGTGTTCACCGGGCACTCGCTGGTCATCCACGCCGAGTTCGAGGAGGAGATCAGCGTCACGCGGGCGACCGGGCTGCTGGCGACCGCTCCCGGGGTGCAGCTGGCCGACGTGCCCAACCCGCGTGCTGCAGCAGGCAAGGACCCTAGCTTCGTGGGTCGGATCCGCGCCGACCAGTCGGTGCCCGGCGGCCACGGCCTGGTGCTGTTCGTCAGCAACGACAACCTGCGCAAGGGCGCGGCGCTGAACGCCGTCCAGATCGCAGAGCTGGTGGCCCGGCGATGAGCACCCTGGCCGTGATCGGGGCCGGCGTGATGGGCGAGACCCTGATCGCAGGACTGCTGCGCGCAGGCTGGGAGCCCGGCCGGATCACCGCAGCCGACCGCCACTCCGCCCGTCTGGACGAGTTGCGCTCCAGGCACGGAATTCGCACCGCAGCCACGGCGGAGGCCGCGGCCGGTGCCGACACCGTCGTGATCGTGGTGAAGCCGCAGGACGCCGCAGAGGTGCTGCCCGAGGTGGGCGGTGCCGTGCGCCCCGGCACGCTGGTGGTCTCCCTGTGCGCCGGCCTGTCCACCGAACGGATCGAGGCCGCGATGCCGGCCGGCACCGCCGTCGTCCGGGTGATGCCGAACACCCCGGCCCAGGTGGACGAGGGCATGGCCGCGATCTCGCCCGGTCGGCAGGCCACGACGGACGACCTGGCCCACGTGACCGAGTTGCTGTCGGCCGTCGGCAAGGTGGTCACCGTCCCCGAGAAGTACCAGGACGCTGTGACCGCGATCTCCGGCTCCGGCCCCGCCTACCTGTTCTTCGTCGTGGAGGCGATGATCGACGCCGGGGTGATGCTCGGCCTCCCGCGCGACGTCTCCACCACCCTGGTCGTGCAGACCATGTACGGCTCGGCCAAGCTGCTCGCGGACTCAGGGGAGCACCCGACCGTGCTGCGGGAGCGGGTCACTTCGCCGGGTGGCACCACCGCCGCGGCCCTGCGCGAGCTCGAGGACCACCGGGTCAAGGCAGCCTTCATGACCGCGATGGAGGCCGCGCGCGACCGAAGCCGCGCGCTGGCATCGTCGTGACCGCGCCGGGCGCCGCACCGTTCTGGCTGACCGTATTCCTCGACTACCCTGCGGCAGAGTTCGACGCCGGCGTGGCCTTCTGGCGAGGCGGCACGGGCTACGCGCTGTCGGACGCGCGCGGTGCGCACGGCGAGTTCGCCAGCCTCCTGCCCGGCTCGGGTGATGAGTTCCTCAAGGTGCAGCGGGTGGCCGAGGGCGGGCCACGGTTGCACCTCGACCTCCACGTCGCCCACCCGGCCGCCAGCGCGGCGGCGGCCCAGGCCGCCGGGGCCGAGCTGGTGCGGGCGTCACCGGACGGCTACTTCGTGCTGACCTCGCCCGCCGGCTTCACCTTCTGCCTCGTCGGGCACAAGCTGGCCAGGGTTCCGGCAGCCGCGCTCTGGCCGGACGGCCACCGCAGCCGGGTGAGCCGCTTCTGCCTGGACGTGCCCCGCAAGCACTACGCGGCGGAGGTGGCGTTCTTCCAGCAGGTGCTCGGCGGGTGGTGGCTGGAGGTGCAGGAGCCCGAGACGGCGCTCTACCCGGCCGGGGACGGGCCACTGGACGTCCGCCTGCAGCCTGCTGAACTGACCGCGCAGGTCACCTCACACCTGCACATCGTCACCGACGACCTCGAGGCCGAGGTGGCCCGGCTCACCGCGCTGGGTGCCCGGGCCAGGGCTGCGCGCAGCGGCAAGACGATCATGGAGGCCCCCGGGGGCACCGCCCTCTGCGTGGTGGAGCGGGGCCCGGCGGAACTGACGTGAGCGCCTGCGGACTGTTCGTCGGACTGGCCACCCTGGACGTGGTGCAGCTCGTCGACGGGCTACCCGGCCCCAACCAGAAGACCACCGCGCGGCAGGGCTGGCTGGCCGCCGGCGGTCCGGCTGCGGTGGCAGCCATCGCCTTCGCTGCACTCGGTGGCCGGGCGCGGCTGTGGACGGTGCTCGGCGGCTCCGCCGCAGCCCGGCTAGCGGCTGACGACCTCGCCGCTGCCGGGGTTGAGGTGGTCGACGTGGCCCCGCCGGGCTTCGAGCTGGCGGTCTCCACAGCCTTCGTGGACGCCGCCACCGGCGACCGCGCGGTCGTCAGCGGCTCGGCGCATGCGCCTCGCCTGCCCAAGATCGCCGGCCCGGACCTGACCGGCGTGCAGGTGGTCCTGGTCGACGGCCACCACCCGGCGCTCTGCCGCTCCGCAGTACTCGCCGCCGCGCCGCTCCCTGATGAGGCGGGGGGAAGCCACGGCGTCACGAAGGACCGGCTGCCGGTCGTGCTGGACGCCGGCTCCCACAAGCCTGTGTTCGAGGACATCCTGCCCTTCACCACGGACGTGATCTGTTCCGCCGACTACAGCCACCCGGCCGGCCTGCCGCCGCAGGACCTGCTGGCGCTGGGCCCCGGCCTGGTGGCGGTGAGCCACGGGGCAGGGGCGCTGGAGTGGTGGAGCGGACGGGCCTCGGGACGGGTCGAACCGCCGCGAGTGGCCGTGGCCGACACCCTGGGGGCCGGCGACGTGCTGCACGGCGCCTACTGCTACTTCCTGGCTTCCGGTCTCGACCGGGAGGCAGCGCTGCACCGGGCCGTCGCCGTGGCCAGCGAACGGGTCCGCCACCTCGGCCCGACGGCGTGGCGCGCCGAACTCGGCTAGGACCGGCGGGAGGGTTCAGGCGCTGACCCGGCGGTTCACCCCGCCCACGCGAACCGGAACCGCTCGCCGGGACGCAACTGCGCCAGCCGGTCGCTGCTGTCCTCGGTCAGCACCGCGACGACGGGATAGCCGCCAGTCGTCGGATGGTCCGGGCCGAACACCACCGGATGGCCGGACGGCGGCAGCTGCACCGCGCCCCGAACCAGCGGCTCACTGGGCAGCTCCACCCCGGCCCGGTCACCAGCCCGGGCGAGGCGCGGTCCGTCCAGCCGTACTCCCACCCGGTTGCTGTCCGGGTGCACCGTCCAGCCCGTGACCAGCGCCTCGGCGTCCGCCAGCCAGTCGAGGCGGGGGCCGGGCAGCAACTCCAGCACCGCGGCCTGCGTTCCGGCAGTCCCGCTCCACCGGCCGGGCGGCAGCGCGCCCGGCTCGCCGGCGACCGGGCCGACCGGGAGCTCGTCGCCGACAGCGAGGCGGGCCGGGCCGAGCCCAGAGAGCAGGTCGGTGGACCGGGAGCCGAGCACCGCCGGCACAGCCAGGCCGCCGGCGACGCTGAGGTAGGTGCGCAGGCCCGCCCCCGGCAGGCCGAGCGCCAGCACCTGCCCTGCGGCCAGGCGGAAAGCCTCGCCCGCAGGCGCCGGCCGGCCGTCCACCGTTGCCGGGCACGGCGCGCCGGTCAGGGCGACGAGCAGCTGCCGGTCGCAGCGCACGACCAGGCCACCAAGGGTCACCTCGATGCCGGCGTCATGGCCCGGGTCGTTGCCCACCAGCAGGGCGCCGGCTGCGAAGGCTGCGCGGTCGAAAGCTCCGGACGGGCTGACCCCGATCGCTGCTAGCCCGGGGCGGCCGGCGTCCTGCACCAGGGCCAGCGGGCCGGGGCGGAGCACCTCGAGGCTCACCGGTCCACCGCCTCGAAGCGCACCCACCAACCGGGCCGGAGCAGCGCCGGCGGTTCGCGGCCGGCGTCCCACAGCGCAAGGGCGGTGGTGCCGATCAGCTGCCAGCCGCCGGGGGAGGAGCGGGGATAGACCCCGGAGTAAGTGCCGGCCAGCCCCACCGCACCCGCCGGCACCGAGGTGCGCGGACTCTGCCTGCGGGGCA
Source organism: Actinomycetes bacterium (assembly GCA_023460935.1). Lineage (GTDB taxonomy): Bacteria > Actinomycetota > Actinomycetes > Propionibacteriales > Propionibacteriaceae > Propionicimonas. The sequence continues at coordinate 29,804 of JAEWOI010000010.1, forward strand.
CCTCCAGCCGGGGGTCGCCGCCGTCGAGGTAGGCGAAGCCGGGGGCAAAACCGGCGAACGCTACCCGCCAGGGCCTGCCCGTGTGGGCGGCCACAACCTCCGCACTGGTGAGCCCGGTGAGCCGGGCGACGTCGGCGAGATCCGCACCGTCGTAACGCACGGGAACCGTGATCGTGCGTTCGGGCGCCGGTGCGGAAGGGGGTTGCAGCGGAGCCTCGAGCAGTTCCACGGTGCGTTGCACGGCTGCGGGCAGCAGTTCCGGTGCGCGCACCCGCACCAGAACCGTCCGGGCTGCCGGGACCACCTCGGCGTCGAGGCCTGCGAGGGCGCGGGTGACCGGTTCCACCTGGCCGGGTTCACACTCCACCAGCACGGCCAGTTCGCCGCAGGGCAGCAACCTCACGCGAACGGCTCCGGCTCGACGCCGGCTGCGAGCAGGGCAGACCGGACCGCCACAGCCATCGCGACGGCGTTCGGGGAGTCGCCGTGCACGCACACCGACTCGGCACGTACGGCCACCCTGCCACCATCGGCCGTGGCGACGGTGCCGGTGGTCACCAGGTCGACCACCCTGGCAGCGACCGCAGCCGGGTCGTGCAGCACGGCCCCGGGCTGGTCGCGGGGCACGAGCCCACCGGTGGCGGTGTAGGCGCGGTCGGCGAACGCCTCGCTCACCGTGGTGAGGCCGGCTGCTGCGGCGAGCCGGGTGGCGATGGTGTCCGGCAGGCCGAGCAGCGGCAGCCCGGGGTCGAAGCTGGCCAGCGCCGACACCACGGCCGCTGCCTGCCCGGCGTTGGTGGTGATCGCGTGGTAGAGGGCGCCGTGCGGCTTGACGTAGCGCAGCCGGGTGCCGGCGGCACGGCACGCGCCGGCCAGCGCGCCGAGCTGGTAGACCACTTCGGCGCGCAGCTCGTCGGGGGCCACGTCGATGAAGCGGCGTCCGAAGCCGTGCCGGTCGCGGTAGCTGATGTGTGCACCCACCGCCACGCCGCGGGCTGCGGCGGACGCGACGGTGCGGGCCATGGTCAACGGGTCCCCGGCGTGGAAGCCGCAGGCGATGCTGGCGCTCGTGACCACCGCGAGCAGCGCCTCGTCGTCCCCCATCGACCAGGCGCCGTACGACTCGCCCAGGTCGGCGTTCAGGTCGATCCGCATGCTCCCAGCGTCGCGCCCGGCGTGGCTGGTTGACAACTTCGTCCCGAGGTCCCCGAAAGGCTCGCTTCGCCACTAGTGTTTGTCGAGCGGCCGTCACCGGGACGGTCCCCGGGAGGGAGCAGTACAGATGAACGACCCCGTGTCACCGTTGGGTGCGGTCCGGTTCCTGAAGGTGGCGGAGGTCGCGGCAGCACTGCGGGTGTCCCGGATGTCGGTCTACCGGCTGATCCACGCCGGCGACCTCGAGGCCGTCCGGTTCGGGCGCAACTTCCGGGTGCCGGAACACGCGGTGAACGCCTACCTGCGCGAGTCGTTCTACCACGCCGGCTGAGCCGCCGGCTGGCGGCTGATTTCGTCCAGCGCAGGGGCGTTCAGTAAGATCGTCGCTTGGCTGGATCGACCAGCCGTGTTCCTTCGGGCTGGGAGCCAGCCCGACCAGCAAACTTGCCGCACCACCGGTGCGGCATTCGAGAGGTCTGCCAGTGGGTTCGGTCATCAAGAAGCGCCGCAAGCGGATGGCGAAGAAGAAGCACCGCAAGCTGCTCAAGCGCACGCGCATCCAGCGCCGCCGCGCCGGCAAGTAAGCGCCCATCCGCCCGGAGCACAGGATGGATCGAGCCCGGGTAGTGCTGCTGGTCCGCGACGGCTGTCACCTCTGCGCTGACGCCGTCGCGGTCGTGCGTGCGGTCTGCGCCGAGACCGGCGACACCTGGGCCGAGGTGGACGTCGACAGCGACCCCTCCCTCAAGGCCGAGTACAGCGACCACGTGCCGGTCACGTTCGTGGACGGCGTCCGCCACGCCATCTGGTTCCTGGACGCGGCAGCGCTCGCAGCCGCCCTCTCCGCGCGGGCTTGACCCTCACCCCGGGGGAGGCATGACAAAGGAGTCATGTTGAAGATCGGAGACTTCGCCCGGCTCGGCCAGGTGTCGGTCCGGATGTTGCGCAACTACGACGAGCTGGGCCTGCTGGTGCCGGCGCACGTCGACCCGTGGACGAACTACCGCAGCTACACCGCCGGGCAGCTGGCCAGGCTGAACCGCATCGTCGCCCTCAAGGAGCTCGGGTTCAGCCTGCAGGCGGTCGGGCGGTTGCTGGACGACGACCTGGGCGTCGAGCAACTGCGGGGCATGCTCGCCCTCCGGCGGGCGGAGCTCGCCGAGGAGTTGCGCAGCACCACCGAACGGCTGGCCGCGGTCGAGGCGAGGCTCCGCCTGATCGAAGGGGAGAGTTCCGTGTCCGAGCGAGAGTTCGTGGTGAAGGCACTGCCGGCGGTACGGGTGGCGGAGCGGTCCATCCGGGTGACCAGCCAGCCGGAGATCGGCCAGCGGATCGGCGCGGTCTTCGGCGAGGTCTACGCAGCGGTCCTTGCGGCCGGCGCGGAACCGGGCCAGGGGATCAGCTACTACGTGCTGGACGGCGACGCGATGGAGTGCCACGCCGGCTACCAGTACCAGGGTGCGCCTGCCGCGGGGTTCGAGGTGGTGGAACTGCCTGCGACCGCAACGGCAGTCACGCAGGTGCACCTCGGTTCCATGGCGACGATCGGGGAGTCGTGGCAGGCCTTCGGTGCGTGGCTGGAGGAGCACGACGCCGAGCCGGCCGGGATCAGCCGGGAGGTGTACCTGGAGACGCCCGATGGCAGCGAGGACGCCTGGGTCACCGAGCTGCAGCTACCCTTCGTCCGCCGCTGAGGCGACCCGGGGCGCCTGCCGCGTCGGGCGCCCCGGCCCGCCTGACCGCGGCGCCGCGACCCTGCGTATTGTTGGGGCCACGAGCGAGGCGAGGAGATCGATGGAGCGCAGTGTCGTCCACCTGGTGCGACACGGCCAGGTGCACAACCCGGATGGTGTGCTCTACGGCCGTGCTGCCGGCTACGGGCTCTCCGAGCTGGGCCACCGGATGGCCGAGCGGCTGGGCGAGTACTTCGCCGACGCCCCGCTGGTTCGCCTGGTCAGCTCGCCGCTGCAGCGGGCCCAGGAGACCATGGCCCCGATCGCGGCCCGGCACCCGGAGCTGGAGGTGCACGTCGACGACCGGGTGATCGAGGCGGCCAACGTGTTCGAGGGAAGAAGCTTCGGCAAGCGCAACGAGATCCTGCTGCGCCCCTCCAGCTGGTGGTCGCTGCGCAACCCGCTGCGGCCGTCGTGGGGCGAGCCGTACACCTCGATCCTCGCCCGCATGCGCACCGCCCTGCTCGACGCGGCCTCGCACGCCGCGGGCGCGGAGGCGCTGGTGGTGTCCCACGAGCTGCCCATCTGGATGGCGCGCAGCTGGGCCGAGGGCCGTCCCCTGGTGCACGACCCGCGCCGCCGGCAGGCCAGGCTGGCCAGCGTCACCACTTTCACCTACCAGGGCAGGCACCTGGTGCGGGTGGACTACGCGGAGCCGTGCGCCGACCTGGTGCCGCCCAAGGTCAAGAAGTTCCGCCCGGGGGCCTGATGCTGGGTAGGCGTTCGGCTGTCCTGGCCGCGGTGGCCGTGCTGGCGCTGGCCGGCTGCGGCTCAGCGCCGACCAGCACCGAGGGGTTCGTCGGAGGCGACGGCACCCTCACCGTGCTCCCTGCGGACCGGCGTCCGCCGGCCCCGCAGGTCAGCGGCACCACCCTGGACGGGCAGCCGTGGGACAGCTCTGCCACCGCCGGCAAGGTCGTGGTCTACAACGTTTGGGGCTCCTGGTGCGCGCCGTGCCGGGCCGAGGCCCCGGCGCTGGCCTCCGCCAGCGAGCGCACCGCCGGCACGGCCGTGTTCGTCGGGCTCAACACCCGCGACCTCGACCGGGCGGCGCCGCAGGCCTTCGTCCGCGCCTTCGGGGTGCCCTACGTCAACCTCTACGACCCGGACGGGGCACTGCTGCTGGAGTTCTCCGGGCAGCTGCCGGCCAGCGCGATCCCGAGCACCCTGCTCGTCGACCCGCAGGGCCGGGTGGCGGGGCGGATCCTCGGCGAGACCACAGAGGCCACGCTGGTGGGGCTCATCGAGGACCTGGCGGCCGGGCGATGACCCCGCTGGACCTGGCGAGCTGGGTGCGGGAGGCGGTCGGCGGCTCCGTGGCCCTGGCGCTGCCGGTGGCGATGCTGGCCGGCATCGTTTCGTTCTTCTCTCCCTGCGTGCTGCCGCTCCTGCCGGGCTACCTCTCCTACGCCACCGGGCTGGGCGCTGCCGAGATCACCTCCGGCCGGGCCGGCCCCGGCGGCCGGCGACGGGTGCTGGCCGGCACTCTGGGGTTCGTCGCGGGGTTCGCAGCGGTGTTCGTGGCCTCCGGCGCCCTGGTCGGCTCGGTGGGGGCTGCCCTGGCCGCCTGGCAGCGGCCGCTGATGGTGGTGGCCGGCGTGCTGGCCATCGCGCTCGGGCTGGTGTTCACCGGCTGGCTGCCGCTGGGCCAGGGCACCTGGCGCCTCGGCGTGCTGCCGAGGCTGGGGGTGGCCGCTTCGCCCGTGCTCGGAGTGGTGTTCGGGCTGGGCTGGACGCCCTGCATCGGCCCGGCGCTCTCCGTTGTGCTGACCCTCGCCCTGAACGAGGCAACGGCGCTCCGCGGTGGGGTGCTGGCCCTCGCCTACGCGCTCGGGCTCGGGCTGCCGTTCGTGGTGGCCGGCCTGGCCTTCGACCGGCTGGCCGGGACCCTCGGCTGGGTGCGGCGCCACCACCGGGCCATCCAGGTGGCCGGAGGCGTCGCGATGATGGCGGTCGGCCTGCTGCTAGTCACCGGGTTGTGGGATGCGTTGATGGGCGGGCTGCGCAACTGGGCCGCAGGCTTCCAGGTGGTGATCTGATGGCGGTCGGCCGCGAGCTGGCCGGCTGGTTGCGGTTCGCCTGGACGACGCTCACCTCGATGCGCACCGCGCTGATCCTGCTGCTGGTGCTCGGCATCGCAGCCATTCCCGGCTCGCTGGTGCCCCAGCGGCCGACCAACCCGATCGGGGTTGCGGACTTCCTGCGCGACCAGCCCGGCTGGGGCGAGTGGCTCGACCGGCTGGGCTTCTTCGACGTGTTCGGCTCGGCCTGGTTCGCGTCCATCTACCTGCTGCTGTTCATCTCGCTGATCGGCTGCATCCTCCCGCGCACCGCCGGCTACCTGCGCGCGTTGCGCGAACCGCCGGCGCCACCGCCTGGCCGGCTCGACCGCCTGCCCGGGTTCAGGGGAGCGACCGTCGATCGGGTGCCGGAGGACGTCCTGGCCGTGGCCGCGACCCACCTGAAGGCCCGCGGCTACCGGGTGCGCAGGGACACGGACGCGGTGTCGGCAGAGCGCGGCTACCTGCGCGAGACCGGCAACCTGGTGTTCCACATCTGCCTGGTCACGATGCTGATCGGCCTGGCGTGGGGCTCGTTGTTCAGCTTCCGCGGCACGGCGATCGTCGTCGAGGGCCAGGCGTTCTCCAACACCCTCACCCAGTACGACGAGTTCGGGGCGGGGGCGGCCTTCGACCCCGCTCGGCTCACCCCGTTCACGCTGCGGCTCGACGAGTTCCGCGTCCGGTTCGAGACCGGACCGGTCGACCAGGGCGCCGCAAGGGAGTTCACGGCAGCGGTGACCGTGGCCGGCCCCGGCCGGCCGGAGGAGGCGCGGACGCTGCAGGTGAACGCCCCGCTGCAGGTCGGGACCGACAGCGTCCACCTGCTGGGCCACGGCTACGCGCCGGTGGTCACCGTGCGCGACGGCAACGGCGACGTGGCGTTCTCCGGGCCGGTCGTGTTCCTGCCCCAGGACGTCAACTTCCGCTCCGACGGGGTGATCAAGGCCCCGGACGCCAGACCCCGGCGGCTCGCGTTCGAAGGCGTCCTGCTGCCGACGGCCGGTGGCGAGGGGGCAGCGATGGTCTCGGTGTTTCCGGACGCACTCAACCCGAGGCTGCTGGTGAACGTGTGGGCCGGCCCGCCGAAGACCGAGACCGGCCGCCCGGAGAACGTGTACGTGCTGGACAAGTCCGGGCTCACCCAGCTCACCCTCGCTGGCGGCGAGCCGGTGCGGGCAGCCCTCACTCCCGGCACCGGCTTCAAGCTGCCCGACGGCCAGGGCTCGATCAGTTTCGAGGGCTGGCGGCGCTGGACCAAGCTGCAGATCTCCAACACCCCCGGCGGCTGGCTGGTGCTCGGTTCGGTGCTACTGGCGGTGCTGGGCATGGCCGTCTCGCTCACGGTGAAGCCCAGGCGACTGTTCGTCCGCGTCGAGCCCGCAGCCGGGGCGGGGACGGGGGTGTCGGTGGCCGGTCTGGACCGTGTGGACGGCCGCCCCGGTCTCACTGAAGAGGTGGGGGCACTGGCGGAGGCCTGCGGGCTGCGGGCTACGCTGGCCGACAGCGAAGACGAGGAGGGGCGTTGATCTCCGAATACTCAGACCTGGCCATGGTCACCTCCGTGGTGCTCTACGCGGTGGCGATGCTCCTCCACGCTGCCGAGTGGGCCGCCGCGCGCACGCAGGCGCCGGCGCGCGAGCTGGTGCCGGCCGGTGCCCCGGGGCCGGCGGGACCGGTGGACCAGGCGCCGCCCGCGCCGGCATCGCGGGTGGAACTGCTGGGCCGGGTGGGCGTTGCGCTGACGATCGTCGCAGCGCTCAGCCACATCGTGGGCGTGGTGCTGCGCGGGGTGGCTGCCGGCCGGCTGCCGCTCGGCAACATGTACGAGTTCATGACCACGGCGCTGGCGATCGCCGCAGTGGTCTACCTGGTGCTCGCCCTCCGGTTCGGGATGCGCTGGCTCGGGCTGCCGGTGGCCCTGCTGCTCACGATCGGGCAGGGGCTGGCGGTGTGGGTCTTCCACGTCGCGGTCGCGCAGCTGATGCCGGCGCTGCAGTCGGTCTGGTTCGACATCCACATCTTCGCCGCGGCGACCGCGGGCGCTGCGTTCAACGTCGGCGGCCTGGCCGCGGTGCTGTACCTGATCCGCTCCCGCGCGGAGGAGGGCGGGGGCGCCTCGGGCTACCTCGCGCGGATCCCGTCCGCCGACCGCCTCGACCGCCTGAGCTACCGCTTCCACGCCTTCGCCTTCCCGCTGTGGACGTTCACGATCGCGGCGGGCGCGATCTGGGCGCAGGTGGCCTGGGGACGGTTCTGGGGCTGGGACCCGAAGGAGACCTTCTCCCTCGTCACCTGGATCGTGTACGCCGGCTACCTGCACGCCCGGGCCACCGCAGGCTGGAAGGGCCGCCGGGCCGCCATCCTGGCCATCGTCGGCCTGGCCAGCTTCTGGTTCAACTTCGTCGGGGTGAACCTGCTCACCACCGGCCTGCACTCCTACTCCGGGATCCCCAAGTAGTTCCGGGCCCTTCCCGCCCTTCGGGGGCTGGCGCCGTCCCACTTCCCGTCAACGGGGGACGGGCCGGGCGCGGGGCCGAGGCCGGAGTGGGGCGCGACGGCCGCGGATGCTGGTGCGCCGGCGGCTTCGCCCGGGATGCCACAATCGGACCATGCGCCACTTCGACCTCTGCGTGATCGGCTCGGGCAGCGGGAACAGCATCATCGACGAACGCTTCGACCACCTGCAGGTGGCCCTGGTCGACGGGCAGGAGTGGTTCGGTGGCACCTGCCTGAACGTCGGCTGCATCCCGACCAAGATGTTCGCCCACCCTGCCGACCTGGCCGAGGAGGCTCGGGACGCTGGCCGGCTCGGCGTCGGGGTGGGGCAGGTGAGCGTCGACTGGCCGGCCATCCGCGACCGCATCTTCGCGCGCATCGACGCGATCACGGCCAGCGGCGAGGCCTACCGCAGGGACGCGGCCAACGTGACCCTCTACCGGAGCCGGGCCAGGTTCGTGGCCGACAAGGTGCTGCAGGTGGGGGAGGAGACCATCACCGCAGACCGCTTCGTGATCGCCGCCGGCTCGCGTCCCCACCTGCCGCAGGTGCCCGGCATCAGCTCCTCCGAGCTGGCCGGACGGGTGCACACCTCGGACACGATCATGCACCTGGAGCGGCTGCCGGGGAGCCTGGTGATCGTCGGCGGCGGCCTGGTGGCAGCGGAGTTCGCCCACATCTTCGCCGCCTACGGCACCCAGGTGACCCTGCTGCACCGGGGCGACCGGCTGCTCAAGCACGCCGATGAGGAGGTGTCGCGCAGGTTCACCGACCTGATCAGCCGCCGGGTGGTGCTGCGGCTGGGCCAGCACCTGGCCTCCCTCGCGGACGCCGGCAACGGCAGGGTGGCTGTGGGCACCACCGACGGCGACGGCATCGAGTACGACTTCGAAGCCGAGCAGGTGCTGCTCGCCACCGGCCGGGGGCCCAACGGTGACACCCTCGGGCTGGAGCTGACGGGGGTCGAGCGGGACACCGCCGGGCTGGTGGTGGTCGACCCGCAGCAGCGCACCACCCGGGAGGGCATCTGGGCCCTTGGCGACGTCTGCTCGCCGTGGCAGCTCAAGCACGTGGCCAACCACGAGGCCAGGGTGGTGCAGCACAACCTGCTGCACCCCGACCGGCCGATGACCGCAGACCACCGCTTCGTCCCGCAGGCCGTGTTCAGCGGGCCGCAGGCGGCCTGGGTGGGCCTCACCGAGCAGGAGTGTGCCGAGCGTGGGCTGCCCTACACGGTGGGCACCCGCGACTACGGCGGTGTCGCCTACGGCTGGGCGATGGAGGACACCGACCACTTCGCCAAGGTGATCGCCGACCGGGCCACCGGGCAGCTGCTGGGCGCGCACATCCTCGGCCCCGACGCCGCGAACCTGGTCCAGCCCCTGATCCAGGCGATGAGCTTCGGCCTGGACGCGACCTCGATGGCCCGGGGGCAGTACTGGATCCACCCCGCGCTGGCCGAGGTGGTGGAGAACGCGCTGCTCGCGCTGGAGCTCGACAGTTGAGCGCGCGGTCGGTGGTGATGGCGCTCGCCTGCAGCCTGCTGGCAGGGTGCACCCCCGCGCCACCGGCTGCGCCGGGTGCTCCGCCCTCCGCCCAGTCGCCGTCCGCCACGGCCCCGTCCGCCACGGCCCCGACGTCCACCCCGACGCAGGCCCCCGAACCGACCAGGCCCACGCAGGCCTGCCTTGCGGAGGCGGCAGCGCTGCCGCTGCGCTCCCAGGCCGGGCAGCTGCTCATGGTGGGGGTGGACGGTGGGCTCGGCACCGCCGAGCGGCGGGCGCTGGCCGACCACCGGGTCGGCTCGGTGGTGCTGCTGGGTGACCAGTCCGGCGGGGTCAGCGCCACCCGCACCCTCACCCGCAGGCTCGCCCGGATCCACCCGGACGCAGCCCTGCTGGTAGCTGCCGACCAGGAGGGCGGAAGCGTGCAGCGGCTGACCGGGCCGGGTTGGGGCAGGATCCCGTCCGCGGCCAGGCAGGCCGAACTCACCACGGGCCAGCTGCGGCGGTCAGCCGCCGGGTGGGGGAGCCGGCTGGCCAGGGCGGGGGTGCTGCTCGATCTCGCTCCGGTCGCCGACGTCGTGCCCACGCGCAAGCTCCGCACCAACCAGCCGGTCGGACGGCTGGGCAGGGGTTACGGCAGCGACCCCGAGAAGGTGGCAGCCAGCACCGGCGCCGTGATCGCAGGCCTGGCCGACGCCGGGGTGGCGGCATCGGTCAAGCACTTCCCCGGCCTCGGCGAGGTGGTGGGCAACACCGACCACACCGGTGGCGTGGTCGACCGGGTGACCCACGCCAGCAGCGCAGCGCTGAGACCCTTCCGGGCGGCCGTCTCGGGCGGTGTCGCCTCGGTGATGGTGTCGTCCGCGACGTACCAGCGGATCGACCCCGAACGCCAGGCGGTGTTCTCACCCAAGGTGGTCGGCCTGCTCCGCGAGTGGGGTTACGAGGGGGTGGTGATCAGCGACGACCTCGGGGCGGCCGTATCCGCCCGGGCCGTCCCGGCCGCCCAGCGGGCGGTGCGGTTCGTCGCCGCCGGTGGTGACCTGGTGATCAACGCCGACCCGGCGCTGACCGCAGCCATGGCCGGCGGGATCATCCGTCGGGCGCGCCGGGACCCGGCCTTCGCCGACCGGGTCACGCAGTCCGCAGCCAGGGTGCTGCGGCTCAAGCGCGACCTCGGCCTCTACACCTGCGGCTGAGCTTCAGTCGACGGTGAGCTCCGGGATCAGGTTGCGGGCGTCCTGCATCAGCTGCCCCGGCGCGTTGTCCGGGATGGACGCGTAGTACAGCGAGGCCGACTCGGCGCCGGTGTCTACGATCACCACGATCGCGGTCTCGCCCTTGGCCTCGAGGCCAGGGATTTCGAAGGTCAGGTGGCTCTCCAGCAGCCAGGCGTCATGGCCGTCCACGCTGAGCGCCCTGGAGTCGACGTCGGAGCGTGCGACCTCCGCGTCGCCGTAGAACTTCCCGACCACGCACTTCATCACGATCTCCGAGCCCTCCTTCGGGCTGAAGAAGCCGTCGCCCGCGACCAGCTCTCCGACCAGCACCGAAGCCACCCAGCTCGAGCCCTCACCGTTGTAGTTGGGCTCCAGCATCACGGTCTGGCTGGCCACGTCCCTGCCGAACGGCACCCGGTTGTCGCCCTGCACCGGGCTCCACGGGTCGCCCAGCATGGGGTAGGAGATCTTGCCGCCGTAGACCCGGCCCTCCGCGCGCTGCGGCGGTGCGGTGGGTTCTTCGGTCTCCTCCACGCGCGGGCAGATGCTCTGCGTCGGGTTGCCGCCGGGTTCGTTGCCCCCGCCACCCCCGGCGATGCGGGAGACGCCCTGGGTGACGAACCACGCGATCAGGACGACAGCCACCAGCGCAGCCCCGCCGGCCAGCCACCAGCCGACCGAACGGCCGCGGGACGGCTCGCCCGAACCGGGCTGCGCCGCACCTGCCGGACCGCCCGGGGCCACCGGGGGCGGCGTGATCTGCGGATTGGCCGTCACCGCCGCCGTCCAGGCCGTGCCCGTCCAGTAGCGGTAGAGCCCGGGCTGACCGCCCGGATCCGGATACCACCCTGCGCTGCTCACGCCGAAAGGTTAGCCGACGACCTTGTGAGGACGCTTTGGGTCGGCCTGGCGGATGGGCCGGCTCAGCCGAAGCGGCCGGAGATGTAGTCCTCGGTGGCCTTGATGTCCGGAGTGGAGAAGATCTTGTCGGTTGCGCCGGCCTCGATCAGCCGCCCGGGGGAGCCGGTGCCGGCGATGTTGAAGAAGGCTGTGACGTCGGACACCCGGGCGGCCTGCTGCATGTTGTGGGTGACGATCACGATCGTGTAGTTCTCCTTCAGCTGCTCGATCAGGTCCTCGATCGCCAGCGTCGAGATCGGGTCGAGCGCGGAGCACGGCTCGTCCATCAACAGCACCTGGGGCTGCATCGCGATGGCCCTGGCGATGCACAACCGCTGCTGCTGGCCGCCGGAGAGGCCCGAGCCGGGCAGGTCCAGCCGGTTCTTGACCTCCTCCCACAGGTTGGCGCTGCGCAGCGACCGCTCCACCACGTCGTCCTGCTCCGCCTTCGGCATCCTGGCGAAGTTCAGCCGGATCCCGGCCAGCACGTTCTCCCTGATCGACATGGTGGGGAACGGGTTGGGCCGCTGGAACACCATGCCGACCTGGCGGCGCACCCGAACCGGGTCGACCCCCGGGGCGTAGAGGTTCTCCCCGTCGAGCAGCACCTCGCCCTCCACCCGCGCGCCCGGAACCACCTCGTGCATTCGGTTGAGCGTGCGCAGGAAGGTCGACTTGCCGCAGCCGGACGGGCCGATGAACGCCGTCACGGCCCGCGGCTCGATGGTCATGGTGACGTCCTCCACTGCGCGGAAGGCGCCGTAGTAGACGTTCAGGTCGGTGATCTCGATCCTCTTGGACATCGTTCTTCCTTCTCAGCGCCCGGTCTTGGGCGCGAATCGACGGGCGATCAGCCGCCCGATGAGGTTCAGCAGCATCACGATCAGGATCAGCGTGAGCGCCCCGGCCCAGGCGCGTTCCCAGTACGGGTCGGCGTCCGAGCCGGGATGGGCGTAGGAGTCGTAGACGAACACCGGCAGGGTCATCATCGGGTTCGCCAGGAGGTTGTTGTTCAGCGAGGCCGTGAAGCCGGCGGCGATCATCAACGGCGCGGTCTCCCCGATCACCCTTGCCACAGCGAGGATGACGCCGGAGACGATGCCGGAGATGGCGGTCGGCACCACGACCCGCACAATCGTCACCCACTTGGGCACGCCGAGGGCGTACGCGGCCTCACGCAGCTCGTTGGGCACCAGCCGCAGCAACTCCTCGCAGGAGCGGACTACCACAGGGATCATCAGCACCGAGAGGGCGATGCCGCCGGAGAGGCCGAAGATGGCGCCCGGCCCGAGCAGCAGGGTCATCAGGGAGTAGGCGAACAACCCGGCCACGATGGAAGGGATGCCGGTCATCACGTCCACGAAGAACGTGATGGCCTTCGCCAGCCGGCTGCGTGCCCCGTACTCGGCCAGGTAGATCGCGGTCAACAGGCCGATGGGCACTGCGATCAGGCTGGCGGTGCCGGTGACCCAGAGGGTCCCGGCGATGGCGTGGGAGGCCCCGCCGCCCTCACCGACGACGTTGCGCATGGAGTTGGTGAAGAAGGCCGGGTCGAACCTGGCCAGCCCCTGGCTGACCGTCTCCCACGCCACCGAGCCCAGCGGCAGCAGGGCCAGCAGGAAGGCGCCGGCGATCAGGTTGCTGGCCCGGCGGTCGGACGCCTGCCGCGGCCCCTCCACGACGCGGGCCGCCACCTCCATGCCCACCAGGTAGAGCAGGTAGGCCAGCAGCAGGGCGAGGGCGATGTTGGCGCCACCGGTGAGCAGTACGGCCAGGGCGTAGCCGACGAGCGCGCTGGCCAGCAGCGCGATCGGCACGGTCGCCTTCGGCAGCCGGCCGGCGGTGAGGGTGTCGGTGCCGAGCCGCTGGGAGATCGTGGTCATCAGTTGGCTCCGGAGTACTCGGCTCGGCGGGCCACGATCCAGCGGGCGACCATGTTCACGGCGAGCGTGATCAGGAACAGCACCAGGCCGGCGGCGACCAGTTGGTTGATCTTCAGCCCGTACGCCTCGGGGAAGTTCTGGGCGATCGTCGCCGCGATCGTGTTGGGGTTGCCGGACGTGAGCACCTCGAAGGTGATGTTCCGGCCGCCCGACATCACCATGGCCACGGCCATGGTCTCGCCGAGCGCCCGGCCGAGGCCGAGCATCACGGCAGCGACGATGCCGGGACGCGCGAACGGCAGCACCGCCACCTTGATCATCTCCCAGCGGGTCGCGCCGAGAGCCAGCGCGGCCTCCTCGTGCAGCCGCGGGGTCTGGAGGAACACCTCCCGGCACAGGCTGGTGATGATCGGCAGCACCATGGTGGCCAGCACCACGGCAGCGGTGAGGATGGTCCGGCCGGTGCCGGAAACCATGCCAGAGAACAGCGGGATGAAGCCGAGGTTGGCGTTCAGCCACTCGAACAGCGGCAGCATCGCCGGCGCCAGCACGATCGAGCCCCACAGGCCGAACACCACGGACGGAACCGCGGCCAGCAGGTCGATCAGGTAGCCCAGTGGCTGGGCGATCCGGCGCGGGGCGAGGTGGGAGATGAACAGGGCGATGCCCAGCGAGACCGGCACTGCCATGGCGAGGGCGAGGACCGCTGCCCACACCGTGCCGAAGGCGAACGGCGCAACCCAGGCTGCGAACTCGCCGTAGCCCTCCCCGGCCAGGCGGGCAGGGTCGGCGAACAGGGCCGGGGCGCCCTGGATCAGCAGGAAGCCTGCGACGAGGGCGAGGATCACCAGGATCAGGACGCCGGACCCGGTGGCGAGGCCCTGGAACAGCCGGTCTGCGCGACGCTCGCGCCCGGGTGCCGCCAGCCCTGCCGGTGGCGGTACGGGGTCGGCCGGGGGTGGCTCCGGTGCGGCCGTGTCCCGGATCAGCTCGGTCATTCCTGCGGCCTTCCTCACGGTTCCCCCAAGGCTACGTTGGACGGCGGCGCCGGTGCTGGCACCGGCGCCGCCCTCGGGAATCGTCACTTGATGGAATCGACCGCGGCCTTGACCTTGGCCTGGGTGGCGGCCGACAGCGGGGCTGCGCCGGCGGAGTCGGCTGCGGCCTGCTGCCCCTCTGCGGAGGTGATGTAGCCGATGTAGTCCTTCACCAGCGCTGCTTCGGCTGCGTTCTTGTAGGTCTCGCAGACGATCGCGTAGGACACGAGGACCGCCGGGTAGACGCCTTCGGAGGTGCGGTCGAGGGTGAGCGCGAGGTCGTGCTCGCTGCGGCCGGAGACCTGCGGGGAGGCGTCCACCACCGCGGCCGCAGCTGCAGCGGTCGGTCCGAGCGGCTCGCCGCCGATCAGCAGTTCCGCCATGCCGAGGTCGCCGGCCTGCGAGGCGTCGGCGTAGCCGATGGTGTTCTTGCCGTTCTTCACGGCCTGGACCACCCCGGAGGTGCCGGTCGCGGCCTCGCCACCCATGCTCGCCGGCCAGGTGTCGGAAGCCTCCTCCGTCCACACGTCGGGGGCGAGCTGGTTGAGGGTGTCGGTGAAGTTGTTGGTGGTGCCGGAGTCGTCAGCCCGGTGCACGGCGGTGATGTTCGCTTCGGGCAGCTTGGCCCCGGGGTTCGTCCTGGCGATCGCCGGGTCGTTCCACTTGGTGATCCTGCCGGCGAAGATCCCGGCCACCGTGTCCGGGTCGAGGGTGAGGGAGTCCACGCCGTCGACGTTGAACACGACCGCGATCGGCGAGATGTACACCGGCAGGTTCAGCGCGTTGGATTCGGGCGCGCAGGTGGCGAACTTGCCGGCGCCCATCTCCTCGTCCTTGAACGGCCGGTCGGAACCGGCGAACTGGACGGCGCCGGCGATGAACGCCGAGCGACCGGCGCCAGAGCCGTCGGGGGAGTAGTTCACGGTGACCCCGGTGTTGGCGGTCTGGAAGTCGGCGACCCACTTCTCCTGGGCCGCCTTCATCGAGCTGGCTCCCTTGCCGCTCAGGGTCTGCGCGCCCGGCGCACTGGTGCCGGGGGCTGCGCCGGTCTCGTTGGTCGCACAGCCGGCGAGGACCAGGGCGGTGGCGGTGGCCAGGGCGGCGGCGATCGGCTTGATTCTCACGCGATTCCTTCAGCTTCTAGGTCGGCGGAGCGTTTGCTCCGCGGCCCAAGCTAGGCCGCCCACCTGACCGGATCGGGGCACCCGGGTGAACGCAAGGTGAACTGCAACCGAGCTTTTCCCCGCCAGCGGAGCCGCCCGGGCAGGCAGCGGTGTAATACGCTAACACCATGAGCGATACCGTCGGCGGTGCAGCCGGCTACCGCGCCCCCACGCTCACCGATGTCGCCCGGCTCGCCGAGGTGTCGACGATGACCGTCTCCCGGGTGATCAACGGCCACGCCAAGGTGGCGACTCCGACCAAGGAGCGGGTGCTGGCCGCAATGGAGTCCCTCGACTACCGGCCCAACATGCTCGCCCGCGGGCTGGCCAGCGGGCGCTCGCGCAGCATCGGGGTGCTGACCGTCGACACCACCCTGTACGGGCCGAGGGCCGCGCTTCGGGGCATCGAGGTCGCGGCGCGCGACCTCGGCTACAGCGTCACGATCACGCACCTGACCGATCCCGACCGGACCGCCGTTGCCCAGGGCGCCCACCTGCTGCGTTCCCGGTCGTCGGACGGGGTCATCCTGCTGCAGCCGCTGATCTCCGAGACCCCGGCGCCCGGCGAGGGCCAGGGACGTCCCGACCTGCCGCCGATGGTGGCGATCCACGCCGGCATGCCGGGCAACTACCCGCTGGTGAGCGTCGACCAGCGGCGCGGAGCGAAGCTGGCCACCGAGCACCTGCTCGGGCTGGGCCACCGCACGGTCTGGCACCTCGCCGGCCCGGAGAACTGGTACGAGAGCCGCGAGCGGGTCAAGGGCTGGCGGCAGGCCCTGGCCGACGCCGGCGTCGCCGAACCGCCGCTGGTGCGCGGCGACTGGTCGGCCGCCTCCGGCTACGTCGCGGCCAAGGAGTTGCTCACCGAGCACGGGGCCACGGCGATCTTCGTTGCGAACGACTCGATGTCGCTCGGCGCGCTGCACGCCATGCACGAGCTGGGGCTGCGCTGCCCCGAGCAGGTGAGCCTGGTCGGGTTCGACGACTACCCCGAGGCCGAGTTCTTCTCGCCGGGCCTCACCACGATCCGGCAGGACTTCGACGAGATCGGGCGGCTCAGCGTGGAGCTGCTGGTGCAGCTGATCGAGACCGGCGCGGCGTCCACCCAGCACCTGCTGCTCGAGCCGCAGCTGGTCGTCCGGGCCAGCACGGCACCCCCGGCCGGCTAGCGCTGTGCGGGGAAGTGGTGGGCGTCGCGGTCGTGGCTAGACGCGCGGCTTGTGCACCTCGACGGCGAGCACCTCGCCGGCCCCGTCCAGGTGGGCCACCAGCGCTGCCCCCGGACGCAGTGAGCGGTCGGGGATCCCGAGCGCTGCCAGCATCGCCGGCAGCACCGGACGGTGGCCGCACACGGCTGTGGGCAGCCCGTGCTCCCCGGTCTGGCGGGCGAGGCGGCGCATCAGGATCTTCACAGCCTTCGGGTTCTTCTCTGCCTGCTCCTCGCTGAGGGTCGTCCAGCCCTCAACCTCCAGCCGGTGGGCCCTGGCGTGCGGCTGCAGCGTCTTCATGCACCGCACGGAAGAGGAGGAGACCAGGCGGCCCACGCCGTAGGCCTCCAGCAGCGGCACCAGCAGCCGGCTCTGCCGCCGTCCCCGCTCGTCGAGTGGCCGGGCCTGGTCTCGACCGGTCCAGTTCGCCCGCAGCATCGCCTTGCCGTGGCGGACGATGACCAGCGGGGTGGACCCCGGCAGCCCTGCGGCCTGTTCGATCAGGGGTCGCTCGTCCGCGTAGCTGACTCGCCGCAACGCCTTTCGCAGCGGCAGCCAGGCCACCTCGTCGATCTCCGAGTTCGGCTTGTGCCGACCCTCGCGCAGGGCGCTGGCCCGCCAGTAGTAGACGGTCTTCTCCCCGCCTCCCACCGGGTAGCGGATCCGGTCGACCGGGATGCCCAGCCGAACCGCCACGGCGGTCTCCTCCACGGTCTCGCGAACGGCGCAGCCGGCGAGGTACTCGTCAGCGTTGATCTTGCCCTTGGGCAGGCTCCAGTCGTCATAGCCCGGACGGTGCACCAGCAGCACCTCCGGCTCGTCGCCCGGCCCGGGGCGCAGCACGACCGTGCCGGCCGCGGTGATCCGCTTTACCGCGTTGTTCGGCATGCCGGCCTAGCGCTCGACCGCCCGGCGCTGGCCCATGGTGGCGATCAGGTGCTCCTGAATGTCCAGCAGCGGTTCGCCGTCGGGCCCGAGGGTGCGCTGCGTCCAGGTGTCGCCCTCCAGCCACCACGACGCTGTGCCCTCGTCGAAGGCGAGGTCGAACAGCCCGCCGATCTGGTCGATGTGGCGCGGGTTGGTCAGCCCGACCACCACCTCGACCCTGCGGTCGAGATTGCGGTGCATCAGGTCGGACGAGCCGATGCCCACCTTCGGGTCCCCGCCGTTGGCGAACCAGAACAGGCGGCTGTGCTCGAGGAAGCGGCCGAGGATGCTGCGCACCCGGATGTTCTCGCTGAGGCCCGGCACTCCGGGGCGCACCGAGCAGATCCCGCGCACCCAGAGGTCCACCGGCACCCCGGCCTGGGAGGCGCGGTACAGGGCGTCGGTGACGGCCTCGTCGACGATCGAGTTCACCTTGATCCGCACCCGGGCCGGCAGGCCGCGCTTGTGGTTGAGGATCTCGGTGTGGATGTTCTCCAGCAGCCCCCGCCGCACGCTGTGGGGTGCCACCAGCAGGCGCTTGTAGCGGGTCTCCTGGGCCATGCCGGACAGGTGGTTGAACAGCCTGGCGACATCCTCTGTGATGATCGCGTTCGAGGTGAGCAGCCCCATGTCCTCATACATCCGAGCAGTCTTCGGGTTGTAGTTCCCGGTGCCGATGTGGACGTAGCGGCGCAACCCCTGCGGCTCCTCGCGCACCACGAGGGACAGCTTGCAGTGGGTCTTCAGGCCGAGCATGCCGTACACGACGTGGCAGCCGGCCTTCTCCAGCTTCCTGGCCCAGGCGATGTTCGCCTGCTCGTCGAAGCGCGCCTTGATCTCAACCAGCGCCAGCACCTGCTTGCCGGCCTGCGCCGCCTCGATCAGGGCGTCGATGATCGGGGAGTCGCCCGAGGTGCGGTACAGCGTCTGCTTGATCGCCAGCACCGCCGGGTCCGCAGCGGCCTGCTCGATGAAGCGCTGGACGGAAGTCGCGAACGAGTCGTAGGGGTGGTGCAGCAGCACCTCCCGGTTCTTCAGCGCGGCGAACAGGTCGGCCGGCTGGGCGGTCTCGACCTCGGCCAGCTCGGGGTGGGTCTTCGGCAGGAACGACGGGTAGGCCAGCGCCTCCCGGTCGAGGTCGGCGATCGAGAACAGCCCGGTGAGGTCCAGCGGGCTGGGCATCCGGAAGACTTCCTTCTCGCTGATGTCCAGCTCGCTCACCAAGAGGTGCAGCATCTTGTCGTCGATGTCGTCCTCGACCTCGAGCCGCACCGGTGGCCGGCCGATCTTGCGCCGCAGCAGTTCCTTCTCCAGCGCGAACAGCAGGTTCTCCGCGTCGTCCTCCTCGACCTCGACGTCCTCGTTGCGGGTGACCCGGAAGGTGGAGTGGCCGAGGATCTGCATGCCGGAGAACAGCTGGTCGAGGTGGCGGGCGATCACGTCCTCCAGCGGCACGAACCGGCCCCCGCCCAGCGGCACGAAGCGGCTGAGGATGGTAGGCACCTTCACCCGCGCGAACTGGCGCACCCCGGTCACCGGGTTGCGCAGCAGCACGGCGAGGTTGACGCTCAGGCCGGAGATGTAGGGGAAGGGGTGGGAGGGGTCGACAGCGAGCGGGGTGAGGACGGGGAAGATGCGGTTCTCGAACAGCTCGGTCATCCGCTCCCGCTCGTCGCCGGTGAGCTCGTCCCAGCGCAGGATCTCGATGCCGTGCCCGGCCAGGGCTGGACGGACGTCCTCGGCGAACACGGTGGCAGCGTCGTCCACCAGCTCCCGGGTGCGGGTGAGGATCGCGTCGTGCAGTTCCCGGGGCATCAGGCCGGAGTTGCTCGCCACCGCCACCCCGGCAGCCATCCGGCGCTTGAGGCCGGCCACCCGGACCATGAAGAACTCGTCGAGGTTGGAGGAGAAGATCGCCAGGAACCGGGCGCGCTCCAGCAGTGGCACCCGCCGGGCGTCCTTGGCCAGGTCGAGCACCCGGTTGTTGAACGCCAGCCAGGACAGCTCCCGGTCGGAGAACCGGCCGGCCGGCAATTCCGGCGGCTCCTGCTCGTGCTCGTCCGCAACCGCCTCGGCCAGCTCTTCCAGCTGCTCCTCGACGTGCTCGTCCACCCCTGTGGGGTCCTCAACCGAGGTCATGGTCGCTCCTGGTGTCCCGGCCCGTAGAGCACGTCGCGGTGGGCAACGTGGAATCCGGCGCTTTCGTACATTCTTACCGCTACCTGCTCGGCGCTGTCGACGTAGAGCAGTACCCGCTCCGCCCCGGCCCCCCGCAGGTGGGCCAGGCCCGCTGCCAGCAGCACCTTCCCGTAGCCGCGGCCCTGCGCCCTCGGGGCGACCCCGATCACGTACACCTCCCCGATCCCCGGCTCGGCAAGCTTCGTCCAGTGGAAGGCTGCCAGCCCTTCGGCGTCGAAGCCCAGCAGCAGGCCGGACGGGTCGAACCAGGGCTGCGCCATCCGCGCGGCCAGCCCGGCTGCATCGAGCGCGCCCTGCTCGGGGTGGTGGGCGAAGGCTGCGGCGTTCACCTCCAGCAGCGCCGCGGCGTCCTGTGCCTCGAAGCCGCGCACGGTGAGGCCCGCGGGTAGCTGCGGTGCCGTCACCCCCGCGAGTTGGCGTTCCATGACGAGCAACCCCCGGCCGGCCTCGAGGCCCAGTGCCGTGGCGAAGCCCTGCGCAGCCGGGAGGTCGCCGAACGCCCACACGCCCCACACAGGTTGGCCGCCCTTCGAACCGGACGGAGCGAGCGCAGCCAGTTCGCCGAGCAGGCCGCGCCCGATCCCGCGGCGCCGGTGTTCGGGGTCGACCACGAGCTGAGCCGTGCGGTAGCCCGGCTTCCACTGCAGGTAACCGAGGGAGCCGGCGGCGACCAGGTGCCGGGCCGAGTCGTCGCGCAGGGCCAGCGTCGCCTCCTCGTTCAGCGGCTGCACCCCGTCGGCCGCAGCCGCGCGCGCGGCCAGGCCCGTGACCTGTTCCAGCTGGCCGGCTGAGAGTCGATTGGTCCACACAGCTTGCAGGCTAGTCGTCACCAGGGCGGCCGCCGGTCACGGCTCAGCGCCGGTGGCCGCCGTCGGGGGAGAACCGGTAGCCGACGTTGCGGACGGTGCCGATCAGGGCCTCGTGCTCGGGGCCGAGCTTCGCCCGCAGCCGGCGCACGTGGACGTCGACGGTGCGCGTGCCGCCGTAGTAGTCGTAGCCCCACACGTCGGCGAGCAGGTGCTCGCGGCTGAACACCCTGCCCGGGTGCTGCACCAGGTACTTCAGCAGCTCGAACTCGGTGTAGGTGAGGTCGAGCGGTGCACCGTCCAGCAGCACGGAGTACGCGGCGTCGTCGATCACGATCCCGCCGGCGCTGATCAGGCCGTCATTGGCCGCTGCGCTGACCAGCAGCCGGATCCTGGCCTCGAACTCGGCCGGGCCAGCGGTGTCGAGCACGACGTCGGACAACCCCCAGTCCGGGGCGAGGGCCGCCAGGCCGCTTTCGGTGAGGACCAGCAGGATCGGCACGGTCGAGCCGGACGAGCCGAACAGGCGGGCCATCATCCGCGCACCGGCGAGGTCGGCCCGGCCGTCGAGCACCACCAGGTCGGCCCGCGCAGACTCGGTGAGCGCCTGGGTGTCGGCTGCCACCTTGTGGATGTCGTGCGGCAACAGTGCCAGCACCGGCAGCGACCGTTCGGCGGGCGCGCCGTTGGCGATCTCGTTGCTGACCAGCAACAGACTCGCCATGCGCACTCCTAGCTTCGGCCGCCCCGGGTGAGGATGGTCCGCGACAAACTGTAGTGATTCGGGGCTCGGGCCCGGCGGGATGCGCGAACGGTGAACTAGGCGTCGACGTCCAGGACCAGCGTCACGGGCCCGGAGTTGACCAGGCTGACCGCCATCATGGCGCCGAAGCGGCCGGTCTCGACGTGCGCCCCGCGCCGCCGCAGCGCCTCGACGTAGGCAGCGACCAGCGGTTCGCTCACCGGGCCCGGCGCAGCAGCGCTCCAGGACGGGCGCCGCCCCTTGCGGGTGTCGGCGTACAGGGTGAACTGGCTCACCACCAGCAGCGGCGCGCCGTCCTCGGCGCAACTCCGCTCGCCGTCCAGGATGCGCAGCTGCCAGGTCTTCTCCGCCAGGCGGTCGGCCACGGCGACGGTGTCGGAGTGGGTCACGCCGACCAGCACCAGCAGGCCGGGCCGGTCGATCGCGCCCACCACCTCGCCGTCGACGCTGACCTGCGCCGAACTGACCCGCTGCACCACAGCTCGCACGGCTCCATCCAACCAGCCGCCGGGTGCCGCCGGCGCCGCGGGCCACGGCGCGCCGCCGGGCTATGCTCGACGGGTGCTGAGCCCGCTTTCGGTCACCGGCGTGGTGGTCTTCACCGCCTGCCTGGTGCTGGTCGTCCTCGCCGGGCTCGGGATCTTCGCGCTGCTGCGCCGCCGAGAAGGAGAATGATGGCTTTCGAGATTCCGGCCGACCTCAACCCGGCGCTGATGGGGCTCGCCTGGCTGCGCGGACGGTGGGAGGGCACCGGCTACCGGCAGTGGCCGGGGACGGAGAAGGAGAGCTACGCCCTGCAGGTCGACTTCGCCGACAACGGCGAGGACTACCTGCACTACCTGTGCCAGGCGTTCGAGGCCGACGCGGACGGGCGCCCGGTGCGGCCCCTGTTCATGGAGACCGGGTTCTGGCGGCCCCTGCCCGACGGCACGGTGGACGTGGTGATGTGCTCCCCGGACGGCTTCGCCGAGATCTGGTTCGGCAAGCTGCAGCCCGGCCGGCTCGACCTGGTCACCGACGCGGTCGCTCGCACCCGGGACGCGAAGGTCAGCTACACCGCCGGCCGCCGGCTCTACGGCAACGTCGACGGCCGCCTGCTGTTCTCCTTCGACCGGGCCACGGAGGAGCACGAGTTGCAGCCCCACATCTGGGCGCAGCTGGAGCGCAGATGACCGTCCGGCTCACCGAAGGGGTGGACGCCGGCGCGGTCTGGCACTACGGCGACCCGCTGCGCGAGCAGAAGGCGCTGGTGGCCGGCGCGGCCGGGGTCGATCTTTCCCACCGTCCGGTGTTCACCGTTGCCGGCGCCGACCGGTTGCGCTGGCTGAACGACATCAGCAGCCAGGACTTCGCCGCGCTCGCTCCGGGGGTGCCGACCGTCGCCTACATCCTCAACGCCCAGGGCCACCTCACCCACGTGTTCGGCGCCACCGACGACGGCGAGCGGCTGTGGTGCCACACCGAGCCCGGGCGGCTCGAACCCCTGCTGGCGTGGCTGGGGCGCATGGTGTTCGCAGCAAGGGTGGAACTGGCCGACGTCAGCGAGGACCACGCGCTCGTCCTGCCACCGCAGGGGGCTGCCCCGATCGTCGTCCCCCGCGCAGAGGTGGACGCCGTCCTCGGGGAGGACCGGGCCGGCACCTGGGCGATGGAGGCGCTGCGGATCGCTGCGGGCACGCCGCGAGTGTTCCTGGACACCGACGAGCGCACGATCCCGAACGAGCTCGCCAATCCCGACGGCGACACCCTCGGCCCGGCCGTGCACCTGCGCAAGGGCTGCTACCCGGGCCAGGAGACGGTCGCGCGGGTCTACAACCTCGGCCGCCCACCCCGCCGGCTCACCTGGCTGCACCTCGACGGCAGCGCCGAGCGGCTGCCCGGAGTGGGCGCCGAGGTGCTGGCTGACGGCCGTCCGGTGGGGCGGATGGGCACCTCCGAACGGCACTACGAGCTCGGCCCGGTCGGGCTGGCCCTGCTCAAGCGCAACCTGGCGGCCGATGCCGAACTCACCGTGGACGGAATCGCCGCAGCGCAGGAGTTGCTGGTCGACCCCGAGGCGGGGCTGCACTGGCGGCCGGCGTCCGGACTGGGCCGTGCCGGGGCCTGAGCCGGCCCGGGCGGGCTGCGCCTAACTGGCCGGCCTACCGGCCAGCACGTACAGCCGCTGGGTCTGGACCTCATCCGGGTAGGGCGAACGGACGTACCACTCCAGCACCACCAGGCCGGCCTCGGCCACCGCCGCCAGCACCTGGTCGCGGTCGTGCAGCACGAAGTCGAGGTCGACCTCGACGCCGAACAGTTCCTCGACGTGGCGCACCTCCCCGCCGAGGTGCAGCGACAGGGCCAGCGACCCGCCGGGCCGCAGCGTCGCAGCGACCGTGCGCAGGTTCGGGGCGAGTTCGGAGGGGGCCAGGTGCACGAAGGAGTACCAGGCGAGGACGGCGCCCCACGCAGCCGCAGTGCGGGGACGCAGCAGCTGGGAGAACCGGCCCACGCTGAAGTCGAGGTCGGGGAAGTTTGCCCGGGCCTGCCCGACCATCTCCGCCGACCCGTCCAGCCCGTAGACCTCGGCCCCGGTGTCGGCGAGGAAGGCGGTCACCTGGCCCGGACCGCAGCCAAGGTCCATCACCGGGCCGCCGGCGTCGGCAGCGATCCGCTCCAGCAGCCACACGTCGAACGGTTTGCCGGTGAGCTCGTCGAGCAGCTGCGTCGAGTAGGCAGCCGCGGCGGCGTCGTAGCCGGCGAGCACCTTCGCGTCCCGGGCCGCAGCCCCGTCTGCGAGGACGACTTCGAGGTCCGCGGCGGCGACTTCTGCAGCCGCCGTTGCGACCGGCACCGGACCGAGCAGGTGGATCCAGCGGTGGTCGTGGTGGCCCCGCTGCAGCGGCAACTGCTGCACCAGGGCCGGCGTGGCTGCGGCCATCCTCGCCAGGCAGGCCTCCACCTCGGCCCGGTCGGCGAACGGGTGCAGGCGGTCGGTGCGGCTCTTCAGCTCTCCGGCGGACTGCGGGCCGCGCAGCAGCAGGACGGTGAGCAGCGCGCGCTCGTCGTCTGCTGGGGAGAGCACCTCGTCAAGGAGCTGGTGGTACTTCACCACCCGCGAACCGGCGCCGGCCCAGACCAGGCGCAGCAGGCCACGGTCCTTCAGTGCCCTGGCGGCGTCCTGGAGGTCGCGCTCGGACAGCTCCATCACCGGCTCGCGGCTGGAGGTCTGGTTGCAGGCGAGGCGCAGCGCGTTCAGGCTGAGCGGGTAGCTGCCCGGCACCGTGCGCTGCTTCTCCAGCAGGCTGCCGAGGACGCGCTGCTCGGTGGCGTCCAGCACCGGTAGGGCCATGGCTGCAGCCTAGCCAGCCGGGTCAGGCCTTCTTCGCCCGGTTCCGCTGCTTGGCGCGCTCGTTCGCGTCGAGGGTCAGCTTGCGGATCCGGACGTTCTTCGGCGTGACCTCCAGGCACTCCTCCTCGCGGCAGAACTCCAGCGACTGCTCCAGGCTCATCAGCCGCGGCGGGATCAGCCGCTCCAGCTCGTCGCCGGTGGAGGACCGGACGTTGGTGAGCTTCTTCTCCTTGGTCGGGTTCACGTCCATGTCGTCTGGACGGGGGTTCTCCCCGACGATCATGCCTTCGTACACCTCGTCGCCGGGGGCGACGAACAGCGTGCCGCGCTCCTGCAGGTTGAACAGGGCGTAGCCGGTGACGACGCCGGTGCGGTCGGCGACGAGGGAGCCGGACTGGCGGGTCTTGATCTCACCCGCCCACGGCTCGTAGCCCTCGAAAACATGGTGCATGATCCCCGTGCCCCTGGTCTCGGTGAGGAACTCGGTGCGGAAGCCGATCAGGCCGCGCGCGGGGATCACGTACTCCACCCGCACCCAGCCGGTGCCGTGGTTGACCATCTGCTCCATCCGGCCGCGGCGGCTGCCCATCAGCTGGGTGATCGTGCCGACGTGCTCCTCGGGGATGTCGACCGTGAGCCGCTCGACCGGCTCGTGCAGCCGGCCGTCGATCTCCTTCACCAGCACCTGCGGCTTGCCGACGGTGAGCTCGAAGCCCTCGCGGCGCATCATCTCCACCAGCACGGCCAGCTGCAGCTCGCCGCGTCCCTGCACTTCCCAGGTGTCGGGACGCTCGGTGGGCAGCACCCGGATCGAGACGTTGCCCACCAGCTCGGTGTCCAGGCGGTTCTTCACCAGCCGGGCGGTGAGCAGCTTGCCCACCTTGCCCGCGAGCGGGGAGGTGTTGATGCCGATCGTCATGGAGATGGACGGCTCGTCGACGTGGATCAGCGGCAGCGGCCTGGGGTCGTTCGGGTCGGCGAGGGTCTCACCGATCGTGATCTCGGGGATTCCGGCGATGGCGACGATGTCGCCCGGGCCCGCCGATTCGGCCGGCACCCGGTCCAGCGCCTTGGTGACCAGCAGCTCGGAGAGCCGGACGTTGGTGATCGTGCCGTCGGAGCGGCACCAGGCCACGGTCTGGCCGCGGGTCAGCGTGCCCTCGACGATCCGGCACAGCGCGAGCCGGCCGAGGTAGGGGGAGGCGTCGAGGTTCGTGACGTGGGCCTGGAGCGGCGCGCCCTCGGTGTACAGCGGGGCGGGGATGGTCTCCATCAGCAGCTCGAACAGCGGCTCGAGGTTGTCGGAGTCGGGCAGGGTGCCGTCCGCCGGCTGGGTGAGCGACGCCCGGCCAGCCTTAGCGGCGCAGTAGATGATCGGGAAGTCGAGGTGGTGGGCGTCGGCGTCGTCCACGAGGTCCATGAACAGCCCGTAGACCTCGTCCACCACCTCGGCGATCCGGGCGTCCGCGCGGTCCACCTTGTTGATCACCACGATGATCGGCAGGTTCTTGGCCAGCGCCTTGCGCAGCACGAACCGGGTCTGGGGCAGCGGGCCCTCGGAAGCGTCGACGAGCAGGAGCACCCCGTCCACCATCTCGAGGCCGCGCTCGACCTCACCGCCGAAATCGGCGTGGCCGGGGGTGTCGATGATGTTGATCGTGACGCCGCCCTCGGCGCCGGGGCCCTCGTACCGCACGGCGGTGTTCTTCGCGAGGATCGTGATGCCCTTCTCGCGTTCGAGGTCGCCGGAGTCCATGACCCGCTCGGTCACTTCCTGGTGTTCGGCGTATGCGCCCTGCTGCTGGAGCATCGCGTCGACGAGGGTGGTCTTGCCATGGTCGACGTGGGCGACGATGGCGACATTGCGGAGGTCAGAGCGTGTGGGCACTCAGAAATCTTATGTCGGGCTGTCGAATCCCCCGACATTGGACCGTCACAGAGGCCCCGCCGTGGAGCGATGATGATGCGTCGCGGCTGCTATGACGACCCGAACGCATCGAGTTTCGAGCAGATCCGCACCGATGACGATGCACGGTGGCTGCCAGGGCCGCCCCAACGCATCATCATTGGTTCCCACCGGGATGCTCACGCAGTGGCAAAGATCACGCTACCGAGACAGTTGCGTGAGCGTTACTATTTTGGAGTGACTGAACTGGATGCCCGCGCTGCGGCGTTCTCGGACCTCGAGGCCTTCCTGAGCCGGGTATTCATCAATGCCGAGTCGGATGCCTATGAGGTCTTCCTCGCGATGGACCTGTCCTTCTCGCAGGCTCGGACCCTGTTCACCTTGGCCCAGACCGACGATCCCCTCCCGATCGGTGAGATCGCGCAGCTGGTTTCGCTGTCGGTCGCTTCGGCGGGCCGCAATGTGGATCAGCTCGTCAAGCTCGGCCTCGTCGAACGCGATGAATCCGAGCACGATCGCCGCGTCAAGCTCGTCGCGCTGACCACGAAGGGCCGGGACCTGGCGCGGGCGCATCTGGATGCCAAGCGTGGCTCCGTGCGCGCCATGCTCGACCAGCTCGAGCCCTCCCAGTGCGAGCAGCTCTCCGCCGCACTCGCTCCACTCCTCGATCTCACGAAAGACGATCTGCATGACTAATTCTCAGTCGGCACCGGAGTATCCCGACAAGATCGACGCCGCCGTCCTGAAGGTGGCCGGCGTCGTGGTGCTCGGTGCCATCATGTCCATCCTCGACATCACCGTCGTCAACGTCGCCCTGCCGACCTTCCAGACCGACTTCGGCACCGTCGACCATCCGCTGGCCTACTCCACCGTCGCGTGGACGGTCACGGCATACACGCTCGCCCTCGCGACCGTCATCCCGCTGACCGGGTGGGCGGCGGACCGGTTCGGCACCAAGCGGCTCTACATGACCGCCATCGCGCTCTTCACGATCGGATCGGTGCTCTGCGCGATGGCGTGGAGCATCGAGGCGCTCATCGCCTTCCGCGTCGTCCAGGGCCTCGGCGGCGGCATGCTCATGCCCCTCGGCATGACGATCATGACTCGCGCCGCCGGTCCGCAGCGTATGGGCCGCCTGATGGCCATCCTCGGTGTGCCGATGCTCCTCGGCCCGATCCTCGGCCCCATCCTCGGCGGCTGGCTGATCGATGCCGCCAGCTGGCACTGGGTCTTCCTCATCAACCTGCCCATCGGCCTGATCGCCATGGTCTACGCCTGGCGCGTGCTCG
Source organism: Actinomycetes bacterium (assembly GCA_023460935.1). Taxonomy (GTDB): domain Bacteria; phylum Actinomycetota; class Actinomycetes; order Propionibacteriales; family Propionibacteriaceae; genus Propionicimonas. The sequence continues at coordinate 57,391 of JAEWOI010000010.1, forward strand.
ACGCCGACCGCCCCGAGCCGAGCGAGTCCTTCGATGTCGTCGGCATGCTGATGATGAGCCCGGGCCTCGCGTTGTTCCTGTTCGGGATCTCCTCGATCCCCGAGGAGGGCACGATCGCGGCCCCGCGGGTGTGGATCACCATGCTGGTCGGTGCGGCTCTGGTGATCGGATTCGTGTTCTACTCCTTCAAGCCCCAGCACCCGCTGCTGGACCTGAGGCTGTTCCGCAATCGCAATCTCACCGTCAGCATCATCACGATGTTCCTCTTCGGTGCCGCGTTCTTCGGCGGCCTGCTGCTCGTGCCCACGTATTTCCAGCAGGTGCGGGGCGAGAGTGTGCTGATGGCCGGTCTGCTGGTGGCACCGCAGGGCATCGGCGCGATGCTGACGATGCCCATCGCCGGCGCGCTCGCCGACCGCTTCCCGGTCGGCCGCATCGTGCCGGTCGGCCTGCTGCTCATCCTGATCGGCATGTTCGGGCTGACGCAGATCGAGGCGGACACCTCGTACGCCTTCCTCATCGGGACGCTGTTCGTCATGGGCCTGGGTATGGGCGCCACGATGATGCCGATCATGACCAGCGCGCTGCGGACGCTCACGCACCACGAGGTGGCCCGCGGTTCGACGCTGCTCAACATCACCCAGCAGATCGCGAGTTCGGTCGGCGTGGCGGTCATGTCGGTGCTGCTGACCAATGGTCTCAAGAGCAGCGATCTGGCCGGCCCGGCGATCGCCTCGCAGGCCGATCCCTCGCTCGTCGACCGCATCGGTGGACCCGCGGCGGTCGCCAAGGGCCTGTCCGATGCCGCCGAGGCCTTCGCCCACACCTACTGGGTGGCCCTCGCCATGGTGGCCGTGACGGTCGTCTCGGCGCTCTTCCTGCCCAGGAAGCGGGAAGCCAGCCGACTGCTCGATGACGAAGGGCAGCCGCCGGTCGTGATCCACTGACCGATGTCGACAGAACGCCCCGGGGAGCACCAGCTCTCCCGGGCGTTCTGCTGTCGACGGCGTCAGCA
>JAEWOI010000011.1 GCA_023460935.1 Actinomycetes bacterium
TGGAATGTGCCGTCACCATCCAAGGCCACCGTATAAAGCGGCGTATCGGCGGGAAGGATTTCGGATGTCAGGCTGGTAATCTTCTGGAACCTGCTGTTGCCGAATGCAATCTTGTCGCCGACCCCGATCCGCTGGAGAAGTGCGTAAAGTCCCTAAGAATGAATCGAACCCGGCCTCCACAGTGCTAGGCATCACGGCCCCCGTTGACGCGCTGATCATATTCAGTCCACCGCGTGTTCAAATCATCGCGGCAACGGGAATAAATACCGGGCAGAAGCATAGGAGCACTCTCAACGGCCGAATTGTAGTCGGCGAACATCAGCAGCAAATCAGCGCGGAGATGAGGATCCGCATTGAAGGCACCGAGCCGAACCAGAAGGTGCTTGATCGTGAGTGCAGACCGTGTGTAGGCGATAGCAGCGAGGAAAATGTTTGAGGAAACGAACATCGTTAGAAGTACACAGAACAGTCGCAGCAGGTCTTGATGCTGTTGAGCCGGAAGGATCGGAGCCAAGGAAACAACCAACAAGAAGGCCGCGCACAATAGTAGTATCAGCACGCCCCACGTAATCCCGGCACTTTTCTTCATGAGATGGAAGGTGAAAAAGGCACTTTGCTCCAACATCCTTGCAAAGCGTGCATCGCCTGGGCGCGCAAGTGAGGAGAAGTAATTAGGATCTTCAAATTTGCGCCCTTGATCGCGGGACACGGTAAGATGGCTTTCTAAATCTCTCAGCTCGTGCGCGGATATCTGCTCTCCCAATCCCTCCATAATCAGCGTGGCATGTCGTGCCTGCTCAGCCCCGCCCCGACTTAATTGATAGCAGTAACACTTCCGAAGCCAGAGGCCGGTAAGTACCAAAAGCCCAGTCGTCGAGGCGTAGACAACAGACGTGTCCGATGCGGATGCACCGACAAGGGACACAACAATTATCGCAGCCTGGATGACAATCATCCAAGCCATGAGGCGGCTGGCGTTCTCGAACTCAGCACGCTGCATCCCTACTAATTGTTGTTGATTCATCGAAGGACCCGCAATGCGAAGGTTGCGCGACGACTGTTCCTGATTCGGCCGCATCGCCGCGTGTGACGGATAATCTTTGTGCGCCTTATCCCCGATTTCCACAGCTCGACGTGGAACAACCCTTGCGAGGGCTCATCGTCCGCGATCCCCGTTCACGACTCTTGAACTGGTCAACTCAGCCATGCGCTGCTGCAAGTGAACGCGGCGTTCTCCGACGATAAGCGCTTGGTGCTGGAGCATTTGGAACATACGCGTGTCCTGTTGATCGGCGCGCAGCCGGGCAACCTGGTTGAGCACGTCCTGGAGCCAGCCCCACTCGCGTGCGACCTCGTGTTCGCGCTCTCGCAACTCGGTCAACGTATCCGGCATCGCCCACCTCTGGAAAAGAATTGTTCACTTTATGTTCCTCAAAAGCTTTTCGGCTGTCAAGCACCCAGGCGCTCGCACCACTCACCACAAGTCGATGGCGAGCGGGTTTAAACGCCGCATGTTTACTTTGCTGACTACCTGCTGACTTGAGCGAGCATGAAAAGATTTGCAAAAGCAGGCTAACCCATTGAAATAATTTGGCGATCCCGGCAGGACTCGAACCTGCGACCCTCTGCTTAGAAGGCAGATGCTCTATCCGGCTGAGCTACGGGACCGGAGTTCTTCAGGCTGGTAGCGCCGTGTTGCGCGCAGCACAGCAGCCGCCTGATTTGACCTTGGACAGATACCCTGTTCGCCGCTCAAAGTGAAGAACTTGCACCGCCACCGATATTCACGGGCCAAGGCGACCCCCTGCACGCCTTTCAAGCGGACGCGACCACCCCGAGATCCTTCAGCATCGGCACCAGCGCCGCAGCGGCATCCACGTGCATCTCAGGCGATGGGTAGTAGGAATTGAGGCAAGTTCGCCGCCCCCCGAGGTTCGCCCACGCGATGGAGCCCTCATGGTCCACGAGGAGTTGGGGAGAACCGCGCGCGGTGACACACTCGCAATAGCCGTCGACCTGCTCGGCCATCACCCGAACCAGCGCCCGGTCAACGCCCTGCGGAAAACCGCCAAGCATCGCCCACTGCGATCCAAACCCGGGCTCATAGTCCGGCGTTCGTTGCGCAAACCACAACAGGATTTTCGGCACGCGAATGGCCTCCAGCAGGGCGATCGCGGATGCCAAATACCGGCTGCGCATGTCGTCCAGGAGGAGGCGTGCTTCATCCTCGCCGTATGTCTTGACGTACCAGTCGATCACCTGGTCGGCACCGCGCGGCCGTCCGACAGGTAGTTCGGCGACGCGGCGGACATTGGCCTCACGGACAACGCGGTAGAGGAAGGTGTCGACAGAACGCGCGCTCATGATCTGCACGATGCACGCATCCGCCCGGTTGGCATGATGAATCAGTTCTGGCCGCTTAAGATAGAAATCCGGACCAGCGCCCGCGTAACTCAAATTGAGAACATCAACGCCAAGGTCGTCGCCAAGTATATTCGGATACGGCTTCTGGACAAACCGGCCGAAACTTTGCGCCGCGCCGAGAATGAC
>JAEWOI010000012.1 GCA_023460935.1 Actinomycetes bacterium
GCGGCCGGGGGGGGGGGGGGCGGGGCGGGGCGGGGCCCCCCCCCCCCCCGCGACCGCGGTCTCCTCCTGCCAGTACCGCTCGAGGTAGAGCCGGTCACCGACCAGCCGCAGGGGACGGCCCGTCGGAGCGTCGGCGCCGACGCCAACGGCCGGGCTGTTCTCGAGCGCCCGCCGCCAGGCCGCCGGCTCCGGCCAGGCCTCGGCCGGGACGCTGACCGCCTGCTCTTCGGTGTCCATCGGGCCCAGCGACACCTGTTGCAGGTCGAGGCAGATCGAACCAGCGGTGAGCGCACGGACGGTGAGGGCTAGCGCCAGTTGAACGTCGGGGTCGGCTTCGTCGTAGAGGAAGCAGACCTGGATGGCGGTGTGCACCTCGCCCCACGACAGCAGGCCCAGCTCCGAGAACTGCCGCAGCACACCGGTGCTGGCCACCGCGGTGTCAGCGTGCATGGTCACCTCCGAGCAGTCGGGACACCGCCACGACCACCTGCGCCGGTGGCCGCCAGGCGAAGACCCCGGTGGGCAGCCCGCCGTCGCGCACCGGCTCCGGGCCGCCGAGGCCACGCACGAACAGGTAGCCGGCGCCGCCGAGGTTCACCTCGGGGTCGTAGCCGGGCAGGCGGCGGGCCAGGAACCGGTGCAGGGCCACCTGGTAGAGCAGTGCCTGAAGGGGATAGTGGCTGCGCAGCATCTCGGCGGTCATCGCGGCCTGGCCGAAGTGGGTGAGGCGCAGGTCGGGCTCCGGCGTGATCCGGTTCGTCTTGTAGTCGACCACGACGAAGCGGGGCCCGTCCGGGCCTGGGATGCGCAGCACCGAGTCGATGCTGCCCGTGAGGAAGCCTCGCAGTGCCTGTGCAGAGAGTGCGGGATCGGCCAGCAGCGGGGGATACCCCGCCAGCGGGTCGTCAGCGGGAAGTGCGGCGGCGAGCAGGTCGGCCAGGTCCAGCAGGGTGGCTCCACCGGCCGCCGAGCCGAGCGGGAGCTCGAACTCGAGCTCGCTGAGCCGGTCGGACACCGGGACGGCGGCGAGGGGACGGTCATCGGTGAGCCGGCCCAGCGGGGTGAGCAGGCTGGGCAACAGCGCTTCGGCCAGCGTGTCGGCGGTCACGCTCAGCGGGGCGGCCGCCACCGCTTCGGCGCACGCGGCGGCGAGTCGCTGCCGGAGGACGGGCAGCGCGTCGGGCAGTGGCGCGTACCAGTCCAGGTTCTCCAGCACCTCGTGAACGCAGGTGCCGAAGGCCGTCCCGCCGGGCAGGTCCGCCATCGGGGAGGGTGGTCCGTCCCCTGCGCCGCTGCCCGCCTCGTCCGGTTCCACCTCGTCCTCCACCACGCCGGCCGCCACCGGCAGCGGAGGCAGCGCGTGCACCCCCGCGGTCAGCCCCGAGTAGGAGGTGCGGCGCCAGCCGCGGTCGAGCTGCCGGCTCCAGGCGGCCAGCCGGAGCTGCGGTGCGGTGCCGGTGCCGGCCGGGGCCGGGGCCGGACGGACGCCGGTCACGGCCTGCACCTCGATCCCGGCCGCGGCCGGCCAGTCCAGGTGGGCCGGGTCGCCGTCACCGGGCGGCTCGGTGACCGGGTAGGCCGGCTCGGGCGCGCCGGTGAGGTCCCGGCGGCGGAACAGCAGCCGGTGCAGCGGCGAGGCTGCCGTGTGCCTGGCGGTGCGCGACCACCACATCGTCAGCTGCGACTGCGCGCGCGTGGCTGCGACGTACAGCGTGCGGAGCGAGTCGGCTGCGTCCTCTTCCCTCGCGGCCAGCCACCGGTCCTCCCGGCCGTCGGCCTCCGCGCCGCCGACGTCCAGCAGGCGCCGGCCCTGCTCGTCGTGGAAGACCAGCGACTGGCCTCTGTCCTTCGCCGTCCACAGGTCGGCGGCCTCCGGCAGCAGCACCACCGGGAACTGCAGGCCCTTGGCCTTGTGGATGGTCAGGATCTGGACGGCTGCGGCGTCGGTCTCCAGCCGCCGGGTGCGTTCCCCGGCGAGGGCCGGGTCGTCGATCGACTCGGCCAGCCACTCCACCAGCGCGCCGAGGCTGAGGCCGGCCCGCTCTCGCTCGTTCAGCACCTCGGCGACGTGGCGGTAGTCGGTGAGGTCCCGGACGCCCTCCCTGCGGGCCCGGACCCGCCGGGCGAACCCGCCGCCGGACTGCACGGCGACGAACAGCCCGGGAACCCCTTCCGCCCGGTGCGCCCTGGCCCAGCCGGCCAGGGTGGCCGCCCACTCCGCGTGCTGCTGCTCGGAGGCCCCGGCCAGTTCCGGCAGCGTCGCGCCGATGAAGTCGGTGATCACGGCTGCCCGCACGCTCGCCCGCCGCGGTTCGTGGAGGGCGGTCAGCAGGGTCAGCCAGCTGCGGGCAGCCAGGGAGCCGAACACCGAGTCCGAACCGGAGAAGCTGGCCGCCACTCCGGCAGCGGTCAGGGCGCGCACGACCGCCTGGCCGCGGGCGTTGGTGCGCACCAGCACGGCCACGTCGCCGGCGCCCAGGCGGCGCCAGCCGTCCGCGGTGTGCAGCCGGGCCCCGCCGGCGAGCAGCTCCTGCACCTGGGCCACCAGGTCGTCGTCGACCGCGCGCCGGGCGTCTCCTGCCCAGAGCGGTTCGGCCGAGGCGACCGTGCGGATGCGCACCGGCGCGGTCCACGCCGAGCCCTGCGGCACCTCCAGCCGGCGCACGTCGTGGTGGGCGGCAACCGCTGGGACGGGGATCCCACGACCCAACTCGGCGCCGGCGAACAACGCGTCCAGCGCTGCCACCACCGGCGCGTCCGCACGGTAGTTGACGGTGAGCCCCTGGCGGTCGTCCGCCACAGCTATGGCCTGCTGGTAGGACTCGACGTCGGCCCCGCGGAAGCCGTAGATCGCCTGCTTGGGGTCGCCGATGAGGACGAGGGCCGAGTTGCCGTGGAAGGTGTCGCGCAGGATCTGCCACTGCACCGGGTCGGTGTCCTGGAACTCGTCGACCAGCACCACCGGGCAGCGTTCCCGCAGCCGGCGGCAGCCGGCCCGGCCCGCCTCGCCGGAAAGACTCACCAGCAACCGGGCCAGCTGGTCGTCGAAGGAGTAGACGCCGAGGCGGTCCTTGCGGCGGGCGAACTCGGCCCGCACGGCCTCGGCGAAGCCGACGCGCTCGCCGACCTCGCCACCGGCTGCGGCCGGCACCAGCGTGGCGTCCGGCTTGGACACAGCGTCGCGGGCGATCCGGCGGGCGTCGGCCAGGCTGAGCGGGGGCGGGCCGGCTGCGGTGGCGAACCGCTGCAGGTAGAGGTCGCTGACCACCTGCTCCAGCAGCACGCTCAGGTCCTCGACCAGCGTCGCCTCGGGGTCGCTGCGGGCCAGGATGCCCAGCTCGCCGAGCATCGCCTGGCAGAACTCGTGGATGGTCATCACCGTCACCTGGTCGAAGGCGGCGATGGCCGCCTCCAACCGGTCGGCCCGTCGGGTGACCTCCGCGACGGGGCCGGTCGCGAGCAACCGGTCCACGGCATCGGCGGCGTCCGGAAGGGGGCCGCCGGCGAGGGCGGTACGCAGTGCCGCGGCCGTCCAGCGGGCCCGTGCCAGCAATCTGTGCCGCAGTTCTTGGGTCGCGGCACGGCTGAACGTGATCACGGTGAGCCGGTCGGCGGCGATCCCCGCCTCGGCCAGGTACCGCACGGCCAGCGCTGCGATCGCGTGGGTCTTGCCGGTGCCGGCGCTGGCCTCCAGCAGCACCGTGCCCTCCGGCAGCCGGCCGGCCGGCTCGAAGGTCTTCACGGTGCCACCTGGGAGCTGCGGATCGGGTCCCAAACGGCGCGGGCGAGCGAGCCCAGCGCGGTGGTCTCCTCCTCCGGTCCCCAGGTGTCGGCCGGGTCGCGGGGCAGCCGCAGCAGTTCCGGGTAGGCGAAGAAGGAGGTCCAGTAGGCGTCGGAGTCGTACTCCCAGCTCCGGCGCAGCGCCGGCTCACCCTTGCGCGGGTCGTCGGGGTCCACCTGGTTGGCGCGCAGCGAAGCGTAGGACTCGGCCACGCGCGGGGGCATCGGGAGCGGGTGGCACATGCCGTGCTGGTGGATGGCGAGCAGCACCCCCAGTAACCGCAGGGCCTCCTCGGGCTCGGGGGCCTGCCAGCCCGAAACCCTCGACTTGGTGACGGTGACGGCGCGCCACGGACCCGGCTCGGCAGCGGCGAGGGCCAGCAGCCGCACCCAGGCGGTCAGCTTGTGCCTGGCCGAGAGGCTGGAGTACTCCGTTGCGACGAGGGCGTCTCCCCGGGTCTCGACCTGGCCGGTCAGCCAGGTGCCGCCCACCTCAAGGCGCAGGTCGTGCAGCACCGGTGGTTCGGCGTACTGCCGGGGCAGGCGGTCGACGACGGCGTCCACGTCGGCAACGATCTTGCCGATGACCCTTCGGCCGAGTTCAGCCGGCGGCACCTCGCCGCGCCGCCACTCGGCCTGCAGCACTGCGTCGGGGCCGTAGCCGGCCAGCGCCCGGTGAAGTGCCCGGCTGCCGATCGACCACTGCTGGAGCCCGTCCAGCTCGATCGGGATCTCGTCGGGGCGCTCGGCCTTCTCCGCGAGGGAGAGGCCGGTGCGCACCCGCACCAGCTGCCGCACCGGGTGGGTGAGGAAGGCTGCCAGGTCGGGCAGCGCCACGCTGTCGGCCTCGAGCGGGGGCAGCTCCAGCTCCCGGAACGGAGCGGGCTCAGCGACCGGTCCGGCATGGGCGGCCTGGGCAGCGGCCAGGGCCACCGGGTCGAAGCTGGGCGGCAGGCCGGGGGCGCCGGTGAAGTACCGCTCGTCGAACGGCTGGAGCGGGTGCTGGACGGTGACCGCCTGGCCGGCACCTGTCCCTGAGCTGTCCGCGGCGGTTGCGTCGAGAGCGGCGAGGAGGTCGGCCACCGGCGCTGCGGGCGGCACCTCAACGTTCGTGGCGGCGCTCCGCCCCGCGCACACCAGCACCAGCTTCCCTGTGGCTGCGTGGACGGCGTCCAGCAAAGCCTGCCGGTCGGCGAGCGAGCGGTCGGGATCGCCGACCCAGGGGTAGGCGGCCATCAGGTCGTCGCCGTGGCGGGCCGGCCGGCGCGGGTAGGTCTCGGCGTCCCAGCCCAGCAGGCACACCACCCGGTGCGGCACGCCGCGCAGCCCCTCCAGCCCGGTCACGACCAGCGAACCGTTGCCGTAGGTCGAGCGGGCCGGCTGGTCCTCGAAGTGCCGGCGGAGCAGCGCGACAGCCGCAGCGCGCGGCAACTGCACGCCGCTGTCGCCCGCCTCGCGCTCCATCCGGCGCAGGCCGGCCGACAGCTCGGCGAGCCAGCCCTGCTCCAGCGGGTCCAGCGCCACCAGCTGGGCGACCGCAGCGCGGCACCGCTCCACCCAGCCGGACACGTCGGTGGGGGCCTCGAACTCCCGGGCCAGCCGGCTCAGCCGGCTCACCAGTTCGGCCAGCCCGCCGACCAGGCCGACATCGGAGGAGTCCACGTCGTCGACCGGGAGGGTCGTCTTGGCCGTGACCAGGTCCTCCTCGGACAACGCCACTCCGAGCAGGAGCCGCTGGAGGCCGGCGATCCAGGTGTTCTGCGCCGTGGATCCGAGCCCGAAACCGGACCGGTGCCACCCGTTCAGCCCCCACCTGATGCCGGCGCGCTCGACGAGCTCGGCGAGCCGCTCGTGCCGGTCGCCGGTGAAGCCGAATCGGCGGGCCACCATCGGCAGCGCGCACAGGTCGAGCAGGGCGGAGGCGCCGACCCTGGTGCCGGCCAGGCCGAGCACGTCCAGCAGGAAGCCAACCAGCGGGTTCAGCTGCGCGGCATTGCGGTCAGCGAGCTGGACGCGGAACTGGTGGCCCGGGTGTTGCGCGACGTCGCTGGGCAGCAGCCCGAACGCCGCGGTGAGCAGTGGGGCAGCCGAGGCCGGGTCGGGGGTCAGCACCACGACGTGCCTCGGCTCGAGACCATCGTCTTCGGCGAACAGGTGCGCCAGTACGTCGCGCAGCACCTCGATCTGCCGGTCGAGGCCGTGGCTGAGGTGCACCTGCACCGAGCGGTCGCCCGCTGCGAGGACCCGCAGCGGTCCCGGCCGGTCGGCGAGGAGGTCGGCCTGCAGCCAGCCGAGCAGCGTGTCGGGTCGGGCGGGAGCGGCGCCGGCCTCGTGGCCGAGCCCGGCGGCGAACTCCTCCGCGGCCCGGCCGAGGGCGAGGTTGAGCGGGTGCCGGCTGCTCTGACGCCAGGCCTTCCGGGGACCGTTGGCAGCCGCCGGAGCCGGCCGCCCTGGCGCCGTGTCCAGCAGCAGCAGGTCGACCCGGTGCGCGATGCCCAGCGCTCGCAGCAATTCGAGCCGCGGCACGGACAGCTGCGCCGGGGCGAACACCGCGATCCGGTGGGGCAACGGGTCGGGTACCCCGGCGGCCAGGGCACCGCACAGCTCGCGGTGCGCCAGGACGGGGTCGCTGTCCAATTCGGCGCGCACCAGCCGCCAGAGGTGCGCCTGCCAGGCCGCTTCGCCAAGGGGACGGCCGGCGGCGTCCACGTCCCGGCCGGCCGCCCAGTCGGCCAGCATGCCGGGGCGCCACTGCGCGTACGCCGCGAACCGCGAGGCGATCCTCGAGCAGGCAGCGAACGGATGCAGCGAGGCGTCCAGGTGGGCGGCCAGCCGGGCCAGCGCCGGGTCGTCCGGCCTGGCCGCCACCACGGCCTGCAGCCGCCAGAGCAGTGCCGGTGGTGCCCACGGGTCGGGCCGGTCACCGCCCAGCAGGCGCTCCAGCCCAGCGAAGCGGACGAACCGGATACCGGCGCAGATCCCCTCGTCCCCGGCGGCCAGTTGCTGGGCCAGCCACCGCTGCACCCCGGCTGACGGCACGACCGCGAGCTCGAAGTCGAACGGGTCGGGCAGCGGCACCCGCCACACCTCGGCCAGGCGCTCGGCGAGCTCGGGCAGGCCGGCGGCCCAGTGGGTGTGCAGGCCAGCCGGGATGCGCGCTGCGGAGGTGTCGGTGCCCATGTCGGTACCACCCTAGGGGTGGCCGCCGACACCCGGTGCCCGGTGTGGCGGAGCGGTCGGGGTGTTGTCCGGGCCGGTGTCTAGAGTGGCGCTCGTGCCCGACCTGAACCCGCAAGAGCTGCTCGCGGGCCTCGACCCGGAGCAGCAGCAGGTCGCAACCAGCTTCGGCGCACCGGTCGTGGTGATCGCCGGTGCCGGCACGGGCAAGACCCGCGCCCTCACCCACCGCATCGCCTACGGGTGCGCGCTCGGCGCCTACAGCGCCAACGCCGTGCTGGCGGTCACGTTCACCACCAGGGCCGCCGGGGAGCTGCGCTCGCGGCTGCGCGAGCTGGGCGTGCCGGCCGTGCAGGCCCGCACCTTCCACTCCGCGGCCCTGCGGCAGGCGCAGTACTTCTGGCCGCGCGCCTACGGCTCGGAGTTGCCACAGGTCAGTGACGAGCGCATCGGCATGGTCGCCGAAGCTGCGCGCCGGCTCCGGCTCAGCCCGGACACCAGCACCCTGCGTGACCTGCTCACCGAGGTGTCCTGGGCGAAGGTGAGCAACGTCGCGCCCGCTGACTACGCAGAGCTGGCCGGCCCCGCCGGACGGGAGGTCTCCGGCCTGGAGGCAGCCCAGGTCGGGCGGGTGCTCGGTCGCTACGAGCAGGTGAAGGCAGACCGTGGGGTGATCGACTTCGACGACATCCTGCTCTGCGCCGTCGCGCTGCTCGGCGAGCACGCCGACGTGGCCGAGCAGGTCCGGGCCACCTACCGCCACCTGCTGGTGGACGAGTACCAGGACGTGAACCCGGTCCAGCAGACGCTGCTGGACCTCTGGTGGGGCCAGGGGGGCGACCACTGCGTCGTGGGTGACCCGGCCCAGACCATCCACTCCTTCGCCGGGGCGACGCCGGCGTACCTGACCGGCTTCCTCGACCGCTACCCGGAGGCCACGATGGTGCGCCTGGTGCGCGACTACCGCTCCAGCCCGCAGGTGGTGGAGCTGGCCAACCGGGTGGCGCGCAACACCCGCCTCGGCACGGTGACGCTGGAATCCCAGTGCGAGCCGGGGCCGCCGCCGAGGGTGCTGCCGTGCGCCAGCGAATTCGACGAGGCCGCCGCTGTGGCGAAGTGGCTGGTCGAGCAGCACGAGGCCGGAGTGCCCTGGCGGGAGCAGGCCCTGCTGTACCGCGTGCACGCCCAGTCGCCGCTGTTCGAGAACGCGCTCACCCAGGCCGCCGTGCCGTTCACCGTCCGCGGCGGCGAGGGGTTCTACGACCGCGCAGAGGTGCGCCAGGCGGTGGGCACGCTCACCGAGGAGGCCCGCAAGGACGGCACCCGGCCCGCCGTGGCCGCGACCACCGCTGTGCTGACGAGGCTCGGGTGGAGCGAGCAGCAGCCGGCCGGCCAGGGCAGGGTGCGGGAGCGGTGGGAGTCGCTCGCCGCGGTGCTGGCGCTGGCGGAGGACGTCGACGCGGCCGTCCGCACCGCCACCGGGGACGGGGCCGACCTGGCGGCGTTCGTGGCCGAGCTGACCGCGCGTGCCCAGGCCGAGCACCCGTTGAGCTCGGACGGCGTCACGCTGTCCACGCTGCACGCAGCCAAGGGCCTGGAATGGACGGCGGTGGCTCTGGTGGGCGCGCAGGAGGGCACCCTGCCGCTGTCGCTGGCAGCCGGGCCCGAGCAGGTGGCCGAGGAGGCCCGGCTGTTCTACGTCGGCATCACCCGGGCGAGGCGCGCGCTGCTGGTCACCTGGTCGCGGTCGCGGCGGGGCGGTGGCGGCAACCGCGCACCGTCGCGGTTCCTCGACGGCATCGCGGCCCGCCCGGCCCAGGCGCCGGCCCGGCCCAAGCGCGGGCCGCGGCCGAAGTCAGCGCTGAGCGCGACCTGCCGAGTGTGCGGCGGGGCGCTCGCCAGCGGGGCCGAGCGGAAGCTCCGCCGCCACGTCGGCTGCCCGGCCGGCTACGACGAGGACACCTACGCCCGGCTGGTGGCCTGGCGGCTGGAGCTGGCGAGGGAGAAGTCGGTGCCCGCCTACGTGATCTTCACCGACGCCACCCTGATGGCCATCGCGGAGGACCGCCCGGCCGACGAGACCGCCCTGCTCCGCGTCCCGGGGGTCGGCAGGGTCAAGTGCGAGCAGTACGGCCAGGCCGTGCTGGCGCTGCTGGAGCCTGCAGCGCACTGACCGGCGGCGCCGGCTCAGCGCGGCGGGACCGGGGTGCCGGTGCCCCCCACCGAACTGCCCAGAGCGGCCACGTCCACGGCGAGGATGTCCTCGCCCAGCGGCTCGAGGCGGGTGATGGCCGCCGCCACCAGCGCAGCTGCCAGGTCGGAGGGCGCCTTCTTCTGGCCGAAGGAGTGCTGCTCGAACCCGCGGTAGACCGACTGCGGGACGAGGTGGCCGCCGGCGTCGAAGGAATAGGCGAGCAGGCAGGCGGCCACCTCGGCCAGTGCCTGCCGGTCGTCCGGGTCGGCTGCGGGCCCGGCCCACAGCTGCGGGAAGCGGCCCAGTACGTCCACCACCTCGTAGGCGGAGTACCAGACCAGCGGCCACTTGCCGCGTTTGAACGCGACCCCGTGCCCGAACATGTAGGGCCGCTCGTGCCCACGGCGGCGCCAGAACTCCAGCGCGGTGTGCAGCGCCGCGGCAAGCTCCGGCGGTCGCTGGTCGGCTGGCAGGTGGGAGAAGGCGCGCAGCGCCTCCAGAGTCACCTGCGGGCAGGCGTCCGAGCGCCGGCCCGGACCGCGGAAGCCGACCACCGGGTCGGGCAGGCACTGCCAGGCCGGGCCCTGGCTGGTGGGGCCGAGCCGCGCCGCCATGAGCGCGACCGCCCGCTGCACCGCCGGCTCCGCGGCGTAGCCGGACCGCAGCAGTACCTCCGTGATCAGGTGGTGGTCGCACGGCAGGCTCAACCAAACGGGCGCGGCGCCGCCGGGGGCCCGCCCCAGGTAGAGGAAGCGGCCGGCTTCGTCCTGATGGGCCAGCATCGCCAGGTGGAGTTCGCCGATCTGCGGCACGTCGGCCGCCCCGACTCCCCGGTCGGCCAGCAGCACCAGCAGGTTCGGCAGGTAGTCAGGCTTGTCGTGACCACCCACCGGGTGCCACTCCGTCCACGGGTGCAGCCTGCCCACCAGGTCCACGGTGTCGGGATGGCCGACCACCTCGGCGTGCACCGCTGCCACCTCCGGGTCGGATGCAGCGCGTCCTTCGACGCCGGTGAGCACGACCCAGCGGGCACCCGGGTCGGACGCGCGCGCCAGGCGTTCGACCAGCCCGGCCGGCAGCAGGGCTTCCACGCCCCCAACGGTAGTCCGAGATGCGGCACTAGGGTGAGCCGGTGAGCGAGCAACCCGACTACCTGCAGGTGAACCGCGCCAACTGGGACTCCCGAGCGCCGATCCATGCCGGCGCCTACGGGATCGACAGGCTCCTCGCCGACCCGTCGGCGATCTCCGACGTCGTGCGGTTCGACCGGCAGCGGCTGGGCGACCTCGCCGGCCTCGACGTGGTGCACCTGCAGTGCCACATCGGCACCGACACGCTCAGCCTCGCCCGGCTGGGTGGCCGGGTGACCGGGCTGGACCTCTCGCCGGCATCGCTCGCCGAGGCCCGCGCCCTGGCGGCCCGGGCCGGGGCGGACATCGACTACGTGGAGTCCGACGTGTACTCCGCGGTCGAGGTGCTCGGGGCGGCCCGCTTCGACCTCGTCTACACCGGGATCGGCGCGCTGGGCTGGCTGCCGAGCATCCGGCGCTGGGCCCGGACGGTGGCCGCGCTGCTGCGCCCGGGCGGCAGGCTGTTCATCCGCGAGGGTCACCCGGTCCTCTGGGCGTGCGTTGCCGTGACCATCGGGCCCGACCCGGTGGACCGTGCCCAGCAGCCGTGGATCTCCGGCGCCGGCCGGCTGACCCCGGCACTCGAACTGCCGTACTACGAGCAGGCCGAGCCCGTGGTGTGGCGGGACGAGCACACCTACGCCGGCGAGGACCTGGTGGGGTCGCCGCTCACGATGGAGTGGAACCACGGCCTGGCCGAGATAGTCACGGCCCTGCTCGACGCAGGCCTGCAGCTCACCTCCCTGACCGAGCACGACAGCGTGCCGTGGGAGGCCCTGCCCGGCCTGATGCTGTTCGACGCAGCCACGGGGGAGTACCGGCTCGCCGACCGCCCGTCCCGGCTGCCAGCGAGCTACACCCTGACCGCCCTCAAGCCGGCCTGAGCCGTAGGCAGCACACAGAGGGTCAGCCCGCGAAGCCGGGCAGCCAGTCGCGTAGGACCTTGGCGAAGTTGGCGCGCACGTCCAGCTGGGACAGCACGGCGATCCCGCCCATCCACACCCGGTAGATCAGGGTGTACTCGGGCGGGATGTTCAGCCGTCTGGCGACCCCGTTCTCGCCGAGGTTGCCGTGCACCCGGGCGAACTGCCCCCGGGCCCATTCCCGGTTGAAGGCGAACTCCTCGACCCTGGCTGGCTCGACGAAGGGCGAAAGGTAGTCCAGCACCTCCGCAGGCGACACGCCGGGCGCGACGAAGCCCTCCTCGGCCAGCCCGGCCAGCACCTGCTCGGCGCTGCCGTCCACAGCGTTCCGGATCAGCCTGCCCATGGCAGGGGGCAGCCCGTCGGGCAGCCGCGCCACCAGGCCGAAGTCGAGCACGGCCAGCCGCCCGTCCGGGGTCACCAGGTAGTTGCCGGGGTGCGGGTCGCCGTGCAGGATGCCGGCAAGGGAGGGGCCGGCGAAGAGGAAGGTCACGTAGTCCAGCGCACTCCGGTTGCGTTCTGCTTCGGGACGCGTGGCCACCTGGGTCAGCTTGACCCCGTCCACCCAGTCGGACACCAGCACCCTGCGGGTGGCGAGGTGCACGTCGGGCACCACGAACCGGGGGTGGTCGCGCAGTGCCGTGGCCACCTGCTGCTGGGCTGCGCCCTCAAGGGTGTAGTCCACCTCCTCCGACACCCGGGCGGCCAGCTCGCGGGTGAGGGCGACGACGTCGAGCCCGCCGGTCAGCGGGGAGACGGCCCCGGCGAGGCGCTGGATCTGACGCAGGTCGCTGGCCAGGGCCACGTCGGCGCCCGGGTACTGGATCTTGACCGCCACCTCCGTGCCGTCGGCGAGCCTTGCCCGGTGCACCTGCCCGATGGAGGCGGCAGCGGCCGGGCGCAGGTCCACCTCGGCGAACTGCCGGCGCCAGTCCGGGCCGAGCTCGGCGCGCAGCACCGCCTGGGCCCGGGAGGACGGCATCGGCGGCGCGGCGTCCTGCAGCCGGCGCAGCCGCTCCCTGAAGGGACCGGCCAGGTCCTCCGGCAGCATCGCCTCGAACAGGCTCAGTGCCTGGCCGAACTTCATCGCGCCACCCTTGAGCTCACCCAGGACGCTGAACAGCTGTTCTGCCGCCGCGTCGCGCAGCGCGGCGTCCACCTCGGCCGCTGGTGCACCCAGCAGCCG
This sequence comes from Actinomycetes bacterium, assembly GCA_023460935.1. Lineage (GTDB taxonomy): Bacteria > Actinomycetota > Actinomycetes > Propionibacteriales > Propionibacteriaceae > Propionicimonas. Next base: position 12,391 of record JAEWOI010000012.1, read on the forward strand.
GCGCCCGACGCCGACCCCAGCACGGGCCGCGGCACCAAGGGGCAGGCTCAGCAGGCGCGCGCTCCGGCCGATGGTCGACTCCGGCAGTACCGGCCTGGCCGCCTCCGGCGGCTCGGTGTTCGCACTCACCCAGCCAGTCTGCCGCCGCGCTCAACCGATCGGCACCAGGCATCCGCAGCCCGGGTGTGCCGGCCACGTCCTGGCGTGCAGGCGGAAGTCGGCCAGCCCGAGCTCGAGCGAGCTCCCGCAGGTCTCGGCCGCCTGCCGGGCCAGCCAGGCCCGCAACTGGACGGCTGCGGTGTTGGCCGCCCAGCCCAGCAGCGCCGGGTCGGGTTCCACCGGTTCCCGGCAGAGCTGGGCCAGCAGGTGCGGCCAGGCCGGGTCCAGGTGGCAGCGGGAGAGGTCCTGGCAACGCACGCAGGGCGTCCTGCCGGGCAGCACCATCGGCCCGACGACCGCCCGGTCAGGTTCCAGCCGAACCACCAGGTGGGGCCGCCCGGCGGCCTGCAGAGCGTCGGTGAGGGTGCGGTCGGGTTCTGCGGTCGAGCCGGCCAGGACGACCAGGTCGGGGCCCGGTTCAGCGGTATTGCCGCCCCAGCGTGCGGCCAGGGCCACTGGTTCGGTGGTGGTCACGGCCAGCCCGGTGGCGGCGGCCGCTGCCGTCACGGCCCTGGCCAGCTGCCCGCGGCCCACGACGGCCACACCCGGCTGTGGCGGCGCCCCGGACGGGACCAGCAGGCCGGCGTGGCGCAGTCGCTCCACCAGCCAGTCGATCCAGGGCCGGCCGATCTCGGGCAGGAGCCGGGCCAGCTCGTCGGGCGAGTTGGGGTGGGCCAGCAGGGCCAGCGCGTCGGCCAGCTGAGCCGGCACACCGGAGAGCACCACTGCTGGCGGGTCCAGGCCCACCTGGAGCACGTCCGGGGAGCGCCAGACCGCGAGCGCGGGCGACCGGAGCCGGAGCCGGGACGCGGCTCTCGTAGCCGGTCCGGCGTCACTTCCGGCTGCGGGTTCCCTGGTGTCCATCCCGGCAGGCTGAACCCGGCCGCGCCCGAAGGCAAGGCCGCCGGAGGAACTGGCAACACCGGGCCGAAACGGACAACACCGGCCGCCGGGCAGCTGCGCCCGGATCGCCGGCGAGGACAGGGCCCGCAACACCCCCAAGACAGCACAGCGCCGGCCCGAAGGCCGGCGTTGCGCAGCTCTGGGTCAGGCCTTGGGCAGGAACCTGGTGAGGTTGGTGCCGCACACGGGGCACTTGGCCTTGGCGATCCGGGTGCCCTTCTCGTTGACCACGACATCGCCGGTCGCGTCCCGGTGGTCCTTGCACTTGACGCAGTAGAACGAACCGCTGTAGGTGTCCTTGGCCACGTTCTTCCTCCTGTTGATCGGCTTCGCCCCTGATGGGGCTCGGCGGCGGGTTGCCGGTCAGTCTATGCCCAGGTCCCAGCCTCTCGGCAGCCACCTGGCCCGGCGTGCGAGAGCCCCCAGGATCCCGGAGTTCCGCTTGCCTTCCCCTGCGAGCGGATCGGGGCACTGGGGGCCTCGCGGTAAGAAGCTAGTGCCCACCCCGTCCCGGGTCAACACGGGGCTGTCGGCGGCGTGTCGTACGGTTTGGGCATGGCCGCAGACACCGACCTGGAGGTGCGCCGTAGCGCGCGGCGCAAGCGCACGATGACCGTCTTCCGCGAGAGCGGGCGGCTGGTGGCGCTGGTGCCGGCCCGGCTGACGGCGGCGCAGGAGCGGGAGCTGCTGCCGCCGCTGGTGGCTCGGTTCCTCCGCAGGGAGGCCGCCCGCACCCTGCCCTCGCCGGAGGGCGAGCTGGCGGCAAGGGCCCGGCGGCTCTACGACAGCCACCTGGCGCCCCGGACCGGTGCACCGGCGCCGGCCTTCGGGATCCGGTGGGTCGACAACCAGCACCGCCGGTGGGGCTCCTGCTCGGTGGACACCGGCCGGATCCGGCTGTCCTCCCGGCTGCGGTCGATGCCGTTGTGGGTGGCCGACTACGTGATCGTGCACGAACTGGCGCACCTGTTCGAACCGCACCACTCGGCCCGCTTCCACGACCTGGTGGCCGGCTATCCCGAGCGCGAGCGGGCACAGGCCTACCTGCAGGGCTACCAGCACGCCGTCGACGCCGGCGGGGGCGACTGGCTGCTCGACGACCCGGCCGGGGAGTAGGCGGTTCAGCCCCGGCCGTTCTCCTCGTTCAGCAGCCGGGCGAGTTCTGCGTCCAGGTCGTCCGGGGCAGCCGGAGCGGGCCCGTGCTGGGCGAAGCCGAGCGGGTCGTCCAGGTCGGCGGCGGTCGGCAGCAGGTCGGGGTGGTCCCAGGCCGCGTCCCTCGCCTCGCTGCCCCGCGTGGCGCGCGTGGCGGCCCACAGGTTGGCGGCGTCCCGGGTGCGCCGGGGCCGCAGTTCGAGCCCGACCAGGGACTTCAGCGCCGCCTCGGCCGGGCCGCCGGCGGCGCGGCGACGACGCAGCGTCTCGGTGAGCGCTGCGGCTGCGGGCATCCGCTGCCCGGCCACCTGCGCGACCACCTCGTCCACCCAGCCCTCGACCAGCGCCAGCAGGGTCTCCAGCCTTTGCAGCACCTCGCGCTGCTCTGTCGTGACCTGCGGGGCGAACAGCGAACCGGCGAGGGCGCTGCCGGCGTCCTCCAGTTCGCCGGCTGTCATGGCCGACCCCAGCTGGGTCTCGATGGCCTGCTCGAGGGCGTCACGGTCGATCGTGATGTCCCTTGCGTAGTGCTCCACCAGGGCCAGCAGCTGCGGGCCCAGCCAGCCGACGGCGCCGAACAGCCGCTGCCTGGCGGCCTCCCGGACGGCCAGGAACAGCAGGATGTCGCTCTCGTCCGCCTCCAGTCCCTCCGCGAAGGCGTCGATGTTGGTCGGCAGCAGCGCCACCCGCGGCTGCGCGGTGAGCGGCAGCCCGACGTCGCCTGCGCTGACCACGGCCCCCGCCAGGCCCCCGAGGGACTGCCCGACCTGGGCGGCGAACATGCCGGAGAGCGCCATCCGCAGCATCGGCTCGGCAGCCTTCAGCTCGGTGGGCCCGTCCATCAGGCCGCGCAGGGCCAGCGACAACCGGCTCACCACGGGCCGCACCAGCTGCTGCCAGGTCGGGTAGGTGTGTTCGACCCAGTCGGCCCGGCTCCACGCCACGGCGAGTGAGTCCAGGCGGGGGAAGCCCACCTCCTCGTCCAGCCAGAGGTCGGCCAGGCCGACCGCGTCCCGGATGGCGGCTGCCTGCGCCGGCGTGGGCCGGGGATCGTCGCCGGCGGCAGCGGTGAGCCGGCGGACGACATCCTTGGTGAAGCCCCAGTTCATCCCGCTCTCGGGATCGGACTTGCCGAAGCTGGCCATCTGGGTGGTGAACGCGCTCATCATGCCCTGCATCCGGCCCATCAGCTGCTCGAGGTCCAGCCTGCCGTCCGGGCCGGGGGAGATGCCGAACTGCGCGAGGAACCGCAGCAGGGCCTCCTCCTCGCCGTCCGGGTCTGGACGCTGGTCAGGATTGCCGGATCCGGTCATTTCGCTCCTCACACGGGCCGTGGGCCCATTGTCCAACACCCGCCAAGCCCGAATCCGCGACCGCTCGGGGTAGGGTCAGGGGTCGAGGCGAATGCCCGGCGAAAGGGTGGGGAGTGACCAGGCAGACCTGGACAGCGACGGTGTCAGCTGTGCTGTTCGTGGTGCTCGCGGCGGTGATCGCGCTGGTGCCGGTGCCCTATGTGACCTGGTCGCCGGGTGGCACCCACGACCTGCTGGGCCAGGTGGACGGCCGGGACGTGGTCTCGATCACCGGCGCCGAGACGTTCCCGACCAGCGGCCAGCTGCGGATGACCACCGTTTCGGTGACCTCGCCGACGAGCAGCCTCAGCCTGCCGGAGGTGCTGTTCTCCTACTGGCTGCCCTCGCGGGAGGTGCTGCCGAGGGTGGCGGTCTACCGGCCCGGGGAGGAACCCACCGACATCACCGAGCAGGAGACCCGGCTGATGAACGACGCCCAGTCCAGTGCCGTGGTGGCCGGGCTGAGGCAGTCCGGGGTGGAGGTCACCACCTGGCCGATGGTCACCTCCGTTTCCAACTCCGGGCCGTCCAGTGACATCCTTCGCCCCGGCGACCTGATCAAGGCCGTGGACGGCAAGACCACCACCACGGTCCAGCGGGTGCAGGAGATCATCGCCTCCCACCACGTGGGGGAGGCGGTGCTGTTCACCGTCATCCGCGACGGCGTGGTCGTGCGCCCGACGGTGACCACGAGGGCCACGGTCAACGACCCGGACAAGCCGATCGTCGGCATCACCCTCGACATCGGCTACAGCTACGGCCCGACCGTCAGGTTCTCGATCGACCCGGCGATCGGCGGGTCCAGCGCCGGGCTGATGTTCGCCCTTGCCATCCACGACCGGCTCACCAGGCCCGAGCTCGCCGCCGGCCAGGTGATCGCCGGCAGCGGCACCGTCGACGCCGAGGGCAACGTCGGTCCCGTGGGCGGGGTGCAGGAGAAGATCGCCGGTGCCGCGAGGGACGGGGCCACGGTGTTCCTGCTGCCCAAGGCGAACTGCTCCGACGTGGGCGAGTCAACTGCCGGCCTGCGCGCCGTGCCGGTCGCGACGCTGGAGGAAGCCGTGCAGGCGCTGCAGCAGCTCGCCGACCCGAAGACGGCCGGTTCGGTGGCGGGGTGCGCGTGAGCGAAGCGCTGGTTGCGGCCCTGGTCGAGGTCGAACGACACGTCGGGCGCCTCGGCTGGGACCAGCCGGCGCGGCTGTTCGCGCTGGTTCGCACCACCGAGCTGCTCGCAGCGGAGCCGGGCCTTGCCGAGCACCTCTCCGGGGCGCCGACCGACGGCTACAGCTCGATCGAGCAGGAGGAGTTCCGGCCGGGCACCGACCTGGCCGAGGCGCTGGCCCGGATCGGCTGGCCGGCCACGGTCGCCGGTTGCGTGCTGGCGGTCGAGCGCTCCTTCCTGCCGGCCGACGCAGAGGCCGAGCTGCCCGATGACCCCGAGGCCGCGGCCAGGTTCGTCGCCCGGCACCCCCGCCGGGTCGACCTGCGCGTAGTGGTGGGCGTCACCAGGGACGGGGCCAGCCACGGCGTGGCGAGGCTGCGCGGCGAGGACGGCGACCTGATCGGCGGCGCCGACCTCGTGCCGGCTCTGGCCGAGGCCCTCGCGCATACATTGGAGTGAACCCGAGCCGGCCTGCCGCCGGCCCGACTAGGAGAGCAAGTGAACATAACGTCCGGGATCTCACGGCGGGGAGCGCTGCTGCCCACGGTGCTGGTGGTCGGTGGGCTGATCGCAGCCTTCGTGATCTTCACCGAGCTGTGGACGTCGAAGCTGTGGTTCGACTCGGTCACCTACCCGCAGGTGTTCACCACCCAGCTGCTCGCGCAGGTGCTGCTGTTCGTCGGGTTCTTCCTGGTCATGGGCCTCGCCGTCGGGCTGAACATGTGGATCGCGTTCCGGCTGCGGCCGACCGCGCGCCGCACCGGCCAGAGCGCGATCCTCGACCGCTACCGCGACCTGCTGGAGGACAACGTCCTGCTGGCGATCCTGGTGCCCTCGGCGTTCTTCGGCCTCGTCGCGGGGGTCTCGGCGATCGGCCAGTCGATGGACTACATCGCGTGGTGGAACCGCACCGGGTTCGGCACCGTCGACCCCTACTTCGGCCTGGACGTCGGCTTCTACGTCTTCGAGTACCCGGTGTGGCAGGAGTTCCTTGCGTTCATCCTCGGCGCGCTGTTCTTCGGCTTGGTGGCCGCGGCAGCTGTGCACTTCGCAGTCGGCGGCATCGCTTCGGGAAGGGCCAGGACCGCAGGCGTGCGCAGCAACGCCGCCCGGATCCACCTCTCGGTGCTGGCCGGGCTGCTGCTGGTCGGCTACGGACTGCAGAACCTGCTCGACCGGTACGGCTACCTGCTGCAGCAGGGGACGCTGTTCAGCGGCATGCACTACACCGACGACAACGCCCGGCTGACCGCCAAGCTGGTGATGGCAGTGATCGCCTTCCTGTGCGCAGGGCTGTTCTTCGCCAACGGCTTCCTGAGGCGCTGGACGGTGCCGGTGACCGGACTGGTGCTGATGGTGGTCTCCGGCCTGATCCTCGGCCTGATCTACCCGTTGGTCGTGCAGAGCTTCCAGGTGCGTCCGAACGAACCGGACCGCGAGCGGCCCTACATCCAGCGGCACATCGAGGCCACCCGGGCCGCGTACGGCATCGCCGACACCGAGGTGACCGAGTACGAGGCGGTCACCCAGGTGCGTCCGGGCCAGCTGAAGGAGGACGCGGCAGCGCTGCCCGGGATCCGCCTGATCGACCCGGCCGTGGTGGCACCGACCTTCGAGAACCAGCAGCAGCTGCGCGGCTACTACTCCTTCCCCGAGGCGCTCGACGTTGACCGCTACGTGATCGACGGCAAGGAGACCGACGCCGTGGTGGCAGCGCGGGAGATCAACTCCGACCGCCTGCCCGACCAGAACTGGAACAACGTCCACACCGTCTACACCCATGGTTACGGCCTGGTGGCTGCCTACGGCAACCGGCGCGGTTCAGCCGGCGACCCGGTCTGGATCGAGCGGAACCTGCCGCCCGAGGGCGAGCTGCCCGACTACGAGGGCCGGATCTACTTCGGCGAGATGAGCTCCAACTTCGCCATCGTCGGCAGGGAGCCGGGCCAGGCCCCGATCGAGTTCGACACCCCCGGCGGCGGGGAGGGCGCGGGCGAGGTCAACAACGTCTACTCCGGTACCGGCGGGGTGCCGATGGGCGACCTGTTCAGCCGACTGTTGTTCGCGACCCATTTCATGGACCTGAACATCCTGCTGTCCGACCGCGTGAACTCGGCATCGAAGATCCTCTACGACCGCACCCCGAAGGAGCGGGTCTCCAAGGTGGCGCCCTGGCTGACGCTGGACTCCAACGTCTACCCGGCGGTCGTGGACGGCCGGCTGGTGTGGATCGTCGACGGCTACACCACCAGCAGCAACTACCCCAACAGCCAGCGGGTGTCGCTGCGGGCCACCACCAACGACGCGCAGTCGAACCTCGTGGGCAGCCAGCCCGACGCGCCGCTGAACTACCTGCGGAACTCGGTCAAGGCCGTGGTGGACGCCAGCAACGGCACGGTCGACCTCTACGCCTGGGAGGCGGAGGACCCGATCCTGCAGGCCTACATGAAGGCATTCGCCGGCACGGTGAAGCCGAAGGACGCGATCAGTGCCGACCTGCTCGCCCATCTCCGCTACCCGGAGGACCTGTTCAAGGTGCAGCGGCAGCTGCTCGGCCGCTACCACATGATCGAGCCCTACACCTGGTACCAGCAGTCCGACCTGTGGCAGGTGCCGCCGGACCCCACCCAGACCACGCCCGGCCAGACCACTGAGCCGACCGCGCGCACCGGTCCCGCCGAGCCGCCCTACTACCTCTCGATCAAGTGGCCCGGCGACGACGTCCCGGTGTTCAGCCAGACCGCGGTGTTCGTGCCGAACGGGCGGGCCAACCTGGCTTCGTACCTCGCTGTGGTGGCCGAAGCCAGCAGTCCCGACTACGGCAAGCTGCGGGTGCTGCGGATGTCCGACACCCACCAGATCGACGGCCCGGGGCAGACGCTGAACGCCATGACCACGGACCAGAAGTTCGCCGACCTGCTGCGCTCCTACCTCAACCAGGGCTCCGCGGCCGCCAAGTACGGCAACCTGCTCACCCTGCCGATGGGCAGCGGCCTGCTGTACGTGATGCCGATCTACACGATGCGGGAGGCTTCTTCCGGCGGCACCTACCCGGCGCTGCGCTTCGTCGCCGTCCGGTTCGGCGAGACTGTCGGCATCGGGGCCACCCTGCAGGAGGCGCTGGACCAGGTGTTCTCCGGGGACGCCGGGGCCGACACCGGCGAGGACCCCAACCAGCCGCCCACGGACCCGACCGAGCCCGGGGAACCCACCCAGCCGACCCAGCCGGAACCGGGCGAACCCAGCCCGGCCGACCAGCAGGCCGCGGTGGCCGCGATGCGCCAGGCGCAGACCGCCTTCGACGCGGCCGATGCAGCCCTGCGCCGCGGTGACCTCGCCGAGTACCAGAAGCAGGTGGCCGCGGCCCGGGCAGCCGTGGTGGACGCCCTCGCCAGGATGGGACGCCGCTAGCCCGTCCCGCAGGCACCACGCCGCGGTCGAGGTGCCGGGGGCGGCCAGCTGCGGGGACGCCGCCCAGGCGACTCTGCGCCGCGAAACCCGTCCTTGCGCCGGGTACATGCGGCGCAGAGTCGGGTTTGGCGGCGCAAAGTGCGCCGGGACGGGTCCGGCTCGGACGGGCGGGCCGCCGGGCCGGGTTCAGGAGTGGCGGACCACGGGCCAGCCGGCGTCGCGCAGTGGCGCCTCCAGCGCGGCGGCGTCGCCGACCACGACGAGGGTGAGCGCGTCCGGTGGAAGCAGCTCCGCGATCGCCAGCGACGCAGACTCCGGGGTGACCCGGGTGAGCGCCAGGGAGTTGGCGTTGATGAACTCGGCGCTCAGGCCGGCGGCCACCAGGGAGGCGATCCGCTCGGTGACCCCGTGCGCCGTGGAGTAGCGCAACGGCGCGATCCCGTTGGTGTAGCTCACCGCGTCGGCCACCTCCGCCGCAGTGATCGGCCGTGCGGTCACGTCCAGCAGGGTCCGCGCCAGGTCCAGCGCATCGGGCACCACTTCGGTGCGGAAGGAGCCCTGGACCGCCAGCAGCCCGCCGTCCCGCATGGGCGCGTTCGCGAGGTGCACCCCGTAGGTGTAGCCCTTCTCCTCCCGCAGCACCCGGTTCAACCGACTCAGGAAGGCGCCGCCCAGGGCGTGCCCGGCCACCTGCAGGTCGGCCCACCTCGGGTCGCTGCGGTCGATCCCGAACCCGCCCAGCCGCACGTCGGCCTGGACGGCTCCGGGCCGGTCCACCAGCCAGCACCGGGGGCGGCGTGAGGCGGGGCTCTGGTGGTGGATGTCGAGGTCGCCGGGCACCAGCCAGCTCCCGAAGGCCTGCTCCGCCACGGCGAACACGTTCCCGGACAGGTCGCCGGAGACCACCAGCGTCGCCCCCTCGGGACGGTAGTACCGCCGGTGGAAGGCCACCACGTCCTCGCGGGTGACCGCGGCAACGGTCGCCGCCGTCCCGCCGGCCATCCGGGAAGCCCGGAAGCGTGCCGGCAGGCAGGCCGCGCGGAACGCCACCTGGGCCCGCTGCGCCGAGTTGGCCAGTGTGTGCTCGATCTCGGCCAGGCGCAGCGTCTGGTGCCTGGCCACGTCCTCAGCGCGCAGCTCCGGCTCCCGGACGGCCTCGGCCAGCAGCAGCAGCGCTGCTTCCAGCCGGTCGGTCGGCACCTCCAGGAACAGCTCGCTGGCCGAGTAGCCGGCCGAGCCGCCCAGCACAGCGCCGATGTCCTCCAGCGCCTCGGCGAACTGCGCGCCGGGGTGGTTCAGCGTGCCCTCGTCCAGACACCGCTGGGTGAGCAGCGCCACGCCCTCGGCGTGCGCCGGTTCGACGCTGAGCGGGGTGTCCAGGATCAGCGAGACTGCGGCGACGTACTGGCCTGGCCGGTGGCAGGCGAGCACCTGCAGGCCGTTGTCCAGCCAGTGCTTGGCCGGCTCGGGGAAGACCCACCTCGGCGGTGCCTTCACCTCCGGGCGGTGGTCATTCCTGCGCACTGGCCGCCTCCTGCCGGTAGTCGAGCTGGGCGCGTTGCCCGGGCCGCAGGTAGGCGCGGCAGGCCTCCGCTACGTCGTCCACGCCGAGCCGGCGCACCTCGGCCAGCCGGCGGTTAACCCGGTCGGGGTCGCCGTGCAGCGTGGCGTAGGCGCCGAGCAGGTCGGCCCGGGAGTCGAACCGGGCCAGCTCGCTCAGCCACTCGCGCGCGTACTGCGCCTTCGCCCTGGCCAGTTCCGCCTCGGTCGGGCCCTCACCGGCCAGGCGGAAAACCTCGAGCAGCGCCGCCTCCCTTGCCGCGGCACCGTCCACGCCGGGCAGGGAGCGCACCTGCGCCACGCCGAGGGAGTTGCCTCCGGCGAGCGCGAGCGCGGATGCGCCCACGCCGGCGGCAACCTGCTGGGTGCGGACCAGCTGCTGGTGCAGCCGCGAAGCCTGCCCGCCGCCGAGCACGGCAAGGGCCAGTTCGCAGGCGTCGAAGCCGGGGGTGTCGCGGACGGGCAGCCGCCAGGCGAAGTAGGTGGCGGCGGCCGGCACCCGGCCGGTGAGCTGCGCCGTGGGCACTTCCGCCAGCGGCCGGAGCGGCGTTGCCGGCCGCCGCGGCCCGGCGCTGCGGGCCGGGAGGTGGCCGAACGCGCGCTCGGCGCGCTTGAAGCCGTCCTTCCAGGTGAGGTCACCGACGAGGGTCAGCACGGCGTTGTCCGGCCGGTAGTGGCGGACGAAGAAGTCAGCGGCCCGGGCCGCCGTGGCGGCGTCGAGGTCGGCCATGGAGCCGATCGTGGTGTGGCCGTAGGGGTGGTCCGGGCCGAACACCAGTGCGACCAGCTCGGTCATGGCGTCGCCGTAGGGCACGTTGTCGTAGCGCTGGCGCTTCTCCTCCTTGACGACCTCGCGCTGGGTGTCGACGCTGGTCTCGTCCAGGTGCGCCGGCAGGGTGGCCAGCCGGTCAGCCTCCATCCAGAGGGCCAGGTCGAGCGCGCCGACCGGAAGGGTCTCGAAGTAGTTCGTCCGGTCGAACCAGGTGGTCGCGTTGACCGAGCCGCCGAGGGCCTGCAGCGAGTTGAGGTGCTCCCCGCTGGCCACCCGCTCGGAGCCGGAGAACATCAGGTGCTCGAACAGGTGCGCCCAGCCGTGCTCGCCCGGCCGCTCGTCCCTCGAGCCCACGTCGTACCAGAAGTTCACCGCCACGACCGGGACGCTGTGGTCGGGACTCACCACTACCCGCAGGCCGTTGTCCAGGGTGCGCTGGTGGACTGGATAGCTGAGCTGGTCTGGCACGCGCCCATCTCACCACATCGGCAGTCCGGCGGGGCATCGCCGCATGCCCCGCCGGACTGGATCCGGGGTCAGCGCCAGCGCTTCCAGCCCTTGCCGGTGGTGATCTTCACCACCGAAGGCGGCCCGGTGATGCCGGTGCCGGCGTAGAGCGTGCCCCGCGGGCCTGCCTCGACCGACAGCGCGCCGGGCAGCGAAACGTACTCGCTGACCCGTCCGTGCCTGACCAGTGCGACGCGCCCGCCGAACAGCTCGGCGACGTAGATCTTGCCGTCGGAGATGGCGAGGTTGGTTGCGCCGAGCAGGCCGGAGGCGACCTGCTTCAGCTTCCCGGTCCACGGGTTCACCCGGTACACCTTGCCGCGCGCGCCGAGGCTCGGATCCTCCGGGCCACCCGGCAGGGTGGTCACGTAGAGGTGTCCGTCACGGCCCACCTCTACGTCGGTGGGCACGGCTTCGAAGTTGTACTTCACTCCCACCACGCAGTCGTCCAGGCCGAAGTTCGCCGCGGCTTCAGCCGTGATCAGCGCCGGCTGGCTGGGGAGCACGGCAAGGGTGGACACCTTGCCCGTTCGGCTCACCCGCAGCAGGGCATTGGCGCCGGCGTCGGCCACCACCCAGCCCTTGCCGTAGGCAGCCACCGAATAGGCGTGGGAGTCGACCAGCCCGGTGTAGCTGACCGGGAAGCCGATCCGGGTGAGCTCGTCCACAACGCACTGGCTGGGGTTCGCCACGCCGTAGCGGATGTGCTGGTCGGGGTTGTGCTGCTGCTCGTAGGCGAGCGTGCTGGCCACGACCTCCGCACCGTTGGGGCCGCGGATCTTCAGGCCGCCGCCGGTGTAGGGGGTCTCCGGAGGCGGGCCGCCCTCGCTGAACGTGTACGCGAGGTAGCGGCCGTCGGCGGATGTCGCGACGCCGGAGGCGCCCTCGACGCCGCTGATCACCGGCTGCACGGTGCCGTCGCGGTTGAGCCGCCCGATCGAACCGGCGCCGTCGGCGATCAGGACCTTGCCGTGCCGAACCTCGAGGTTGAACGGCGCGCCGACCGCTGTGGTGAGGACTGTGGTGACCGGGGCCGGTCGCCCGGGATGGGCTCCGGCCGGGTTGGCAAGGGCCAGACTGGTGGCCGCGGCCAGGGCTGTGGCGGTCACAGCCAGACGGGTTCCCCGCATAAGTGTCCCTCCAGGGGCTCGCCGGGTGCAGCACTGAGGCGGCGATGGCTGCGTCTGCAATCGTCCGGCCGGCCGGCCCGGCGCTGGTATGGGCAAACTTGCGCCTGCGGTCCGGTCAGCCTCCGGGCAGCGGCGGGAGCTCGCCGGTGCTCTCGTAGCTGGTGAGCATGCCGATCCTGCGAGCGTGGCGGGGGTCGCCGCCGAAGTCGGTGGCCAGGAACACCTCGACCAGTCGCAGGAGCTCCGCGAGCCCGTGCTGGCGCGCACCAACGGCCACCACGTTGGCGTCGTTGTGCTCGCGGCCCAGACGGGCGGTCTCCTCCGACCAGGCCAGTGCGGCGCGGACGCCCCGCACCTTGTTGGCCGCGATCTGCTCACCGTTTCCTGACCCGCCGATCACCACACCCAGCGCGGCCACACCCGAGCCCTGGTCGGCCACGACTGCCTCGGCGGCCCGCAGGCAGTACACCGGGTAGTCGTCTTCGGGGTCGTATCCGGCCGGGCCGTGGTCGATCGGCTCGTGGCCCTGCTCGGCCAGCCAGGCGACCAGCCGCTCCTTAAGTTCAAGGCCGGCATGGTCGGCACCAACGTGCACCCGCATGCAGCCAGTCTGGCACGCGTGCGCGCCCGGACGGGATTGGCTAGCGTCTGGCTGTGACCAGAAAGGGGCGCGAGATGGGCGAGCTGGCCGACCGGCTGCGGGCGGAGGACGCTGAACTGCGGTTCGAGGACTTCACGCTGGACGATGCGTGGCGACTGGGCTGCGCCATGCGCGAGGCAGCGCTGGAGGCCGGCCTCGGGGTCTGCATCGGCATCGTGCTGGGCGAGCAGCGGGTGTTCCACTCCGCCCTGCCGGGCTCCAGCGCCGACAACGACGACTGGCTGGCCCGCAAGACCAGGGTCGCGCTGCGCTACGGGCAGGCCTCACTGGCGGTGGGGGAGTCGTTCCGGGACGATGGGAAGGACTTCGACCGCGACTCCCGGCTCGACATCGCCAGGTTCGCCGCACACGGCGGGGTGGTGCCGATCCGGCTGCGGGGCGGTGCTGTGGTCGGCGCCGTCGGTGTCTCGGGGCTGCCGCAGCTCGATGACCACGACTTCGTCGTCGCGCAGCTACGCGCCTTCCTCGCCCGGGGTTGAGACCCGCGCCGGCCGGGTGCTTCTCGCGGCCGGCAGGGAGCGCGCGTGGGCCAGGCCCAGCTCGAGCCAGCGCCGCAGCCCGGTCTCGTCCGGCAACGCCTGCTGCTCGACGAGCAGCCAGCCGTCGAGTTCGCGGCCGTTCATCCGGAAGCGGCGCACCAGCCGGCCGTCCACCAGGCCCGGGGTCAGTCGCGGGTCGACGCGGACCATGAGCTGCCCGCTGCTCGCAGCAGCCGCCGCGAGGTGACCGCCGGCGAGGAAGGCGCAGCCGCCGAACATGCGCTTCTCTGTGATGTCCGGCTCGAACGACAGCGCCGCGCGCAGCCGTCCGGCGAGTTCCTCGTCGTAGGGCACGCGTCCAGTATCGGGGGCGAGGCAGGGCTGAGTCAGCAGTCGGAGCCCCGCGGGATGCCGAGGGTGGCGAGCAGGTCCTCGTGGAACTGCATCCACACCAGCTGGCACGAGTCGCGGTCGGGCGCGTCCACCCAGGCGTGCGCGCCGGCTGCCGCGCGCCGGAGTGCAGCGTTGTGCCGCTCGGCGTGGCCGTCGAAGCGGGCGAGCGCAGCCGCGAGCCCGGCGCAGATCCCCGCCAGGGCCCGGTCCACCTCGGCCAGTGCTGCCAGCACGTCGAGGTCCCAGTCCGGGTCGGTGTGGTCATTGCGGCGGTGCGGGTCGAAGGACGCCGGCCGGAGCTGCCAGTTCGTGCAGGCCACGCCGTGGCGGGCGTTCAGCGGCAGGAACGCCTGGTGGGCTGCCACCACCGTCGCCCGGGTGCCGGTGGCGTCCAGTTCGGCTGCGAGCAGGCGCTCGTCCGCGGCCCGGCCCGAATCGGTGAGCGACCACGTGACGTCGCCGAAGAAGTCCGTGCGCGCCACCCAGCCGCAGGCCTGGTAGTCCAGGAGGTGCTCGCGCACCTCCGCCGGGTCCAGGCGGTACCTCGCTGCGAGCCTCGCCGTCCCTGGGGCGCCGAGGACCCGGACGCCGTGCAGGACGAGCAGGGCGGGGTCGGACCGGTGGGTCACGACCCGTCACCGGGACGGTCGGTGCGGTGGTGCACCCTGCCGGCGCGCTGTTGTGCCGCCTGCGGCGAGCCGAGGCCAAGCGCAGCTGCGACCTGCGGCCAGGTGAGGCCGGCTGAGCGCGCGGTGAACAGCAGGCCGGCCTCCAGCTGGTCCAGTTCCGCCCGGGCGGCCGGCAGGAGTTCGAGTGCTGCCACCAGCGGCTCAACCGCCACCGGCTGGCCAGGGGCCCCGGCGGAGCGCCACAGCACCCAGCCCACCAGTTCGACGTCCGACAGCGGCTGGCGCACCGGCGCCCAGGGCCGGCGCGAGAGTTGGGCTGCGCCGGCCTCAAGGATCACGTCGCGGGCGTGCCGGAGGCGCTCGGCCTGTTGTGCATCCTGCATCCAGCGATGGTCGGACATCAACCGGCTGTTGTCAACAATCTGTTGAGGATGCGCTTGGCGGCGGACGCTCGCGGGTACCGCTCGGGCAAGGCAAAGGAGAGAACATGTACAACACCGTTAGCTGTCCGGTCTGCGGCATGGACGTCGAGCAGGACAAGGCGCCGGCCACCACCACCTACGACGGCCAGACCTACTACTTCTGCTCCGCCGGCTGCCACGAGGCGTTCGTCGCCGATCCCGGCCGTTACGTCGGCAACACCGGTAGCTGACCCGCACCCGGCCAGCCTCGGCTGCCGGCGCCCGGAGTGGTCAGCCGGTGACCGCTGCGCGCCGGGGTGTCAGCAGGAACGCCAGCAGGTAGAGCGCCGCCACCAGGATGAGCAGGTTGCGGTAGCCGGTGAGCAGCGCCGCGTACTCCAGGCAGCCGCCGACGATCGCGCCCAGCAGGTTCAGGCCGAACGCGCCCTGGGAGTCGTCCGAAGCTGCGAACCGCTTGGCGAAGGCGACGTTGGCGAGGAAGATCGGCACGAAGGCCAGCAGGGTGGCCGCAACCAGCCTCGGCACGAACGGCCAGGCCAGCAACCACTCCGGTTGCACCAGGTACGCCACGGCCAGCGAGGCGGCGATCAGCCCCCACACCACTGGCAGTGGTGGTGTCCGGACGCGCCTGGTGGTCTCGACCGCTGCCAGCACCACCACCAGCACCCCGCCGAACACCAGCGCGTTCACCAGCCACGTGGTGCCGAACAGCAGCGCGAAGGTGGCGATGTTCTTCGTCTCGAGCAGGAGGAAGGCCGCACCCATGAAGAACAGGTCAGCGTAGGGCCGCATCGAGCGGAACGGTCCGCCGAGCGCCCGGACGGCGACCAGTGAGATCGCCAGGATGCCGCCGAGGGTCCACAGGTAGATCGCCGGGATGCCGCCGCCGGCGAAGTAGAGGAAGGGCGCGTTGTCAGTGGCCGGGGCGAGCGCCGTCGGGGCGGGGGTGAAGCCGGAAGCGCACTGCTGGTCGGCAGGGTCCAGGGCGACCGTCACCACGGCCTGGGCGCCGTTGAACAGGTCCACGCAGGGCGGGTGGCCGAAGGCTGCGGCAGCGGTGCCGGCCAGCCGGTCGATCAGCCACTGCTCGCGGTAGTAGTTGTACATCGCGAAAGCGCCACCAGGGGCGAGGTGCTCCCTGGCTGAGGCGAGCGCCTCCTCGGTGAACAGGAACGACTCCAGCCGGATCTGGGACGCGCCGTTGACCAGCGCCAGCGAGTCGGGCAGGGCGAACAGGATCAGGTCGTACCTGGTGTCGGTGCCTTCGAGGAACGCCCGGCCGTCGTTGACGTGCACGCTCACCCTCTGGTCTGCGTAGGCCCGGTCGGGGTTGCGTTCTGCGCCGATCTGCAGGATGCGGGGGTCGATGTCCACGGCGTCGACGTGCCGGGCTCCCTTGGCGAGCGCAATGGCGACGTCCGACCCGGAGCCGGCGCCCACCACCAGCACGTTGCCCAGGTCGCCGGACCAGCGCTGGTACGGCGTGGCGTACTGCTCCTCGCCCTGCTCGAGCTTCCACTGCGCCGGCGCCATCAGCTGGTGGGGTACGCCGTTCACCGTGACCAGCACCAGGTCCCCGCCGGCGTACTGCCCGACCTCCTGGGTGGTGACCTTGTAGTAGGGCGACCACGAGACGGCCGGATTCAGGCTCTCCAGCAGCAGCACGCCCACCAGCGCGACGCCCGCCACCGCGGCCAGCAGCCGCCGGGCGCCGCCAACCAGCCAGGTGAACAGGGCCGCCACCACCGCGCCCCACACCACCGAAGCCGCCTGCAGGTAGGAAAGGAGCGTGAACCCTGCGATGCCGAGCAGCGAGCCGACCAGGTCCCAGCGGTAGGCGGTCAGCGGGCGGAGCCGGCCGAAGCACCGCCCGACCACCTCTGCCGGGCCGGCCAGGATGGCGGCGGTGAGCACGAAGACCACCGGCAGCACCACCCACACCGGCGGCCCGGAGACCTCAAGTGAGGTGAAGTAGATGATCCCGCTCCCGGTGCGGTCCACGGCCACCGGGAACTGGTGCACGGCCAGCACCAGCACGGCGAGGATCACCGGGGCGGCGGGCAGCACGCTCCACCGCTTCCGGGACACGAGGAAGCCCAGGCCGATGCCGAGGAACGAACCCAGCAGCACGAAGTTGGAGAAGTAGGACAGGTGCACGATGTTGGCGCCCAGCCAGCGGATCAGCGCCAGCTCGAGGAACAGCATGAGCGCGCTGCCGGCCACCAGCCGTACGACCACGCTGCGGTCAGCGGTGTGGTCGGCGCCCTCCGGCTCGTTCACCGCTACCAGGTCTAGCGCGGGTCGGTGGCCCTGTTCCGTCATAGCGGCCAACGCTAGCCCCTCGGCTGCGCCGGGGGGCGGACCGGGCCGAAGCCGCCGCCGCCAGCTTCGCGGATCACGCCGGCGGACTCTGGCGAGTGCTATCGCGCGCTCGATCGCGCCTTTTCGACCAGGCCGGGAAGATCCGCGGTCGAGAGCGCAGATCCGCTCGCTGGTGGTCGTGCCGCGTGTCGGCGCGGGCTCCTAGGCTCGCGGCATGACCGTTATCCTGCGGCCGCTCGCCGAGGCTGACCT
>JAEWOI010000013.1 GCA_023460935.1 Actinomycetes bacterium
CGGCGATGAGTCAGAAAGTTGCTCGATGAAGGTTCAGCCGAGCGTCAAGAAGATCTGCGACAAGTGCAAGGTGATCCGCCGGCACGGTCGCGTGATGGTGATCTGCGACAACCCGCGCCACAAGCAGCGCCAGGGCTAGTCCCTGGCCGCTCCTGAGCAGGGCCTGGGGGCGGGACGCGGAACACCGGCCCTCGGGCCAGCACAACTGAATAACCACACGAACGTGATCGCAACACCGGGGTTCCCCGGTGGCCACCCCCGGACGAAGGCCGGGGCCCATGCCAGGCGGCAAGGGGACGCATCACGCCAGAGACCTTCGCGAGTCGGTACGCCGGCTCGACATCATTTGAAAGGTAACCGCCTGATGGCACGCCTCATCGGGGTCGATCTGCCGCGCGAGAAGCGGCTCGAGATCGCCCTCACCTACATCTACGGCATCGGCCGTACCCGCGCCAAGGAGACCCTGGCCGCCACTGGCGTCAGTGGCGACACCCGCGTCCACCAACTCACCGACGAGCAGCTGGTCGCACTGCGCGACCACATCGAGGCCAACTACGAGACCGAGGGCGACCTCCGCCGTTCCGTGGCCGCAGACATCCGTCGCAAGATCGAGATCGGCTCCTACAAGGGCCGTCGTCATCGCATGGGCCTGCCGGTCCGCGGTCAGCGCACCCGGACCAACGCCCGCACCCGCAAGGGCAAGAAGAAGGCTGTCGCCGGGAAGAAGAAGGCCCGCTGATAGCGGCCTGAGACCAGGGATCCAGGAGTAACTGAATTGGCTACTGCAGGCCGTACCGCCAGCCAGAAGGCTGCGAAGGGCAAAGTCCGCCGCAAGGAGAAGAAGAACGTCGTCGCCGGTCAGGCGCACATCAAGAGCACGTTCAACAACACGATCATTTCGATCACCGACCCCACCGGTGCGGTGATCTCATGGGCCTCCGCCGGCACCGTCGGCTTCAAGGGCTCGCGGAAGTCCACGCCGTTCGCCGCGCAGATGGCCGCCGAGGCCGCCGGCCGGCGCGCCATGGAGCACGGCATGAAGCGCGTGGACGTCTTCGTCAAGGGTCCCGGCTCCGGCCGGGAGACCGCCATCCGTTCGCTCGGTGCGGTGGGGCTGGAGATCGGACCGATCTCCGACGTCACCCCCGTGCCGCACAACGGCTGCCGTCCGCCCAAGCGCCGCCGCGTCTGAGCCCCGAGCCCAAGAGGAGATAGAACATGGCCCGTTACACCGGACCCATCACCAAGAAGTCCCGCCGGCTCGGCACCGACCTGGTGGGCAACGACAAGGCCTTCGAGCACCGCCCGTACCCCCCGGGCATGCACGGTCGCGGTCGTACCAAGGAGAGCGAGTACCTGCTCCAGCTCAAGGAGAAGCAGAAGGCCCGCTACGCCTACGGCGTGCTGGAGAAGCAGTTCCGCCGTTACTACGAGGAGGCCAACCGGCTCGCCGGCAAGACCGGTGACAACCTGCTGATCATCCTCGAGTCCCGGCTCGACAACGTGATCTACCGCTCCGGCCTCGCCTCCACCCGGCGGCAGGCCCGGCAGCTGGTCGTCCACGGCCACTTCCTGGTCAACGGCAAGAAGGTCAACGTGCCGAGCTACCGGGTGAGCGCCTACGACGTGATCGACGTCCGGCCGAAGTCGATGAACCTCTACCCGCTGGTCGTGGGCCGCGAGACCCACAACGAGAAGGTCGTGCCCGGTTGGCTCACCGTCCGTCCCAACAAGGGCCGGATCCTGGTGCACCAGCTGCCGGTGCGGGAGCAGATCGTCATCGACGTCGCCGAGCAGCTGATCGTCGAGCTCTACTCCAAGTAAGCCCTGGTCCTCCTCCCCGCGGGTTCCGCGGGGAGGGGGCCTCACCAAGCAAGGCCCGCCGGGCAGGCCGTCCGGCGCAACCAGTCACCGTCATATAGCGGGCGGTGGAGAGGAAGAAACCAAGAATGCTCATCGCACAGCGTCCGATCCTGTCCGAAGAGGTCGTCGACGACTACCGCTCGAAGTTCGTCATCGAGCCGCTCGAGCCCGGCTTCGGCTACACCCTCGGCAACTCGCTGCGGCGCACCCTGCTGTCGTCCATTCCGGGCGCGGCGGTCACCAGCATCAGGATCGAGGGCAACCAGCACGAGTTCTCCACCCTGCCCGGGGTCGTCGAGGACGTCACCGAGATCATCCTGAACCTGAAGTCGCTGGTGCTGTCCTCGGAGGAGGACGAGCCGGTGGTGATGTACCTGCGCAAGTCCGGCGCCGGCGCGGTCACCGCGGCCGACATCGCGCCGCCGGCCGGCGTCGAGGTGCACAACCCCGACCTGCACATCGCCACCCTGAACGAGACCGGCAAGATCGAGATGGAACTGGTCGTCGAGCGCGGCCGCGGCTACGTCTCCGCCGTGCAGAACAAGAACCCCGACGCCGAGATCGGCCGGATCCCGGTCGACTCGGTCTACTCGCCGGTGCTCAAGGTCACCTACAAGGTGGAGGCCACCCGCGTCGAGCAGCGCACCGACTTCGACAAGCTCATCGTCGACGTCGAGACCAAGGCATCGATCAAGCCGCGCGACGCGATGGCTTCGGCGGGCAAGACCCTGGTGGAGCTGTTCGGCCTGGCCCGCGAACTGAACGTCGACGCCGAGGGCATCGAGATCGGCCCCTCCCCGGTCGACGAGCAGTTGGCCGCCGACCTGGCCCTGCCGGTCGAGGAGCTGAAGCTCACCATGCGCAGCTACAACTGCCTCAAGCGCGAGGGCATCCACACCGTGAGCGAGCTGGTCTCGCGGTCGGAGCAGGACCTGCTCGACATCCGCAACTTCGGCTCCAAGTCGATCGAGGAGGTCAAGCTGCGGCTGCACGAGATGGGCCTCTCGCTCAAGGACAGCTCCCCGGGCTTCGACCCGCTGAGCGCCCTGACCAACTACGACGCCGACGTCGATTACGAAGACTCGTACTGATCCTCAGCCTCTAGGAGACAACTTCAATGCCCAAGCCGACCAAGGGCCCCCGCTTCGGCGGTAGCCCGGCCCACCAGCGGATCATCCTGGCCAATCTGGCCACGCAGTTGTTCCAGCACGGCAAGATCACCACGACCGAGGCGAAGGCCAAGCGCGTCCAGCCCCTGGCCGACCGGCTGATCAGCAAGGCCAAGCGCGGAGACCTGCACAACCGCCGCCTGGTGCTGCAGACCGTCACCGACAAGGGCGTGGTGCACACCCTGTTCACCGAGATCGCCCCGAAGCTGGCCGAGCGCGAGGGTGGCTACACCCGCATCACCAAGATCGGGCCGCGCAAGGGCGACAACGCCCCCATGGCCGTGATCGAGATCGTTACCGAGAGCGTCGAGGATTCCCGCAAGGCGAAGGCGAAGGCCACCAAGAAGGCTGAGCCGGCCAAGGCGGAGAAGAAGACCGCTGCCAAGGCCAAGAAGGCTGATGCCGCGGAGAAGCCCGCAGCGGCCCCGGCCGAGGAGGCGCCTGCAGAGGACGTCGTGGCTGAGGACGCTGTGGCTGAGGACGCCGTGGCGCCGGAGGCTGCTGCCGACGAGGCTGAAGCGAAGGCCTGAGCCCGGAAGCGCGCGGCTACCGCCCGTTCCCTCTCGGGAGCGGGCGGTAGCTGCGTTCTCGGCGGCTGGTTACTGCTGCGGGGGCTGCTCCACCCACTGCACGAACTGGACGATCAGGCCGTTCGGGTCGGCGAACTGGCAGTAGCGCTCACCCCAGGGCTCGGTCTCCAGCGGGGTCACCACCTCCACCCCGGCGGTCGCCAGCCGGGCGAACTCTGCGTCCACGTCGTCGACGACGAAGGCGAGCAGCAGCCCGTCCCCGGCCGATCCGGCGCGGCTCGCCGGCTTGAAGCTGGCCAGCCCGGTGCGCAGGAACACCAGGTTCGTGGCGAGGTCCGGATGGCTCAGCGAGACGAAGCCGTCGTCCTGCATGGCGATGCCGAAGCCCAGCCTGGTGGTGTAGAACTCGGCCGCGGCCTGCGGATCGGGAACGTTCAGCGACACGGCCATCTGGTTGAGGCGCACGGTGCTCCTTTCGCGTATAGTGTACGGATATAGTAGTCGTACAGAATACGGAAATCAATCCGATGGACACGATCAGCCTGTTGTGGCGCCACGAGCAGCAGCCGGCGCCCCGTCGTGGCCGGCCGCCGAGATTCTCCACAGACGAAGTGGTGGCCGCCGGTGTCGCCGTGGCGGACGACGTCGGCGCCGACTTCTCGCTGCGGGAGGTGGCGGGCCGGCTAGGGACGCCGGTGATGTCGCTCTACTCCTACGTCGAGAGCCGCGAGCAGTTGCTCGAGCTGATGATCGACCACTGCCGGGCCGGACTGCCCGGAGCTCCGCTCAGCGGCACGTGGCGGGAACGTCTGGCCACCGTGGCAGCGGAGAACCTCGACCTGTGCTCCCGCCACCCCTGGCTGGCCCACTGGGAGTCGGAGCGCGCAATCCTCGGGCCGGGCACCCTGGCCAAGTACGAGCGGGAACTGCACGCCGTGGAGCCGTTGCCGGTGGACGACGTGACGAAGGACGCGATCCTGACCATGCTGCTCGACTTCGTCCGCGCTTCCGCCAGGGCGAGCGAGCACGCCCGCGCCGAGCGGGAGGCCGAGGACCCCCGGCAGTGGTGGGAGCGCGAAGGCGAACGCCTGGCGGCCCTGCACCTCGGCGCCCGCTACCCGCTTGCCGGACGGGTGGGCAACGCTGCCGGCGAGGCGCACGGAGCAGCGGTGGACGCGCAGGCTGCCTACCGCTTCGGCCTGCGGCTGATCCTCGACGGCGTGGCGGCAGTCGCGGCCGGCGCTGGCCCGGCCGGTGCCGAACAGCCGACGGCCCCGAAACCTCGGGGGGAGTGAGGTTGCGGGGCCGTCGATCGGGGGGCGGGTCGCTGTGCCGTAAGGGGGGTCAGGCGCAGCTCCACGGCGAGGTTCCGGCCTTGGCGTAGTAGCGGTTGGCCACGGTGATCTGCTCGGCCCGGCTGGCGTGGTGGGGGTAGGCGGCGAAATCGCGGCCGCCGTTGGAGTTCCACGAGGCGAGGGCGAACTGCAGGCCGCCGTAGTAGCCGTTGCCGGTGTTGATGTTCCAGCGGCCGCCTGACTCGCAGCGGGCGATCCGGTCCCACATGGCGGCGCGGGCGAGGTTGATCCCGACGCCGTTGGACGCGGTCTTCGTGCCGATCTCGCGGACCTGGGCGCTCGCCTTGGCCACGACGACCTCCTTGAGCACCTTGCGCCTGGTCACCTCGCCGTTGACCACGGTGATCTCGTAGGTGCGCCGCACTTTGCCGGGTTTGCCGGCCGTGACCAGCCGGGACTCGCCCTTCCAGAGCGCCGAGTTCCTCCGGTTCACGGTCTTGAACCCGACCTTCTCGGTCTTCGTCTTCGTGGTTACCCGGACGCGGTCGAGCACGATCTTCTGCCCTTCCGCAAGGATCGCGTCGGCTGCCGGCCGCAGTCGGTCGGTGGTCCCGACGACTACTCCCTGCTGTGCGAGCAGGTCCGCGACCGTGTGCGCGGTGGTGTTCACCCGGGTGGCCTCGCCGGCCAGCTGGAAGGTGACGTCCTTCGGGGTGCTGACAGTGACGGTCAGGCCGTCGCGGGGCAGCGGCGTCGATGGGGACATCGAAAGCCAGGCAGAACCGAGCTCGGCCACCGGCGCCTCGGCCAGGGCCGCGTCCAGAGTGGCCGCGGTGGTGTCGAAGGTGTGGGCCCGGCCGTCCACGCGCAGGGTCAGCTGCTTGTTGAACCGCACCGAGACGGTCTGCCCGTCAGAGACGGTGGCGTCCAGAGCGGGCGTGACGAGGTCGTTCTCGCCGACCGCGATTCCCCTGGCGGCCAGGACGTCCGCGACGGTGAGGGCGAAAGAGCCGGCCGGAACCACCTGGCCGTCGACCTCGAGCCGCACATCCTTGTACAGGCCGGTGGCCGTGGTCGTGCCGCCGGCAAGTAGTGCGCCGGCTAGCGCAACAGCGGTGATGGCCTTGTTCAAGACAGAGTCCCCCGAGGTGTAGGCAGTAGATCCTGAGAAAAGCCTGCCTCAACCTGAGAGATCGGTCAAGTTCTCTCAGGATTACCTCGGGGGACTCCGTGCCGGTCAGAGGACGACGGCGGACCTGGCCTTCGTGAGCCGGTCGGCCACGTCGGCCCAGTTGACCACGTTCCACCAGGCGGTCACGTAGTCGGCCTTGACGTTCTTGTACTGCAGGTAGAACGCGTGCTCCCACATGTCCAGCTGCAGCACCGGCAGCTGGCCGACCGGCACGTTGCCCTGCTGGTCGTACAGCTGGTTGATGTTCAACCGCTGGCCCAGCGGGTCCCACACCAGCATCGCCCAGCCCGAACCCTGCAGTGAGTTCGCCGCTGCGGCGAACTGGCCCTTGAAGCCGGCGAACGAGCCGAAGAACTCCTCGATGGCGGCAGCCACCTCACCGGTCGGCTCCCCGCCCCCGTCCGGGGACATGTTCTTCCAGAACACTGAGTGGTTGATGTGTCCGCCCAGGTGGAACGCCAGGTCCTTCTCGAGCTTCGGCACGGCCGTGAAGTCACCGGACTCGCGCGCCTCCGCCAGCTTCTCCAGGGCGGTGTTGGCCCCGGCAACGTACGCGGCATGGTGCTTGCTGTGGTGCAACTCCATGATTTCCGGCGCGATGTGGGGGGCGAGGGCGCCGTAGTCGTAGTCGAGGTCGGGCAGCGTGTAGGCCATCAGGTTTCCCTTCTAGTGCGGTTACTCACGATCACTACCCCCAACCTGCCCCTCCGAGCACCTATTCCGCTAGGGGGCAGTGGCATCCGCCGGCTCAAAGGCCGCCTTTCTGGCCGCGCGGCGCAGCAGCCGGAGCAGCGGCGTGGCCAACAGCGCGATCAGGACAGCGTTGGTCAGCGCCCGGCCCAGGTTCCACCCCATCGATGTGGCCAGGTTGAACAGCGCGAACCGGTGCAGGTTCTCCAGCGGTGAGGCGGCCGGGTCGAAGGACAGCTGGGTGCCGTCACCGATGGCGAACGGCCAGAACGAGAAGTCCATCAGCCACCCGTAGGCGAAGGCCGACACCATGCCGTAGCCGGCCAGCAGCACCAGTTCCAGCTTCCCTGTGGCCTTCGGCAGCCAGCCCGCGAACAGGCCGACGAAGCCGGCGCTGAGCATCTGGTAGGGCAGCCAGGGCCCCACCCCCGAGGTGATCAGCGCCGAGGTGAACAGCGTGATCGCGCCGAGGGCGAAGCCGAACCCTGCGCCGAACACGCGTCCGGCGAGGATCATCAGGAAGAAGATCAGCTCGAAGCCGGCCGTGCCTGCGCTCAGCGGGCGCAGGATCGTCCCAACGGCGGCCAGCACGCCGAGCATCGCCAGCGCCTTCACGTCCATGCGGCCGCCGGCCAGTTCCGCCAGGACGATCGCCAGCACCAGGGGCAGCACCAGCGCGAACATGATCGGCGCCTGGGCCGGAGACAGGCCCGACTCAGGCCGCAGGAACAGCGGCCAGCTGAACGCGACCGCGCCGACGCCGACAGCGACCAGCAGGGCCGCGGTGGCTCTCGACCTCGCCGGCACCGTACCCGGCGGCAAGCCAGCGGTGCTCACGCCAGCCCCCTCGCGACGTCCTCCGGGGTGAGCACCGGGACGGGCGCGAACACCTTCGACATCTGGGGGGCGTAGGCCGGCGATGACGTCAACAGGTCACCGGTGGAACCGGCCGCGATGAGCTCCCCGTCCGCCATCAGGACGGTGCGCTGGCTGGCGAGGGCGGCGAACTCCACGTCGTGGGTGCTGATCACGACCGCCACGCCGGTGGCCGCCAGGGCGTCCACGATCCGGTGGAGCTCCGCCTTGGCGCGGTAGTCGAGGCCGCGGGTCGGCTCGTCCAGCAGTAGCACCGGCGGTTTGGCGGCGAGCTGAATGGCCAGCACCAGCGCGAGCCGCTGGCCCTCGGACAGGTCACGCGGGTCGCGCTCCTCCGGCAGGTCGACCCCCAGCCTGCGCACGAGCGCGGCCGTGGTGCCCGGGGCCGCGCCGCTCTCGGCATCGGCCTGGGCGCACTCCGCCGCGACGGTCGGCAGGTAGAGCAGGTCGGTGGCGGTCTGGGGGACGAGGGTGACGAGCCTTCGGGCCTCGGCCGCGCCGAGCTGCCTGGGGTCGGCGCCACCGATGCTGATCTCCCCGGCGCTGGTCAGGGCGCCCTGCAGCGCCCACAGCAGCGAGGACTTGCCCGCGCCGTTGCGGCCGAGGAGCGCCGTGACGCTGCCACGAGGCAGGTCGAGGTCGACGCCACGCACGGCCATCAGCTCGCCGAACCGTACCTCCACCCCGCGCGCGGACAGCACAGTCGCCCCGTCGGCCGGCGCGCCCGGCTCAGGCGGCGTCGGCAGCAGGCCCTCGGCGAGCACCCGTCGGCGAGCTTCCCGCACGCTCAATGGCACCCGCTCCCAGCCGGCCGTCCTGGCCAGCGCTGCCAGCGGGGGAATGACCGACGCCCTGGCCAGCACCTGCGCCGGTGACCCGTGCACCACCGTGCCGTCGCCGGGTAGCCAGACCATCGAGTCGGCGGCCTGCATCACCCGCTCCAGGCGGTGCTCGGCGAGCACCACCGTCAGCCCGACCTCGTGGACGAGGGTGGAGATGGCCGACAGCACGTCCTGCGCCGCGGTCGGGTCCAGCGCCGACGTCGGCTCGTCGAGCACCAGCACCCGCGGCTGCGCGGCGAGCACGGCTGCGATGGCCACCCGCTGCTGCTGCCCTCCGGACAACTCGACCAGAGGGCGACGCCGCAGGTCGGCGATGCCCATCAGGTCGAGGGTCTCCTCCACGCGCTTGCGCATCGCCACCGGGTCGATGCCGAGCTGTTCCATGCCGTAGGCGACCTCGTCCTCTACGGTGTCGGTGACGAAACTCCGCAGCGGGTCCTGGCCGACGTGACCGACCACGTCGGCCAGGTCCCGGGGCCGGTGGTGCGCGGTGTCCCGTCCGTCCACCAGCACCCGGCCACGCAGCCGCCCGCCGGTGAAATGCGGCACGAGGCCGTTGATGGCGCCCAGCAGGGTCGACTTCCCGCTACCGGTCGCGCCCACCACCAGGCACAGGTCGCCCTCGGGCAGCTCCAGCGAGACCTGGTCGAGGGTGGGCCGGTCAGCGCCCGGGTAGCTGACCGACACCTGCTCGAAAGTGATCACGGGCGCACCAGTTCCGGGACGGTCGCCGCTCGCGGCCGCAGCAAGCGCACGCGGGTGTCGGAGCGGACCGACCCCACCGCGTCGAACCGGCGCGGTCGGGTCAGCGGGACGGGAGCCAGCACCAGCAGCGCCACGGCGAACATCGGCATCGTCAGTTCCGGCCACTCCAGCGGCCGGGTGCCCGGGTGGAGCGCTGCCGGGTCGAGCAGGGCAGCCCACGGCGCCGTAAGGCTGGACGGCTCCACCCACCCCAGCCCGAGGACCAGCGCTGCGGCCAGGACCCCACTGAGTGCGACGAGGGTCTCCCGCACGCCCCAGGGGTGCGGCCGGTAGCGGGTGACCGCGAGCCGTGCCCCCGCCCGGCGCAGCCCGACCGCCGTGCCGGCGATCCCCACCAGCACCAGGCTGAGCGCGACCTGCCAGAGCGAGGTGCTCAGCAGCAGGTACACCCCGAAGGTGGCCACCACGACGAAGATCAGCATCAGCGGCAGCGTGCCCCGTACGGGCAGCCCGCGGGTGCGGGCGAAGCCGCGGGACTCCATGCCCGCGGCCAGCGCCATCGACCTCTCGATCGCGTCGGTGAGCACGGGGATCACGATCGCGCCGAGCGCCCGCAACCCGCGCGCGGGGTCGCCGCGGAGCCGGCGGGCCTTGCGCACCCGTTGCGCGCTCTCGATCAGCTGGGGGGCCACACTGAGCGCGATCACCACCGCGACGGAGGCCTCGTAGAGGGCGGCCGGAACGGAGCGCAACGCCTGGCGGGGGTTGGCCAGCGCGTTGGCCGCACCGATGCACAGCAGCATGACCGCCAGCCGGAGGGCGTCGTAGACGGTGTAGGCGAGCGCCTCCGCTGTGACCACGCCGCCCAGCCGGATGCCGGCTGCCCACTCCGGCAGCGGCACCTCGGGCAGTGCGAACAGGACGGTCTCGCCGTGCCCGCCGCCCAGCAGGATCTGGAAGAAGACCCGCATGCCGATCACGAACAGCGACAGCAACAGGTACACCTTCACCGACCGTGCCCAGGGTGCTGCGCTGCGGCGCAGCACCACCACGGCGACCGTGGCGGTGGCGATCAGCGCGAGCAGCAGCGGGTTGGTCGTGCCGCTGACGGCGAGCCCGATCCCGATCGCCCAGCACCACCAGGCCCACGGATGCACGGTGGTCATCGCCTCCTGCCTCTCCGCAACCACCAACCGCCCACGCCCGCCGCTCCGCAGGCAACGAGGCCGCCGGCGACTACCACGCCGATGGGGGTGCCGGTGTTGCCCGGCTCCGGTTCACCGGAGAGCTCGGCCCGCGCGACCGTCGTCGCAGCGTCGCTCGCGGGCTGCGTCGCGCTCGCCGCCGGGCTCGCGGAGGCCTGGACGCTGCTCGCCGCACGGGTTGCGGCGGTCGCCGTCGACGGGGTGGGCCGGCGGCTCGGGTCCGGACTCGGCGCGGCTGAGCGCGTGGCGCCGGAGGTGGCTGAGCGCGTGGGCCGGGGGGTCGCCGACGGCTTCCGGGTGGGCTTGGGGCTGGCCGTCTGCGTGGGTTCGGGCTCCGGCTCGTCGACCAGCGCTGGTGGCTTCACCGCCGGGGCCACCTTGCCTTCAGCGAGGGTCTGGTAGCGCCACCCCTCTGCACGGCCGGGCCTTGGGCTCGACCCGTCGGCGCCGACATTGGAGTAGGCCCAGGCGCCGTACGCGCCGTCGTCGCCGCTGGTCGCCGTCCAGTAGGACCAGTAGGCCTTGTTGACGTCCGGCTGGCTTGGCTTGCCGTCGATCTTGTACACGAAGCCGTCGGCGATGCTGGTGCTGAAGCCGGCGCTCTTCAAGGCTGCTGCGCCGGTGCGGTAGCTGGTCGCGCACCGCGTGCTGGTGCCGCCGAGGGCGCCGTAGTCCACCACCACCCAGACACCGCCGCAGGTGGCGGCCTGCGGCAGCGTCTGGGCTTCGGTGGGCGTGGCGGCGGCCACGCCGACGGCGAGGACCGCCGTCAGCGCGACCGCCAGCCGGCCGTGCCTCACTTCGCCACCTTGGCGGTCGGTGGCGATGTCAACGACTTCGTCTGCAGACCCTTGCCGCTGGCCGTGACCTTCACCGTGATCAGCTTGCCGGCGTCGGCCCTGGTGAGCTTGTAGGTCGGATTGGTCGCGCCGGTGATGGCCTTCCCCGAGCGGTACCAGCGGTAGCCGAACTCTGGTTCGGGGTCCCAGACGCCGGTCACAACGGTCAGGGTCTGGCCGACCTTGGCCGTGCCGTCGATCGCCGGGGCCTGGCTGGCGGCGTAACCACGCGGGGGCGTGCCCAGGTCCGGCTTCGCCCCGTCCAGCCATGGCCCGTGGAGCCAGCCTTCGACCGAACCCTTCACCGGTCGCGACTGGTCGGCGCCCTGGGCGGAGAAGGTCCAGTCACTCCAGGTGCCGTCCGGGTTCGGGGTGGCGGTGAAGTAGTTCCAGAAATCGCCGTTGGTCGGCAGCGCCGCCGGGAATCCGGAGATCCGCTGCAGGTACCCGCTGCTGTGCAGGCCGAGCTTGAAGCCGGCGCTCCGCAGGGCGGCGAGCCCGGTGCTGAACGTGGTGGCGCACCGGGTGGTGGCCTCACCGTTGCCCCGGTCGACGACGACCCACACGCCGGTGCAGGTCGAAGTGGCGGCCGGGAGCTTCGGCGGGCTGGCCGGGCACTTGCCGAGGTTCATCGAGACGTCGAGCAGCGATCTGCCCTTGAGCAGCCAGAGCGCGTTGGCAGTGGCGGTACGGTCCGATCCGGTGCCGGGTTCGAGGGAGTTCGGGAAGCCCCCGTCCGCGTTCTGCACGCCGCCCAGCCAGGCCAGCGACGCCGAGACGTCCCCGCCGCCTGCCCGAACTGCAGAGCCCAGCACGCCGGTGGAGTCCACGGGGGAGAAGTTGTCCCAGTAGCCGGCTTCGGTGCGGTTCTCCCGGGCCCAGTCCAGGGCGCTGGTCACCTGTGGGTCCAACTGACCGACCGCCTGCAGCCCGAGGATCGCGAGCCCCGTGCTGTCGGGATCGGCGTTGAACTCCCCGGCCGGCCACTCGTAGCCGAAGGCGCCTGATGTGTCGTCCTGCAGGCTGAGCAGCTTGGTCAGCAGCGTCACCGGGATGGTGGCGCCGGCCCGTTTCAGCGCGATGATCCCCAGGCCCTGGGAGAACGCCGAGTCCGAGCCGCCGATGCGGCCGTCGCCGGGCAGGCTCTTGGTGACCAGCGAGACGAGGTTGCGGCCCGCGAACTTGCGTGGGTTGAGCCCGAGGGCTTCGACGGCGATCGCGAGGTTCGCCGCGCGGGCCTGACTCAGCTTGCGCCCCGGGTAGAGGTAGCTCTTCGCCTGCTTCTCGATCTGCTTCACGAGGGTTCGCAGCGCGGGCGCGTAGGTGCAGTCGCCGGTGCCGCTGGCGGCTGCCAGCCCCAGCGCGGCGGTGATCGACGCTGCGGCGCCGTCCGTTGCCGAGGGGAGGTTCCGGACGATGTAGTTGGCCGCCCTGGTCGGATTGGCGGCCGTCTCGGCCGTGGCGGGGGTGAGCGGCGTGAAGCCGATGAGGGCGATCGCGGCTGCAGTCCCGACAGCCACCATTCGCCGGATTGGGTTGAGCACCTGGTTTCCTTTCGCGCGGTGCCACCTGGGATGTTCCGGGCCAACGGCGCGCTGTCCGGCTCCCCGTGTGCCACGACGGGTTTTGATTGAGCCAGAACTTGTGCAGGCATTCCGACTTCGGCAGCTGGGCTGCGTTCACGGTTGCGGGTCAGTCCCGGATTCCCACCGGGTTCCCCTGCAAAGGTTCAGGTGGGCTCACCCTAGCCCATCAACCGGCCGCTGACAGCGCCCTTCGTCCAGGCTGGACGGGCGGCCCGCCAGCGGCCGGCCGCGGCTCAACTCTTGCGGCCCTTGGTGAACCACCATCCGGCCAGGCCGGCGAGGGCCACCAGCACCGCCACGCCGCCCACGATCGCGCCCACGGGCGCGCCCTCGCCCGGCTGGGCGGGAGCGGTCGCGGTGGCACCCGGGGACGGCGGGGCTTCGGTGGGGGCAGCGCTGGTCGCCTCGTCCGTCGGGGTGCCGCCGGCGTCGGGCAGCGCGGTGGTCAGGTCGGTCAGCACCGGCCCGGTCGCTTCCTGACGGTTGGTCAGCAGCCAGCCCTCGACCCGGCCGCGCTTGGGTTCGGAGAGGTCCGCGCCGACCTGGTAGTAGGACCAGGGGCCGATGGACCCGTCCTCGGCGAGCTTGGCGTTCCAGTAGGACCAGTAGAACCCACCGTTGGTGTTGAAGTCGGCGTCTTCCGGCAGCCCGCCGATCCGGCTGACCACCGGCCCGTCCTGCTGGATCTCGAAGCCGGCGCTCTTCAGCGCTTCCCCGCCGGTGTCGTGGTCCTTGGCGCAGTTCACCCGGATGCTGCTGGGATCGGCCTCTTCGCTCTGCACGACCACCCAGACGCCCGCGCAGGGCGGCGGGGCCGCGTGGGCGGGGGTGGCTCCGAGCAGGAGCAGCGGTGCGAAGGCTGCCGCGGTCCCGACGGCCAGCGATCGCTTGAGGGAGGAGAGCATCTGGGAGTCCTTTCGCGCGCGGCCTGCGGTTGAGTCGGCCACGGCGCGTCCGGCTCGTCCCGCGTGCCACGACGGGTAGTGGTTGAGCCAGAACCAGCGCAGGTATTCCGACTTTCGGCAGCTGGCTGCCGTTCACGGTTGCGGGTCAGTCCCGGATTCCCACCGGGTTCCCCTGCGCAGGTTCAGGTGGGATCAGGCTAGACCACCAGCCCGATGGCGTCGCCGGGCTGACCACGGCTGGACCCGGACGCGCGAACGCCGGCGCCCGAACCCGGGCACCGGCGTCGGCCGTGCTGCCTTCAGGCTGTGGGTGCCGGCGGCTGCTTCGGCTCGTCACCGTCGACCAGGTCCTTCACCTTCTCGACGGCCTCACCGGCCAGCTTCTGGGCTTCGCCGGCGAACTTCTGGGCGTTCTCCGGCAGGTCCTCTGCGAACTCCTTGACCTTCTCCACTGCCTCTCCGGTGAACTCCTTGGCGGCCTCGAAAGCGTCGCCGGCGACGTCGGCTGCCTTCTCGCCGAATTCCTTCGCCTTGTCGAGCAGGCCGCCGAGGAAACCCTCGCCCTCGCCCTTGACGGTGTTCTGTTCAGTCATGACCGGCCTTCCTCCTCGGGAGCAACGACAGGGCCAGCCTAGGCCGCTGCGGGCGCGGTTGGGGCGGTCAGCCGGCGGAATCGTGGCGGACGGCGAACACGCGGAAGCCCTTCGCGCTGGCCACCCGCTCACAGCGGTAGCCGGAGCACCTCAGCCAGGCCTGCAACGAGTCGGCACCGAGGTTCCGGCCCACGACCAGCCGCGCGGTGCCACCGGGCTTCAGCCGCGGCAGCCAGGTGAGCAGCAGCTCGTGCAGCGCGGCCTTGCCGATCCGGATCGGCGGGTTCGACCAGATCTCGTCGTACCGGACGTCCGGGTCGGACTCGGCCGGAGCCAGCGGGCGCACCCGCTCAGCGACACCGTGCGCAGCAGCGTTCGTCGCGCACAGTCCGAGTGCCCTGGCGTTGGTGTCCACGGCGTCGACCACAGCGGCGGGGCAGGCCGTTGCGAGCGCAACCGCGAGCACGCCGTAACCACAGCCCAGGTCCAGCAGCCGGGTCGCGCCCGCGGGTGGGGCCGACTCCCGCAGCAGCACCGCAGTGCCGAGGTCGAGGCCGTCGGCGGAGAACACCCCGGCGGCCGTGGTGAACTCCCAGTCGGTGTCCCAGAAGCGCATTCGCACCTGGCGTCGCTGCTCGTCGCCGGTCGGGGTGTGGAAGTAGTGGCTCATCCCTGCTCCTCAAGCACCCGGCGCGCCCGGGCCTGCCTTGCCCGCGTCTCCAGCTGCTCATCCGGCGGGTAGCCGACCTCCTCCAGCACCAGCCCGTGCGCCGGCATCACCGGCACGTCGCCGCTGCGCGCGGGGGAGTCCAGCAGCCCCTCCAGCCAGGCGACGTCGCGCCGGCCGGTGGCCACCTCGGTCAGGGCCCCGACCAGCGAGCGCACCATCGAGTGGCAGAATGCGTCGGCGCGCACCCCGATCTCCACGGTCCCGTCAGGCAGGCGCACGGCTTCCAGCAGCTGCAGCTGCCGGATCGTCGTGGCCCCTTCCCTCGCCCTGCAGAAGGCTGCGAAGTCGTGCAGGCCGAGCAACGTTCCGGCCGCGGAGTTCAGCCGGTCGACGTCGAGCCTGCCCCGCACCGCAGCGGTGGTGTGCCGACGCAGCGGGTCGACCACGCCGTCGCTGAGCCGGTAGGCGTACCGCCGCCAGATCGCAGCGAACCTCGCGTCGAAGCCCGGGGGAGCGATCGCCACCCGGTACACGGCGAGATCGGCGGGCAGGGCTCGGCGGAGCCTCCGGTCAAGCGTGGCGGCGAGCTCAGCCGGCTCGGTCGCCTCCAGGTCGAAGTGCGCCACCTGGCCGCGGGCGTGCACGCCGGCGTCGGTTCGGCCGGCGCAGACCAGCGCCGGCGCCTCCGGCAGCCGCAGCACGCGGCCGATCCAGGCCTCCAGCTCACCCTGCACGGTGCGCAACCCGGTCTGTGCGGCCCAGCCGTGGAAGCCGGCTCCGTCGTAGCCGAGGTCGAGGCGGAACCGGATCATGGCCTGCGGAAGGCGAGGTCGCGGATCGTGCGGCCGGCGGCGACCCCGCGGCGCTCGTACTTGGTCTGCGGGCGCAGCTCGTAGCGCGGCGCCCACCGGTCGTGGCAGTTCTCCAGCCCCTCGGTGGCGGTCAGCACTTCCAGCATCGAGTCGGCGTAGTCCTCCCAGTCGGTGGCCAGCCGCCAGACCCCGCCCGCGGCGAGCCGGGACGCCACGACGGCCGCGAACCCGGGGTTCACCAGGCGGCGCTTGTGGTGGCGCGCCTTGTGCCAGGGGTCGGGGAAGAACGTCCACAGCTCCGAGACGCTGGCCGGGGCGAACACCGTCGCCAGCGCCTGCATGCCGTCGGCGACGACCAGCCGCACGTTGGTCACCCCGCGCCGGGCCAGCCTGCCCAGGGTGGACGCCACCGCCGGCTCGAACACCTCGAAGGCCACCAGGTTGGCGTCCGGGAACGCCTCGGCCAGCGCCGTGATCGCCTCACCGGTGCCCGAGCCGATCTCCACCAGCAACGGAGCCCGGCGGCCGAAGGCAGCGGTCCAGTCGATGCTCGCGTCCGGGGCGACCGAGGTCGTCCGCTCTCCGGCCGGCACCGGCACCACCCAGGGGTCGCGGTGGGCGTCCCAGGCCCGCTGCTGGGACTCGTTCATCCGCGCGCTGCGGCGAACGTAGGACACCACGTCGCGGTGGATCCGTTCGGCGGCGGGCATGGCGGCAACTCTAGTGCCGTGCCGCGGGTGGCTTCGCCCGGAGCGGTTGCGGGACCGATCAGGGGACGGTCAGGGTCGGCCGGCGCCCGGCGGAGGCCTCCGGCCGGGTTACATGGAGGGGTGCGCGGAATCCTCAACATCATCTGGCTCGTCCTCGGCGGCTTCTGGCTGGCCGTCGGCTACGTCGCAGCCGGCATCATTGCCTGCCTGCTCATCGTCACCATCCCCTTCGGCATCGCCTCGTTCCGGATGGCCGGCTACGCGCTGTGGCCCTTCGGCCGGGCCGTCGTTGCCAAGCCGGGCGCCGGGCTCGGCTCGGCGGTCGGCAACCTGATCTGGTTCCTCGTCGCCGGGCTGTGGCTGGCCATCGGCCACGTCACCACTGCCGTCGCCCAGGCGGTGACGATCATCGGCATCCCGCTGGCGATCGCCAACCTGAAGATGATCCCGGTGACGTGCTTCCCGTTCGGCAAGGACATCGTCGACTCCAGCTACCTCCCGCCGGGTGCGCGGCCGCTGCACAGCCTCTGACTCATCAGCTGACGATTTCGCCGGCACACCGTCCCGGTCCTAGGCTTGGAGGGTGGGCCAGTTCTTCGACGTCGACCTGTTCCTCACCACAGCAGTAACCCTCTTCGTCATCGTCGATCCCCCCGGCCTCCTGCCGGTGTTCCTCGGACTGACCAACTCCCTCGATGCCAGGCACCGGCGCCGGGCCGCGGACCGCGCCTCGCTGGTGGCGTTCGGGGTGATCGCAGTGTTCGCGCTGTTCGGTCGCCAGATCCTGGACTACCTGGCCGTCTCGGTGCCCGCCCTGCAGGTCTCCGGCGGGCTCCTGTTGCTGCTGATCGCCCTCGAACTGCTGATGGGCAAGGCTGAGGACCCGGTGAGCCACGACGGGGTGAACGTGGCGATCGTGCCCCTCGGCACCCCGCTGATGGCCGGCCCGGGCGCGATCGTGGCCACGATGCTGGCCGTCCAGCGCGGTCCGACCTACCTGGCCGGCTACCTGACCGTCACCCTTGCCCTGATCACCGTGATGGCCCTGGTCTGGGTCTTCCTGCGCTACGCGGGGCTGATCCGAGCGATCCTGCGCGAGTCCGGGACGGTGCTCGCCTCCCGGATCGCTGGCCTGCTGCTCTCCGCGATCGCCGTCCAGATGGTGGCCGACGGGGTGTTCGGCTTCCTCGAGGCCCACTGACCCTCAGCCTCGGCAAGCCTCTCAACCTCCGCAAGCTGTGAGTTGGGCGGCGACATCACCGCCCAACTCACAGCTTGCGAGCTTCGGGGTGGGTCAGTTGGCCTTGGCGAACTTCTCCATCAGGTTCTGCGGCAGCAGTTCGTAACCGTGGAACTGGCGGGTGAAGGTGCCCGAACCGTGGGCGATGCCGCGCAGGTCGATCGCGTAGCGAGCCAGCTCGGTCTGCGGCACCAGCGCCCGGACGATCGCCTTGTGGTTCTCCGAATCGGAGCCCAGCAGCTGGCCGCGGCGGCCGGACAGGTCGGTCATGACGGCGCCGAGGTACTCCTCGCCGACGGTGACCGTGACCAGGTCGATCGGCTCCAGCAGGGCGACGGTCCTGGGGTTGGCGGCCTCCTTGATCGCCAGTGAGCCGGCCAGCTGGAAGGCCATGTCGGAGGAGTCCACCGAGTGGGCCTTGCCGTCGAACAGGGTCACCCGGACGTCGACCATCGGGAACCCGGCGAAGACGCCCTTGTCGAGCTGGTTGCGGATGCCCTTCTCCACGCTGGGGATGAACTGGCGCGGCACCGCACCGCCGACCACCTTGTCGACGAACTCGAAGCCGCCGCCGCGCGGCAGGGGCTCGACCTCGATGTTGCACACCGCGTACTGCCCGTGGCCACCGGACTGCTTGACGTGCCGGCCCATCGCCGTGGCCTTCGCGACGAAGGTCTCCCGCAGCGGGATCTTCAGGTCCTCCTGCTCCACCTTCACCCCGTAGCGCTCCACCAGCCGGGCCAGCAGCAGGTCGGCGTGGGCCTGCCCCGTGGTCCACAGCACCAGCTGGTCGTTGCCGCCCCGGTCGAGGCGGACGGTGGTGTCCTCGACCGCGAGGCGCTGCAGCGCCCCGGCCAGCTTGTCCTCGTCGTTGCGGGTGGCTGCGCGGATGGCGAGCGGCAGCAGCGGCTCGGGCAGCGTCCAGCTGTCCACCAGCGCCGGCCGGTCCTTCGACGACAGCGTGTCACCGGTCTCGGCCGTGCTCAGCTTCGGCACCATCACGATCTCCCCGGCCATGGCGCTCTGCCTGGGCTTCAGCTCGGTGCCGACAGCGGCCTGGATCAGGCCGACCCGCTCCTCGTTGTCGTGGTCGGGATGGCTGTCGTCGGCCTGGCCGATCCGGGAGCGGTGGCCGGAGACGTGCACCACTTCCTCCGCCCGCAGGGTGCCGGAGAAGATGCGCACCATCGACAACCGGCCGGCGAACGGGTCGGTGGTGGTACGGATCACCTGCGCCACCAGCGGCCCCGCCGGGTCGGTGGCGGGGGTGGGCAACTCCTCGCCGTCCGGCGCGGTGGCCGGCGGGTTCGGGTGCAGCGACGGGGTGGGGAAGCCGTGCTCGATCAGCCGCAGCAGCTCCTCGACACCGACGCCGGTGTTGGCTGCGACGGGCACCACGGGGTAGAGGTTGGCCGTCGCCACCGCCTTCATCAGGTCATCCAGCAGGTACTCGGTGTCGAGCTCCTCGCCCTCGAGGTAGCGGTCCATCAGGGAGTCGTCCTCCGCCTCCTGGATGATCGCCTCGATCAGCGGGCCGCGGTAGGTCTCCACGTGCGAGTCGTCCGCGGTGAGCTTGCGGTTGACCACCTCGCCGGCGGAGTAGTCGTGCTCCTCGAGGCTCAGCAGCCCGATGTTGCCGATGATCCCGTCCGGGCCGAGCGTGGGCACGTGGGTGGGCAGGACGCCCTCGCCGAACTTGTCCTGGGCGTCGGCGACGCTGGCGTCGAAATCGGCGTGGCCGGCGTCCAGCTTGGTCAGCGCGATGATCCGGGGCAGGCGTGCGGCGGTGCACTCCTCCCACAGGGCGGCGGCTGCGCCGTCGATGCCGTCCGCAGCCGAGATCACGAAGATCGCCGCGTCAGCTGCGCGGATGCCGGCGCGCAACTCGCCGACGAAGTCGGGGTGGCCGGGGGCGTCCAGCAGGTTCACCAGCTTGTCGCCGGTGACGACCGAGGCCAGGTACAGCTGGGCTGCGCGCTCGGCGTCCTCCTTCTCGCCGCGGTAGCCGGTGATCCGCGCCTTGAGCAACTGCTCGAACAGTGACGTCTTTCCCGAGCCGGCGTTTCCGATCAGCACAACATTGCGGACATCGTCGGGACTGGTCACCTGCATCGAGGCAGCGCTCATCTTTGAACTCATAGCGACTACCTAACACTGACCCCAATCGGCCTGCAACCGACTTCGCATGATTGGGCCGAAGTGTTCCGCGCACGCTCTGACAAGCACATTGTTGAGCGCGGCGGCAGCGCTCAGCCGCGCTGCTCGAGCGGGACGTAGGGCCGGGTGCGGTAGCCGGTGTAGACCTGCTTCGGACGGGCGATCCGCTTCTCCGGGTCGGTGATGAACTCCTGGTACTGCGCGCACCAGCCCGCGGTGCGGGGGACGGCGAACAGCACAGTGAACATCTCCGGTGGGAACCCGAGCGCCTCGTAGATCAGCCCG
The DNA here is from genome assembly GCA_023460935.1 of Actinomycetes bacterium. Classification (GTDB taxonomy): domain Bacteria; phylum Actinomycetota; class Actinomycetes; order Propionibacteriales; family Propionibacteriaceae; genus Propionicimonas. Next base: position 20,165 of record JAEWOI010000013.1, read on the forward strand.
GAGTAGAAGTCGACGTTCGGGTAGAGCCTGCGGGAGACGAAGTAGTCGTCGTCGAGTCCGTAGCGCTCCAGCTCCTGGGCCACCTGCAGCAGCGGGTTCACCCCGGTCACCTCGAAGACGTCCTCGACGGCCTTCTTGATGATCTTCGCGCGCGGGTCGTAGTTCTTGTACACGCGGTGGCCGAAGCCCATCATCCGCGTCTTGCCGGCCTTGACCCCCTCGATGAACTCCGGCACGCGGTCTACCGTCCCGATCTCGCGCAGCATCCGCAGCACGGCCTCGTTGGCCCCGCCGTGCAGCGGTCCGTGCAGCGCCCCGACCCCCGCGGAGCAGCAGGTGTAGAGGTCGGTGCCGGAACTGGCGACCGCGCGGACGGCGTTCGTGGAGCAGTTCTGCTCGTGGTCCGCATGCAGGATGAACAGCACCTCGACGGCGCGCACCAGCCGCGGGTCGGCGACGTAGCGCCGCTCCGCCTGCTTGAACAGCATCGCCAGGAAGTTGTGGCAGTAGCCGTAGTTGTCGTCGGGATTGATGTACGGCTTGGCCTTGCCCTTGCGGTAGGCGAACGCCGCGAGCGTCGGCATCTTGCCGATCAGGCGGGCGATGTTCAGCGCGCGGGCCTGCGGGTCGTCGAAGTTGTGGGCGTCGGGATAGAAGCTGTAGAAGGCGGCTGTCGAAGCCATCAGGATCGTCATCGGGTGCGCGTCGTAGGGGAACCCGGCCAGCACCGTCTTCAGCTTGTCCGGCAGCTTGCGGTGCTGGGTGATCAGCGTCTCCCACTCGGCCAGCTGCGTCGCGTTCGGCAGCCCTCCGTTCAGCAGCAGGTAGGCCACCTCGAGGAAGGTCGAGTGCTCTGCAAGCTCCGCGATGGGGTAGCCCCGGTACTCCAGGACGCCGGCCTCGCCGTCGATGTAGGTGATCGAGGAGCGACAGGCCGCGGTGTTCATGAAGCCGGGGTCATAGGTGGCGAGCGGCTCGCCGTCGATGTCGAATTGTCGCAGTTCCGGTGCCCTGATCGTGGCATCCGTGATCGCCAGCTCGGCCTCGGCGCCGCTGGCCGGGTGCCGGATCTGGAGGATGTCTGCCATGCCTGCACGATAGGGATAACGGTTTGGTCTCGGCCTGTCGTCTCGCCGGTCAGGGCGGTGGCCAGCTACCGTGCTAACGCCCTCGCGGGGTCCGGTGCGGCCGGTCGCGCCGGCTGTTTTGACCCACCTGAGGACCGCACGGTAATCTAAGGCGCTGTTGCGCTGTGGTCTGCCCGAGGCTGATCCCGCACTCAACGACAGAGCTACAACTCATGGAAGCAGGTCTACGACCCGTGTCTACGTACAGCCCCAAGCCTGGCGAGATCACCAGGGACTGGCATGTGATCGATGCCGAGGACGTCGTCCTTGGCCGGCTGGCCGTCACCGCGGCGACCCTGCTGCGCGGCAAGCACAAGCCGCAGTTCGCCCCGCACGTCGACACCGGCGACTTCGTGATCGTGGTGAACGCATCGAAGATCGCCCTCACCGGCAACAAGCGCACCGACAAGCTGGCCTACCGGCACTCCGGCCGTCCGGGCGGGCTGAAGGCCGTGCCGTACGGTGAACTGCTCGACAACGACCCGCGCAAGGCCGTCGAGCGGGCCGTGTGGGGCATGCTCCCCAAGAACAAGCTGAGCCGTCAGCTGATCAAGAAGCTCAAGGTCTACTCCGGCCCCGAGCATCCCCACAGCGCGCAGAAGCCGCAGCCGTACCAGATCACCCAGATCGCTCAGTGAGCCGAGGAACAGACGTGACCGAAACCGTGGAAGAGACTCCTGCCGACGAGGTTGCCCCCTTCGTGGAGGGTGACCGCGAGATCGCCTACCGCGCGGAGGCGCAGCCGAGCGCTCCGCTGCCCGGCGGCCGTCCCGCCGTGATCGCGCCCGCCGGCGCCACCGGCCGCCGCAAGGAGGCGATCGCCCGCGTGCGGATCGTGCCCGGCTCCGGCCAGTTCTCGATCAACGGCCGCGCCCTCGAGGACTACTTCCCGAACAAGCTGCACCAGCAGACGGTCAACGAGCCGTTCGTCACCGCTGCCGTGGTGGGCTCCTACGACGTGATCGCGACCATCGTCGGTGGCGGCGTCACCGGCCAGGCCGGCGCGCTGCGCCTGGGCATCGCCCGTGCGCTCAACGCCGTGGACGCAGAGGCCAGCCGTCCGGTGCTGAAGAAGGCCGGTCTGCTCACCCGCGACGCCCGCGTCAAGGAGCGCAAGAAGGCCGGTCTGAAGAAGGCCCGCAAGGCTCCGCAGTACAGCAAGCGCTGACCCGGGTCGGGCCGTGGCTCGACTCTTCGGCACGGACGGGGTTCGCGGCACCGCGAACCTCGACCTAACCGCCGAGATCGCGCTGGAGCTGTCGGTTGCGGCTGCCCACGTGCTGGGCGAGGCGGGGGCTTTCGCCCGCTCCGCCCGTCCGGTTGCGCTGGTGGGCCGCGACACCAGGGCGAGCGGCGAATTCCTCGAGGCTGCCGTCGTGGCAGGGCTCGCTTCCGCCGGGGTGGACGTCGTCCGCCTCGGCGTGATCCCCACACCCGGTGTGGCGCACCTGGTCGGCCAGCTCGACGCCGACCTGGGCGTGATGCTGTCGGCCAGCCACAACCCGATGCCGGACAACGGGATCAAGTTCTTCGCCCGCGGTGGTGTGAAGCTCGACGACGACATCGAGGACGCCATCGAGGAGCGCATGCACGAGGTGTGGCTGCGTCCCACCGGTGCCGAAGTCGGCCGTGTGGTGGACGACCGGGGCGCGATCGAGGCCTACGTCGCCCACCTCGTGGCCAGCCTTGGCGACCGGGCGAGCCTCGAGGGCCTCAAGGTCGTCATCGACTGCGCCAACGGCGCCGCCCACCTGACCGCCCTGGCAGCGTTCGACGCCCAGGGTGCGGAGGTGGTGCCGCTGCACGCCGAGCCAGACGGGCTCAACATCAACGACAACTGCGGCTCGACCCACCTGGAGTCGCTGCAGGCCGCCGTGGTGGCCAACGGGGCCGACCTGGGCATCGCCCTGGACGGTGACGCGGACCGCTGCCTCGCCGTGGACCACGCGGGAGAGGTGGTGGACGGCGACCAGATCCTGGCCATCCTCGCGCTCGCGATGCGGGAGGAGCAGACGCTGCACAGCGACACGGTCGTGGCCACGGTGATGAGCAACCTCGGCTTCCTCAACGCGATGCGCGACGCCGGCATCCATGTGGACCAGACCAAGGTTGGCGACCGCTACGTGCTCGAGGCGATGAACGCCAACGGCTTCACCCTCGGCGGCGAGCAGTCCGGGCACGTGATCATGAGCGAGTTCGCCACGACCGGCGACGGGGTGCTCACCGCGCTGCACCTGGCCGCCCGGATGGCTCGCACCGGACGGTCACTTCGCGAGCTGGCCGCTGTGATGACCCGGCTGCCGCAGGTGCTCCTGAACGTGCCGAACGTGAACAAGTCGCGGGCCGGCATCGACCCGGTGGTCAACGCCGCCGTGTCAGCGGCCACTCGCGAACTCGGCCGCAACGGCCGGGTGCTGCTGCGCCCGTCCGGCACCGAGCCACTGGTGCGGGTGATGGTGGAGGCCGAGACCGCAGATCGTGCCGGGGAGGTCGCCGAACGGCTGGCCGCGGTGGTGCGGGACCGGCTGAGCCTCGACCCCGCCCGCTGATCCCGGACGCCGGCCACCCGACGCGCCCCGAGACGGACGCCCCCGTTTCGGGGGCGTCTGCGGAAGGGTGGGCCCGGAGGGCGGCGGAGTCAGGCGTCGAGGCGACGGCCGAGCACCACGACGTCCTGGCGCTCGTAGCCGAGGTGGTCGTAGAAGTCGAGGACGGCGGCATTGTCGGAGCGCACCATGAACTGGATCTTGGGCACCCCGTGCCCGGCCAGCCACTCCTCGGCGGCGGCCATCAGCTGCCGGCCGAGCCCGCGCCCACGGACGGCGTCGTCCACCGCGAGGTAGTACACCCAGCCGCGGTGGCCGTCATGGCCGACCATGGCCGACCCGACCAGTTCACCGTCCGCCCACGCCCCGAGCACCACGGACGCCGGGCCGTCCACAGCGCGGCGGAAGTCGGCCCCGGCATCGTTCCACGGGCGGGTGAGCCCGGCCCGCGTCCACAAGCCGACCGCGGCGGCCTCGTCGCCGGGGGACAGCGGCTCGATCATCACACCTTCCTGATCCGCACCCAGCTCACCTGGTGGTCGGCTGCCTTGCGCAGGATGGTGGTGGCCCGACCCCTAGTGGGCCGGATGTTCAGCTCCAGGTTGGGTCCGTTGATCCGGTCCCAGATGTCCATGGCCACCTGGGTCGCCTCCGCCTCGCTCAACCGGCCGTACCGGACGAAGTACGACTGGGGGTCCTGGAACGCGGTCTCACGCAGCCGCAGGAAGCGGGTGACGTACCAGTTGCGGACGTCGGCGTGCGCGGCGTCGACATAGACGGAGAAGTCGAAGAAGTCGCTCACCGCCAGTCCGGTGGTGCCGTTGGTGCGCCGGCGGGCGGGCTGCAGGACGTTCAGTCCCTCGACGATGAGGATGTCCGGTTGCGAGACCGTGATCGAGCGGCCGGGCACGATGTCGTACAGCAGGTGGGAGTACACCGGCGCCGTCACCTCGGGCGCGCCGGACTTCACGTCCATCACGAACTGCACCAGCCTGCGCCGGTCGTACGACTCGGGGTAGCCCTTGCGGTCCAGCAGGCCGAGCTCGGCCAGCCGCGCGTTGGGGTAGAGGAAGCCGTCGGTGGTGATCAGGTCAACCCTCGGCCGGGACGGCAGCCGCGAGAGCAGCTCCTTCAGCAGCCTCGAGGTGGTGGACTTCCCGACGGCCACCGACCCGGCGACGCCCACCACGAACGGCGTGCGCTGCCCGGGCAGCCCGAGGAACTCGTGGCTGCCGGCGAACAGGGCGCCGGTGCGCTCGACGTAGAGGCTCAGCAGGTCGGTCAGCGGCAGGTACACCTCCCGCACCTCTGCAGCGTCGGTCGGGTCGCCGATGCCCCGCAGCCGCTCCAGGGTGGCCTCGTCCAGGCTGGCCGGGCGCGCGGCGGCCAGGGCTGCCCAGTGTTGCCGGTCCAGGGTGAGGTAGGGCCCGTACGGGTTGTCCTCGGGGGCGTCGGCCTCGCCGAAGACCGCAGCCGAAGCTTCCATGGGCACACCCTCCGGGTTTGGTCGACAGGCAACGCGCCCAAGTATGGGCGAACCCACCAGTACAGTGGCGGCCATGTGCGGAATTATCGGCTATACCGGGACGCGTGTCGCACGGGAGGTGGTGGTGGCCGGCCTGCGCCGGATGGAGTACCGGGGTTACGACTCCGCCGGCGTGGCGGTGGTCAGCGAAGGCCGGATCGAGTACCGCAAGAAGGCCGGCAAGATCACCAACCTCGACGCCGAGCTGGCCACCCGGCCACTGCCGGACACCGGGCTCGGGATCGGCCACACCCGCTGGGCCACCCATGGCGGGCCCACCGACGACAACGCACATCCGCACCTCTCCGAGAACGGCCGGGTGGCGCTGATCCACAACGGCATCATCGAGAACTTCGCCACGCTTCGTTCGGAGCTGCAGGCAACCGGGGTGGCTTTCACCTCGCAGACCGACACCGAGGCCGCAGCCCAGCTGCTCGGCCGGCTGGTGGCCGACGGCGTCGACCTGGCCGAAGCGCTCCGCCAGGTGTGCCGCAGGCTGGAGGGCGCGTTCACCCTCGTCGCCGTCGATCGCGAGGAGCCCCACCGCCTGGTGGCAGCGCGGCGCAACTCGCCGTTGGTGGTCGGCGTGGGTGACGGCGAGAACTTCGTTGCCTCCGACGTCGCGGCGTTCATCGAGTTCACCAGGTTCGCCATCGAGCTCGGCCAGGACCAGTTGGTGGACGTGACGCCCGACTCGGTCGCGGTCACCGACTTCGACGGCCGTCCGGCCGAGACCCACCCGTTCGAGGTGACCTGGGACCTTTCCGCCGCGGAGAAGTCGGGCTACGACTGGTTCATGCGCAAGGAGATCTACGAGCAGCCCCGCGCGGTGGCCGACACCCTGCTGGGTCGGTTCAACCCGGACGGCTCGCTGCGCCTGGACGAGCTGCACATCCCGGAGGCGGAGCTGCGGCTGGTCGACAAGATCGTGATCGTCGCCTGTGGTACGGCGTACTACGCCGGTCTGGTGGCCAAGTACGCCATCGAACACTGGACGAGGATCGCGTGTGAAGTCGAGATCGCCAGCGAGTTCCGCTACCGCGACCCGATCATCACCCGATCCACCCTGGTGGTGACGCTGAGCCAGTCGGGGGAGACCGCAGACACCCTGATGGCGATCCGGCACGCCCGCGAGCAGCACGCGAAGGTGATCGCGATCTGCAACACCAATGGCGCCACGATCCCGCGCGAGTCGGACGCCGTGATCTACACCCACGCTGGTCCCGAGATCGGAGTGGCCTCCACCAAGGGCTTCCTCACCCAGGTGGCCGCCTGCTACCTGCTGGGGCTCTACCTGGCCCAGGTGCGCGGCTCGATGTACGACGACGAGATCCACCAGGTGATGTCCGAGCTGGCGGCCACGCCGCCGCTGATCCAGCGGGTGCTGGACGAACTGGACCCGATCAAGGAGCTCGCGCGCCGCTTCGTCGACCAGAAGTCGGTGCTGTTCATCGGGAGGCATGTCGGCTACCCGGTAGCGCTCGAGGGTGCCCTGAAGCTGAAGGAGATCGCCTACCTGCACGCCGAGGGCTTCCCCGCCGGTGAGCTCAAGCACGGCCCGATCGCGCTGGTCGAGGAGGGCATCCCGGTGTTCATCGTCGTGCCGCCGCAGGGCCGGGACCAGCTGCACGACAAGGTGGTCTCGAACATCCAGGAGGTGCGGGCCAGGGGCGCGCTCACCGTCGTGCTCGCCGAGGACGGCGACGGTGAGGTTGAGCCGTACGCCGACCTGCTGTTCCGCCTGCCCAAGGTGTCGACGCTGCTGCAGCCGTTGGTGGCCACCGTCCCGCTGCAGATGTTCGCCTGCGAACTGGCCACGCTGAAGGGCTACGACGTGGACCAGCCCCGCAACCTGGCCAAGAGCGTGACCGTCGAGTAGCCGGCACATGATCCTCGGCATCGGCCTCGACGTCACCCAGGTCTCCCGGTTCACCCAGGCTGCCCGCCGTCCCGGCCTGCTGGCCAAGATCTTCACCGCTGCGGAGCAGGACTCCTCGATGCAGCGGATGGCCGGCCGGTTCGCAGCCAAGGAGGCCTTCGCGAAGGCGTTGGGCGCACCCACCGGACTGGTCTGGACCGACGTCGAGGTCCGCAAGGACGCCGACGGGAAGCCCTACTTCGAGTGTGCGGGCACGGTGGCGGCGCTGGTGGCCGAGCGGGGCATCCGTTCCGTGCACCTCTCGATCACCCACGACGCCGGGATCGCGGCGGCAGTGGTGGTCTGCGAGGGCTGATGGAACACGGCTACACCGTTGGGCAGATCCGGGCGGCGGAGGCCCGGGCCATGGCGGCAGACCGCACCGGCGACGCCCTGATGCAGCGGGCAGCGGCCGGGCTGGCCGCGGTGGTGCTGCGCCTACTGCGCCCCGACCGCGCCCTCCACGCGTTCGGCGGGGGCCGCCGTGGCGGCGTGTACGGGGCCCGGGTGCTGCTGGTGGTGGGCTCGGGCAACAACGGTGGCGACGCCCTGTTCGCCGGTGCCCGGCTGGCCGCCCGCGGAGTGGCCGTGACCGCCTGGCGAGCCGGCTCCGGCGTGCACGAGGCCGGCTGGCGGGCCTTCCGGTCCGCCGGTGGCCGTGAGGTGGACGCGGAGGGCGCGCTCGCCGGGCTGGCCGGGCAGCGGCTGGTGGTGGACGCGGTCGCCGGGATCGGCTCACGCCCGGGACTGGCCGCTCCGGTGGCCGACCTGGCGGAAGCCTGTGCGGCCACCGGAGTCCCGGTGGTGGCGGCCGACCTGCCGTCCGGGCTCGCGCCTGAGCCGCCGTTCGTGGAGTCGGCGCACTTCGCGGCTGTCGTGACGGTGACCTTCGGAGGCCTCAAGTTGTGCCAGCTGGTGGAGCCTGCGGCCTCGGCCTGCGGCCGGGTGGAGCTGGTGGACCTCGGCCTCGACCTGCCCCTGCCCGCGGTGAGCCGGTGGGACCGGTCTGACCTGGCCGCCGCCTGGCCGGTGCCCGACGCGACCAGCGACAAGTACTCCCGCGGCGTGGTCGGGATCGATGCCGGCTCCACGGACTACCCGGGGGCCGGCGTGCTCGCCGTGGCCGGCGCTGTCGGGGCGGGCGCCGGCATGGTGCGCTGCCTTGCGCCGGAGGCGGTGGCCACCAGGGTCGTGGAGCGCTTCCCCAACGTGGTCACCAGCCCGGGACGCGTGCAGGCGCACGTGCTGGGACCCGGCTGGGGCCCGAGGCCGGACGGAGCGGCCAGGGTGGCTGCCGCGGTCGCCTCGGGGTTGCCGCTGGTGCTGGACGCGGATGCGATCGGGCACCTGCGGCAGGGCCGTCCGGGCGTCGTGCTCACCCCGCACGCCGGTGAACTCGCCCGCCTGCTCGGCCTCGAGCGCTCGGAGGTGGAGACCGACCCGCTCGGCGCGGTGCGCCGGGCGGTGGCCGAGACCGGGTGCACCGTGTTGCTGAAGGGCGCGACCCAGTTCGTCTGCGGGCCGCAGGAGGACCGCGTGTGGCTGGGACTGCCGGGGCCGGCGTGGACGGCCCAGGCCGGCTCGGGTGACGTCCTCGCGGGAGCCTGTGGCGCGCTGCTCGCCGCAGGGCTGCCGCCGGTGCGCGCCGCGCTGGCCGCCGCGGGCCTGCAGGCGCTGACCGCCGCCCGGCACCCGGGTCCGCTGCCACCCCAGGCGCTGGCCGAACGCTTCAACGATTCAATCCAAGGATTCGCCCAGACTTGGTGCTGACGCGCCACCAGACCTCCACTTCGGTGCGGCTAGGGGTTAACCTGCTCAACGGTGGCCGCTACCAACGGTCGCCGCGTCGCGCACTCAACGGCGAGCGCGTGGCGCCCCACCCATCTACGTCAGTGAGGAAGTCAGATGACTACCGAGGTAACGACGCAGCGGAGTTCGGTCCGCGTGACCGTCCAGAAGTTCGGCACGTTCCTTTCGGGCATGATCATGCCGAACATTCCGGCTCTGATCGCGTGGGGCATCTTCACGATGTTCTTCATCGGGCCTGGCTTCACTCCGAATGCTGATCTGGCCAC
>JAEWOI010000014.1 GCA_023460935.1 Actinomycetes bacterium
GTACTCGAGCTGCACGGCGTGTCCAAAAGCTTCGGTGCGGTGGTCGCCCTGCGCACCGCCGACCTGGCGCTCCACGCCGGCTCGATCCACGCCGTGGTCGGCGAGAACGGCGCGGGCAAGTCCACCCTGGTGAAGATCATGGCCGGGCTGTACTCGCGCGACAGCGGCACGTTCGAGCTCGACGGCACTCCGGTGCACTTCCGCTCCACTGCCGATTCCAAGGCGGCCGGCATCGCGGTGATCTACCAGGAGCCGACGCTCTTCCCTGACCTCTCCGTCACCGAGAACGTCTTCATGGGCCGCCAGCCCGTCGGCCGGTTCGGCCGGATCGACCGGGCCGCGATGCGCGCGGAGGTGGTCGGACTGCTCGAGCGCCTCGGCGTCCGGATCGATCCCGACCGCCCGGCCCAGGGCCTCTCCATCGCCGACCAGCAGATCATCGAGATCGCCAAGGCGATGTCGCTGAACGCCAAGGTCCTGATCATGGACGAGCCAACCGCCGCACTCTCCGGCGTGGAGGTGGAGCGGCTGTTCGCCGTGGCCCGCAGCCTGCGCGACGAGGGCCGGGCGCTGATGTTCATCTCCCACCGCTTCGACGAGGTGTTCAGCCTTTGCGACACCATCACCGTGATGCGTGACGGCAGCTACGTCGACACCGTCGCCACCGCGGAGACCAGCGTGCCGCAGATCGTGCGGATGATGGTGGGCCGCGACGTGAACGAGCTCTTCCCGAAGGTGCCGGCGCCGATCGGCGAACCGGTGCTGCAGGTGCGCGGGCTCAGCTCGCCCGGACGGTTCGCAGACATCAGCTTCGAGGTGCGCGCCGGGGAGATCCTCGCCCTCGCCGGGCTCGTGGGCGCGGGGCGCTCCGAAGTGGCCAGGGCGATCTTCGGCGTGGACGACTACGCCTCCGGTGAGGTGCTGCTGCGCGGCACCGCCCTGCCGATGGGCAAGCCGGCAGCGGCCATGCGCGCCGGCATCGGGTTCGTCCCGGAGGACCGTCGCCAGCAGGGCCTTGTGCTCGACGCCTCCATCGCAACGAACATCACCGATGCGATCCGTGACCGGCTGGTCACCACCGGCCGGGTGATCACGCGCGGCCGGGAGAACGAGGCGGCCGGGGAGTGGGCGCGGGCGCTTGAGGTCAAGTGCGCAGCCCTCGACGCCCCGGTCGGCAACCTCTCCGGCGGCAACCAGCAGAAGGTGGTGCTGGCCAAGTGGCTGGCCACCAGGCCGAGCCTGCTGATCATCGACGAGCCGACCCGCGGCATCGACGTGGGCACCAAGTCCGAGGTCCATCGCCGCATGTCCGAACTCGCCGGCGAGGGGCTGGCGATCCTGATGATCTCGTCCGAGCTGCCCGAGGTGCTCGGCATGGCCGACCGCGTGCTGGTGATGCACGAGGGCCGGCTCACCGCCGAGCTCTCCCGCGAAGAGGCCACGCCCGAGACGGTCATGTTCGCAGCCACCCACGCGCCCGAGGAGGTCTCCGCATGAGCGGCACCCAGGTTGCTCCCGCAAGGCCCGCGGCCGGCCGCTCGGCCGGCTCCCGCCTGCTGGGCCTGGCCCGCCGCCGGGAGACCTCGATCCTCGTCGCGCTGCTGGCGATGGTCCTGCTCACCGCGCTGAAGAGCCCGTCCTTCGTGTTCGGCGCCGACGGCTGGCGGAACCTCCTGCTGAACCCTGCGATCTACCTGGTCCTCGCGATCGGCGTCGCGTTCGTGATCATCACCCGCTCGGTCGACCTGTCCGTCGGTTCCACGATGGGGCTGACGGCCTTCATGATCGGTTCGCTCTACATCGCCTGGCCCGGCATGCCGGCGGCGGTGGCGTTCCTCGCCGGTACGGCGTTCGGTGCACTGCTGGGCCTCGTCAACGGCGGCCTGGTGGCGGTGGCGAAGGTGCCCGGCATGGTGATCACCCTCGGCACGATGTACATCTTCCGGGGAGTCAACATCCTGTGGGCGGGCACAACCAGGATCAACGCCTCGCAGATGGGCGCCGACTTCCTCGCCTTCGGCAACTGGCAGATCCTCGGCATCCCGGCGCTGACCATCCTCGCGGTGGTCGTGCTGCTGGTCGCAGCCTGGTACCTGCAGAACACGCGGTCGGGGCGCGAGTTCTACGCGATCGGCTCGGCGCCCGAGGCGGCCAACCTCTACGGCCTGCCGGTCGGCCGCCGGATGCTGATGTCCTTCGTGATCTCCGGCGCGATGGCCGGCCTGGCCGGCGTGATGTTCGCTGCCCGCTACGGCACCATCGCATCCAACGCCGGCACCGGCTACGAACTGCAGGCGATCGGCGCTGCCGTGATCGGTGGCGTCGCGATCACGGGCGGTGTCGGGACGGTGGTCGGCGCGGCCTTCGGCGCCGTGCTGCTCGCCACGATCAACTCCGCCCTGCCCGTGCTCGGCATCCACTCACTGTGGCAGCGGGCAGTCGTCGGCGTCCTGATCCTGGGCGCCATCATCCTCGACCGGGTGCTCGCCGTCCGGCAGAAACAGCAGCTCATCGCAGAAAGGATGGAGCCGTGAGCGCCCCTGCGCCCGCCCTGGCCTATCCCGCTTACGGCCAGCCGGCCTGGAAGCGGCTGCTCCTCACCCGCGAGATGGCGATCGTCGCCCTCCTGGTGCTGACCTGGCTGATCGCCAGCCTCGCGATCCCGTACTTCGCCGACCGGCTGACCGTCTACAACCTGCTGCGGGACATGTTCGCCACCCTGCTGATCGCCCTGCCGATGGCGCTGGTGATGATCACCGGTGACATCGACATCTCGGTGGGTTCGATGGTGGGCCTGTCGTGCTCGCTGCTCGGGCTGCTGTACTCGATGGGCGTCCCGTTCGAACTGGCGATGGTGCTCGTCCTGGTCGTGGGCGCAGCCGGCGGCCTGCTGAACGGCCTGCTCGTGACCAGGATCGGGTTGCCTGCGCTGGCGGTGACCATCGGCACCATGGCGCTGTTCCGGGGGATCGCGGTCGGGCTGCTGGGCACCTCGACGATCACCGGCTTCCCGCAGGGCTGGACCGACCTGACCAAGTACGAGATCGGCCGCACCGGCATCCCGTTCATACTGGCGATCTTCGTCGTGCTGCTCGCCGTGTTCATCTACCTGCTGCACTACACCCGGTTCGGGCGGGGCATCTACGCCATCGGGCTCAACTCCGAGGCCGCAGCCTTCTCCGGGGTCAACCGCGAGCAGATCCGCACCGTGCTGTTCGTGCTGGCCGGCACGATGTCGGCGCTCGGCGGCATCTACTGGACCCTGCTGCGTGGCACCGCCCGCGGCGACGTCGGGGACGGCCTCGAGCTGCAGGTGATCGCCGCCGTCGTGCTCGGCGGGGTGTCGGTGTTCGGCGGGGTGGGGGCCCTCTACGGCGTAGTGGCGGGCGTGCTGCTGATCGGCACGCTGTCCAGCGCGCTGCGGCTGCTCGGCGTAACCGCAGAGGTCATCAAGATCATCACCGGCGTGCTGCTGATCGGTTCAGTGGTGGCCGGTGCGCTGATCAGCTCGATGCAGAACCGAAGGAAGAAGGCCGCACCGGCAGCCGCCGGGGGCCAGTAGGAACCGGGGCCGTCCGTCGACCCGGCGACGGCCCCAACCGCCGTCCACGAGCCAGGGTGGTCTCGTGGGCACAAACCGAAAGGAACCTCGATGAAGTTCAGCAAGACTGCGGCCGCCATGGCGGCCGTCGCCTTGGTCGCGGTGAGCGCCTGCACGACGCCCACGGCCACCACCGCCCCGTCCGCAGGCGGGGAGTCCTCGGCTCCCGCCGGCGGCGCCCTGAAGATCACCGTCCTGCCGAAGAACCTCGGCAACCCGTACTTCGAGACCTCCAACAAGGGCGCTGAGGCTGCGGCCGGCGAGATCGGCGCCACCACCGAGCTGGTCGGCCCGGCCGAGGCCGCCGCCGACGCCCAGGTGCAGTACATCGAGACCGCGACCCAGCAGAAGGTCAGCGCGATCGCGCTGTCCGCCAACGACCAGACCGCCCTGTGCGACTCGGTCAAGGCCGCCCAGTCCGCCGGCGTGAAGGTGGTCACCTTCGACTCCGACGCCCCCGGGTGCCGCGACCTGTTCGTCAACCAGGCCACCGCAGAAGGCATCGCCAAGTCGCTGGTCGAGATGGCAGTGGACCAGTCCGGCGGCTCGGGCGAGATCGCAGTGCTCTCCGCCACGGCCAACGCCACCAACCAGAACGCGTGGATCGAGGCCATGAAGGCTGACCTCGCGGCCAACCACGCCGACATCAAGCTGGTCGAGGTCGCTTACGGCGACGACCAGGACCAGAAGTCGTTCGACGAGACCGCTTCGCTGCTGCAGAAGTACCCGAACCTGAAGGTCATCGTGGCGCCGACCACCGTCGGCATCGCCGCCGCCGCCCGCTACGTCTCCACCTCCGACGCCAAGGGCAAGGTCATGGTGACCGGTCTCGGCACCCCGAACGACATGCGCGCCTACGTCAAGGACGGCACCGTCAAGGAGTTCGCGCTGTGGAACCCGGAGGACCTGGGCTACCTGACCGTCTACGCGATCAAGGCCCTGGCTGACGGCACGATCACCGGCGCAGAGGGTGACAAGTTCACCGCGGGCAAGCTCGGCGACTACACCGTCGGCGCCGACCAGACCGTCCTGCTGGGCGATCCGTACAAGTTCAACGCAGAGAACATCGACAACTTCAACTTCTGAGTTGTCCGGCAGTAACTGATTCACCGTGAAGGTGGTGCCCGGCCCGGCGCCGGGCACCACCCGACCACCCCCACCAACCACGCCATGCGCGACCGGCGTCCGCCGACGGGCGTCGAGAAGAAGAAGAGCGAAGCCTGAGATGACCACTTTCGAATCCATCACCGACCGCCTGGCCGAGCAGGCCATCGAACTGCCCTCCTGGGCGTTCGGGAACTCGGGGACCCGGTTCAAGGTCTTCGGCACCCCGGGCACCCCGCGCACGCCGCAGGAGAAGATCGCCGACGCCGCGCAGGTGCACGCCTTCACCGGCCTCGCGCCCACCGTCGCGCTGCACATCCCCTGGGACAAGGTGGACGATTACGCGGCCCTCGCGGCGCACGCCCGGGACCTGGGGGTCGCGCTCGGCACCATCAACTCCAACACTTTCCAGGCCGAGGCGTACAAGTTCGGCTCGCTCACCCACACCGACGCCGCGGTCCGCCAGCAGGCGATCGACCACCACTTCGAGTGCATCGACATCATGAATGCCACCGGCAGCCGCGACCTGAAGATCTGGCTCGCCGACGGCTCCAACTACCCGGGGCAGGCCGACCTGCGCGGCCGGCAGGACCGGCTGGCCGACTCGCTCGCCCGCATCTACGACCGGCTCGGCCCGGACCAGCGGATGGTGCTGGAGTACAAGTTCTTCGAGCCGGCGTTCTACCACACCGACGTGCCCGACTGGGGCACCAGCTACGCACAGTGCGCGGGCCTCGGGCCGAAGGCCATGGTCTGCCTGGACACCGGCCACCACGCGCCGGGTACGAACATCGAGTTCATCGTCATGCAGCTGCTGCGGCTGGGCAAGCTGGGTTCGTTCGACTTCAACTCCCGCTTCTACGCTGACGACGACCTCATCGTCGGGGCGGCCGACCCGTTCCAGCTGTTCCGGATCCTCTACGAGGTGATCCGCGGCGGCGGCTACGGTCCGGACTCTGGCGTGGCGTTCATGCTCGACCAGTGCCACAACATCGAGGACAAGATCCCCGGCCAGATCCGCTCGGTGCTCAACGTCCAGGAGATGACGGCCAAGGCGTTGCTCGTCGACGCGATCGCCCTGCGCGAGGCCCAGGAGGCCGGTGACGTGCTCGGCGCCAACGGCGTCCTGATGGACGCGTTCTACACCGACGTCCGGGCCGACCTGGCCGCCTGGCGGGAGTCCCGCGGGCTGCCGGCTGACCCCATGGCGGCCTTCGCAGCGTCGGGCTACCTGGCCCGGATCGCCGCCGAGCGCGTCGGCGGCACCCAGGCCGGCTGGGGCGCCTGAGCCCTGTCAGCAAAGTGGACCGAGAGCGCCGACCACGGCGCTTTCCGTCCACTTTGCGATCATCGCGAGGAGGAAGCGGAGGAGTAATGGCGAGGTACTGCCTGCTGGGCCACGTCGACCCGGCGAAGCTGCCCGAGTACCGGGAGCGACACGCGGCGGTCTGGCCCGAACTGCTGGTGGCCCTCCGGGACGCCGGCTGGCGCAACTACTCGCTGTTCCTGCGGCCGGACGGCCTCCTGATCGGCTACTGCGAGGCGGACGACCTCGACGCAGCCCAGGAGCAGGTGGGTGCGACCGAGGTAAACGCCCGCTGGCAGGCCGAGATGGCCCGGCTGTTCGCCTCCGACGGGGCTCCGGACGAGGCCTGGGAGCGCGTGGACGAGGTCTTCAACCTCGAGGACCAGCTGGCTGCAGCCGGGCTCTGAACCGCCGCTCGGCGGGGTTGACGGGGCAGGCGGCCCGGCCTACGCTATGAAACGATTCAACACGCCGCGAGGAAGCGCCAGATGAACCCCACCAGCCTGCCCGTAGCCAGGTGCACGAGATGAGCGCCCGGTATTTCGCAGCCGCCGATCTCGGCGCCTCCAGCGGCCGGGTGATCCTTGGCCGGCTCGAGGCCGGGAGGTTCGAGCTCAGTGAGACCGTCCGGTTCGAGAACGGCCCGGTGCCGGCTGCGGACGGCAGCATCCACACCGACGCGGAGCGCCTGTTCGCCGACGTCCGCATCGGCGTCGAGGCGGCGATCGAGGCCAGCGGCGGAGCCCTGGAGTCGGTCGGGGTGGACACCTGGGGGGTCGACTACGGGCGCCTCGACGGTGCCGGAGAGCTGCTGGAGAGCCCGTTCCACTACCGCGACGAGCGCACCCACGGCGTGCCGGAAGAGGTGTTCGCCGCGCTGCCGGCCGAACGCCTCTACGCTGCCGCCGGCCTGCAGGTGATGCCGTTCAACACGATCTTCCAGCTGGTCGCGTCGCGGGCGGATGAGCGCTGGCCCGAAGTGGCCAAGGTGCTGCTCACCCCCGACCTGATGGCGTACTGGCTGTGCGGGAGGCAGGTGGCCGAGATGACCATCGCCTCGACCACCGGCCTGCTGGACGTGGCCGCGCGCACCTGGTCACGACCGACCTGCGCCCACCTCGCCGAGCGGTTCGGGCTGCCGTTGCCCCGCGTGCTGCCCGAGCTGGTCGAACCCGGCACCGTGCTCGGGCCGACGATCCCTGGCCTGTTCAGCAGGACGCTGGACGTGGTCGCGGTCGGCGGGCACGACACGGCTTCGGCCGTGGCGTCGATTCCGGCGAAGGGCACCGACTTCGCCTTCATCTCCTCGGGCACCTGGTCGCTGGTCGGGCTGGAACTCGAGCAACCCGTGCTCACCGAGGCCAGCCGGGCGGCCGACTTCACCAACGAACTGGGCATCGACGGCACCGTCCGGTACCTGAAGAACGTGATGGGCCTCTGGGTGCTCAGCGAGAGCATCCGCACCTGGCGGGCAGCAGGCATCGAGGTGGACCTGACGGCGCTGCTGGCGGAGGCCGCAGGACGGCCGGGCCTGGCCTGCGTGCTGGACATGACCGACGAGCGCCTGCTGCCCCCCGGCGACATGCCGTCCCGGCTGCGTGCCATGGCTGCGGAGACCGGGCAGGAACTGGGCGCGGACCCGGCGTCGGTCTGCCGCTGCATCCTCGACTCGCTCGCCCTGGCCTATCGGCGCACGATCGCCAGCGCCTGTCAGCTCGCGGGCCGCAAGGTCTCGGTGGTGCACATCGTGGGCGGCGGCTGCCAGAACCGGCTGCTCTGCCAGCTCACAGCCGAGGCCACCGGCCTGCCGGTGGTCGCCGGGCCGGCCGAGGGCACTGCCCTGGGCAACCTGCTGGTGCAGGCCCGGGCGTGCGGCGCGCTCAGCGGCGACCGCACCGCCCTGCGCGAGGTGGCCATCGCCTCCTCCGACCTCGTCACCTACCGCCCCGGCGTGCTCCCGCTGGGCCCCCAGCTCTGGGACGAGGCCGCGCAGCGCGCCTTCGGCAGGAAAGCCTGACGGCGGACTGCCGGAGGCCCGCCGGGCCGGCCCGCTCCCGTCCACGCCCGCCAACCGCCCGACGCCCCCGAAACTCACAGACGCCCCCGAAATTTCGGGGGCGTCCGTGAGTTTCGGGGGCGTCGGGTTGGTGGAGCCGCGGTCAGCGGAGGTCGGTCAACACCTCGCCGGCCAGGTGCACCTGGTAGCCCATCGCCTCGAACATCGCAGCCTTGGCCACCAGCGCCTTGTCCGCGGTCTCCGCGTCCGGGGCGTAGGCCACGTTGAGGTGGTTGGCCTTGTGCCGGGCCATCAGCTGGTCGCGGTTCACGCCGTGCAGGACGGCGTTCATGATCGGCCACTCCGGGTTGGTGGAGTCGAGCCGCCGCTGCACCTCTTCTGCCGGCATCTCGATGCAGGTGCCCCGGCCGAGGTCGACGTGCAGCACGCCGTCCATGATGAACACCCGCGACCACACGATCTCACCGGGCTTCGAAACCCCGGAGAGGGTGGCGCCGCCGAGGGGGAAGAAGTAGTAGCTCTGCCGGTAGGCGTGGGCCTTGTCGTAGCCGCCGAGGTGGGAGGCCGGCACCGAGCCGGAGATCTCCAGCACCCACACGAAGTCGTCGCCCCACTGGTCGCCCCAGCGCACGTCGTGCAGGGTGGTGGCCGGGTCGAGGTGCATCGCGGTCCACACCCGGTTGGTCACCAGGGCGTCGATCGCCACGCCCTCGTCCACCTCGTTCGCGCAGGGGACCGGGGCACCTTCGTAGAGCACCCGGGAGCCGTCGCGGGAGGTGA
Organism: Actinomycetes bacterium; assembly: GCA_023460935.1. Lineage (GTDB taxonomy): Bacteria > Actinomycetota > Actinomycetes > Propionibacteriales > Propionibacteriaceae > Propionicimonas. Next base: position 8,809 of record JAEWOI010000014.1, read on the forward strand.
CCGGGGGCCGCTCGACGTTGTTCAGCAGGCCCTCGACGAGGTCGGAGGCCGGCACCATGTCCTTCAGGCCCTGCTGGTACTGGATGCCGACCACATCGGCGCCGAAGTCGTCGGCCATCCGGACGGCGGCGACGTACATCTTCATCTGCTGGTGCACCTGCTCGTCGGTCAGGTTCTCCTTCCAGTCGCCGTCGTTGTTGATGTGGAAGGTCATGCCGGCCTCGTTCAGCCACGCGCGGACGGCGTTGGCCTCGTCGTCCGTGACCTTGTTCATCTCGGCGACCAGGGCGCTCTGGGAGAGCCGCTCCTTGTAGATGCCGGCGGGGTTCATCAGCTCGTCGTCGATCAGGGCGTTGTACATGCCCATGCAGTACTCGTCGAACACGGCGATGATGGCCTTGTCCTCCTTGAGCTGGGCGGCCAGGGCCACGCCGAGCTCCTTCTCCGGCGAGTCCGGCAGGGCCGGCAGGTCGCGGACGTGGGACGTGTCGTGGACGATCCTGCCGGTCTCGATCCACTCCGCGAGCTTGGTGCGGGCCCACTCGTCGGTGAAGTCCTTGCTCCACAGCGTGGAGTGCTCGATGCCGGCCTTGACCATCGATCCGTGCAGGTTGAGCATCCCGACCAGGCCGGGGAAGTCGCCGGCGAAGTTCGCCACCAGCAGGATCGGTCCGGTGTGGTCGCGCAGGCCGTGCAGGACGTGGTGGCTGTACTGCCAGACCGCCTCGACGACCACCAGCGGGGCGTCCTTCGGCACGTTCTTGAACACCTGGCGGCCGTGGTGCTGGCTGTCGATGAAGCCGTGGCCCTTCTCCGGGTCGACGCCGTGGGCGCGCTTGACCGCCCAGCCCAGCGAAGCCAGGGCCGCGGCGAACTCGCGCTCCACCTGCTGCTGCATCTCCCAGGTCTTCACGTTCGTGGTGAGCCGGAGGTCGCCGTTGGCGATCGTGTAGACGGTCTTCGGCTCAGCGGCTGGCCTGGTGGGGATTTCGGGCACGAGATAAGTGCTCACAACACACTCCTAAGTTGGGTCGGCGCTCATCGCCGGGCCCCGCGGACAACGCTGAACGCACGGGGACGAGCTGGTTCCCATGCTTGCAGCAATCGATTTCACAGTCAAGTAAAGCGGGGTCGCCAAAGCTCCGCCGCGAGCGCGGCGGAGCGGCGGAGCGGTGGCCCGGGCTGGGCGGCTATTCGGCCGCTGTGCTCCCGTAACCCGTCCAGCCCGGGATGGTGCCGTCCACGTCCCAGAGGTCGAGCCAGTCCCCGGATCCCTCCCACAGGAAGACCTGGCCCTTGATCAGCCGGCTGTTGGCCTCGACCGAGCGCAGCGCGTTCAGCATGTGCGGCGTCAGCGGCTTCTCGGTGACGGCCCTGAGGTTCGACAGGATCTGCGCAGGCTTGACCGAGAACGGGATCGCGACGTGCCCGCGCTGGGCAGCCCACTTCAGGCACACCTCTGCGGGGTGCACCCCCAGCTCGGACGCGATCCGGACGACGACCGGGTGTTCCATGTCGACGACGTCACCCTCGAACTTGTCGCGGTCCGGACGCCGGGGAGAGCCCATCGGCGAGTAGCCGATGACGACCATGCCGTGGTCCTTGCTGAACTGGTACAGCTCGCCCTGCTGGAAGGCGGGGTGCAGCTCCATCTCGTTCAGCGCCGGTGCGATGCGGGCGTCCCGCAGCACGAGCCGGAGCTTCGGGATCGTCATGTTGGAGACGCCGAGGTGGCGCACCAGCCCGGCGTCGACCAGCCCCTCCAGAGCTGCATACATGGCCATGTACTCGGCGTGGACGTAGGGACGCGAGCTGGGGTTGCGGGCGTCCGGTGCGGCGAAGCGCTCGTGGGTGTTGGGGAAGGGCCAGTGGATCAGGACCGCGTCGAGGTAGTCCAGGCCGAGGTCGGCCAGCGACTTGTGCACCGAGGCCACTGCGTCCTGGGGATCGTGGGCGTCGTTCCACACCTTGGAGATCACGAAGACGTCCTCGCGGGCCAGGCCGAGCTCGGCCATGGCGTCGGCGAGCACCGGGCCGATCAGGTGCTCGTTGGCGTAGACCGAGGCGCAGTCGACCAGCCGGTAGCCGGCGCGCAGCGCGACGCCGACCGCCTGGGCGATGTCCTCGACCGAGAAGCGGTCCGAGCCGAAGGTGCCCAGGCCGATGGCGGGGATGCGCGCGCCGCCGGCCAGGCTGAAGGCCGGGACGAGGGCCGGGTCGACGGTGTCGGGAACGGTGGTGGACATGCTCACTCCTGGATCGGGTCGGGTGTGAAGAGCAACTTGCCCGAGACTGCGCCGGGCTGGTCGAACAGGGCGAAGGCGGACATCACGTCCTCCAGCGGGAACACTGCCTGGACGAGGTCGTCGGTGATCCTCAGCCGGCCGTCGGCCACGCATTCCGCGGTGAAGGTCCACTCCGGGCCGGGGAATGGCGGGGAGTAGGACATCCACGACCCGGTGAGGCGGAACTCCTTGCGGTTCATCAGCTCGAAGGTGCGGTGGTCGAACTGCAGGTCGCGGTGGCTGGTCCCGATGAAGCAGACCCGGGCGTGCGGCCCGGCCAGTTCGAAGGCTGTGGCCATGGTGGCGTTCTGCCCGGCCGTCTCGAACACGTGGCCGAACCCCCGCCCGCCCTGCCAGGCCCTGACGGCTGTGCCGAAGCCGGCCTCGCCGGCATTGAACGTTGCGTCGGCGCCGAGGTTGAGCGCAGTGTCCAGCCGCGCGGCGTTGATGTCCACCACTGCGACCCGGCGCGCGCCGAGGATCCGCGCCCACTGGACGGCGAACAGCCCGATCGTGCCGGCACCGAGGACGAGGACGTCCTCGCCACCGGTGAAGCCGGAGTGGCGCAGGCCGTGCAGCGCCACGGTGGAGGGCTCGAAGAAGGCGATGCTGCGGAAGTCGACGGTGTCGGCGACGACGGTGAGGTTGCGCGCGGGCGCGAGCACGAACTCGGCGAGGCCGCCGCTGACCCTGGAGCCGATGAAGCTGTAGTCGGGGCACTGCGCGTACCGCCCCGACTGGCAGTCCGCGCACCGGTGGCACGGCATCAGCGGGGCCACCGCGACGCGGCGTCCGACCAGCGCCGGGTCGACGTCCGCACCGACCGAGGCCACCTCGCCGGCGATCTCGTGGCCGAGCACCAGCGGGTAGAAGTGGGCGCCGTCGCTGAGCACGCGCGGGATGTCGGAACCGCAGACCCCGGTCAGCCGGACGCGCACGAGCGCCTCACCCGGTCCGGGGTCCGGGGTGGGGATCTCCAGCACCCGGACGTCTCTCGGTCCGTGCAGGACGGCGGCTCTCATCGTTCTCCTCTGGTCAGCGGACGAAGTCGGCGAGCTGGTGCATGCTCGTGGCGAGGGCTGGATACAGGCCGGCGTACACCTGGTAGAGCCGGTCGTACCTGGCGTGGGCGACGGGATCTGGCCGGTAGCTGACCGACGGCCGCACCCAGCGCGCCACCAGGTCGTCGACCGTGCCGGCTCCGGTGCCCAGCGCAGCGAGCATGGCCGCGCCGAGCGGCGTGGCGTTCTCGTTGTCGCTGACCACCACCGGTAGCCCGGTCACGTCGGCCTTGATCTGCATCCACAGCCGGCTACGGGTAGCACCGCCGACCGCCCGCAGCTCGGACACGCCGGCACCGGCGGCCGCGGCCACCTCGAGGTTGTGCCGCAGCGCGAACGCCACGCCCTCCATCACGGCCCGGTACAGCTCGCCCCTGCCGGTGGCGAGCGTGAGCCCGAGGAAGGCGCCGCGGGCATCGGGGTCCCACAGCGGCGAGCGTTCTCCGGAGAGGTAGGGCAGAAACACCAACCCGCCGGCGCCGGCCGGGGCCAGCGCGGCCAGGGCCGAGACCTGCTCGAACCGGCCCGTGCCGGCGGCCTCCGCCGCCGTCCGCTCGGCCTCGCCGACCACGCCGGTGAGCCAGGCGAGGCTGGCTGACCCGGCCACCGTGCCGCCCTGCAGCAACCAGGTTCCGGGCACGACGTGGCGGGAGAGGATCAGCCGCTCGTCCGCGACGGGGGCAGGCAGCGCGATCGACATGCCGCCGGCCTGGCCGCCCTGCTCCTGGGTCTCGCCCGGCCGGAAGACCCCGGCGCCGAGGGTCCCGCAGGCAGCGTCCAGCCCGCCGGCGACCACGGGGGTGCCAGCCGGCACCCCGGTGCGCCTCGAGGCCTCCGTCGTCACCTCGCCGACCACAGCGGTCGGTTCCGATGCCACCGGGAACAGCTCGGGGTCGACGCCGAGCCGCAGCGCCATGGCGGCGTCCGTGCGGCCGGTGGCCACGTCGATGAAGTGCAGGCCGTAGCCCTGGGAGTGGTCCTGGCTCGCGACCCCGGTCAGGGCCAGCACGATCAGGCTGTTGCTCTGCAGGAACCAGCGGGTGCGCTCGTACACCTCAGGCCGGTTGCGGGCGAACCACAGCGCCTTGGCTGTGGAGTAGCTGGGGCTGAGCCGGTTGCCGGCCAGCGCCAGGATCTCCGCGGCCGGCACGCCGGCCAGCACCTCGTCGCACAGCGACTGGCAACGGGTGTCCATCCAGATCGGCGTGTCCGCCAGCACCTCGCCACGCTCGTCCACCGGGACGCACGCCCAGCTCTGGCCGTCGACGCCGATGCCGCGGATCGCCGCCGGCTTGAACGCACCGGACGAGCACACCTCGGCCAACGCCGCCAGGGCGCCCTCCACCCAGTCGCGGGGGTCCTGCTCCACCCAGCCCGGAGCCGGTGTGGACAGGGGGTAGGAGCGCTCGGCGACCGCGAGGGTGCGGCCGTCGACGTCCACTGCGAGCGCGCGGCAGCCCGAAGTGCCGATGTCGACGCCGAGGAAGACCCCCGGTGCAGAGGTGGTGGCCATCGCCTCCCCCTTGAGAGCGAAACGTTTTGCTCAACGGTAGCCCACCGGGGTGGGCACGGCAACCCGCGCGAACCGTTTCGCGGGCGGTTCGCGGACGATTGACAAGGCGGGCGAGGGCTGCGACGCTGGACGCGACGAAACGTTTCGTGACGACAGGGCTGCAACGTGGTGGCGACCTACAAGGACATCCGGCGGTTGACCGGGCTGTCCTTGGCGACGATCTCGAAGCACTTCAACGGCGGCAACGTCACCTACCAGAACAAGGTGCTGATCGAGCAGGCCGCCCGCGACCTCGGCTACCAGGTGAACGACGTGGCCCGCGGGCTGCGCAGCCGGCGCTCGATGACCCTCGGCGTGGTGCTCGCAGAGCTCAACTCGACCTTCTACACCACGGTCGTCTCCCGCATGGAGGAGCGGCTGCGGGAGGCCGGCTACGGCACGATCATCTGCGACTCCCGAGGCAGCGCGGAGGTCGAGGCGGAGGCGATCCACTTCCTGATCGGCAAGATGGTCGACGGCCTGGTGATCATCCCCGTCGGCGACGAAGTGGCCGGGTTGTCCGTCGCGGCCGAGCGCGGCGTGCCGGTGGTCGCCGTCGACCGCGCGGTCGGCAACGCCGAGGTGGACACCGTCGTGATCGACAACCGGGCGGCGATCGGCAGCGCGGTCGACCTGCTGGCCGATGCCGGGCACACCGAGATCGCGCTGCTCGCCGGCAGCGACGACACCTACACCATGCGCGAACGCCGCCTCGGTTTCCGGGACGCGGTGAAGCGACGCACCGGCCGGGTGCCCCGGCGGGCGCTGGTCCACCCCGACCACGTGAGCATCGAGGGCGGCTTCGACGGCATGCGCCGCCTGCTCGCCCTCGACCGTCCGCCGACGGCCGTCGTCTGCGGCAACTACGAGTTCACCCTTGGAGCAACCGTGGCGCTGAACGAGCTCCCCGATGGGAGCGGCCCGTCCATCGTCGGCTTCGACAACCTTGACCTGGCCCGGATCATCCGTCCCCGTCCGACCCTGGTGGCCCAGCCGGTGGCGGAGATCGCCACCCGGGCGGCCGAGCTGATCCTGGAGCGGATCGCCGGACCATCGGGCCTGGCGGCCCGCACGGTCGTGCTGGACTCGACGCTGCTGGTCGGCGACGCCTCGACCTACGCCCTGGCGGGTGGTCGCAGATGACCGTGCTAACGGTGACCCTCAACGCAGCGATCGACAAGCGCTACGACGTGGCTGCGGTTAGCGTCGGGACGGTCCAGCGGGTGTCGAGGGTGCTGGCCAGCGCGGGCGGCAAGGGCCTGAACGTGGCGCGCGGTGCCCAGCTCTGCGGGCAGCAGGTCGTGGCCACCGGCTTCGTCGCCGGTTTCGCCGGGCAGTTCGTCACCGGGGAGGTCGCAGCGGCCGGCATGCGGCAGGAGTTCCTCGAGGTGGCGGGGGAGACCCGCACCTGCATCAACATCATCGAGGCGGACGGCCGCTCCACCGAGTTCCTCGAGCCCGGGGTCACCGTCACGCCGGACGACCTGGCCGCCCTGCGGGAGCGGCTGATGGCCCTGCTGCCGCTGGTCGACGTGGTCACGCTCTCGGGCAGCGCGCCGTCCGGCAGCCCGGCGGACGTCTACGTCCCCCTGGTCGCAGCCGCCCGCGAGGCCGGCAAGCCGGTCGTGCTGGACACCAGTGGCGACCTGCTCCGGGCCGGCCTGGCCGGTCGCCCGACCGTGGTGAAGCCGAACCGCGATGAGCTCGCAGCGCTCACCGGTGTGGCCCTGCACGACCTCGCAGACGTCGTCACCGCTGCGCGCCGGCTCTGCACCCTTGGCCCGGAGTGGGTCGTCGTCTCGCTCGGCGCGAACGGCGCTGTCGCGGTCGGCGGACAACAGGCGGTCCATGTCGCCCCGCCGCAGATCGTCGCGCTCAACCCCGTCGGCTGCGGCGACGTGCTGGTCGGCGGCCTGGCCACCGGACTCGCCACCGGGCTGGGTGTGCCCGAAGCCCTGCCGCTGGCGGTCCGCGTCTCCGCCGCGGCTGCCGCCCACCCCGAGACCGGCCGGTTCGACCCGGCGTACGCGGAGAGCCTCCGTCACCTGATGACCACCACAACCCTGTAAGGACCACAGAACCCATGCTGACCACCGCGCTCACCCACCCGCCGCTGCTCGCAGCGCTGGCCGCTGCCGGCCACGGGTCGAAGGTGCTGATCGCCGACTCCAACTACCCGCACGCCACGGCCCACGGGCCGAACGCCAGGCTGGTGCACCTCAACGTGACCAGGGGCCTGGTCAACGGCACCGACACGCTGAAGGCGATCACCAGCGCGATCGTCGTGGAGAGCGCAGCGGTGATGGCGCCCGGCGACGAGCTGCTGCCCGTGCACGAGGAGTACGCGGCGCTCCTCGGCGACGGCGTGCCGCTGGCGATTCTGGAACGGTTCGCGTTCTACGAGGCCTGCCGTGGCCAGGACCTCGCGCTGATCGTCGCGACCGGGGAGGACCGGATCTACGCCAACCTGTTGCTCACCGTCGGTGTGGTCGCCGAGCCGGAGGGGAACGCCTGATGCTCGCCTCACTGGCCGACCTGGCCCGGGCGGCGCGGGCCGAGGGCTCCGGGCTGGGCGCGTTCAACGTGATCCACCTCGAGCACGCGACAGCGTTCGTGCGCGCAGCGGAGCAGGTCGGGCGCCCGGTGGTGCTGCAGATCTCGGAGAACGCGGTGAAGTACCACGGCGCGCTCGAACCGCTCTGCCTGGCCACCCTCGCTGTCGCCCGGTCGGCGAGCGTGCCGGTCGTGGTGCACCTCGACCATGCCGAGGACACCGCGCTGGTGGCCGAGGCGGTGGGCCTGGGCATCTCGTCTGTGATGTATGACGGCTCGAAGCTGTCCGACGCCGAGAACCGCGCCGCAACCGCGGAGGTCGTGGCGCTCTGCCACGCCGCGGGAGTGGACGTGGAGGCCGAGCTGGGTGAGGTGGGTGGCAAGAACGGTGTCCACGACCCCTCCGCCCGCACGTCGCCGGCGGACGCGGCGGCCTTCGTCGCAGACACCGGCGTTGACCTGCTGGCAGTGGCCGTCGGTTCGTCCCACGCCATGACCACCCGCGACGCCCGCCTCGACGAGGACCTGATCCGCGCGATCGGTGCGGCGGTGGAAGTGCCGCTCGTGCTGCACGGGTCGTCCGGGGTCTCCGACGACGGGATGCGCGCGGCGATCCGCGCCGGGATGACCAAGATCAACGTCTCCACCCACCTCAACAAGGTGTTCACCGGCTCGGTCCGCGGCACGCTGGCGGGCGACGAGCGCCTGGTGGACTCCCGCAAGTGGATGGCCCCGGCAAGGGCGGCGGTGCAGGCCGAGACCGCCCGGCTGCTGGAGCTGTACCGCTGAGTCTTCGCCCGCTCGGCTGCGACCAGCTCAGCTGAGCGCGCCGGCGTGCCCGTCGATCAGGGAGAGCCCGTCGTCCTCGTTGCTGATCACGACCGGCAGCACGATGTCGCGCGCCGGGGCCTTGAGGCCGTGGATCCGCTCCAGCAGCATGCTGGCCGCACGGAGGCCCAGCTCGCGCGTCGGCAGGTGGGTGACCAGGATGCCCATCGGCGAGAGCAGCACCAGCGGAAGACCGCCGAACGCCATCACGCCCGTGGCCGGCGGCAGGAGCCCCCGCTCGGCCAGCACCCGGATGAGGCCCGCGGACAGCTTGTTGTTGGCGGCGAAGATCGCATCGGGCGGCTCGGGCAGGTCTAGCAGGGCCCGCGTCGCCTCCTCGCCGCCTGCGATGGTGAACTCCGCGCGCCGCAGCAGCTCCGGGTCCGGCAGGCTGCCGGTGGCCTCCAGCACGGCCTGCCGCCAGCCCTCCGCGCGGTCCTCGGCCGTCTCGACGCGCTCGGGACCGCTGACACAGCCGATTCGCCGGTAGCCGGCCTCGAACAGGATCCGCGTGCCGGCAACGGCACCGCCGATGTTGTCGGCGACGACAGCGTCGACAGCGTTGTTCGGTGCCCTGCGGTCGACACAGACCACGGGCACCCCGCGCTCGAGCGCCAGGTCGAGGCTGGTGGTGCGGCTGCTGGGCACCATGATGATGCCGGCCACCGGGTCACTGACGGCCGCGCGCAGGTACTCCTGCTCCCGGTCGGGGTCCTCGTCGGTGTTGCAGAGCATCACCGAGTAACCCTCGGCGCGGGCGAGGTCCTCCACCGCCCGGGTCATCACGGTGAAGAAGGGGTTCTCGATGTCGGGGACCATCATCGCGATGATCTCCGAGGAGCTGGTCCGCAGGCGCCGGGCGTTGCGGTTGGGCACGAAGCCGAGCTCCTCCGCTGCCTTTCGGACGGCCAGCACCCGGTCGGGCGTGACCTTGATGCCGTTGAAGACGCGGGACACGGTGGCGGGCGACACCCCCGCCCGGGCTGCGACGTCGTAGATCGTGACCATCAGCCCTGCTCCCCACGGTCGGCGAACCAGGGTCGGAGGGCGCGGTAGGCGGCTGCGAACCGCTCCAGGCGTGCGGCGTGGAGCGGGCTCTCCGGGCCAGGGACGAACTCGGCTTCCACGCGGGAGAGACTACGGGCGAGCGTGAAGTCGGCGCGACCGAGTCCGACCAGGCCGGTCACCGCCGCGCCCAGGCTGTTGGCCTGCGTGGTCACGCTGCGGCGGCGCACCGGGACGCCCCAGATGTCGGCGAGCAGGCTCAGCCAGGTGTCGCTCGCGGCGCCGCCGCCGATCACGTCGATCGGGGCTCCGGGGTCGGCGGTGCGCAGGGGCGCCATGCAGAGCGCGAGGCTGTAGCCCACGCCCTCCAGCACGGCCCTGGTCAGGTGCGGACGGCGATGGTGCATCCGCAGCCCGAGGAACACCCCCGAGGCCTTGGCGTCCCACCAGGGCGATCGTTCGCCGATCAGGTAGGGCAGGAAGAACAGGTCCTCCGCCGCGGCAACCGAGCCCGCAGCCGCTGCGATCAGCTCGCCGACCTGGCCGGGTTCCCCGCCCAGGGCCTCGGCGGCCCACTGGAGCGAACCGGCGCCGGTCTGGGTGGTGGCGGTCGGGCTGAACAGGCCCGGCACGACGTGGCACAGCGTGAACGGGCGCTGCTCGGGGTCGATCACCGGCGCCGTGGTCGTGCAGGCGTACCAGGCCGACGTGCCGAGGCAGACGTAGCCGGGGGAGTCGGGGGTGACGCAGCCGGCGGCGGTCAGGGTGCCGAGGATCGTGGTGGAGTCGACGACCGGCGGCCAGAGGGCGGCGGCCACGTCTGCTGCGGCCAGCAGCTCGGCCGACCAGGTGCCGTCGGCGAGGTCGTACGCGCCGGTGTGGGACGCGTCGGAGCGGTCGGTCGCGAGGTTCCCGGTGAGCCGGAGGTTCACGTAGTCCTTCGCTATGCAGACGGCGCTCGCGCGCTCGTAGGCCGCCGGCTCGTGCGAGCGCACCCACATCAGCTTGGGCAGGGTGTAGGGGGCAGCGATGCGGTTGCCGGTGATCCGGTAAGCGGCAGCGGCGCCGAAGCGGTCAGCGAGCGCCGCGGCCTCGGCTACGGCGCGCTGGTCGGACCAGATCATCGCAGGGCGCACCGGCGTGCCTGCGGAGTCGAGCAGCACCAGGCCCATCATCTGCCCGGAGACGCAGATCCCGTCGACCTGCTCCGGGCGTACCCCGGTGGTGCCCAGCAGCTCACGGGTCGTGGTGACGACGGCGCGCCACCAGTCGTCCGGGTCCTGCTCGCTGGTGGTGTCCGAGGCGTAACGGGTGGGGTAGGAGGAAGTGGCGAAGGCCAGCAGCCGGCCGTCGTCGGCGTGCAGCGACGCCTTGTTGCCGGTGGTGCCCAGGTCGTGCGCAATCAGCATTGATTCCCTCGCCGAGGAAGAACGTGGGGGCGGCCCTGTCGGGCCGCCCCCACAGTGGAGTTGCTTCGCCGCAATCGACGACTACTTGTAGAGGACCGCCTGGATCTTCTCGTCGTTGATGTTGGTCTTGTCGTACCAGTAGAAGCCGGTGTCGATGACCTTGGGCACGGTCTCGCCCTTGAGGGTCTTCACAGCCGCGGCGACGACCTGCTCGCCGATGCCGACCGGGTTCTGGGTGATGGCGCCGGCCATCGTGCCGTCGTTGATCGCGTTGATCTGGTCGGTGCCGGAGTCGAAGCCGATCAGGACGAGCTTGCCCGCCATGCCCTTCTGCTGGGTGGCCTTGATGCCGCCGATAGCGGTGCCCTCGTTGGCGAGGAAGATGCCCTTGAGGTCCTTGTTCGCCTCGATGATGGAGGAGGCGATGTCAGCGCTGACGTTCGGGTCGCCCTTGCCGTACTGCGGGTCGAGCACCTTCACGTCCGGGCAGTTGGCCTTCATGCCCTCGAGGAAGCCATCGCGGCGGTCCTGGCCGGTGCGGGAGGTCTGGTCGTGGACCATGACGCCCACGGTGCCGGAGCCACCCACGAGCTCACACATGTGCTTGGCTGCCTCGCCGGCAGCGGCCTTGTTGTCGGTTGCGGCGGTGGAGACCGGGATGTCGGAGTCGACGCCGGAGTCGAAGGCCACGACCGGGATGTTGGCGTCCTTGAACTGCTGGAGCACCGGGGCTGCAGCCTGGCTGTCCAGGGCTGCGAAGCCCAGGGCCGCCGGCTTCTTGGCCAGGGCGGTGTTCAGCATGTTCATCTGCGCCTCGACCTCGGACTCGGTGGCCGGGCCCTCGAAGGTGATGGTCACGCCGTCCTTTGCGGCCTGCTGCTCGGCACCGAGCTTCACGGCCTGCCAGAACTGGTGCTGGAAGCCCTTCGACACGATCGCGATGTACGGCTTCTCGCCGGACGCCGAGGACTCGGTGCCGCCGCTGGCGGCGGGTGCCGGCGCGCCGGACGAGCAGGCCGCCAGCGCCAGCGAGGCTGCCACGCCGAGCGCGGCCAGCCCGATTGAAATCTTCCGCATCTGATTCTCCTTCGTTGGGTTGTTGCGGGAGCTGTGGGTGGGGTGGATCAGGTGGTCGCTGCGCGACGGGCACGCAGCTGGTCGATGAACACGACGATCAGGATCACCAGGCCGAGGATGACGTTCTGCCACTCCTGCCGGACCGAGAGGATCTGGAGGCCGTTGTTGATCACCGAGATGATCAGGGCGCCGATGATGGTGCCGACGATCGTCCCCTTGCCGCCGGAGAGCGAGGTGCCGCCGATCACGACTGCAGCGATGGCCTGCAGCTCGTAGCCGGCGCCGGTGGCCGGCTGCGCCGAGCCGAGGCGGGCGGAGATCATGATCGCGGCCAGGCCGACGAACAGGCCGGCGACGGCGTAGATGATCACGAGCCACTTCTTGGTATTGATGCCCGAGAGCGCCGTTGCCTCCTCGTTGCTGCCGATCGAGATGTCGTAGCGGCCCAGCAGCGTCTTGTTCAGCAGGACGAAGGCCACCACGGCGGCGAACGCGAGCACCAGCACGGCGTTGGGGAACCGGGCGCCGGGAATGATGCTGCCGGTGGAGAGCCAGATGTAGCCGGCGTGCTCGGTGGCGTCGAAGTAGATCGGGCGGGCGTTGGAGATCACCAGGGCCAGGCCCTGGGCCACCAGCATCATCGCGAGGGTGGCGATGAACGGTGGCAGCCGGAGGATCGCGACGTTGAACCCGTTGACCAGCCCGACCAGGCCGCCGAACAGGATGGTCAGGATGATGCCGAGCCACACCGGAATGCCCCAGTTGACGATGAAGGTCGCCGACATCACCGCAGACAGGGTCATCGCCGTGCCGACCGAGAGGTCGATGCCGCTGGTGATGATCACCAGCGTCGCCGCCAGCGCGAGCAGGCCGACGACCGTCGTGGAGAACAGGATCGTGGTGACGTTGGAGTAGCTGGGGAAGATCTGGGGGCTGGCCGCGGTGAAGACGAGGAAGATCAGCACCAGGCCCGCCAGCGCCATGAGTTGCTGCACGCGCTCGCGCCAGGAGATGCCCGTGGCGGTCTTCGGGGCCTTCTCGGTGCTTGCGGTTTCTGTGGACATCAGAGCTCTGCTTTCTCGGTTGCGTGGGTGATCGCGTCATCGCGGTGGGTGGCGAGGCGCATGATCGCCTCCTGGCTGGCTTCGCCTGCGGGCAGGATCCCGGTGACCCGGCCGTCGGCCATCACCACGACCCGGTGCGACATGCGCAGCACCTCGGGGAGCTCGGACGAGATCATGATGATCGTCTTGCCCTGCTCGGCCAGCTTGTTGAGCAGCTGGTAGATCTCTTCCTTCGCGCCGACGTCGATGCCGCGGGTGGGCTCGTCGAAGATCAGGATGTCGCAGTCCTTGACGAGCCAGCGGGCGACGATCGCCTTCTGCTGGTTGCCCCCGGACAGGTACTTGACCAGCTGGTTGACGCTCGGGGTCTTGATGCTGAGCAGCTTGCGCGACGCCTCGGCCGCCTCGCGCATCGCACGGTCCTTGAGGAATCCGCCGGTGGAGAACTTCTCCCCCATCGAGCTGATCGCGACGTTGTGGGAGACCGACAGCGGCAGCATCAGCCCGAGGCGCTTGCGGTCCTCCGACAGGTAGCCGATGCCGAGCTCGGCGGCCCGTGCGGGGGAGTGGATGGTGACCGGGTCACCGTTCAGGCGGATCTCGCCGGAGGTGATCGGGTCGGCCCCCACCAGCGCCCTGGCCACCTCGGTGCGGCCGGCGCCCATCAGGCCGGCGAAGCCGAGCACCTCGCCGCGGTAGACGTCGAAGCTCACGTCCTTCAACAGGGTGCGCGTGGACAGGTTGGTGACGCTCAGCACGATCGGCCGGTCGGCGCGGACGTTCTCCGGCCGCGCCTCGGTGTTGATCGCGCGGCCCACCATCTTCGAGATGACCTGGTCGAGGCTGGTCTCGGCCATCGGCATCGTGTCGATGTAGTGGCCGTCGCGGATCACGGTGATCCGGTCAGCGATCCGCTTCAGCTCGGCCATCCGGTGGGAGATGTAGACCACGCCGGTCTCAGGGCTGATGAACTTGCGGATCAGCTCGTGCAGCTGGGCCACCTCGGCGTCGTTCAGGGCGGCCGTCGGCTCGTCCATGATGAGCACCTTGGTCGACTCGAAGGACAGCGCCTTGGCGATCTCGACCATCTGCTGCTTGGCCACGGTGAGCGTGGAGACCACGGCCTTCGGGTCGAGGTTGAGCTCGAGGCGGTCGAGCAGCTCCCTGGTCTTGCGCACCTGGATGCCGGGGCGGGTGAAGAAGCCGCCCGCTACCGGCTCGCGGCCCAGCCAGATGTTCTCCGCGACGGTGAGGTGCGGCACCAGGTTCAGCTCCTGGTGGATGATCGAGAGGCCGGCTTCCTGCGTCTCCTTCGGAGTGCTCGCGACCAGGGGCTGGCCGTTGAGCCAGAACTCGCCGCTCTCCCTGGTGTAGATGCCGGTGAGCAGCTTCATCAGCGTCGACTTGCCGGCCCCGTTCTCGCCGACCAGGCCGAGCACCTCGCCCTTGCGCAGGTCGAAGCGCATGCCCTCCAGGGCCTTCACCCCGGGGAAGCTCTTGTCCACGCCCTCGACCTGCAGCAGCAGGTCGGCGTCCCTGGTGCCGGCGTCGGTCGCGCCCTGGACCGCGGTCATGCCGGGTCCACCGGGGTGACGCCCTTGCGGAACAGCGCGTTGCCGTAGACGCGGGTCTCGCCGGTACGGATGATCACCTCGGCCTGGGCGGCCAGGTCGTAGAACGCGAACCGCTCCACCAGCCGGGACTCGCACTGGCCGAGCTCAGCGGCGTCGATCAGCTCCTGCTGCACCGGGAGCAGCCCGTCCGGGCTCTCCATCAGGTCCAGCGCGGGACCGTGGTTGTCCGGAACCATGACCGAGCGGATCGCGCGCAGGACCCGCGGCGACGACAGCCCGGGCAGGTCGATCAAGTGCTTCCTGGCCAGCTTCGACGCGGTGAAATGGGCGTCTGCGATGACTACAGCGTCACCGTGGCCCATCTCGTCCAGCGCCAGGAGCAGCCGGCCGGTGAGCACCGGATCCAGATTGAGCAGCATCCTTGCCTCCACCTGAGAAATCGATTTCTGTATCGTAGGGAGGGTAACGGATAGTTGTCACGCGGCGCGACGCAATCGTGACCTTTTCGCAATCGAGGCCACGAGGCCCGGTCTCAGGGAGGTTGTTTCCGCCACCGGGGAGCCGGCAGGTGCTAGGCTCTTGAATCGTTACAAAGAACCGGGACGGCGCCGGCCGCCCGACCTTCAGACAGGTAGCAGCATGAGCGACACCGCGGTCCGCACCCCCGGGTTGATCCCGGTGGTGAACACCCACGTCCACTTCCCGCCGAACTTCTCGGCGTTCGCCACCGTTGCCGACGCGGTGGGGGCGGCCGCGGCCGAGGGCGCGCTGGCGGTCGGCATCTCCAACTTCTTCGACCAGCAGGTCTACCGCGACTTCGCCGAGCAGGCGGACGGCGCCGGCATCGTGCCGCTCTACGGCCTCGAGTTCATCACCCTGGTCGAGGAACTCGCAGCCGCCGGCGTCCGGGTGAACGACCCGGCCAACCCCGGCCGGATGTACCTGTGCGGCAAGGGCATCGCGCCCTTCAAGGACAAGTCGGCAGAGGCGGCGCGCATCGCCGCCGACATCCGCACGGGCAACGACGAGCGGGCGCGGGCGATGGTGGCCAGGCTCGCGGCGTGGTTCGCCGAGTGCGGCCTCGACACCGGCCTGACCGCAGAGCGCATCGCGCAGGAGGTCGCCTTCGCTGCCGGCGTACCGGTGCGGTGGGTGTCGCTGCAGGAGCGGCACATCGCGATGGCGTTCCAGCGCGCGCTCGCCGAACTGGAGCCGCAACTGCGCGCCGAAGTGCTCGCCAGGGCCTACGGGGAGCCCTCAGCGGTCGACCTCGGCGACCCGGTGGCGCTGCAGGGCGAGCTCCGCGCCCGGCTGCTCAAGGTGGGCACTCCGGGCTTCGTGCCGGAGGTGCCGCTCGGCTTCGCCGACGCCTACCGCTACGTGCTCGAGATGGACGGCATCCCGACCTACCCGACCCTTGCCGACGGGGTGCGCCCGGTCTGCCCGTTCGAGGAGTCGCCGGAGGCGCTCGCGGCGACGCTGCTGGAGCTGGGCATCCACGCGGCGGAACTGATCCCCGTCCGCAACGCCGGCGCCTGTGTCGACGACTACGTCCGGGCTTTCACCGCCGCGGGGCTGATCGTGATGGCCGGCACCGAGCACAACACCGCAGAACGCATCCCGATCGAGGTCGCCTGCGCCGACGGCCCGGTCTCCGACTACGCGCGCAGCGCCTTCTGGGAGGCCACCTGCGTGGTGGCCGCGCACCAGGCCGAGGTGGCAGCCGGACGCCCGGGCTACGTCGACGCCACCGGCGCGCGGACTCCCGTGGCCACTGCCGACCTGGCCGGGCTGGGTGCGAGGCTGATCGAAGGGGGCCGGCGATGAGCCGCGTAGCCGAACTGATCGAGGTCGCGAACCGCTTCGGTGCCGATCCGGAGTACTCGCGCGCCGGGGGCGGCAACGCCTCGGTGAAGGTGGACGGCGTGCTGTGGATCAAGCCGTCCGGGGTGCCCCTGGCCACCCTCACGGCTGACGACCTGGTGGGGCTCCGCAACGACGTCCTGCTGCGCGCGCTCGCCCCGGACGCCCCGCAGGCCGACGGTGACCCGGTGCGGGCCGCGGCAGCGCAGGCGCTGGTGGCCGCTCCCGGCGGGCGGCGTCCCAGTGTGGAGATCCTGTTCCACGCGCTGATCCCGGACGCGCTGGTGCTGCACACCCACCCGCTGGTGGCCAATGCCCTCACGTGCAACACCGAGGCTGCTGACCTGGCTGCGCGGCTGCTCGGCGACGACGCGGTGTTCGTGCCCTACACCGACCCGGGCGTCCCGCTGGCTCGCGCCGTGCTGCGGGCCCGGGAGGACTTCACCGCCCGCACCGGCCGTCCGGCACCGGGCATCACGCTGCTCGGCAACCACGGCATCATCGTCTCTGCCGACTCGGCAACCGAGCTGACCTCGAGGGTGGAGTGGCTGACCGCAACCATCGCCGCGGCCATCGACGCCGTGCCGGTGGCCGGGCCTGCCCCCGCGGACGAGGTCGCCACGACCCGGCTGGTGAATGTCGTCGCGCCCACCCTGCGCGGGCTGCTCGGCACGGCCGACCGGCTGGCGGTGGTCACCTCCGACGCCTCCGACCTGGTGCGGTCGGTGACCACCACCCCGGCCGGTGCAGCGATCCTCGGCGACGGCCCCCTGATCCCCGACCAGATCGTCTACGCCGGTTCGCTGCCGCTGGTGCTCGACCCGCCAGCCGACGGCGACCCGGCGGCCGAGGTGACCAGCGCTGTGGCCGCCTACCGCGAGCGGCACGGCAAGGACCCGGTGATCGTGGTCGTCCCCGGCGTGGTCGCCTTCGGCGCCGGTGCCGACCTGGCTGCGGCCAGGACCGCCCTGGCCACCTTCACCGACGCGCTGCGGGTGGCCCGCGACGCCAACCGCATCGGTACCGTCCGCTGCCTGGACGCAGCCGAGCGCGGCTTCATCGAGAACTGGGAGGCGGAGAGCTACCGCAAGGCCGTCGCGGCGGGCGCAAGGGCCGGCCGGATGAGCGGGAAGGTCGTGGTCGTCACCGGCGCAGCCCAGGGCTTCGGCCTGGGCATCACCAGAGAACTGCTGGCCGAGGGTGCCCAGGTGGTGCTGGCCGACCTGAACCTGGAACTGGCGAGCCGGAACGCCGCCGAGCTCTGCGCGACCTACGGCGAGCACCGGGCGGTCGCCGTGGGGGTGGACGTGGCCGACGAGGCATCGCAACTCGCGGCAGCAGCGACCGTCGTCGCGACCTTCGGCGGGCTCGACGTGTTCATCTCCAACGCAGGGGTGCTGCGGGCGGAGGGCGTGATGACCCAGCCGGTCGCCGACTTCGACCTGGTCACAGGAGTCAACTACCGCGGCTACTTCCTCGGCGTGCGGGCGGTCGCCCCGATCCTCGCCGCCCAGCACGCGGCCCGGCCGGAGGCGTGGTTCGACATCATCGAGATCAACTCCAAGTCGGGCCTGGAGGGCTCGAAGCGGAACTTCGCCTACTCCGGCTCGAAGTTCGGCGGGATCGGGCTCACCCAGAGCTTCGCCCTCGAACTGGTGGAGTACGGCATCAAGGTGAACGCCGTGTGCCCCGGCAACTACCTGGACGGGCCCCTGTGGACCGATCCCGAACGCGGCCTGTTCGTGCAGTACCTGCGGGCCGGCAAGGTGCCCGGCGCGACGACGGTGGCCGACGTCCGGCGGTTCTACGAGTCCAAGGTGCCGATGGGGCGGGGCTGCCTGCCGGTCGACCTCGCCAGGGCCGTGTACTACATCGTGGAACAGACCTACGAGACCGGACAGGCCGTCCCGGTGACCGGCGGCCAGAACATGCTCAACTGACTGACCCCCGCGACGGCGACTGCGCCGCAGCGGTTCGACCGGCTCGCGCCAGCGGGCTTGAGAAGGAGAGGACATGACCCAGGAGTTGCCGGAGACCCAGCACGCCATCCAGTTCGTCGGCGCGGACCAGGTGGTGCACAACCCGGCCAAGCCGATGTACCCGCTCGGGCCGCGGCAGCTGCTGCTGAAGACCGAGGCCGTGGGCGTTTGCTTCTCCGACACCAAGCTGCTGCACGCCTTCACCAACCACCCGCGCAAGAGCGAGGTGCTCGGCGGGCTCACCCCGGCGGAACTGGCTGAGATCCCGAGCTACCGTCCCGGGGCAGAGCCGGTAGTGCCTGGCCACGAGCCGGTGGGACGCATCGTCGCCGTCGGCTCCGACGTCCGCCACCACCGGGTGGGGGAGCGGGTGCTGGTGCAGACCGATTACCGGCACCTGCCGACCGCGCGTTCCAACGCCGCCTTCGGCTACAACTTCGAGGGCGCGCTGCAGGAGTACGTGGTGCTCGACGAGCGGGTGGTCATCGACCCCGCGACCGGCGAGCGGTTCCTGATCCCGGTCTCCGAGGGCCCGTCCGCCTCTGCCGTGGCGCTGATCGAGCCTTGGGCCTGCGTCGAGGCTGCCTACGCGTGGGGCGAGCGGCAGCAGCTGAAGGCCGGTGGTCGGCTGCTCGTCGTGGCTGACGAGGTGACCGGGCTGGAAGTGCTGCTGGAGCAGTCGGCGCCGGCGGAGATCACCGTCGTCGGCGCGGCCCCGGTGCCGGGGGCTTCGAAGGTGGCCTCGGTGGCCGACCTGCAGGGCACCTTCGACGACATCGTCTACGTCGGCGCGGATGCCGGCACTGTCGAGGAGCTTGGCTCGCTGCTCGGCTTCGGGGGCATCTTCGACGTGGTGCTGGCCGGCGGCGCGTTCGGGCGTCCGGTGAAGATCGATGTCGGCAGGGTCCACTACGACCTGATCCGCTACACCGGGACGGCCGGCAGCGACGCCGCCGAGGGCTACGCGCGCATCCCCGCGCTGTGCGAGCTGCGCGAGGGGGAGCGGATCGCGATCGTCGGTGCCGCCGGCCCGATGGGCCTGATGCACACCGTCCGCACCGCGGTCAGCGGCGTCCCCGGCATCTCGATGGACGCTGTCGACGTCGACGATGCCCGGCTGGCCCACCTCGCCGAGGTGGTCGCTCCGGTGGCCGCGGCCAACGGTGTGCCGGCGAGCTTCCGCAACTCAGCCACCGAACCACTGGAGCCCGGCTACAGCTACGTTGCGGCCATGGTGCCGGCGCCGTTCCTCATCGCCCAGGCCGTGGACATCGCCACCGAGGGCGCGATCGTGAACGCCTTCGCCGGCTTTGCGATCGGCACGATGGCCGAGCTGGACCTGACCGCGATCGCGACCAAGGGCATCTACCTCGTCGGCACTTCCGGATCGCGCATCCATGACATGAAGGCGATGCTGGCGAAGGTGGAGGACGGCAGTCTCGACACCAACGTCTCGCTGTGGGCCGTCTGTGGCATGGCCGGGGTGGCCGAGGCGATCGAGAGCGTCAACAACCGCACCTCCGGCGGCAAGATCATGGTCTACCCGATGCTCCCCGACCTCGGGATGGTGCGGCTGGACGAGCTCGCAGAGCGGTTGCCGTCCGTTGCCGCGGAGCTCGCCGACGGTCGCTGGACTCCCGCGGCGGAGGCCGCGCTGCTCGCCAGCCAGGCCTGACCCTCCCGCCCACTCGCAAGCTGTGAGTTGGCCGGTGACATCACCGGCCAACTCACAGCTTGCGCTCTTTGGGGCGGGGACGGGGGCGGATCGGTTGCGGCGGGCTGACGGGTGGCTTAGGATTGAATCGGTATAAGGTCTAAACCGAAAGCGAAACGAAAGGACCGGTCGATGTCGATCGAGCGCGGGTCGCGCGAGTCCTTGATCCTTTCCCGCCTGGCGCGGGAAGGCTCGCTCTCGGTGGCGACGCTCGCCCGCGAACTGAAGGTGTCAGAGGTGACGGTCCGCACGGACCTGCGCACGCTGGAGGAGCGTGGTCTGCTCGTCCGCACGCACGGGGGCGCGGAGGCCACCGGCTACCGCAATGTGCTCGAGCGGCAGCTGCAGCGCCCCGCGGAGAAGGACCGGATCGCCGCAGCCGCGGCCGAGCTGGTGCGCGACCACGACCTGATCATGATCGAGGCAGGCACCACCTGCGCCCGGATCGTCGCCCACCTCGGGGCCCGGCGCGGGGTGCAGATCCTCACCAACTCCACCCTGGTCTTCGCCCAGGCACGGCTGCACCCCGGGCTGAACGTGATCCTCACCGGGGGCGGCTTCCACCGCACGAGCGAGTCGCTGGTCGGGCCGGTGGCGCTGCGCACGATCGAGGACTTCAACGTGCGGCTGGCATTCTTCGGCACCGACGGCTTCGGGGCCGAGCACGGCCTGACCACCGGCTTCTCCGAGGGTGCGGAGGTGATCCGCGCCATGCGCTCCAGGGCGGCGGAGGCGTGGCTGGTCGCCGACTCCGACAAGTACGGCAAGGCCGGCTTCGTCAGCGTGATGCCGCTGGCGGCTCTCACCGGCGTGATCACAGACGACGGGCTCCCCGCCGGGGCCCGCGCAGAACTCACCAACAGCGGCCTCGCGGCGCGCTACGTCTAGAACCCGAGGAGAAACCGATGGCCCAGGTAGTGGTGATGCCACAGCTCGGCAACACCGTGGAGTCGTGCCTGATCACCACCTGGCTGGTGCAGGTCGGCGACGTGGTCGACCCCTCCACCCTGCTGTGCGAGATCGAGACCGACAAGTCCTCGATGGAAGTGCCGGCCGGGGTGGCCGGGACGGTGCTCGCCCTGCTGGCCGAGGAGGGCGACGACGTGCCCGTCAAGCAGCCGATCGTCGTGGTCGGTCAGGCCGGGGAGAACGTCGAGGAGTTCCTCGCCGGCTCCGGCCTGCCGCCGCAGACCACCGGCGAGGCCGGTGAGGTAGACGAGGGTTCATCGGGCGCGTCAGCGGCCGGCGAACCCGTGGTCTCGACGAGGGGCGCGTCAGCGGCCCGAGGAACAGACGAGAGCGCCGCGGACGAGCAGGTCCCGGCGCCGTCCGTGGCTTCCGTGGAGGCCCCCGCGGCGCCTTCCGCCGGCACGGACCATGCGGCGGACGGCACGTCCCCGGTCTCGCCGCGGGCCCGTGGGCTGGCGGCCGGCAAGGGCATCGCAGCAGAGCTGCTCGCCGGCACCGGGCCCCACGGCCGGGTGATCGAGCGGGACGTGCAGTCCGCGATCGCAGCGGGCCCGGGCCTCACACCCGGTGCCCGGAGGCAGGCGGAAGGCTTCCTGCCCGGTGCAGCGGGCACCGGTATCGGCGGCCGGGTCAGTCGTGAGGACCTCGCGTCCGGTTCGGTGGCCGAGCCCGGTTCCACTGAGGCCACTCGAAGTGTCGAGACGTCGCAGGTGGTCTCGACCAGCTCGACCAGCGGTGTCACGGGTGCGTTCCCCGGCGAGTACACCGACACCCCGCTGAAGGGCATTCGCAAGGTGATCGCCGAGCGGATGATGAACAGCCTCGCCACCTCGGCCCAGCTCACCTACACCGCCACCGCTCCCGCCGCCGGCCTGCTGGCGCTGCGCAAGCGGCTGAAGGGGGCTGCCGATCCGGACCTGGCGGCGGTCACCATCGGCGACCTGGTCGGCTACGCCACCGTGAAGACCCTGGCGCGGCACGAAGTGGTCAACGCCCACCTGACCGGCCCTTCAACAGGCTCAGGGCAGGCTCCCGTGCTGCGCAAGTTCGCCAACGTGCACCTTGGCATGGCGGTGGACACCCCGCGCGGCCTGCTCGTGCCGACGCTGCGGTTCGCCGACACCCTCACGCTGCGCGACTTCTCCAGGCTGTCCAAGCAACTGGCCAACGAAGCCATCGCCGGCTCGATCAACCCGGACCTGCTCGGCGGGGCCACGTTCACCGTCAGCAACCTGGGGGCCTTCGGCATCGAGTCGTTCACCCCGCTGCTGAACGTGCCACAGGTGGCGATCCTCGGCGTGGACGCGATCTTCCCCCGGGCCGTGGTCAACTCCGACGGCAGCGTCGGTGCCGAGCAGCGGATCGGCTTCTCGCTCACCGCGGACCACCAGGTCATCGACGGCGCGGACGCGGCCCGCTACCTGAAGGACCTGTGCGCGGCCGTGGCCGACATCGACCTGACCGTGCTGGGCTGAGGGGGACCGACATGGCTGACTTCGACGTGATCGTCCTCGGTGGCGGTCCGGGTGGCTACATCGCCGCCGAGCGGTTGGGGCAGGCCGGCAAGAAGGTGTTGCTGGTCGAGAAGGAATCCCTTGGCGGGACCTGCCTGAACGTCGGCTGCATCCCGACCAAGAGCCTGCTCAACTCGGCCAAGCTGTACGACCACGCCCGGCACTCGGAGCAGTTCGGCGTGACCGCGGAGAACGTCACGTTCGACTGGGCGAAGGTGCAGGCCTGGAAGGCGGACGTGGTGGGCAAGCTGGTCGCCGGCGTCGGTGCCGCGGAGAAGCGCGCCGGGGTGGAGGTCGTCAACGCCTCCGGGACGCTGGTCGCGCCGGGAGTGGTCGAGGTCGAAGGCGTCCGGAGGACGGCGGACCACGTCATCGTCGCCACCGGCTCGGTGCCGGTGCTGCCGCCCATTCCGGGGGCGAAGGACAACCCCCTCGTCGTAGACTCCACCGGCCTGCTCGCCGTCGAGGAGGTGCCCGAGCGGCTGGTGGTGATCGGCGGCGGGGTGATCGGCGTCGAGTTCGCCTCGCTGTTCGTGGCGTTCGGGTCGCACGTCGAGGTGATCGAGATGCTGCCGGAGATCGTGCCGTTCATGGACGACGACCTGGCCGGCCGGCTCCGCAAGGCGCTCAAGGGGGTCAGCTTCCACCTGGGCTGCAAGGTGACCGCCATCGAGGGCGGCACCGTGGTCTACACCGACGCTGCCGGCGCCGAGCAGCGCGCCGAGGCCGACCTGGTGCTGATGGCGGTCGGACGGCGTCCGCTCGTCGACGGCTGGGGCGCGGCCGAGGCCGGCCTCGAGGTAGGGCCGCGTGGCGTCGTGGTGGACGACACCATGCGCACCAACCTGCCAGGAGTCTGGGCGGTGGGCGACGTCACCGGCCGCAGCCTGCTCGCCCACGCTGCCTACCGGATGGGTGAGATCGCGGCAGCGCACATCCTCGACCCCGCGGCGGCAGCCCGCAGCGGCCAGCGGCTGCGCACCGACACCATCCCGTGGGCGGTGTACTCCATGCCGGAGGCAGCCGGTGTGGGCCTGACCGAGGCCCAGGCCACCGGGCGCGGCCACCAGGTCGTCACCGCAACCGTGCCGCTGGCGGTCTCGGGTCGCTTCGTCGCAGAGAACGGCGTCCGCGGCGCCGGGGCGGTCAAGCTGATCGCAGATGCAGCCACCCGCCAGGTGCTCGGCGTGCACATGCTCGGCAGCTATGCGCCCGAGACCATCTGGGGAGCCGCGGCGGTGCTGGAGACCGAACTCGACGTCGACGACCTGCGCCAGGTCGTGTTCCCCCATCCGACCGTCAGCGAAGGCATCCGCGAAGCCGCATGGGCCATCAAGGACTGACCGCAGGTACCCACGAACACCGCTGGTTGAGCTTGTCGAAACCCGGCCAGTGGCTCCCGACAAGCTCGATCACCGATTACTGAGAAGGAAGACATGCCCAAGTCACTGAATGTGGATCCGGCGAAGGTCCGGGCCGCCTCGACCATCACCGTGCCGCCCATCCCGGTGAACGCCTACAGCCGTGACTTCGCCGCGGAACTGGAGCGCTTCGGCGCGGCCGGACTCGTCGCGATGCTGCACGACATGCTGGCGATCCGGGAGTTCGAGTCGATGCTGAACTCGATCAAGACCACCGGCGGGTGGCAGGGCATCGAGTACAACCACAAGGGTCCGGCCCACCTGTCGATGGGCCAGGAGGCGTCCGCGGTCGGCCAGGCCGCCGAACTGGACGCAGACGACTACATCTTCGGCAGCCACCGCAGCCACGGCGAGATCCTGGCCAAGAGCTTCTCCGCTGCCCGCAAGCTGGACCCGGCGAAGCTGACCGGGATCATGACCGACTTCCTCGGCGGCGACACCCTGCGCTACGCGGAGAGGATCGGCTACGACACCGCGGAGGAGCTGACCGAGAACTTCATCCTGTTCGGCACCCTCGCGGAGATCTTCGCCCGCAAGGCCGGCTTCAACCGGGGCATGGGCGGCTCGATGCATGCGTTCTTCACCCCGTTCGGCTCGATGCCCAACAACGCGATAGTTGGTGGCTCGGCGCCGATCGCGAACGGCTCGGCGCTGTTCAAGCGGGTGAACCGCCGGCCCGGCATCGTGATCGCCAACATCGGCGACGCGTCCATGGGCTGCGGGCCGGTGTGGGAGGCCATGATGTTCTCCGCCATGGACCAGTTCCGCGAGCTGTGGCGCACCGAGGACGGCGGCAACCCCCCGATCCTGTTCAACTTCTTCAACAACTTCTACGGCATGGGCGGCCAGACCGACGGCGAGACCATGGGCTACGACATCCTGGCCAGGGTGGGCGCAGGCGTGAACCCGGAGGCCATGCACGCCGAACGGGTGGACGGCTACGACCCGCTGGCCGTCGCCGACGCGATCCGGCGCAAGAAGGAACTGCTGCTCGCCGGCCGTGGCCCCGTCCTGCTGGACACGATCACCTACCGGATCTCGGGCCACAGCCCGTCCGACGCTTCCAGCTACCGCACCCGGGAGGAGATCGAGGCCTGGGAGGCGGCCGACTCGATCACCAGCTTCCGTGACCTGCTGGTGGGAGAGGGCGTGATCGCGCGCACCGAGGTGGACGACCTGCACGCCCGCATCGTCGAGCGGCTCACCCGGGTGCTCGCGCTGGCCTCCAGCGACGAGCTCGAGCGGGTGGACGCCACCTACATCGAGGGCGCGATGCTCTCCAACGGCCACGTCGAGGCATTCGGCGACGGGGAGGAGCCGGAGCTGCTCGAGCCGCTGGCCGAGAACGCCCGGGTGAAGGCGATCGCGAAGAAGGTCCGCACCGCAAGGGACGCGGACGGCAAGCCGGTCTCCAAGGTCAGGATGTACCAGTTCCGCGACGGGCTGTTCGAGGCCATGGCGCACCGCTACGCGATCGATCCCACCATGTGCGCCTGGGGCGAGGAGAACCGTGACTGGGGCGGCGCCTTCGCCGTCTACCGCGGCCTCACCGAGCTGCTGCCCTACCGGCGGCTGTTCAACTCCCCGATCTCGGAGGCGGCCATCGTCGGTGCCGGCGTCGGCTACGCGCTTTCCGGCGGCCGCGCTGTCGTCGAGCTGATGTACTGCGACTTCCTCGGCCGGGCCGGTGACGAGGTGTTCAACCAGATGGCCAAGTGGCAGTCGATGTCGGCCGGCCTGCTGAAGATGCCGCTGGTGCTGCGGGTGAGCGTCGGCAACAAGTACGGCGCCCAGCACTCCCAGGACTGGGCAGCGCTGGTTGCGCACATCCCCGGGCTGAAGGTGTACTTCCCGGCCACGCCGACCGACGCCAAGGGCATGCTGAACCTCGCCCTTGCCGGCACCGACCCGGTGGTGTTCCTGGAATCGCAGCTGCTCTACGACATCGGCGAGCAGTTCGAGGCCGACGGTGTGCCGGAGGGCTACTACGAGACGCCGGAGGGCCAGCCCGTCGTCCGCCGCGAGGGCACCGACGTGACCATCGCCACCCTGGGCGCGACGCTCTACCGGGCGCTGGAGGCGGCTGACCAGCTGCAGGAGAAGTACGGGATCTCGGCCGAGGTGATCGACCTGCGGTTCGTGGCTCCGCTGGACTACACCACCGTGGTGGAGTCGGTGCGGAAGACGGGGCGGCTCGTGCTCGCCTCCGACGCGGTGGCCCGGGGCTCGTTCCTGCAGACCGTGGCCAACGACGTCCAGAACCTCGCCTTCGACGCCCTCGACGCGCCGGTGGTCGTGGTCGGTGCCCGCAACCACATCACGCCCGCGCCGGAGCTGGAAGACCTGTTCTTCCCGCAGCCGGAGTGGATCGTCGACGCGATCCACGAGCGGATCCTGCCGCTGGACGGGCACGTGCCGGGCGCGAACTACACCGACGGCGAGCTGCTCCGCCGCACCCGCCTCGGCGTCTGAGTTTCGGGGGCGCGAAGCGCAGCGTCGCCGGCCCTCCGCGGCGGACGAGGACGACGGTGCCGCGGGGAGGGCTGCGTCCGAGCGACTGTGGGTAGGGTCGGAAGTGACAACGAGGAGGACTGATGACTGACCTGAGCGGCAAGAAGGTGGCGTTCGTGCTCAAGCGCGGCGTCGAGCAGCCGGAACTGACCGATCCCTGGCAGGTGCTGGCCGACGCCGGTGCCGAGCCGGTGCTGATCTCGGAGGAGCCGGGCACCATCACCGCCCTGATCGGCGACTGGGACCGCGGTGACGACTTCGACGTCGACCTGACCCTCGACGAGGCCGATCCCGGGGACTACGACGCGCTCGTGCTGCCCGGGGGCACCCTCAACTCGGACAAGATCCGCACCAACCCGAAGGCGATCGCCTTCGTCAAGGCGTTCTTCGACGCCGGCAAGCCGGTGGCCTCGATCTGCCACGGCCCCTGGATCCTGATCGAGGCGGGCGCCGTCGAGGGGCGCACGCTCACCTCGACCACCCGGATCGCGACCGACCTGAAGAACGCCGGCGCCAACTGGGTGGACTCCGAGGTGGTCGTTGACGGCAACCTGGTCACCAGCCGGAGCCCGCGGGACCTGCCGGCCTTCAACGCAGCCCTGGTCAACGCTGTCGCCAACTCCTGACGCATTCGGTCGGGCTGCTGGAGGGACGTCGACTCCCGGCTGGCGTGTGCCGCCCCTTCGCAGGCTCGAGAAGAAGTCAGGCGCGGGAGCGGCTGATTTCGTAGAGCGCGATCGATGCGGCCACCGAGGCGTTCAGCGACTCGACCGCAGAGCCGATCGGGATCCGGGCCAGTACGTCACAGTTGTCGCGCACGAGCCGGGCGAGGCCCTCGCCCTCGGAGCCGACCACCAGCAGCACGGGGCCGTCGATCCCGGGGAAGCCGGAGATGTCGGTCTCGGCCTCGCCGGCCAGACCCACGACGGTGAAGCCCGCGTCGGCGTAGGTCTTCAGCGTGCGGTTCAGGTTCGTCACCCGGGCCACGGGGATGCGTGCTGCGGCCCCGGCGGAGGTCTTCCAGGCCGCTGCGGTGAGCTGGGCCGAGCGCCGTTCGGGGATGATCACTCCCTGGGCACCGAAGGCCGCGGCACTGCGCACGATCGCGCCGAGGTTGCGCGGGTCGGTGATCGAGTCGCACGCCACCACCAGCGACGCGGTGGGGGAGTCGAAGGCTTCGGCCAGCACGTCCTCTGCGTCGGCGTACTCGTAGGGCGGCAGTTGCAGCGCCACCCCCTGGTGCACCCCGCCGCCGGTCAGGCGGTCGAGCTCCGGACGGGTGGCCTGGAGCAGCGGGATGCCGTGCTCGGCCGCGAACTTCAGGATGTCGCGCAGCCGGTCGTCCCGTTCGACCCCGTCGGCGACGTATGCGCGGCGCACCGGGAGCCCGGCCTGCAGCGCCTCCAGCACCGGGTTGCGGCCGATCACCCAGTCGGAGCCGGCAGTGGCGGTGTTGGCCGACCGGGTTCCGGCACGCTGGCGGGTGGCCGGCTTCCCCGTGGTCCGGCCGGGCTCGTCCGGCCCCCGCCGACGGTAGGCCTTGTGGTAGGGCCGGTCCTCGGCCTTGGGCGTGGGACCCTTCCCCTCCAGGCCGCGCCGCACCCTGCCGCCGGACCCGGCGGGGGTGGTCTTGCCCTTCTTGCGGACCGCGCCCTTGCGCTGGCTGTTTCCCGGCATGACGCTCCTACTTCTCCAGTGACCAGCGAGGGCCGTTGGCGGTGTCCTCGATCTTCAGCCCGAGCTCGGCCAGCCGGTCGCGGATGGCGTCCGCAGCCGACCAGTCCTTGCGCACCCTGGCCTGCTGGCGCTGCTCGAGCAGCGCGGCGACGAGACCGTCGACGACCGGACGCAGGTCGCCACCCGCCCGTTGGTCGCCCCATTCGGGATCGCCCGGATCGAGACCGAACACCTTGAGCATCAGGTGCACCGCGAGCAGGTGCCGCTGGACGGCCTCGACGTCGCCGGCGTCCAGGGCGATGTTGCCGTCGCGGATCGTGCCGAACAGGACCGCCAGGGCGGCCGGGGTGGACAGGTCGTCGTCCATCGCTTGGGCGAACGCCTCCGGGATGGCCTCCTCCGGCACGTAGGCGACCCATCCGGGGCCCACGGTGCCCGCGCGTTCCAGGAAGGAGTCGATGCGGGCCAGCTGGGCCGCCGCCTCGGCCAGGGAGGCGTCCGACAACTCGATCGCCGAGCGGTAGTGGGGTCCGGCGAGGTAGAGCCGGACGGCCCGCCCGCCGTAGGTCTCCACGGCGGTGAGCACGTCGGCGGTGTTGCCGAGCGACTTGCTCATCTTCTCCCCGGCCAGCGTGACCCAGGCGTTGTGCATCCAGTACCGCGCGAACGGGCGGCCGGCAGCCCGGGACTGGGCGAGTTCGTTCTCGTGGTGCGGGAAGCGCAGGTCGAGCCCGCCGCCGTGGATGTCGAACTCCTCGCCGAGGTACTTGCCGGCCATGGCTGAGCACTCCAGGTGCCAGCCGGGTCGACCGCGCCCCCAGGGAGTGTCCCAGGCTGCGGTCTCCGGCTCGCCGGGCTTGTGTCCCTTCCACAGCGCGAAGTCACGGGGGTCCCGCTTGCCGCGGGGGTCCGCGTCCTCCGCCGGCGCCATCTCGTCGGGCCGCATGCCGGACAGCTGGCCGTACTCCGGCCAGGACCGGACGTCGAAGTAGACGTCGCCCGAGCCGTCACCGGCGGCGTAGGCGTGGCCGCGCGCGATGAGCGTGGCGATCAGCTCCAACATCTCCGGGATGTGGCCGGTAGCCCGCGGCTCGTAGGTGGGCCGGCGCACCCCGAGCGCGCGGAAGGCGGAGTGGAAGACACCTTCGAAGAGGTAGGCGTGCGCCCACCACTCCCGGCCCTCCTCCGCCGACTTGATCAGGATCTTGTCGTCGATGTCGGTGACGTTGGTGACCATGGTCACCTCGTGGCCGGAGAACTCCAGCCAGCGCCGCAGGACGTCGAAGTTGACCTCCTTGCGGATGTGCCCCAGGTGCGGGCTCGACTGCACGGTGGGCCCGCAGCAGTAGATCGACACCTTGCCGGGTACCAACGGCTGGAAGTCGACCACTGCGCGCCGGGCGCTGTCGTACAGGCGGAAACTCACCGCCGCAGTCTATTAGGTGCGGGCCCCCGGCCCCGCCCTCCGTAGCCCGGGGGCCGGGTCAGCGCTTGTTGCGGGCCCGCAGCGCGTCGATGTCGAGGTAGCCGGGTGGTGCCGCGGGCTCCGCCTCGACGATGTCCTCCCACGGGTCGGCCGGCATCGGGCCCTCGTCGTCGACGAAGCCCTGGGAGGGGTCGTACGGGTTGGCGAGCTGCCGGTCCTCACCCACCGGGCGGGTGTCGTTCATGGCCTCGTCCGGCAGCACCCGCAGGACGTCCTGGATGTAGCCGAGGGTCGCCTCCACCAGGGGCACCTCCCGGTTCTGGCGCTGGGACGCGTACCACCGGTAGTCGAGCACCTCGTGGTAGATCTGGGCGCTCTCGCGCTTGCCGCGCAGGTCGGGCGGGACGGCGGTCACCACCGGCTGGAAGCACTCGGTGAGCCACTGGTGGGCGACCACTGCCTCGTCGACGTGGCCCTGGTTGGTGCGCGCCCGGAACGTGTCCAGGTCGTTGAGCAGCCGGCGGGCCTGGTGCTCCTCGACGTCCAGGCCGGTGAGGCGCAGCAGGCGGCGGGTGTGGTGGCCCGCGTCCACGACCTTCGGCTGGATGCGGATCCGGGAGCCGTCGGGGGAGGTGTCGATGGCGAGTTCGGCGACGTCGAAGCCGAGCGCGTTGAGGCGGCGCACCCGGTTCTCGATGCGGAACACCTCCTGGTCGGAGAACTCCTCGGCTCCGGTGAGTTCTGCCCACAGCTCGCGGTAGCGCGACA
Organism: Actinomycetes bacterium; assembly: GCA_023460935.1. Taxonomy (GTDB): domain Bacteria; phylum Actinomycetota; class Actinomycetes; order Propionibacteriales; family Propionibacteriaceae; genus Propionicimonas. The sequence goes on from JAEWOI010000014.1 coordinate 39,059, forward strand.
CGATCGACTCCACGAGCTTCAGCGGGTCGAGCGATTCGTCCAGCAGCTGCCCGGCCTCCAGGTCGCTGAACTCGCCGTAGAGGTTGGTGGTGGCGATCGACAGGTCGTGCTCGCGCTGGCCGTCGGTGAGCTGCTCGTGCATTTCGGCGGTCTCGGCGTCCACCAGGTACGCGGCGAACTCCCCGGCGTCGCGCCGGAACAGGATGTTCGAGAGGGACACGTCGCCCCAGAGGAAGCCCACCAGGTGCAGCCGCGCGAGCAGCACGACCATCGCGTCCAGCAGCCGGCCCACTGTGTCCGGCCGCACGCCCTGGGTGAACAGGGAGCGGTAGGGCAGGGAGAACTCGAGATGGCGGGTGATCAGCACCGGGTCGAGCGGCTGCTGGTCGACGTCCAGCCGTCCGGTGACCACCGCGAGCGGCTCGACCGCGGGGGTGTCGGTGCGGTGCAGGTCGGCCAGCATCCGGTACTCGTGGATCGCCAGGCTCTCGATGACCTCCTTGGCCGCGTAGACCGAAGTACCCACCTTGATGAACCGGACGACGTGGCGGGAGATGCCTCGGGGGAGGGCCACCAGGTGCTCGGTCGGCCACTCGGCCAGGGGCAGTTCCCACGGCAGCGGAATCAACCGTGAATCCGGGCGCGAGGACAGGAACCTTGGCACCCGTCTGTTCTACACCATCGGGCCGCAGGGGCCCGCTCCCGGAAACCTCACAAGCTGTGAGTCGGGCCCCGATGTCGGCGGCCGACCCACAGCTTGTGGAGGTGTTGCGGTCAGGCGCTGAGGCGCTCCTGCGTCTTCGGCGAGAACACGTGCATCGTCGCCGGATCGAGCGGGCTCAGCTGGACCGTGGTGCCGCGGCTGGGTGGCGTCCTGGCGGAGACGCGGGCCACGATCTGCTGCGCGGTCAGCTTCTCCTCGGTGCTGAGCCCGGCCAGCGTGCCGTACACGTAGGCGTCGGCGCCGGTCTCCTCCACCACGTCGACGTCCAGGCCGATGCCCTGGTCGGCGATCTGGAAGTTCTCCGGACGGATGCCGAGCACCAGGCTCTTCTCGTCCCCGGCCTTGGCCAGGACCTCGCGCGGCACGGGCACGGTGTAGTCGCCCACCTTGACCCCGCCCTCGGTGATCTCGCCGGTGATGAGGTTCATCGCCGGGGAGCCGATGAAGCCGGCGACGAACAGGTTGGCCGGCTTGTCGTACAGGGTGAGGGGGCTGTCCACCTGCTGCAGGAGCCCGTCCTTCAGCACCGCCACCCGGTCGCCCATCGTCATGGCCTCGACCTGGTCATGGGTCACGTAGACGGTGGTGACGCCGAGCCGGGTCTGCAGCGCGGCGATCTGGGTGCGGGTGGAGACGCGCAGCTTGGCGTCCAGGTTGGACAGGGGCTCGTCCATCAGGAAGACCTGCGGCTGGCGGACGATGGCCCGGCCCATGGCGACGCGCTGGCGCTGGCCACCGGAGAGGGCCTTGGGCTTGCGGGCCAGGAACGACTCCAGGCCGAGCAGGTGCGCGGCCTCGAGGACGCGGGCGTCCCGCTCGGCCTTCGGTACGCCGGCCATCTTCAGGGCGAAGCCCATGTTGTCGGCGACAGTCATATGGGGGTAGAGCGCATAGTTCTGGAACACCATGGCGATGTCCCGGTCCTTGGGGGGCAGGTCGGTGACGTCGCGGTCGCCGATCATGATCTTGCCGGCGTTCACCTCTTCGAGGCCGGCGAGCATCCGCAGGGACGTGGACTTGCCGCAGCCGGACGGTCCCACCAGGACCATGAATTCCCCGTCGCCGATCTCGAGGTTGAGCTTGTCGACGGCGGGATGGTCAGCGCCGGGGTAGACCCGGGTCGCATCCATGAAAGTGACAGTGGCCATGCCGAAAACACCTTTCCACGGGCAGGTACGTGCCCGACGATCCGTAGTGGAAGAGAAGTCGGCCGCGGGTGCGGCCGAGGCCATCTTGACACGGGCGGGCCGGTGGTGGCCATGGGTTCGTTTCAAACGCTCCGACCGCCGCGGGTAGGCTCCAGCGGGTGAGCGAAACCCAGCCCGGCGGCACCGGGACCGAGCCGCCGGCAGAGCGGGACTGGTGGGAGGATCCCTCCCTGCCGTGGAAGCAGAAGCCGAGCCGCGCCGACATCGCCTGCTTCGCCTGGCTGGGAGCTGTCGCCGTCTACGGGCTGGTCATGGCGGTGGCGAGGCCCACCCTGCTCGCGACCGCACCCCACGTCCTGGCGTCCCTCGGCTCCTGGAGCGGTTCGGTGATGGTCGGTGCACTCGCCGCCGTCGGCGACCCCTGGTGGCCGCTGGTGTGGCTGCTGGGCACCCTGGGGCTGATCAAGTTCGACTGGATCTACTGGTGGGCGGGCAAGCTCTGGGGACGCAGCCTGATCGAGGTCTGGTCCGGCCGTTCCGAGCGGGCGCGACGAGCGAACGCCAGGGCCGAACGGTTCGCCCGCAAGTACGAGACCCTCGCGATCGCGCTGACCTTCCTGCCGATCCCGCTGCCCCGGGCGGTCATCTTCGTCGTGCTGGGCGAGGCGGGCACGAGCCTGCGCAAGTTCCTCACCGTGGCGATCGCCTCCTCCTTCGTCTCCACCGGCGGCTACCTCGCCGTCGGCTACTGGATCGGTGCTCCAGCGGTAGCGGCCATGGACGCCTACGGCCGCTACCTGCTGTGGGTCTCGGTTGCGATCCTGGTGGCGATCATCGCCAACTACTGGTGGAAGCAGCGCCGCCACGGCAGCAGCGAATCCCGCCCCTGAACCGGCGAACCCACCCGAGGCGCCCTGCAGGCGGCTGGCCGGCCGGGGTGCCGGCGCTCAGGCGCCGCGGCCGAGGAAGGCCACCAGGAAGTCAGCCTCCGGCGTGAACTGGCGCAGGTCCCAGGTCGCGAACCGCGCGTGCACCACCAGCCCTGCTGCTGCGGCGTCGGCGAAGAAGTCGTCGAACCGGTAGCCGCGACCCGCGCCGAAGCCGATCACCGCCCGCCCCTGCGGAGCGAGCCGCTCAGCCATCCCCGCCAGGGCGGGCACCCTCGTGTCCGGGTGCAGGAAGGCCAGCACGTTACCGGCGCACAGGATCGCGTCGAAGCGCTGCGGTGCGTCCGCGGGCAGCTCGTAGCCGGCCAGGTCGGCCACGACGTAGGTGGGGCCCGGAGCGTCCACCTCGGCCGCGGCGATCAGGGCGGGGTCGACGTCCACGCCGACCACCCGGTGGCCGGCGGAGTGCAGGTAGCCGGCGTGCCGGCCCGGGCCGCAGCCGGCGTCGAGGATCGCAGCGCCGCGGCCGACCATGGCGTCGACCAGCCGGGCCTCGCCATACAGGTCATGGCCCTGCGCGGCGAGGATCCGGAAGCGCTCGATGTAGCGGGCCGAATGGCCCGGGTCGCGGGCGAGGATCTGCTGCCACTGTCCTTGTGGGTGGTTCACGCGTCGAAAGTACGTGCTGCGGGGCCACCGGGCAAAGCGCCCGGCCGACGCGGGAGGCGCGATGGAGCCGCGTGGGAGAATCGAACTCCCGACAACCGATTTACAAGATCGGAGCTCTACCAACTGAGCTAACGCGGCGTGCCGCCGTGGCGGCGCTAGCCATTGTGGGGCATCGGCGTCACGGGAGGAAAACCCGGCGCGGCGCCGCCGACCACGACGTCGGCCAGTTCCCACGGCCGGTGCTTCCGCCAGTGCTCGGCCTCCTGCCGGGCCCACTCCTCCCAGTGCGCGGCGAACGTTGCACCGTCCCTCGCGAGCGCGCGGCGCCGCCGCCGGGCGGGGTCGAGTTCCACCCAGATGCAGAGGCCGGCCACCTCCCGGCTCGTCGGGGTCAGGGCGCCGCAGCCCTCAACCACCAGCGCAGCGGACGGGTCCAGGGCGCGCCAGCCGCCCGGCTGTGAGGCCTGCCAGTCCCAGCTGCGGTAGCCGTTCCCCTTGACCAGCGCAGGCACGGCGGCGGAGCCGGCAGCCAGCCCTGACCAACCCGGGTAGAGGTCGTCGAGACTGACCGACTGGACGGCGCCAGAGCCCGGCCAGTGCCGGACCAGGCGCCTGGCCAGGGTGGTCTTGCCCGAGCCGGCGCCGCCGTCGATCAGCACGACGGGCCGCGCCGCGGACTCCACGAGCCGCCGGACCGCGTCCAGGACTGCCGGCGGAGGGGCTGTGGCCACCGCCTCAGCGCAGGCCGGAGGCGGTGACGAAAGCGACGCCGTCGCCGCCAGCTGTCACGGCGACCTCGGCCGCGGTGAGGAAGGCCGACTCGCCGCGGCCCAGCCGCAGCGTGGTGCTGCCGTCCGCCAGCTCGACCTCGCCGGAGACCACGAGCACGATCCGCGCCGAACCGCTGCCCGGGAGCTCCACGGCTCCGGCGCGCGGCGTCACGCGCCAGACGTCGAACTCCTCGCAGCCGGCGGCGTACCGCTCCAGGCCGGGGGCCACCCCCGCCGGCCGGGCGACTTGCGGAACGCCCGGCTCGAAGTCGACCACCTTCACCAGCTCCCCGACGTCGACGTGCTTGTTGGTGAGCCCGCCGCGGATGACGTTGTCGGAGTTGGCCATGACCTCCACGCCGGTGCCGCGCAGGTGTGCGTGCATGTGGCCGGCCGGCACGAACAGCGCCTCGCCCGGCTGCAGCACCACCCGGTTCATCAGCAGCGCGGCCAGGATGCCGGGGTCGGCGGGGAACACCTCGTCGAGCTCCAGCACAGTGCGCGCGAAGTCGCCCAGTTCGCCCGGTTCGTCCTTGTGCTTCATGGCGGCCGCGCAGACCAGCTCCGACAGCCGCGCCCGTTCGCCGTCCAGGCTGAGCACGTCGAGGAAGACCTCGGCCAGCGCGGCTGGTCCCTTCCGCTCGGTGAGCGGCCCGATCACGGAACTCAGCTCGTCGGCCACGCCGAGGCTGGCGAACAGGGCTGCCGTGGCCCGCGGGTCGCGGAAGCCGGAAAGGGTGCTGAACTCGTCCAGTGCCACCAGGATCTCCGGCTTGGGCCAGTCGTCGCGGTAGGTGCGCTCGGGCGCATCCGGCGCCAGCCCCGCGGCGTTCTCGCGCTCGAAGCCCTCCTTCGCCTGTGTCCGGGACGGGTGCACCTGCAGCGACAGCGCATGCCTCGCCGAGAGCACCTTCACCAGGAACGGCAGCCGGTCGCCGAAGGCTGCCCGGCTGGCCTCACCGATCACGGCGGGTTCGTGTTCCAGCAGCTGGTCGAGCCGGGTGTCCTCCACCACGGACGGCGAGGAGGGGTGCGCGCCCAGCCAGTACTCGGCGAATGGACGGCCGTCCGCCGGCCTGCCCAACAGGTCCGGGATGGCGTCCGTGGTGCCCCACGGGTAGTGCTGGACTGTGCCGTGCAGAACCTGCATCGAGCATCCTCGATTCTCAACGTTTCGCCGTGAGGCCGGGCCGTCGGCCATCCTATCCGGGGTTCGGCGGACCGGGTCGAACGAATGACATCGATGTGGTTCGGACGCTACTGTTGGACCCATGTTGGACCCGATCGCGGTCAGCCCCGCCGGCCTCACCGAGCAGCAGGTCGCCCTGCTGGACTTCGAGAAGCAGTGGTGGGCCCTGCCCGGCTCGAAGGAGTCGGAGATCCGGGAGCGCTTCGAGATCTCGCCCACCCGCTACTACCAGCTGCTGAACGCGCTGATCGACAGCGAGGCTGCGCTGGCCCACGACCCGCTGCTGGTGAAGCGCCTGCGCCGGCTGCGCGCCACCAGGCAGAAGGAGCGCACCGCGCGCCGCCTCGGCGTCAACCTCAAGGTATGAGCGCTCCTCCGCGCGCCTCCAGGGCCGCCGCGAGCCCGCCCTCAGTTCAGCCGTAACCAGCGTCCGAGCTGGCGCAACCCGGCGTTGTCCGCCGGGTGCTCGGCGTAGCCGCCCCGCGCCAGGCCCGCGTCCCGCTCGAACCAGTTCCTTGACCACGGGTCACCGGTGCGCAGCCACGACCAGCCCGAGGCCGCCGCGTAGCACGGCAGGAACGGCAGGCCGAGGAACCACGCGTACTGCGAGCTGTGCCGGGCCTCGTGGTCCACGGTGCCCGGCTGGGTCGCTTCCACGCCGGCCAGCAGCGCGCGCGGCACCAGCACAACGTTCCCAACGGTGAAGGCGCCGGCCCTCGGCAGCGGCAGCCGGTAGCCCTCGGCGACCAGCAGCAGCTCCGGCCCCCAGCGCAAGCTCGACCGTCCGGCCGCTGCCACCAGCAGGCCGAGCGGTGTCGACAGGTTCACCAGGTTCCACGCTGCGCGCACCCAGTGGCGGGCGCTGACGCCGGCGCCGGAGCTGGCTGTGGCTTGCGGCATGGCCCCATTCTGGCGCCGGCCGCGGGCGCGGCGCCGGTGGCAGCAGTACGGCGCCGACGGGCGGGCGAACGTTTGCACTCGGCAGGTGTGAGTGCTAAACATGGGGTTAGCACTCTCGGGCCGAGAGTGCCACCGTCTACTCGGTGAGATCGTCAGATCGTCCGTCGCGGGCACCGAGGCGAAGACCGAAGACCTGAAGTCCACCAGTGGGGCCGAGGCCCCCCGAGACGCCGAAGGATTGCCGAAGACAAATGGCAAAGCTGATTGAATTCAATGTCGAGGCGCGCCGCAGCCTCGAGCGGGGGATGAACACCCTCGCCGACGCTGTGCGGGTCACGCTCGGCCCCAAGGGCCGCAACGTCGTGCTAGAGAAGAAGTGGGGCGCCCCCACGATCACCAACGACGGCGTGTCCATCGCCAAGGAGATCGAGCTGGAGGACCCCTACGAGAAGATCGGCGCAGAGCTGGTCAAGGAGGTCGCCAAGAAGACCGACGACGTCGCCGGTGACGGCACCACCACTGCCACCGTGATCGCCCAGGCGATGGTTCGGGAGGGCCTGCGCAACGTCACCGCCGGCGCCAACCCGATGAGCCTGAAGAAGGGCATCGAGAAGGCTGTGGCTGCGATCGTCGAGCAGCTCGGCTCCCAGGCCATCGACATCGAGACCCGCGAGCAGATCGCCGCCACCGCGTCCATCTCGGCCGCCGACGCCACCGTCGGCGAGATCATCGCCGAGGCGATGGACAAGGTCGGCAAGGAGGGCGTGATCACCGTCGAGGAGAGCAACACCTTCGGCCTCGACCTCGAGCTCACCGAGGGCATGCGCTTCGACAAGGGCTTCATCTCGCCGTACTTCGTTACCGACGCGGAGCGGATGGAGGCCGTCCTCGACGACCCGTACATCCTGATCGTCAACTCCAAGGTGTCGAACCTGCGCGACCTGCTGCCGCTGCTGGAGAAGGTCGTCCAGTCGGGCAAGCCGCTGCTCGTGATCGCCGAGGACGTGGACGGCGAGGCGCTCGCCGGCCTGATCGTCAACAAGATCAAGGGCACCTTCAAGTCGGTGGCGGTCAAGGCCCCCGGCTTCGGTGACCGCCGCAAGGCCATGCTCACCGACATCGCCATCCTGACCGGCGGCCAGGTGATCTCCGAGGAGGTCGGCCTGAAGCTCGACGCCGTGACCCTGGAACTGCTGGGTCGCGCCCGCTCGGTGAAGGTGACCAAGGACGAGACCACGATCATCGACGGCGCCGGTGAGCCCGACCAGATCGCCGGCCGGGTGAGCCAGATCCGTCGCGAGATCGAGAACTCCGACTCCGACTACGACCGCGAGAAGCTGCAGGAGCGGCTGGCCAAGCTGGCCGGCGGCGTCGCGGTGATCAAGGTCGGCGCGGCCACCGAGGTGGAGCTGAAGGAGCGCAAGCACCGCATCGAGGACGCCGTCCGCAACGCGAAGGCTGCCGTCGAGGAGGGCATCGTCGCCGGTGGCGGCGTTGCGCTGCTGCAGGCTGCGGCCAAGGTGCAGCTGGACGGCCTCGCCGGTGACGAGGCCACCGGCGCGCAGATCGTGTTCAGCGCGTGCTCCGCTCCGCTGAAGCAGATCGCGATCAACGCCGGCCTCGAGGGCGGCGTGGTGGCCGAGAAGGTGTCCCACCTCGAGTCGGGCCAGGGCCTGGACGCAGCCACCGGCGAGTACAAGGACATGGTGGCTGCCGGGATCATCGACCCGGCCAAGGTCACCCGGTCCGCGCTGCAGAACGCTGCCTCGATCGCCGCGCTGTTCCTCACCACCGAAGCGGTCATCGCCGACAAGCCGGAGAAGGCCCCGGCCATGCCCGGCGGCGCCGACGGCGGCATGGGCGGCATGGACTTCTGAGTCCACCGTCGACCGGCTCGCCGGTCGAACCTGTCGAGACCGAGGGCCGGTCGCTCCACCCGGAGCGGCCGGCCCTCGCCGTACCCCGCACCTGCCCTATGCCGTCCCCGCAAGCCCACCTTGCGCCGCAAACCCCGACCTTGCGCCTCATCCATGGAGCGCAAGGTGGGGGTTTGCGGCGCAAAGTCGGGAATTCGGGACGGCAGCGCGCCCGGCAGCGCGGAACCGCGGAACCGCGTGTCGCGCGGGTGACCGGGCGCGAGGCACTCATCATTGAGCCATGAGCGGCCTGCTCGAGGTGATCGCGCTGCATCCGGCAGATGCCGAGCGCGCGGAAGCCGGTGGTGCCGACCGGGTCGAGTTGTGCGGCTCGCTGGACGAGGGCGGCCTGGCGCCGACCCCTCAGCTGGTGGCCCAAGTCCGCCGGGCCACCAGCATCCAGCTGCGCGTCATGGTGCGGCTCCGCGCGGGCTACGGCACGGACGGCGGCGAGGCCGTGCGGCTGCGTGGGCTGATGGCGGCCTACGCCGACGCCGGTGCCGACGGGATGGTGCTCGGCTTCCTGAACGGCCTGGGCGAGGTGGACGCAGCTGTGGTCACCGAGCTGGTGGGCGACGAGGTCTGGCCCTGGACCTTCCATCGGGCCGTCGACGCCTGCCTGGACAGCGACAAGGCCTGGACGGTGCTGCCCACACTGCCCCGGCTGGACCAGGTGCTCACCGCAGGCTCCGCGCGGGACGTCGAGCACGGGCTGGGCGACCTGCTCGCCCGGGCGAAGGCCGACCCCTGGGCCGCCTCGGTCATCATGGCAGGCGGCGGCCTGCGGCCCGAACACGTGCCCTGGCTGGCCCGTGCCGGCGTGCGTGCGTTCCACATCGGCAAGCCGGCGCGCCCCGGCGGCTCGTACAAGGCCTACGTCGACGAGGCGCTGGTGCGCTCCTGGCGCACCCTGATCGACGACGAGGTGCGCCACCGGCGGGCCGCGACCGCCTGATCAGTTGGCGGCCGGCTCGATGTGGACGAAGGTCGACGTCCCCGGCAGCGCGGCGTCGATGGCCTGCTCCACCGCGTCGGCCATGTCATGGCTGCGCTGCACCGTCCACGAACCGGGAACGGTCAAGGTGGCATAGACGAACCGCTGCCGTCCCGACTCCCGGGTGCGGACTTCCGTGATCACCACCTGCGGATCGCTGCACACCGCGGCGAGCGCGCCGCTCACGGCTTCCACCTCCGCCGGCGGCAGGGTGCCGTCGAGCAGCCCGACCACCGAGCGGCGCACCAGCCGGTAGCCGGTGAGCAGGATGTTCGCCCCTACGGCCAGCGCGATCAGCGGGTCGAGCACGTACCAGCCGGTGAGCGCCACCAGGCCGATCGCCACCAGTACCCCGACAGAGGTCCAGACGTCGGTGAGCAGGTGGCGTCCGTCCGCCTCGAGCGTGATCGAGCGGTGGGCGCGCCCGGCGCGCACGAGCAACACCCCCGTCGCGAGGTTGAGCCCGGTGGCCACGCCGGAAAGGGCCAGGCCGACGCCCAGCTGCTCCAGCGGAGCAGGCTGCACCAGCCGCAGGACTGCGCCGTAGATGATCGCAGCCGCTGCGACGAAGATCAGCGTGCCCTCAACCGCGGCGGAGACATACTCGGCCTTGCCGTGACCGAAGTCGTGGTTGTGGTCTGCGGGCTTGGCCGACAGCCGCAGTGCCCACAGCGCCACGAGGGCTGCGAGGAGGTTGACGGTGGATTCCAGCGCGTCCGACCAGAGGCCTACCGAGTTGGTCAGCGCTGCGGCTGCGGCCTTGATCGCCACGGTGGCGACGGCGGTCGCGATGGACAGCCAGATGAAGCGCTCCAGGCGGCGCTGGCTGAGCTGGGCATCTGCGGCCGGGGAGCCACCGGCAGGAGCTCCTTGCACTCCGGTCAGCCTACCGGCAACGTCGATTCCTCCACCTGCCCGAGCTCCACTGGCCAGGCCTCCGGCCGGTCGCCGAGGGCCACCAGTTCGGCGAGGTCGGCCGGCCAGACCGGGTCGGCCTGCTCGGCCAGCCCGGCCAGCGGGAGCCACGCCCAGCCGTCCAGGGTGACCAGCTCGTCCGCGGTCAGCCCGTCCTGCGCGAGGTCGAACGGCTCTGCCAGCCGCAGCAGGAAGAAGGTCTCGGCCTGGCTCAGCACCTGGTCGGAGTACCCGTGGACGACTGTGCGGACCGCGATCGGGCCCATCAGATCGGCGGCGCTGACAACCAGTCCGGTCTCCTCGGCCACCTCCCGCACCGCTGCCTCCAGCGGGCTCTCGCCCGGGTCGATGCCACCTCCGGGGGTCACCCACCAGCGTGTCCCGGGCAGGCCGGGATCGGTGTCGGCGAGCATCAGCACCGATCGCCCGTCGGTGACGATCACCCTCGCCGCCGCTCGGGAGCGCCGTGGCCGCAGGTGGGCCGGCACCGGGGCGAACCTCCGGGTGCGGAACGGCTCGCTCACGGTCCGGGCACCGCCACCGTGGCCACCGGGCGCAGCTCGGAGTCGAGCAGGTGGAGTTCAACCGGGCCCGGCGCGACGGCGAACCCCAGCCGGCCGCCGGCCTGCTCGCCTGCCTCCAGCACCCGGCCACCGAGCGGGCTGGCCACCTCGGGGCCGAAGCCGGGCAGCACTCGGCCCTGCGGGCCCTCCAGCGCGAACAGGATCGGCTCCACGGGAACCTCGCCGCTGCTGCACTCCACCCGCACCTCCAGCACCAGGTAGCGCTGGCCCGCCACCGGCGGGAGCTCACCCCGGTCGGTCCAGACGGCGCTGTCCACCGTGAGGCTCCCGCTGCCCCCAGCCGTGCGGAACGCCACAGCGTTCCCCAGGTCGCCGCCGGTGACGGGCGACTCCTGCCCGGGTGTGCCCGAAGGGCTGGTGGTGACCAGCACCGGCGGCGTGGCGTCCGGGTCCACCGGCGCCGGCGCGGACGGCAGCAGCGGCAGCACGCTGAGGATGCCGACCAGTGCGAGCGAAGCGGCCAGCACCCCGGCCACCAGCACCCTGCGGCGTGGACGCTTGCGCTCCGGGCCGCGCCCGGTGGGCGGAGTGGCGATCCGGGTGTCCGGGGCAGGCATCGGCCAGGCGGCGGGAGCCGGCGCGGGCGGTGGCGCGAATCCAGGTGTGCCGCCGGCCGGGGGCTGAGGGCCGGGTGCGGGCGTCGGGCCGGGTGGTGGTGCGAAACCGGGCTGGCCCCCGGCAGGCGTGCCCAGGCCGTCGGGCTGCTGGTTCGTCATCAGCCGATCCGGTCCGGCGGCTCACCCGCGCGTAGCGCAGCGCCCACGATCAGCCCCACCGCCATCGGCAGCACCAGGCAGGCCAGCTGGGCGCCGGCTGAAAGGCTCTCGAACAGCAGGTCGCTGTAGAAGCCCTCGCCGAGCACCGTGGCGGCGGCCACCACCGCCAGCCCGAGCAGGGCGATCACGTAGGCGCGGCGCACCGCCTCCTTGCGGTAGGCGATCCGCGCCGAGAGGGCGAACGAGATGGCGAGCATGAAGATGGCCAGCCAGCTGAACAGCGCGCCCACCAGCAGCGGGATCAGCACGCCGGGGGTTGCCGCCCGCCAGATCTGGGCGATGGTCACGGCCGGCGGCGCCGCCGGCACCCTGGACTGGGGCGGTGGGGCGAACCACTGCGGGGTGCCCGGGGCTGGGAAGGGGGCCGGGTTCACCTGGGCGTGGGGCTGGACGGTCTGCTGCACCGGCAGGTAGCCGCTGAGCGGCGGCCCGGGGGCGTTGAACGGCTGGGTGGGCTGGCGGGAGGCCGTACTGGCCGCTGCCGCCGGGCCGGCCGACCAGCCGCCCCCGGCGGCGGTGACGGTGGCCGTGGTCACCTCGAACGGCAGTTGGGGGTTCCGTCCCGGCGCCGCGGACGGCACGAGCGCGGCCAGGTCGGGCAGTTCGGCCTCGGGACGCCGGAACGACGGCTCTGCGGCCGGCGCGTCCGCGGTCGGCACCTGCTGGCGCGGCGTGGGCGCGGGCAGCGGGTCCACCGGTGGCGTGACGAAAGCGGCGGGGCGCTCCAGCGGCGCGTACTCGGGTCCGTCCCGCCAGGTGGCCATGCCGCCATCTTAGGCTGGCACGGCTGTGGCCCAGCGGGGCCGGCGGGCGCCGACGGCGTGCCGAGCCCCCACCTAGCCGTTAGGCTGGTGGGGCTGGCCGCCGGGGAGCGGGCCGCGACAGGTCAGGAGTTGAGGATCATGCCGGTTGGCAAGGTGCGCTACTACGACGCCGAGAAGGGCTTCGGGTTCTTGAGCAAGGACGACGGTGGCGAGGACGTGTACGTGCGCGCCTCGGCGTTGCCCGACGGAGTGACCACCCTCAAGCGTGGCCAGAAGGTCGAGTTCGGCGTGGTCGACGGCAAGCGTGGGGAGCAGGCACTCTCGGTGCGGCTGCTGGACCCGCCGCCGTCGCTGTCCAAGGCGTCGCGGAAGTCGGCCGAGCAGATGGCCGTGATCGTGGAGGACCTGATCAAGATGCTGGACAACGTGGGCAACGGCTACCGCCGCGGCCGCTACCCCGACAGCCGGGTGGCCGAGAAGACCGCCGCCGTGCTCCGCGCTGTCGCTGACGAACTGGAGCTGTGAGTCTTGGTCGCAACGCTTGAGATCGACGCCGCCTGCGCCGAAGCCGTCGAGCTGGCCCGGGCGGCGGCCGTGCGCCGCGCCGGCGTCCTCGAGGTGGGTGAGCACCGTGGCGTCGTTGCCGAGGACGTCCGGGTGGCGACCCACCAGTTCGAGTGCACCCACCCGGGATACCCGGGGTGGTACTGGTCGGTGACCGTCGCCCGGGCCGCCAGGGCGCGGGTGGTCACGGTCTCGGAGGTGACGCTGGTGCCGGGCGAGGGCGCGCTGCTCGCGCCGGCCTGGGTGCCCTGGGCCGACCGGATCGGCCCCAAGGACCTCACCCCGGGCGTGCTGGCTCCGGCCCCGGCCGACGACTACCGCCTCGAGCCGGGCTACACCGGCGGGGAGTACGCGGCCGACGTCGACCCCGCAGAAGCCAGCCAGCTGCGCGCAGTGGTGGCCGAGCTCGGCCTTGGCCGCGAACGCGTGCTCTCGGTGGAGGGTCGCGACGCGGCGGCCGAGCGGTGGCTGGAGGGGCCCGGCGGGCCGGACAACCCCATGGCGCAGCAGGCGCCTGCGCCATGCCACACGTGCGGGTTCTTCGTGCAGCTGTCGGGTGGCCTGGGCCGCTTGTTCGGAGCCTGCACCAACGAGCTCTCACCGAGCGACGGCACCGTCGTCAGCCGCAACCACGGCTGCGGGGGTCACTCCGACGTGTCCGAGCCGAGCAAGGGCATCGACCTGTCACTCCCGGTCTGGGACACCATCAGCATCGACGAGGGGCTCTTCGACTGAGGCTCGTCCAGCCGGCGCGGTGGCGGGTGGTTCCGGCTGCTGCGGGGCCGGGTCGACCGCACGCCGCGGCACAGGCTGCGGGTCGGCGCCCGGAGGCTGCTCGTCGGCCGGATCGTCCTCGCGCCGCCGGCGCCGGCTCCTGCGGAACAACCCGAACGCGAGGCCGGCCAGCCCGATCACGGTGCCGGCAACGGCGACGCCCAGGTACCAGAGGCGGCCGGTGGCTGCCAGGGCCGCCCACTGCCACCAGCAGACGCCCGCACCGACCGCGAACGCGACCGTTCCGGCGCTGACCACAGCGACGCCGTCAGCGTCGAGGGCCCGCACCGGTGCCTGCACCATCAGCGGCTTGTGCTGGTGGCTGTTCTGGGTCACGGACACCACATTAGGGGCAGCTCCGGCAGCCCTACCATTCCGCCATGGCGAACCCTGGAACGGCAACGGCAGATCCTGCCCCGAAGCAGACCAACAAGGCCCTGGACGGCTGGTTCGAACTCACCAAACGTGGGTCGACCATCGGCCGGGAGGTCCGTGGCGGCCTGGTGACTTTCTTCACCATGGCCTACATCATCGTGCTCAACCCGCTGATCATCGGCACCGTGCCGGACAAGGACGGGAACCTGATCACCGGCATGCCGATCGCCGACCCGGCGAACATCGGCGTCTCGATCGCGATGGTGGCTGCCGCGACTGCGCTCATCGGCGGCCTGATGACGATCCTGATGGGCGTCTACGGCAGGTTCCCGATCGCCATCGCCACCGGCCTCGGGCTGAACGCCCTGCTCGCCTACACGATCGCGCCGAAGATGACCTGGCCGCAGGCGATGGGCCTGGTCGTCTGGGAGGGCGTGCTGATCCTGATCCTGGTCCTCACGGGGTTCCGCAAGGCCGTGTTCAACGCCGTTCCGCGGTCGCTGCGCACCGGCATCTCGGTCGGGATCGGCCTGTTCATCGCCTTCATCGGCCTGGTCGACTCCGGCGTGGTCCGTCCCGGGGCGGGCACGCCGGTGCAGCTGGGCGTCAACGGCTCGCTGGCCGGCTGGCCGATCGGGATCTTCCTGATCGGGCTGCTGGTGCTGATCCTGCTGTTCGTCCGGAAGGTCAAGGGCGCCATGCTGATCGCGATCGGCGTCGGCACCGTGCTCGCGGTGATCGTGGAGTCGGTGCTGAAGATCGGTTCGGCGAAGGACGCCACCGGTGCGATCGTGAACCCGACCGGCTGGATGCTGAACGTGCCCGCGCTCTCCGACTTCGCCTGGCCGAACCTCTCGCTGCTCGGCCGGGTCGACCTGTTCGGCGGGTTCACCGCCGCCGGCGGCGCCGGGGCGATGCTGGGCCTGCTGCTGCTGGTGTTCTCGCTGCTGCTGAGCGACTTCTTCGACACCATGGGCACGATCGTCGCCGTCGGCGCGGAGGGCAACCTGCTGGGTGACGACGGCAACCCGCCGCGCACCCAGGAGATCCTCGTCGTCGACTCCGTCGCGGCCATTGCCGGCGGGCTCGGCTCGGTGTCGTCCAACACCTCCTACATCGAGTCCGCCGCCGGCGTCGGCGAGGGCGCCCGCACAGGCATCGCCTCCGTCGTCACCGGGCTCGGGTTCCTGCTCAGCCTGTTCCTCGCCCCGCTGGTGAACATGGTGCCCTCGGAGGCGGCCGCCCCGGCGCTGTTCTTCGTCGGCTTCCTGATGATGAGCCAGGTCGTGCACGTCGACTGGGAGGACCCGGAACAGGGCATCCCGGCGTTCCTGACCATCGTGCTGATGCCGTTCACCTACTCGATCACCGTGGGCATCGGGGCCGGCTTCATCAGCTACGCGCTGATCAAGCTGATCCGCGGCAAGGGCAAGGAAGTGCATCCGCTGCTGTACGGCGTGGCGGCAGCGTTCGTCCTGTACTTCGCCCAAGGGATCATCGCCGGCCTGATCGGCTGAGGCTGCGCGGGCGCCCCCGTCCGCGCCGCGGCCCGACGGCGGATCGTCCCAGGACCGTGGCGCCCGGACGGGGGCGTTCGCATGCCCCCACCGTGCCGGCACCCCTACCCAGGTCCTCAGACGCGGAAGACCGCCACCAGGTCAGGTTCGGCACGGTTGCCGCCGGACGCCGCCGCGCGCCACTGCGGGAACTGCTCCAGCCAGGCCAGCACCGCCTCCGCGACCGGTCGGTGGGCGGGCCGCAGGCTCCCCGTGGCCGGACGCCAGGCTTCGGCCATCGCGAGGGCGTGCGCACCGCCGACGTAGCCTGCGGCCAGCCCCGGCGCCGGCCGCATGGCGATTTCGAGATCGGCCTTGAGCAGGTCCTGCAAGCCGTACCTGGCGGGTACCCCGGCCGTGGCCAGGTCGAAGTCGAAGTCGTTCAGGGCCGCAGCGGTGAACTCCTGGCCGAACGAACCCCACGCGATGGCGTCGATCCACGTCTCGACCAGCGTCCAGCAGGCAGCCAGCCGGTGCGGAGGGACGTAGCGGCCGGCGAGCAGGTTGTCGACGTCCGAGCCGCTGGGCACACCGGGGCGCACCACGGGAGCGTCCGGGGCGCGCCGGAACACCGGCCCGAGCTTGCCCAGCAAGCCCGGGCTCGAGGCCGGCGTGCCGGCGAAACGGTCGGCCGCGATCGCGCGCAGCGCCGCCGCGCTGGCCTCCGGGGCACGGAAGATGTCGCGGACTTCATCGATCGCGATGGCGTAGAGCCGCAGTGAGCCCATGACCAAACGGTAACCGCCCAGGCATAGGTTTGGACATGTGAACCCGCGATCCCGACGCCTGGTCGTGACCGGCGCACTGCTGTTGCTGCTCGCGCTGGTCGTGGTGGGAGTCGTCCTCGGCCAGGGCCGATAGGCTGCCCCCATGTTCGCAGGGGTGCGTCGGCTGCTCGTTGGTGCCGCCGTCGGCGTGATGATCGCGCTCGCCGGATTCGCGGCGCCCGCGGTCGCCGAGACCGTGGCCCCCACCCCGGCAGCCACTGCCACCGCGACCGCTGGCCAGGGCGACGGCGAGAGCCCCGACGTGGCCCCGGACAACTCCCGCACCGCGTGGGCGCTGGGTGGCGCCGGCCTGGTGGCGGTGATCGCTGCCGCAGCGGTGTTCCTGCGCCGCCGCTGAGCCGGGTCGCTCAGGCCAGTTCGTTCAGCTCTATCGGCACCTGCCGGAAGACCGCCGGGAACCCGGCCAGCACTCCGGCGTTCGGGTCGGGGACGGCGAACACCGGCAGGCCACGGCGCAGCGCGGGGTCCCGCAGCGGCTCCAGTCGCGGGTCGGCCAGCACGGCCGCGATCCCGGCGCGGTCTCCCCCGCAAGCGAGGGCTTCGAGCTCCGAAACGTGCGGCAGCAGCACCTCGGCCGCGTCGCTCGCGGCCGCTTCGAAGGACCGGTCGGCCTGGTTCGCGCGCCTGCGGGCGTAGCGCTGTTGCGACCAGCCGCCGGCCTTGGTTCGGCCCTGCACGTAGTGGCTGCCGTGCCGGCCGGCGAGCAGGCGCTCTCCATCGAACAGTCCAACGGCGTGGGCCCGGCGTCGCACGACCAGCGCACCGACCCGACGGGGCCGGCGAGCCGCAGCGACCAGCTCGGCAAGCGGATCAGTCCCGACCAGGGGCCCCCACGGCAACGGGAAGGTCGCTGCCGCCCCGTCCGCCCCTCGCAGGAGTAGCTGGTCGGTGCCGAGCTCTATCGACGGCACCCCGTGGCGCTCGGCGAAACCGTCCAGCCAGCCCTCGAGCCGGTCCGGCGCCACCCTTACCGTGCGTGCCTTCGGCGGAGTCGTCATGACGATAGTCTGGCTCCGATTCGCGCTGAGGAGAGTGATGAGCGATCTCATCGATACCACCGAGATGTATCTGCGGACCATCTACGAGCTCGGTGAGGAAGGGGTGCCGCCGCTGCGGGCCCGGATCGCCGAGAGGCTCAAGCAGAGCGGTCCCACCGTCTCGCAGACCGTGGCCCGGATGGAGCGCGACGGGTTGGTCAGCGTCCACCCCGACCGGCATCTGGTGCTGAGCGAGAAGGGCCTCGAACTGGCCACGCGCGTGATGCGCCGCCACCGGCTGGCCGAGCGGCTGCTCACGGACGTGATCGGGCTGGAGTGGCACCTGGTCCACGAGGAGGCCTGTCGCTGGGAGCACGTGATCTCCACCGACGTGGAGCGGCGGCTGGTCGAGATCCTCGACCACCCGGTCTGGTCGCCGTACGGCAACCCCATTCCGGCGCTGGACGAGCTGGGCGCCGCACCGGCGCCGGAGGGCTTCCTCGACGGCACCGAACTGCTGTCGCTGCGCCTGGCCGACGGCCGCGCGCACGAAGTGCAGGTGCGGCGGATGAGCGAGGCCATCCAGGCCGACCCGGCGATGCTGGCCAGGATCAAGGGCGCGGGGGCCGAACCGGGCCGTCCCGTGCGGGCAGCGCTGGCCGGTCGCAGCCTTGTGCTCGGTGACGGCGATGCCGAGGCCGTGCTCCCCGCGCTGGTGGCAGAGCACCTCTTCGTTGCTGTCTGAGGCCCGCGGGCGACGCCGTCCGGGGGCGGGCGGAGGGGAATACCGGTGCGCAGCAGGGCGTTGACCCCGGAGTAACCGGATCGTTAGGAAAGCAATGGCAACCACCGCTGTGACCCAGGCCGAGTTCGGCCCCACCATCACCCAGAACGGCATCGTGTTCGTCGACTTCTGGGCCGCCTGGTGTGGGCCGTGCCGGATGTTCGGACCCGTCTTCGAGGCGGTCTCCGAGGCTCACCCGGACGCGGTGTTCGCCAAGGTGGACACCGATGCGGAGCGTGAGCTGGCCGGTGGCCTGGGCATCACGTCGATTCCGACGCTGATGGCGTTCCGGGACGGCTACCTCGTCTACCGCGAGGCCGGCGCCCTCAACAAGAGCCAGTTCGAGCGCCTCGTGCAGCAGGTGGAGGAACTCGACATGGAGAAGCTGAAGGCCGAGGCCGAGGCCGCCAAGAGCGCCTGACCCGCTCACGCGCCGGTCACCCGTTAGGGTGACACGATTCGGCACCCGACCTATACTCGAAACAGGTTCCTGCCCCATCCCCCCGGGCAGGAACCGCTAATTTGCGCCCTTTCGGCGGACGCAACCCGCCACCATCTAAGCCTTGACTTATATAAGTCGGAGCGCAAGACTACTTGCCGTGCATGCCTTCGACATCCTGGGCGACCCGGTGCGCCGGCGGATCCTGGAGCTGCTCGCTGACGGCGAGCAGCCCGCGGGAGCCCTCGGTTCGGTCGTGCAGGCTGAGTTCGGCATCTCCCAGCCCGCCGTCTCCCAGCACCTCCGGGTGTTGCGGGAGTCCGGCTTCGCAACCGTCCGGGCGCACGGGGCGCAGCGCCTCTACGCCGTGGAGCCGGCCCAGCTGCGGGCGGCGGACGAATGGTTCGACCGGTTCCGCCGGTACTGGACCCCGCACCTGGATGCGCTCGGCACCGAGCTGGCGCGCGGTCGGCGGCAGCGCCGGCTGGCAGTCCCTTCCGAACCACCACCCGACCCGCCGGGGCGGGGCACTGACTACAAGGAGCACTGACATGGACGTACTTGCCCAGATCGACGCGGTGACCCGATCGCTGGAGACGCTCGACCTCGACGGCCACCGGTCCCGGGTCCAGCGCCTGGCCCAGGAGTACCCGTCCCCGATCGAGGACGTCTGGGAGGCGATGACCACCGCCCAGCGCATCCCGCGCTGGTTCCTGCCCGTGACCGGCGACCTGCGGCTGGGTGGCCACTACCAGCTGGAGGGTAATGCCGGAGGCGAGATCCTGGAGTGCGTGCCGCCCGCCGGAGGATCGGCCCACTACCGGATCAGCTGGGCGTTCGGCGGAGGGGCGGACACCTGGGTGACCATCCGGCTCACGTCGCTGGCCGCCGAGCGCACCCGGGTGGAGCTGGAGCACCTGGCGAGGGTGGCTGACATCCCCGAGCAGATGTGGACCGAGTTCGGTCCGGCAGGCACCGGCGTCGGCTGGGACCAGGGCCTGCTCGGCCTGGCCACCCACCTCGGAGCGCTCGACGCCGGCGTCAGCCCGGAGCAGGCGATGGCCTGGATGGCCAGCGACGAGGGCCGCGCCTTCACCCGGATGTCCGCCGACCGGTGGGCGCAGGCCCACCAGGCCGACGGTGCCGACCCCGAGACCGCGAAGCGGGCCGCCGATGCCACCTACGCCGCCTACACCCAGCTGCCCGACTCGCCGTCCTGAACTCTCCGGGGCCGAAGCCCTTACCGGCCCCGGCGGGCTTGGTTACGCTGCTGACACCGGCTGCGAACCCGCTGGAGGGTGACCTGATGGACGCGAGCTTCCCCGAACCGACCGACCTGCAGGCAGTCCCGACCGGAGACATGCCGGGCGACAAGGTTCAGATCACCCCGACCCACGTCGAGAAGGCGAAGGTGGTCTTCCCCGTGCTGTGGCGGTTGCTGCAGCCGCTGCTCGCCGCCGGGCCGCTCCGCCGGGCGGTGGTGTCCGTCCACGGCGGCTCGGGAGTGGGGAAGTCCGAGACCGGGTCACTGCTGGCCTGGGGGCTGAACGCGCTGGGCGTGGGCGCCTACGTGCTGTCCGGCGACAACTACCCGCGCCGGATCCCGGCGGCCAACGACGCCGAACGGCTGCGGGTCTTCCGGGTGGGCGGGCTGCAGGGGCTGGTCGCCCGAGGGGAGTACTCGCCCGTCGTCCGCGACGAGCTGGCCCGGTTGCAGGCTGCGGACGCGGACGCCGACCCCGGCCAGGTCGCCACCCATCCGTGGCTCGCCGGCTACCTCAGGGCGGGCCGGAAGGCGCTGGCCGGCTACCTGGGCACCCCCGCCGAGATCGACTTCGACGAGGTGAACCGCATCCTCGACGCCTTCCACGGCGGTGCGCCGACCCTGACGCTGAAGCGGATGGGCCGCACGCCGGACGCCCTCTGGTACGAGGAGGTCGACGTCCGCGACGTGCAGGTGATCGTGGTCGAGTGGACCCACGGCAACAACGACCACCTGCGCGGGGTGGACATCCCGATCCTGCTCAGCAGCACGCCGGCGGAGACCCTGGCCCACCGCCGCGCCCGCAGCCGGGACGGGGCGGTGGACAGCCCCTTCACCACGCTCGTGCTGGAGCTGGAACAGGCCAGGCTGCACTCGCAGGCGCCGCGGGCGCGGATCATCGTCGCGAAATCCGGGGAGCTGCTCGACTACGACGGCTACCTGAAGGCCATGGGCGCGGACCTGCCGGGCGCGGGCCCGATGCTCAACGCCTACCCGGACAGCATCGGTGGCGACCTGGCCGGCCTGGTGGGCTTCGTCCGCCGCCCGGAGCTGCGGGACGTGTTCAGTTCGGCCTACCTGCTGCCGAGCGTGTTCAACACCGACCTCGACCGCGGCTTCTCCGTGATCGACTACGAACTCAGCGAGCAGTTCGCCACCCCAGCCGACCTGGCTGCGCTCGCCGAAGAGGGCATCCACCTCAAACTGGATTTCATCCTCAACCACGCCTCGGTGCTGTCACCGCAGTTCCAGGACATCCTGGCCAGGGGGGAGCAGTCGGAGTACCTCGAGTTCTTCCTCGACTGGAACAGGTTCTGGTCCGGTCGCGGTCGGATGACCGCCGAGGGCTACATCCAGCCGGACCCTGCCCTGATCAAGGACATGTTCTTCCGCAAGCCCGGCCTGCCGATCCTGATGGTGCGGCTGCCCGACGGCAACGAGGTGCCGTACTGGAACACCTTCTACCAGGAGGTGCGCTACACCGCTCCGGACGCCCAGGACCTGATGCGCGGGGCCGGGCTCCAGTACGGCCGCGCCCAGGTGCTGGCCGGGCGGTTGGCGGCGGCGTTGGCGTCCGGGCTCAGGCCGGCTGAAGCGGACTACACCGGCTTCGAGCAGGTGCGCGAAGCCGTGGTCGACCTGGTCGAGTCCAGGCGCAAGTACCTCGGCCAGATGGACCTCAACCTCAACTCGCCGCTGGTCTGGGAGTTCTACGCCGACACCCTGGACAAGCTCGCTGGCTACGGCGCCCAGATCGTGCGCCTGGACGCTTTCGCCTACGCGCCCAAGGAGCCCGGCGCACGGAACTTCCTCAACGAGCCGGGCACCTGGGAACTGCTCGACCAGGTCAAGCGGCTGGCGGATCGCCGCGGCCTGAAGCTGCTGCCGGAGATCCACTCCAGCTATGCCGAGGGCATCCACGAGAAGCTCTCCGACCTGGGCTACCTCACCTACGACTTCTTCCTGCCCGGGCTCGTGATCGACGCCTTCGACAGCCGGGACGCCACCACGCTGAAGCGCTGGATCGCCGAACTGGTGGCCAGGCGGATCCGCACCGTGAACATGCTGGGCTGCCACGACGGCATCCCCCTGCTCGACCTGAAGGGGCTGCTGCCGGAGGAGCGGATCGAGGGGCTGATCGAGACGATCGTGGGCCGGGGCGGGTACGTGAAGGACCTGCACGGCGCGAAGAACGTCTACTACCAGGTGAACGCCACGTACTACAGCGCTCTCGGCGAGAGCGACGCCCGGCTGCTGCTCGCCAGGGCGATCCAGGCGTTCATGCCCGGCAAGCCGCAGGTCTGGTACCTGGACCTGTTCGCCGGACGCAACGACCACGCCGCCGTGGAGCGCGCCGGCGCCGGGGGCCACAAGGAGATCAACCGCACGAACCTCTCCCTGGCCGAGGTCGCCGCGGGGCTGGGCCGGCCCGTGGTGCAGCGGCAGCTCGAGCTGCTGCGGTTCCGCAACACCTTCGGCGCGTTCGGCTGGGACGCCACCTGCGAGATCGCCGAGACCCCGCCCGGGCAGCTGTCGATCACCTGGACCCGGGACGGCCGTGCGGCCACCCTGGACGCCGATCTGGCAGCGGAGACCTTCACCATCACCGCCACCGAGCCTGACGGCGCCACCCGCCACCTGTAGGGGCGCCCGAACGGTTTCTGAGCAGGCTCGTGAGCAGCGCGAGCGCCGTTGACGAAGGCCGCGCCCCTGCTCAGGCAGTGGCGTGACGGCCCGGGAGATGGTGCAGTTGCACGTCCTCGATACGGCCGCCGGCAAGGGTGAACGTCGAGTAGGTGTGGGTGGGCTGGCGTCGGCGGTCGGTTGGCGAGCCGGGGTTGAGCAGCCGCATGCCGGAGGGTGTGGTGCTGTCCCACGGGATGTGGCTGTGGCCGAAGCAGAGCAGGTCGGTGTCGGGGAAGCGCTCCTGGCAACGCCGCTCGCGTCCGCCGGCCGGGCCGGTCTCGTGCGCGACGCTGATCCTGACGCCCTCGACCTCGGCGTGGGCGACCTCGGGCAGCCGGGCCCGCAGTTCCGGGCCGTCGTTGTTGCCCCAGCAGGCGAGCAGCCTCCGGGACCGGGCCTCCACCCGGTCCAGGAGGTCTGCACTCACCCAGTCCCCGGCGTGGATGACGAGGTCGGCGGACTCCACAGCGCGCCAGAGCTGCGCGGGCAGGTCCCGGGCGCGGTTGGGCACGTGGGTGTCGGACATCAGCAGGACGAACACCCGTCCCATTCTGGCCGGTCCGCGACCGGCCTCCGCCGACGGCTCAGGTGTTCTGCGGGAACCCGAGGGAGAGCCCGCGGTGGCTGGGGTCGGGCCAGCGGCGGGTGACGGCCTTGGTGCGGGTGTAGAAGTGGATGCCCTCCACGCCGTGGGCGTGGGTGTCGCCGAACAGGGAGTCCTTCCAGCCGCCGAACGAGTAGTAGGCCATCGGCACCGGGACGGGGACGTTGATGCCCACCATGCCGGCCTGGACCTCCACCTCGAACCGTCGGGCCGCCCCGCCGTCGTTGGTGAAGATCACGGAGCCGTTGCCGTAGGGGCTGGCGTTGATCAGGTCGATCCCCTCGGCGTACCCCGGCACCCGGACGACACTTAGCACGGGCCCGAAGATCTCGTCGGTGTAGATGCTCATGTCGGTGCCGACGTTGTCGAAGATCGTCGGGCCGACGAAGTAGCCGCCCTCTGCGCCGTCGAACGGGCCGTCCCGCCCGTCGATCACGAGGCTGGCGCCGGCGGCCTGGCCGGCGTCGATGTAGCCGACGATCCGGTCGCGTGCCTGCTCGGTGACGATCGGCCCCATGTCGCAGCCCCGGGTGCCGTCACCGGTGCGGAGCCCGCGAACCCGGTCGGCGATCTTGCCGACTAGCTCGTCGGCGATCGACTCCACAGCCACCACGACGGAGACCGCCATGCACCGTTCGCCCGCCGAGCCGAAGCCGCCGCTGACGGCGGCGTCCGCGGCCAGGTCGAGATCGGCGTCCGGCAGCACGAGCATGTGGTTCTTCGCCCCGCCGAGCGCCTGCACGCGCTTGCCGTTGGCCGTTCCGCGCTCGTAGACGTAGCGCGCGATCGGGGTGGAGCCGACGAACGAGACAGCCTTCACCTCGGGGTTGTCCAGCAGTGCGTCCACAGCTTCCTTGTCGCCGTGCACCACGTTGACGACGTCGCGCGGCAGCCCGGCCTGCCGCCACAGCTCCGCGATCGCGTTCACGGCGGACGGGTCCTTCTCCGAAGGCTTGATCACCACGGCGTTGCCGGCTGCGACCGCGATCGGGACGAACCACAGCGGCACCATGGCCGGGAAGTTGAACGGCGAGATCACCGCAACCACGCCGAGCGGCTGGTAGAGGTTGTAGGCGTCGACGTTGGTCGAGACGTTCTCGGAATGGCCGCCCTTGAGCAGGTGCGGGATGCCACAGGCGAATTCGACGACCTCGAGCCCGCGGGTCACCTCGCCGACCGCGTCGGAGAGCACCTTGCCGTGCTCCGCGGTGATCAGCGCGCCGATCCGCTCCTTGTTGGCGTTCAGCAGCTCGCGGAACGCGAAGAGCACCCGGGCTCGCCTGGTCAGCGAGGTGGCACCCCAAGCCTTCGCTGCCCGTGCCGACCGGGCCACGACATCGTCCACCAGTTCCCGCGAGGCGAGGTCGAGGTGGCCGCTGACCTCACCGGTCGCCGGGTTGTGGACCGGGGAGGTGCGCTCGGCTGTGCCCTGCCAGTACTCGTGGCCGACCAGGTGGGTGATGCGCTGCGGCTCGACCGCGGTTTCGGGGGTGCTCACGGAATTCGTCACCTGCAAATGTTAGCACATTAGCACTTGGCCTCTCGAGGCCGCCGTGGGGGTAGGTGTACGTACGGGCCGGTACCCTGCCCGCATGGACGAGCTGCGTGCCGCGGTCATCACGGTGTCGGACGAGATCGCCTCCGGCAGGGACGAGAACCGGGCCGGCCCGCTCGCTGTGGAACTGCTCGCCGCCCACGGTGTGACCGCCCGGCTGGTGGTGGTGCGCGACCGGGCACCCGAGATAGCGGACGCCGTGCTCGACGCGGTGGCTGACGGCGCCAGGGCTGTGCTGACCAGCGGGGGCACCGGCATCGGACCCTCCGACGTGACGGTGGACGCCGTCGCTCCGCTACTGAGCTACCAGGTGCCCGGCATCGCAGAGGAGATCCGCCGCCGCGGCGCGGCCCACGCACCCGCAGCGCTGGTGTCGCGCGAGGTGGCCGGTGTGATCGTCGGCAACCCCTCGGCGTTCGTGCTCACCGCCCCGGGTTCGCGGGGCGGCGTCCGCGATGCGATCGAGACGGTCGGCCCGCTGCTCGGCCACATCGTCGCCCAGCTCGACGGGGCCGGGCACGCCTGAGCCCCGCGGCTACCCCGCGTTCGCCTCCGCGTTGGTGCGGGCCGGCCTGCGGTGCAGCAGCAGGGCGAGAGCCAGCGCCAGCAGGGCTGTGACCACGAGCAGCCAGAGTCCGAGGGCGTAGGAGTTGGTGGCGGCGTTGTAGGTCGCGCCCATGACCAGCGGCGGGAAGTAGCCGCCGAGGCCACCGGCTGCGGCAACGACGCCGCTGATCGAACCCACCTTGTCGGGTGGCGCCAGCCGCGGCACCCAGCCGAAGACCGCTCCCATGCCCACCCCGAGCGCTGCCGCCATCGCCAGGAAGGCCGCGCCGGTGACGATGCCCTCCGGCGGCTGCAGGCTGACCACCCACGCGAGCGCCGCGATGCCGGCCAGGGAGATCGCGGTGATCAGCTTCGCGCCCAGCCGGTCGGCCAGCAGCCCCCCGATCGGCCTGGCGATCACCGCGGCGATCACGAAGCTGCCCATCCGGGTGCCGGCACCGATCTGGTCGACCTGCTCGGGATAGACCGTGGTGAGGTACTTGGGCAGGTAGGTGGAGAAGGCGACGAAACCGCCGAAGACCACCGCGTACAGGAACGACATCTGCCAGGTCAGGGGCAGCTTGAGCGCGGTGACCACCCGGGGCACGACCCGGGCCGGATTCGGCTGCCACGCCGGGGACTCCTTCAGGAAGAACCAGACGATGCCGGCCATCACCACCATCACCGCAGCGATCAGGAAGTGCGTGTTCAGGTAGCCGATGCCGGCCGCCAGCCTCGGGGTGAGGAACGCGGAGACGGCCGTGCCCACCATGCCCATGCCGAACACCCCGTTGGCGAACCCGCGCCGGGACGGCTCGTACCAGGCGCTGGAGAACGGGATGCCGACGGCGAAGATCGTGCCGGCCACGCCCAGGTAGAAGCCGCCGACCACCAGCAACCAGAACAGCTTCAGGCTGCCGGCCAGCGCAACCAGCAGCACCGCGGGCATGGCGCCGAGCAGTACCGCGGTGAACATCTTGCGTCCGCCCAGCCGGTCGGTGAGTGTGCCGGTGAGTACCCGGCCGAGGGCCCCGACGAGCACCGGGGTGGCGAGCATGAGCGAGATCTGGCCCTCGTTCAGGCCCATCTCGGTGGCGTACGTCTTCTGCAGCGGCGCGATCGACATCCACGCCCAGAAGCCGACGGTGGAGGCGAGGGTGGCCAGCGCCACCTGCGGCAGCTGGCCGTTCAGCGACGGCTGCGCGGGGGTGGTCATCGCTTCGTCCTGTCCCGGTCACGGGTGCCCACGGGGTCCCAGCCGCGGACCCGTCCGCGCGACGGTGCCGGCGACTGCGGGTCCCGGCTGCGGTACACGACGTAGGGCCGGAACAGGTAGTGCAGCGGCACGGTGAAGGCGTGCACCAGCCGGCTGAACGGCACCAGCGCGAACAACGCCATCCCCACCAGCACGTGCACCTGGAACTGCCAGGTGCTCGCGGCCATGGCCTCGACGTCGGGGGAGAACACCAGCAACGACCGGAACCAGACCGAGACGGTCTCGCGGTAGTTGTGGTGCTCGCCGGCCGGGGTCTGGTCGCCGGTGAGCGTGGCCACCATGCCCAGCACGATCACGGCGGTCAGCACCACGTACATCAGCTTGTCGTTGCGGGTGGTCGCGAGGAAGACCGGGCCGGTGGTGCGACGGCGGTAGATCAGCAGCGCGATACCGACGAGGGTGGCGATGCCGGCCACCGTGCCCGCTCCCAGCGCCACCCAGTGGTAGGTCTCCTGCGACACCACCAGGTCGGTCCACGACTTCGGTACCAGCAGGCCGAGCAGGTGGCCCATCAGCACCACGAACAGGCCGTAGTGGAACATCGGCGACGCCACCCGCAGCAGCCGCGACTCGTACAGCTGCGACGAGCGGGTGGTCCAGCCGAACTGGTCGTAGCGGTAGCGCCAGACCAGCCCGCCGATCAGCGCGAGGGCGACCAGGTAGGGCAGCACGCCCCAGAGGAATACGTCCACGATCAACTCCTTCGAGCTCGGACGGGGGTCTCGACAAGCTCGACCGGCGGAGGACCTGAGCTGCCAATGAACTCGGCCGGCGAAGGACCTGAGCTGCCGACAAGCTCGACCGACGAAGGACCTGAGCTGCCGACTGGCTCGGCCGGCGAAGGACCTGAGAGGCCGACGAACTCGACCGGCTGGACCTCGCCGAAGCGCGCCTGCACCTCAGCCCGGGTGCGCGCCGACTCACCGGGCAGGAAGCCGCAGATCGCGGCGAGGACGCCGGCGTGCGGCAGGCGGTCGGCCTCGAGCCCGAGCCGGATCAGCTCGAGGCTCGCCCGGAACCGCTGCAGCAACCCGGTGCCCCGCCCGGGGTCGGCGGCTGCGAACTCCAGGACCATGGGCAGGTAGTCGGGCAGCTCGCCGCGGGTGTCCACCACCAGCCCGGACTCGCGGTAGACCCGCTTGATGTCGGCCAGCACTTCGCCCCGCCGCCTGGTGTCACCGTCGGTCCAGTAGCTGAGGTGCAGCGCGTGCTTGCGGGACAGGTCGAACTCCTGGACGTGGTACGACTGGAGTTCCCGCAGCGGCGCCGAGCGCAGGTGGGCGAGGACGGCGGTGAACCCCTCGGCCGCCCCCGCCTCGGCCAGCGCCGCCTCGACGGTGTCGAGGCGCTCGAGTAGCGCGGCCTCGGGATAGCCCAGCACGAGCGCGGCGGCCTGGAACACGACCGCCTCGGCACGCTTCGCGGCCGGGCGGGCATCCCGAAGGGCGGCCAGCGAGTCCCGGATACTCACGGCTTCACGTCCTCGTTGGCGTCCCAGTTGAGCAGGCCCTCGCGGTGGGAGAGCTGTCCCTCCGAGGCTGCCTCTTCAGCCTGCTGGCGGGCCTTGAGGGCGCTGTAGGTCTCGATCGCCACCGGGACGGGGCGGCCGGAGGCCTCACCGAACGGTCCGGACTCGTACATGCCCGGCCCGCCCTCGAAGTCCAGGGAGCAGGCCAGTTCCTCCAGGTTGTGCGCCTCCTCGCGGTGCGCGGTGGGGATCACGTAACGATCGGAGTACTTCGCGATGGCCAGCAGCCGGTACATCTGCTCCATCGCCTCCGGGGTCATCCCGACCGCCGCGGCGAGTGCTGCGTCGCGTCCGGTCCCCAGGGTGACGCCCCGCATGTAGGAGCGCATCGCGGCCAGCTTCTGCAGCACCCCGGTGACGATGCCGGTGTCACCGGCGGTGAACAGCTCGGCGAGGTAGCTCACCGGAATGCGCAAGGCATCGATGGCCCCGAACAGGTTGCCGGCAGCCTCGGCGTCGTGGCCCTGCTCCTTCAGCAGGTCGACCACCGGCGACAGCGGCGGGATGTACCAAACCATCGGCATCGTCCGGTACTCCGGGTGCAGCGGCAGCGCCACCCTGAAGTGCTTGATCAGCGCGTAGATCGGCGAGCGCTGCGCGGCCGCGATCCAGTCCTCCGGCATGCCCCCGGCCCGGGCCAGCGCCACGACCTCGGGGTCGTTCGGGTCGAGCATCAGGTCCAGTTGCGCCTCGTACAGGTCCGCTTCGTCCGCCGAGGCCGCGGCCAGCACCGCGTCCGGGTCGTACAGGATGATGCCGAGGTAGCGCAGCCGGCCGACGCAGGTCTCCGAGCACACCGTTGGCAGGCCCACCTCGATGCGGGGGTAGCAGAAGGTGCACTTCTCGGCCTTGCCGGAGCGGTGGTTGAAGTACATCTTCTTGTACGGGCAGCCGGTGATGCACTGCCGCCACCCGCGGCAGCGGTCCTGGTCGACCAGCACGATGCCGTCCTCTGCCCGCTTGTAGATGGCACCGGACGGGCACGACGCCATGCACGACGGGTTCAGGCAGTGCTCGCAGATCCGGGGCAGGAAGAACATGAAGCTCTGCTCGTACTCGAACCGGATCTGCTCGTTGGCCTGCTCCCGCAGCTTCTGCACGATCGGGTCGGTCTCCCCGGTCTCGGCGACGCCTCCCAGGGAGTCGTCCCAGTTCGCGCTCCAGGTGATCCGCGTGTCCTCGCCGGTGATCAGCGACTTGGGCCGGGCCACCGGGAAGTCGTCGCCCAGCGGGGCGGAGATGAGGTTGGCGTAGTCATAGGTCCACGGCTCGTAGTAGTCGGCGAGCTCGGGCTGCACCGGCGAGGCGAAGATGCTCAGCAGCTTGGCGAACCTGCCGCCGGAGCGCAGCTTCAACCCCCCGGACTTGGTCCGTACCCAGCCGCCCTGCCACTTCTCCTGGTCCTCGTAGCGGCGCGGGTAGCCGAGCCCGGGCCGGGTCTCGACGTTGTTGAACCACACGTACTCGGTGCCGGCCCGGTTGGTCCAGGCCTGCTTGCAGGTCACCGAGCAGGTATGGCAGCCGATGCACTTGTCGAGGTTCATCACCATGCCCACCTGGGCCATCACGCGCCTGGGTGCCATCAGTACTGCACCTCGGCGGTCTCGACGAGCTCGACCGGCGGTTTGCTGCGGGTGATCAGTGCTGCGCCTGCGGGGGTCTCGACGAGCTCGACCGGCGGTTTGCTGCGGGTGATCAGTGCTGCGC